>NZ_CP089925.1:1425000-2033710 GCF_021284745.1 Lysobacter sp. KIS68-7 | reverse complement strand
TCCTGTCCGCTGCCTGAAGCGCTTGGCCGTTCGTGCGGCGTCATTGCGGCGTGACGGGTGCTAGCCTCCCGGTTCCCATCAGTACGCAGGACCTTTCACATGGCTCTCTGGAAAGACCAGGCCCCCGCCAAGACCACCGGTAACACGCCGGTCCCGCCGCCCGCCGAACCCGTGCGCATGGCGCCGGAAACGCAGGCGTCGAACACGGCGCCCGCCGCCGCGATGCCGCCCGTCCAGCCTGCCGCTGCGCCGGCGCCCGCGCGCGCTGCGCGCCAGATCAGCGAATCGCTGATCGCCGCCGACCTCACTATCGAAGGCAAGATCCACGGCACCGGCCATGTGCGCATCGCCGGCCAGTTCAAGGGCGACGTGAACGTCGAAGGCGACCTGACCATCGAAAAGGGCGCCAAGCTCAACGGCGGCGTGCGCGCGCAGAAGGTCATCATCGCGGGCGAACTCGAAGGCAACATCGAGTCGGCGCAGCGCGTGGACCTGCTCGAATCCGGCGTGCTCTCCGGCGACGTCAAGGCGACCCAGTTCACCGTCGCGGCCGGCTCGCGCATGCGGGGCCAGGTCGAGTTCGGTTGGGAAGAGAAGAAAGCCTGAGCATGAGCGCAGCGCGCCCGGGAACGGCAGGTGCCACGCGCACCTGCCCCCACTGCAAGGCGACGATCCTGGAAAGCGCCAGCGTGTGCCCCGCATGCCGGGGCCACCTGCGCTACGACGACGCCGCGATCGCGCGCGCGAAGACGGCGATCCATCCGCTGCAGATCGAAGGCACCATCACGCCACCGGACGGCGAAACGATCTTCGAGTATTCGATGGTGCTCTCGATCCGCAACGACCGCGGCGAGGAAATCGTGCGCCAGGTGATCGGCGTGGGCGCCTTGCAGCCCGATGAAAAGCGCACGTTCTCCGTGCAGGTCGAAATGACCGAAGCGACGGGCGCGAAGGCCAAGCGTCGCCACTGAGCTCCGCGTCAACGCGTCAGTGCGAGCTGCAACCGTCGCAGCCGTCGTCGCACCCCGCGCCGCCGGGTTTCACCCGCGGCGCGATCCACTTCCCCACTTTGCGCATCCACCCCGGTCGCGACTCGCGCACCAGCGGCAGCGCGCACGCGATGCGCATGCGGCGCACGCCCGCCGGCCAGCGCGACTGCAGCACGTAGCCCGCGCTCGCGAGGACGGCGATGCCGATGACCACGTATTGCAGCGTGAGCGAGGCGTGCATCAGCCGGCTCCGAGCGCCACGGCGACCTGGTAGGTCACCAACGAAGCGAGATACGCCAGCCCGAAGAGATAACCGGCGCTGATGCCGACTTGCTTCCACGAACCGGTTTCGCGCTTGATCGTGGCGAGCGTGGACAGGCACTGCGGCGCGTAGATGTACCAGACCAGCAGCGACAACCCGGTGGCCATCGTCCACCCGTGCGCGATGATCGGCGAGAGCGCCTGTGCCGCCGCCGCGTCGTCCGCCGCGGAGAGCGCATAGACCGTCGCGAGCGAGGACACCGCGACCTCGCGCGCCGCCAGGCCCGGGATCAACGCGATGCAGATCTGCCAATTGAAGCCGATCGGCGAGAACAGCGTGGTCATCCCCTCGCCGATGCGGCCCGCGAAACTCTGCGTGACGTCGCCGCCCCCGTTCGGGAAATACAGCAGCACCCACAGCAGCACGGTCAGCGCGAGGATGATGCCGCCCACGCGCTTGAGGAAGATCATCGTGCGCTCCCACAGGCCGAGCGCCAGGTCGCGCGGATGCGGCATGCGGTAGGACGGCAGTTCGAGCATCAGCGGATGCTCGCTCTTGTCGCGCCGCCACTTCTTCATCACCCAGGCCACCGCGAGCGCGCTGAGGATGCCGACCGCGTACAGCGCGAACAGCACGAGCCCCTGCAGGTTGAACCAGCCCACCGCTCGCTGCGGGATGAAGGCGCCGATCAGCAGCGCATAGACGGGCAGGCGCGCGGAACAGGTCATCAATGGCGCGACGATGATCGTCGCCAGGCGATCGCGCGGATCCTGGATCGAACGCGTCGCCATGATCCCGGGGATCGCGCACGCAAAACTCGAAAGCAGCGGAATGAACGAGCGCCCCGACAAACCAGCCGACGCCATCATGCGATCGAGCAGGAAGGCCGCGCGCGGCAGGTAACCCGATTCCTCGAGCGCGAGAATGAAGAGGAACAGCACCAGGATCTGCGGCAGGAACACGATCACGCCGCCGACGCCGGAGATGATGCCGTCGGCGAGCAGGCTGTTGAGCGGTCCGGCGGGCAGCGTGGTGCGCGCCCATTCGGCGAGCCACGCGGTGCTGGCGTCGATGAGGTCCATCACCGGTGTCGCCCATGCGTACACGGCCTGGAAGATCAGGAACATCACCACGCCGAGTGCGACGAGGCCGAAGATCGGATGCAGCAGCCAGCGATCGAGCGCATCGTCGATCTCGGCAGTGCGGCGCGGCATCGTGACGGCGAGCGAAAGCAGGCGACGCGTTTCCGCATGCAGGGCTTCGGGATCGTGCGCGACATGTTCCATCGGCGCCGGCACGTGGCCGGTGCCCGCCATCTGGTCGAGCCTGGCGACCAGCGCCTGCGCGCCATGGCGCTGCACGGCGACGGTGGGAACGACGGGCACATCGAGCTCGCGTTCGAGCGCTGCAAGGTCCACTTCGATGCCGCGACGCTTGGCCGCATCCATCATGTTGACCGCGAGCACCATCGGCTTGCCCAGCGCGCGCACTTCGAGCGCGAAGCGCAGGTGCAGGCGCAGGTTCGTCGCATCCACGACGCACACGATGACATCCGGCGCGGGCTCGCCCGGATAGAAACCGCGGCACAGATCGCGCGTGATCGCCTCGTCCAGGCTCGCGGCCTGCAGGCTGTACGCGCCGGGCAGGTCGAGCAGCGCATACGTGCGGCCCGACGGTGCGTGGAAGCGGCCTTCCTTGCGTTCGACGGTGACGCCCGCGTAGTTCGCGACCTTCTGCCGGCTGCCCGTGAGCAGGTTGAACAGCGCCGTCTTTCCGCAATTGGGATTGCCGACGAGCGCGATGCGCAGCGTATCGACAGCGCTCATGCGGCGGCCTCCGCGGCGCGGCGCACGACCACGCGATCGGCTTCCGCACGACGCAACGCGAAACGCGTGAAGCCGACCTGCACCAGCAACGGCTCGGCCCCGATCGGCCCGGCGGCGAGCACTTCGACCGGTTCGCCGGCCACGAAGCCAAGCTCCCGCAAGCGGCGCGCGATGGCGTCGTTGGGGATGTGATCGTCGACGCGCTCGACGGCGGCGGCGATACGGCGCGGCAGGTCGGTGAGCCTCACGGGCGGGGGTTCCGGCAAATGCGAATTGTTCTCAAGAATAGCACCGACTGCCCGGCTATGATTCGCCTCCTTTGTCCCTCTTTGGTTGGGCCTGATGCGCGATTCCCTTCAGCTGCTTCGCGAGGGCCCGGTCGCCCGCCTGCGCCTGGACCGGGCGCAGCTCCACAACGCCTTCGACGCGGGCCTGATCGCGGGCCTGACCGAGGCGCTGGAAGCGCTGGGCCGCGATCCCTCGATCCGCGTGGTCGTCCTGGAAGGGGCCGGCGCGTCCTTCTCCGCCGGCGCGGACCTGAACTGGATGCGCGGCATGGCTGCGGCCGGCGAGGCGGAGAACCGCGAGGACTCCCTGCGCCTGGCCAAGCTGATGCGCACGCTCGACGAGCTGCCCAAGCCCACCATCGCCCGCATCCAGGGCGCGGCCTTCGGCGGCGGCGTCGGGCTGGTCGCCTGCTGCGACATCGCCATCGCCACGCGCAACGCGACCTTCGGCCTCACCGAGGCGCGCCTGGGCCTGCTGCCGGCCGTGATCTCCCCGTACGTGATCGCCGCGATCGGCGCGCGCCAGGCGCGGCGCTGGTTCGCGACCGCCGAGCGCTTCGACGCCGCCGAGGCGCAGCGCATCGGCCTGGTCCACATGCTGGTCGACGACGAAGCGGCGCTCGATGCCGCCGTCATGCAGCAATCCGAGTTGCTGCTGCAGGCCGGCCCCATCGCCGCCGCGTCGGCGAAGGCGCTCGTCCGTCGCATCGCGCACACGGGCGATGCCGCGACCATCGACGCCGACAACGCCGCCCTCATCGCCGCATTGCGCGTTTCGCCCGAAGGCCAGGAAGGCCTCGCGGCTTTCCTCGGCAAGCGCCGCCCCGCCTGGACGACGGAGTCCTGATGTTCCATACGGTCCTCATCGCGAACCGCGGCGAAATCGCCTGCCGCGTCATCCGCACCTGCCGCCGCCTCGGCATCCGCACCGTCGCGGTGTACTCCGACGCCGACGCCGACGCGCAGCACGTGCGCCTGGCCGACGCGGCATTCCACATCGGCGGCTCGCGTCCGCAGGAAAGCTACCTGCGCGGCGAAGCGATCCTCGAAGCGGCCAAGCGCTCGGGTGCGCAGGCCATCCATCCGGGTTACGGCTTCCTCAGCGAAAACGCCGACTTCGCCGACGCGGTGGAAGCCGCGGGCCTGGCGTTCATCGGTCCGCGCGCCGCCTCGATACGTCGCATGGGCAGCAAGGCCGGTGCGAAGGAATTGATGCAGGCGGCCGGCGTGCCGGTCGTGCCCGGTTACACCGGCGTGGACCAGGCACCCGACGTGCTCGCGCGCGAAGCGGCGCGCATCGGCTTTCCGCTGATGATCAAGGCCGCGCACGGCGGCGGCGGCAAGGGCATGCGCGTGGTGCGTGTGCTCGACGAATTCATGGCCAACCTCGAGTCCTGCCAGCGCGAAGCGCGCAACGCCTTCGGTCGCGATCGCGTGCTGCTCGAACGCTACGTCCACCATCCGCGCCACATCGAGATCCAGGTCTTCGGCGACGCGCACGGCAACACGATCCACCTCAACGAGCGCGAGTGCTCCGCGCAGCGCCGCTACCAGAAGGTGCTCGAGGAATCCCCCTCGCCCGTGCTCACGCCTGAATTGCGCAAGCAGATGGGCGAAGCCGCGGTCGCCGCCGCGCGCGCGATCGACTACGTGAATGCCGGCACCGTGGAATTCATCGTGGAGTCCGACGCCGACGGCAAGCCCGCCGGTTTCTACTTCATGGAAATCAACACGCGCCTGCAGGTGGAACACCCGGTCACCGAACTGGTCACGGGCCTGGACCTCGTCGAATGGCAATTGCGCGTCGCCGCCGGCGATGCGCTGCCGATCACGCAGGAACAGGTGCGCCAGGACGGCCACGCGATCGAAGTGCGCCTGTATGCGGAGGATCCGGAAGCCGGCTTCCTCCCCGGCTCCGGCAAGCTCGAACGCCTGCGCCTGCCCGCCGCGGATGCGCACGTGCGCATCGACTCGGGCGTGGTCGCCGGCGACACCGTGACGATCTTCTACGACCCGATGATCGCCAAGCTCATCGTGCACGACGCCGACCGCCCGTCGGCGCTCGCCCGCATGCGCGACGCCCTGGCGCACTGCGAGATCGGTGGCCCGAAGTCGAACATCGAATTCCTCGAACGCCTCGTCCGCCACCCCGCGGTGGTGAACGGCACCATCGATACCGGTTACCTCGACCGCCACCTCGACGAGTTCATGCCGGAGGCGAACGTCGACCGCGCGTTGCTGATCGCCGGCGCCACTGCGCAGTTGCTCGCGCAGGAACAGGCCGCGCGCGACGCCGCTGCGGCCTCCGACGACCCGACCTCACCCTGGGCCAGCGCCGACGGATGGCGCCTGGGCCACGCCGGCAAGCGCGACCTCGCGTTCCTGCATCGCGGCGAACGCCTCCTGCTCGCCGCGCACGGCAGCGGCGGCGACTACCGCATCGAACACGACGGCACGACCACCGAGGTCGCGGGCGCGCGCCTGCTCGACAACACCCTGAGCGCGCGCTTCGACGGCGAAGGCCGGCGTTTCGCGCTCGACCTCGACGCGCATCGCACGGTCGTCCACGACGGGCGCCGACGCCTTCGACTGGAGCCGGTCGGGGTGTATCGTCGCGATGCGGGCGCCGCCGCGGGCGGCGGCCATCGCGTGACGGCACCGATGCCCGGTCGCGTGGTCGTGGTGAAGGCCCGTGCAGGCGACGACGTGCGCGCCGGCGAGGAGGTCCTCGTGATCGAAGCGATGAAGATGGAGCTGAGCCTGAAGGCCCCGCGCGACGGCCGCATCGCCGAAGTGCGCGCCGTGGCCGGCGATTTCGTCGACGCCGACGCCGTACTCGTCACCCTGGAGCCCTGAGTGCGCGATTTCGTCCGCATCGTCGAGGTCGGTCCGCGCGACGGGCTGCAGAACGAAAAGACGCTGGTGCCCACGCCGGCGAAGATCGAGCTGATCGACCGCCTGACCGCCACCGGCCTGTCGACGATCGAAGCGACGAGCTTCGTGAGCCCGAAGTGGGTGCCGCAGCTCGCCGATGCCGCCGACGTGTTCGCCGGCATCCATCGCAAGCCGGGCGTGCGCTATCCCGTGCTCGTGCCCAACGAACAGGGCTACGAACGTGCGCGCGCCGTGGGCGCCGAGGAAGTCGCGGTGTTCACCGCGGCCTCGGAAGCCTTCAACAAGAAGAACATCAACGCGACGATCGACGAATCGATCGAACGCTTCCGCCCCGTCGTCGAACGCGCGAAGGCCGACGGCGTGCGCGTGCGCGGCTATGTCTCCACCGTGCTCGGCTGCCCCTACCAGGGCGAAGTGCCGGTCGCCGACGTGGTCCGCGTGGCGCGCCGCATGCACGACCTGGGCTGCTACGAGATTTCGCTCGGCGACACCATCGGTGTCGGCACGCCGGTGAAGGCGCGCGCGATGCTGCGCGCCGTCGCGGCCGAGGTGCCGATGGCCGCGCTCGCCGTGCATTTCCACGACACCTACGGCCAGGCGCTGCCCAACCTGCTCGCGTGCCTGGAAGAAGGCGTGCGCGTGGCCGATGCGTCGGTGAGCGGCACCGGCGGCTGTCCGTATGCGAAGGGCGCGAGCGGCAACGTCGCCTCCGAAGACGTCGTGTACATGCTGCACGGCATGGGCGTGGAGACTGGCGTGGACCTCGACAAGCTCGTCGAGACAGGCCGCTGGCTCGCCGCCCTCCTCGGCCGCGGCAGCGGCAGCAAGGTCACCCAGGCGTTCGCCGCCGCGTGAAAGACGACGCGCTCCGCCGGAAGCTTGCCGAAGCGGAGGCTGCGCTCCAGGCCGCGAACGCGGCGCTCGACGCCGAACGCGATCGCTTCCGCGCCTTGTTCGATGCCGTGCCCGATCCGGTCAGCATCATCGACTGGGACGGCACCGTGCTCGACCTCAACAAGGCCGGCATCGCGGCGTACAAACGCCCGCGCGAAGACATCATCGGCCGCGGCATCGAAACGCTGAACCCCGAACTCCCGCGCGACCACCTCGCCCCCGTGTGGGAAACGCTCAACCGCGGCGGCACCTACGTCGTGGAAGTCACCAACATGCGCGCCGACGGCACGCGCTTCCCGGTGGAAGTGCATTCGGCCGGTTTCACCGACGAAGGCCAGCGCCGCATCGTGGCCGTCGCACGCGACCTCAGCGGGCGCGTGGAAGCCGAAGTGCGCTACCGCGAGCTGATGGAAGTGATCGACAAGGGCATCCTCGTGCGCGACGCGACGGGCCATGTCACCTACGCCAATCCCGCGGCGATCCGCATCATGGACATCCCGCCCGGCGCGAGCCTGGATGCGGAACTGCAACCGGAGCGCTGGCGCGTGTTCGACGAACACGGTGCGGAGCTGCGCCACGAAGAACTTCCTTCCTACCGCGCCCTGCACACGGGGAAGATCGCGCCCAGCACCGTGCTCGGTTTCCTCAACGTCGTGACCGGCAAGCTCAGCTGGGTGTCGATCACGTCCGTTCCGCAGTTCGGCCCCGGCAAGGACAAGCCGCAGCAGGTACTCTCGCTGTTCTCCGATGTCACGGCCTTCAAGCGCGACATCACGCTGTTCGACCGCGTGCAGGACCTGGCGCACATCGGCGGCTGGGAGTGGGATGCGGCGAACGAACTCGTCTACCTGACCAACGAAGCGCAACGCATGCTCGGACTTGGCCGATCGACTGCGAGCCTCGACGAACTGCAGGCCTGCCTGCGCGACACCGAACGCAAGCGCTTCCACCATGCGCTCACGCGCGCGGTGGAACACGGCGACGCCTTCGAACTCGAACTGCAGGGCATCGGCGTGGACGGCCACACGCTCTGGATCCGCATCATCGGCGAAGTCGATGCCGTCGATCCCACCGGCACGCGCCTCACGGGCACCTTCCAGGACATCACCGAGAGCAAGCAGGCGGAGGAAACGCTGCGCGTGCTGGCGCGCACCGATCCGCTCACGCTGCTGCTCAATCGCGATGCGGTGCTGGAAGAACTCGAAGAACGCCTGGACGATCCCTCCTCGGCCGATGTCGCGGTGCTGTACATCGACCTCGATCGCTTCAAGGTCGTCAACGACGTGCTGGGCCATGCCGCGGGCGACCAGGTGATCGCCAACGCAGCGCGGCGCATCCAGCGCGCGGTGTCGACCGAAGGCCTGATCGCGCGCTTCGGTGGCGACGAGTTCCTCGTGGTGTGCTCCACCGGCGACGACGCCGAACGCCCGCAACGCCTGGCCGCCGCCATCCTCGACACCTTCGGTGAGGCGTTCCGCATGGCGGGCGAGGAATTCACGATCACCGCGAGCATCGGCATCGCGCGCGCGCCGGAACATGGCGACAAACCGCAGACGCTGATCCAGAACGCCGACGTGGCGATGTACGACAGCAAGCGCCGCGCGCGCAACGGTTGGCAGGACTTCAGCGCCGCGCTCGCCGAACAGCAGCAGCAGCGCCTGCAGATGGAAACCCACTTGCGCCGCGCGGTCGACAATCGCGAACTCAAACTGGTGTACCAGCCGCAGGTCGATCTGATGACGGGCCGCACCGTCGGTGCCGAGGCGCTGATCCGCTGGCGCAACGATGTGCTCGGCGAGATGCGTCCGGATCATTTCATCGGCCACGCGGAAACCACCGGCGACATCGTGCGCATCGGTCGCTGGGTGCTGCGCGAGGCCTGCCAGCAGATGCGCCGCTGGCGCGAGGAAGGCCTGCCGATCGTGCGCGTGGCGGTCAACGTCTCGTATCGGCAGTTCCTCGCCGAGGACCTCGCGGAAACCGTGGCGGAAGCGCTTGCGAGCGCGGGCTTGCCCGGCGATGCACTGGAACTCGAATTCACCGAGCGCGTGCTGATCGAAGACGCGCCGGACACGCTGTCCACCTTCGCTGCCTTACGACTGCTCGGCGTCGTGCTGAGCATCGACGACTTCGGCGAGGGCTACAGCGCACTCAACTATCTGCGTCGCCTGCCCATCCACGGCTTGAAGCTCAGCCAGCAATTCACCTCGGGCGTACCGCACAACGCCTCGGACGTCGCGATTTGCCAGGCGGTCGCCGGCATCGCGCAGAGCCTCGGCCTGGGCCTCGTCGCCGAAGGGGTGGAGAGCGATGCACAACGTCAGTTCCTGATCCGACTGGGCGTGCCGGTCGGCCAGGGATTCCTGTTCGCGCCGGGGCTCACGCCCGAAGAATTCGCCCTGCGCATTTCCCGTCCACAAGAAAAGATCCATGCCTGACGCCTTTCGTTCGACCAACGCCCTCCTCGTCCGCCCCATCGAAACGCGCGACGACGCGCGCATCGCCGAGATCATCCGCACCGTCATGCCCGAGTTCGGCGCGAGCGGCAGCGGCTTTGCCATCAACGATCCCGAAGTCGACTGGATGACGCGCGCCTATGCCGCGCCGCGCAGTGCGTATTTCGTGGTGGAGCGCGATGGCGTGGTGGAAGGCGGTGGCGGCGTCGCGCCGCTCGAAGGCGGCGACGCGGACACCTGCGAGCTGCGCAAGATGTATTTCCTGCGCTCGCTGCGGGGCCTGGGTGCAGGCGCGGAAGTGATGCGCCGCTCGCTCGACGCCGCCCGCGCGTTCGGGTTCAAGCAGTGCTACCTCGAAACGCTGTCCGGCATGGACGCGGCGATGAAGTTGTACGAGCGCTCCGGCTTCCGCCGCATCGACGCACCGATGGGCGCCACCGGCCACGGCGGTTGCAACACCTTCTACCTCATGGAGCTTTGACGATGCGCGCGATCGCGTTGGTGCTGTGTTTGTTCGTTGCGAACGCCATGGCCGCCGATGCGACGCCGGCGTCGCCCAAACCAACCTACTTGCTGCAACCCGCACGCGTGTGGACGGGCGAAGGCGCCTCGCATCCGGGTTGGGTGGTGCTGGTGCGCGACGGCGCGATCGTCGCCGTCGGCGATCCTTCCACCGTGCAGGCCCCCGCCGAGGCGCAACGCATCGCGATGCCGAACGCCACGCTCGTCCCAGGCCTGATGGACCTGCATTCGCACGTCTTCCTGCACCCGTACAACGAAACGCTCTGGAATGACCAGGTGTTGAAGGAGCCGGAAGCCGAACGCGTCCTGCGCGCCGCACGCCACGCGCACGACACACTGCAGGCGGGCTTCACCACCCTGCGCGACCTCGGTACCGAAGGCGCGAACTACGACGACGTCGCGATCAAGCACGCGATCGACAACGGTTTGATCGACGGGCCGCGCATGTTCGTCGTGACCAAGGCGATCGTCGCGACGGGCAGCTACGGCCCGGGCCCGAAAGGCTTCCGCGACGACATCAACCTTCCCCGCGGGGCACAGGAAGTGAGCGGCGTGGATGCCGGCATCGCCGCGGTGCGCGACCAGGCGGGCCATGGCGCGGACTGGATCAAGCTCTACGCCGATTACCGCATCGGCACCGACGGCAGCATGCAACCCACGTTCCTGCCCGAGGAACTGAAGGCGATGGTCGACACCGCGCATCTGTCGGGCCGTCCGGTCGCCGTGCATGCGATGACGGACAAAGCCGTGCGCATGGCGGTCGATGCGGGTGCCGACACCATCGAGCACGGCTACGAAGTCTCCGAAGACACGTTCCGCCGCATGCGCGACCGACACGTCGCGTGGTTGCCGACGCTCACCGCCGCCGAGGCCTATGGCGAATACTTCGAACACTACGTCCCCGGCCAATCGCCGCCGACGGAAGAAATGCGCAACGTCGCCGACGCCTTCGCCCGCGCACGCAAGGCCGGCACGACGATCGCCTGCGGCAGCGACGTCGGCGTGTTCCGCCATGGCGACAACTATCGCGAGCCCGAATGGCTCGTGCGCCTGGGCATGACGCCGCGCGAAGCGATGCAGGCCTGCACGACCATAGCGGCAAAGGTGCTGCGGCAGGAGTCGCGCATCGGCAGCATCACCGTCGGGCTGCGCGCGGACATGGCGGCGTTCGAAGGCGACCCGACGGAAGACATCGCAGCCCTGCGCAAGCCGGTATTCGTGATGAAGGATGGGGTGATCGCCCGGAACGCTCCCGGGAACTGACCGGCCGCCGCCCCGCCACAGGGCAACGCGGTAAAATCCCCGGCTTTCCGCCCGCAGGGATCCCCCATGCAACTCGCCTCCACCCGCGCCATCGTCACCGGTGGCGTCTCCGGCCTCGGCTTCGCCGTCGCCCAGCACCTGGTCGCCAACGGCGCCAAGGTCGCCCTGTTCGACGTCAACGACGAGAAGGGCGCGGCCGCCGTCGCGCAGCTCGGCGCCGGCAATGCGAAGTACTTCAAGACCGACGTGAGCGACGAAGCGGGCGTGGTCGCCAATGTCGCCGCCGCCAAGGACTTCCTCGGTGGCCTGAACGTCGCGATCAACTGCGCCGGCATCCTCGGCGCCGGCCGCGTGCTGGGCAAGGAAGGCCCGATGCCGCTGTCGCAGTTCCAGACCACGGTGATGGTCAACCTCGTCGGCAGCTTCAACGTGTCCAAGGCCGCTGCGCAGCTGATGCAGGGCAACGAAGCGGGCGTGGACGGCGAGCGCGGCGTGATCGTCAACACCGCGTCGGTCGCCGCCTACGAAGGCCAGATCGGCCAGGCTGCGTACTCGGCATCGAAGGGCGGCGTGGTCGCGATGACGCTGCCGATGGCGCGCGAACTCTCGCGCTTCGGCATCCGCGTGATGACCGTGGCGCCGGGCATCTTCTGGACGCCGATGGTCGATGGCATGCCCGAAGCCGTGCAGCAGTCGCTGGCCGCGTCCATCCCCTTCCCCTCGCGCCTGGGCAAGCCGGAAGAGTTCGCGGACCTCGTCGCCTACATCCTGCAGAACACCTACCTCAACGGCGAAACCATTCGCCTCGACGGCGCCACGCGCCTCGCACCGAAGTGATCCCATGAAGGCTTACGACATCAAGAAAGGCAACGTCGTCGAACACAACGGCGGCGTGTACCAGGTCCGCGACATCGAGCGCAGCTCGCCGCAGGGCCGCGGCGGCAACGTGCGCTATCGCTTCGTGATGTACAGCATCCCGGGCGCGGCCAAGCTCGACGCGAGCTTCGACGGCGACGACGACCTGCGCGAAGTCGACATGAGCCGCCGCCAGGCGACGTATTCGTACAAGGACGGCGAGGCCTTCGTGTTCCTCGACGACGAGGACTACACGCCCTACACGCTCGACGCCGACGCGGTGGGCGACGCCGCCGGCTACATCGTCGACGACCTCACGGGCATCTACGTGCAGCTGATCGAAGACGCCCCGGTGGCGATCCAGTTGCCGCAGAGCGTCGCGATCGAAGTGATCGAGACGCCGCCGGAACTCAAGGGCGGCACGGCCACCAAGCGCCCGAAGCCGGCGAAGCTGTCCACCGGCATCGAGATCATGGTGCCGGAGTACATCGGCAACGGTGAGAAGGTGTGGGTGAACACCACGACCGGCGAATTCGCCGGCCGGGCTGAATAAGTATTCGCAACAGCGAATACTTATTCCCCAAAGTTTGGTGCGCAAACTTCGGGCCCCAGCCTTTGCTTCCAATTTCCCCCGCTGACGCGCGCCCCTTTTACTAAAAGGGGCTACGACACCCGACGGGATTGCAGCCACTTCCATGCCATCCGTCGCAAGGATGGATCGGCTTGTTCGTCATCGACCAGCGCTGCGATCGCACGCCATTCCAGTGCGTGCGATTCGTCGCTGACGACGAACGATTCCTCTTCCCCCGCATGCACCACGAAACGCACGTCGTAATGGATGTGCGCCGGCACGCCCTTGTGCTCGGGGATCTCGTGCGCGTCGAGGTCGAAGATCGCCGCGTCGACCGACAGGCCCGGCAATCCCGACTCCTCTTCCGCTTCGGTCAGCGCCACGCGCGCGAAGTCGCGCACGCCATCGGCATGGCCGCCCAGCTGCAACCAGCGGTCCAACTTGCGATGGTGCGTGAGCAGCACACGGTTGCCGCTTCGGTCGACCAGCCAGGCCGACGCGGTGAAGTGGCCGGCGAGGCGGTCGCGGAGGAAGGGGTCTTCAGCGTCGTCCAGCAGGGCGATGAATTCGTCGACCGTCGCTGCCTCCCCGGGCCACCGCGCGCGGTAGTCGGCGAGCAGGGTCATTTGTGCGGAGTGCGCGTTTCGCCAATTCATCCCGAAATCCTGACAGAAGGCGCCGCATTATCCCGATTGCCCCCACCTGAGGAACTTGTGCCCCCGACGGAGGCCAATGTAAGGTCAGCCGGTTCGCGGTGGCCCCACCACCCGGCCGTGGGACCACCGAACCGCCTAACGCTCTGGGGAGCTCGCAAATGTTGTTCGAACGCAGGAAACCGCTGGACCTGATCCTGGAGACCGCCGCCAAGCGGTCCCTCACGCGCCAGCTCGGCGCATTCGACCTGACGATGCTCGGCATCGGCGCGGTCATCGGCACGGGCATCTTCGTGCTCACCGCCGTCGCGGCCAACAAGGCCGGCCCCGGCATGATGTATTCGTTCGTCATCGCAGGCTTCGTCTGCGCACTGACGGCGCTGATCTACTCCGAGATCGCGGCGATGGTGCCGGTCTCGGGTTCGGCCTACACCTACTCCTACGCCGTGCTCGGCGAGCTCATCGCGTGGATGGTGGGTTGGGCACTGGTCCTTGAATACGCGGTCGCGGCGGGTGCGGTGGCCGTCGGCTGGTCCGGATACGCCAACGGGTTCCTCAACGCGATCGGGATGCCATTGCCCATCGCATTGACGGCGGGGCCCGGCGACACGGTGACGCTGGCGGACGGCTCGATCGTCCACGGCACGTTCAACCTCATCGCCTTCCTGATCTCGCTGCTGATCACCTGCCTGCTGGTGCTGGGCACGTCGAAGTCGGCGAAGTTCACCGCGGTGCTCGTCATCGTCAAGATCGTGGCACTCACTGCGTTCATCGTGCTGGCGCTGCCGGCGGTGAACCACGCCAACTTCGTGCCGATGCTGCCGAACGGCTGGGGCACGCCGCTGTCGGGCGTGGGCGTGCTGGGCGCCGCGGCATCGATCTTCTTCGCGTTCGTGGGCTTCGACGCGGTCTCCACCGCCGCCGAGGAAACCAAGAACCCGAACCGCAACATCCCGATCGGCCTGATCGGCTCGCTCGCGATCTGCACCGTGTTCTACCTGCTGGTGGCCTACGCCGCGGTCGGCGCCATGGGCGCACAGCCGGGCGGCGCGCTGTCGCAGAGCAAGGAACCGCTGGCCTTCGTGCTGCGCTCGATCGGCCATCCGCAGATCGGCAACTTCGTCGCCATCGCCGCCATCGTCGCGCTGCCGTCGGTCGTGCTGATGATGATCTTCGGCCAGACCCGCATCCTGTTCACGATGGCCCGCGACGGCCTGCTGCCGGAAGCGCTCTCGCGCGTGCATCCGCGCTTCCACACGCCGCACGTGGTCACCTGGATCACGGGTATCGCGGTGTCGCTGTTCGCGGCGATGTTCCCGGTGGGCATGCTGGCCGACATCTCCAACTCCGGCACGCTGTTCGCGTTCTTCATGGTCGCCGCCGGCGTGATGGTGCTGCGCAAGACCGATCCGGGCCGCAACCGCCCGTTCCGCACCCCGTTCGTGTGGGTGGTCGGTCCGCTGGCCATGGCCGGCTGCGTGCTGCTGTTCTTCAGCCTCGGCTGGAACCCCACGATCAAGTACTTCTGCATCTGGGCGACGATCGGCCTGGTCGTGTACTTCATGTACGCGCGCCGCCGCAGCCACCTGGCGCCGGGCAACGAGAAGCTGCTCCACGGCTACAGCGATCCGCTCCCGTCGGCCCCGCTGGTGCACGAAGGTCCGGAGCCGGGCCCGTAAGCCAAGCGACAAACGGTTGAATGGAACGGCGCGGGCAACCGCGCCGTTTCTTTTTCCGGGCCCCGGTTTTTGCAGAGTCTGAACACGGGGCGGGTACACTTTCCCCCATGAGCGACCTCCCCTACGACCGCGAAGCCCTTCGCCGCGCGGCGGGCTCCATCATCAGCAACGTCCGCGAGCTCGCCGCCGCGGGCTGGACGCCCGCGACCAGCAGCAACTTCTCGCAGCGCCTGGACGACCGGCACGCTGCCATCACCGTCTCCGGCCGCGACAAAGGCAAGCTGACCGAAGACGACATCATGGTCGTGGACTTCGACGGCCAGCCCGTCGGCACGGACCATCGCCCCTCCGCGGAAACGCTGCTGCACACGCAGCTCTACAAGCGCTACCCGGACGTCGGCTGCGTCCTGCACACGCACTCGCAGAACCAGACCATCGCCTCGCGCCTGTTCGCCGGCCGCGGCTACATGCGCCTGGAAGGCTACGAACTGCTCAAGGCGTTCCGCGGCAACGACACGCACCAGACCGAAATGGTGGTGCCCGTGCTGCCGAATTCCCAGGACATGCACACTCTCGCCGCGCAGGTCGATTGCCTGCTCGAGGAGCGCCCGATGTGGGGCTACCTCATCGACGGCCACGGCCTGTACGCCTGGGGCCGCGACATGGCCGAAGCGCGGCGCCACCTGGAAGCGTTCGAGTTCCTTTTCGGCTGCGAACTGGAATTGAGGAAACTGCAACGATGAGCCGCCTGCGCATTTTCGAGGAAGCACATCCGGACCAGCCGGTGCGGGTCGCGAACACGCACGCGGACATCGCGCGCGAACTCGCGCCGATCGGCGTGGCCTTCGAACAGTGGGAAGCCTCGCAGCCGATCGCGGCGGGCGATGCGCCCGAAACGATCATGGCGGCGTACAAGGCCGACATCGATCGGCTGGTCGAGGAGCGCGGCTTCCGCACCGTCGATGTGGTGAGCATCGCGCCGGACAATCCGAACCGCGCGGAGATGCGCAAGAAGTTCCTCGACGAACACTTCCACAAGGAAGACGAGGTGCGCTTCTTCGTCGACGGCTCGGGGCTGTTCACCCTGCACGTCGAAGACCGCGTGTTCGAGCTGCTGTGCGAAGCCGGCGATCTCGTCGCCGTGCCGGACCGCATGACGCACTGGTTCGACATGGGGCCGGAGCCGCGCTTCGTCGCGATCCGTTTCTTCACCGAGCCGGATGGGTGGGTGGGCCACTTCACCGGCACGGATATCGCGCAGAAATTCCCGAGGTACGAAGTCGGCCAGGCGCGCGATCGATGACGGCGACCATCCTCACCGACATCGAAGGCACCACCAGCAGCATTTCCTTCGTCCGCGACGTGCTGTTCCCGTATGCACGCCGCGCCTTGCCGGAATTCGTCCGCGAGCGCGGCAACGACCCCGACGTGCGCCCCTGGCTCGACCAGGTGGCGATCGAGAACGGCGGTGTGTGCAGCGACGACATGATCGTGGAGACGCTGCAGGGCTGGATCGACGAAGACCGCAAGCACACCGCGCTCAAGGCGCTGCAGGGCCTGGTGTGGGAAGCGGGCTATCGCAGCGCGGACTTCACCGCCCCGCTCTACCCCGACGCGAGTGAACGCCTGCGCGCGTGGTATCGCATGGGGCATCCGCTCGCGGTGTATTCCTCAGGGTCCGTGCCGGCGCAGAAGCTGCTGTTCGGGCACACGGACGCAGGCGACCTGACGCGCTTGTTCACCGGGTGGTTCGACACCTCGGTCGGGCACAAGCGCGAGGCGGAGAGTTATCGCCGGATTGCGCAGACGCTCGGGCGTCCGCCGGGCGAAATCGTGTTCCTCTCCGACGTGGTCGAGGAACTCGACGCGGCGCGCGAGGCCGGCATGCGCACGGTGCTCGTCGATCGTCGCGAGGATTACCCGGTGCCGCGCGCGGGCGAAGTACGCCACGGGCACGCACGCGTGGATTCGTTCGCGGACATCACCGACTCGCTTTTGCGCTGACGCGGTCGCCCTCGTCCAGGCGATAGGTCGTCTTCGCGCGCACTTCGCCTCGCCAGGCGTCGAAGGCGCGGACTTCCACTTCGTGCGTGCCGGCGGCGAGCGTGGCGGGCAGCGCGGCGCGCCACAGGTGCTGCGAGGGCTCGGCTTCGGGCGAGCGATCGAAGCCACGCAGCTGGTCCGCCGCGTCGTCCTTGGCGTTTTCCTCCGCCACGCGCGGATCGGGTTGCACGACGTGCACCATGGGCTTCCATTCGCCTGCGTCGACGCGGAACTCCACGCGCGTGTCGTCGCGCCCCATGAAGACGTTGGCGAACACGCCCCACGCCGGATACGCGCCGCGGCGCAGCACCTTCGGGGCGTGCAGGGCGATCTGCGTGTCGGCCGGATCGCGCGCCGGATGCCAGGCAAGCGCGTAGTCGCCGCCGCGCTTGACCTGCAACGTCGCGAAGCCGTTCGGCGTGCCGTCAGACATCATCGCGTCGGGGATCCCCTGCGCGTCCGCCACGCCCGACCAGAAGGCACCGCACGCGGCGCCGACGTTGTATTCGTGCAACGGCGTCGCGCCCTGCCAGCCGTCCTTCGCGTCGTGGAAGAAATGACGCTGGTTGTGGGTATGTGCGCTCAGCAACAACACGTGCGGAAAGGGCTTGAGCAACGCGAACAGGCGCGCGCGATCGACACTGCGGAACGATTCCCGGCCGGGCGTGGTGGAGATGTCGAAGAACGGGATGTGCGCGGCAATGACCAGCAGGCGATCGCGCGGCAGCGTCGGAAGCCACGTCTCGAGCCGCGCGAACTGGTCCTCGCGCAGGCCGCCGATGTAGGCGGGCGACTGGCCGGGCAGCGCGACCACATCGTCCAGCACGACGACATTGGCGAGCGGGTGCTTCCACAGGCGCGTATCGTCGCCGAAGGCGGCATGGAAGCTGCGCAACGACTCGGCGTCGGAGGTCGCATCGTGGTCGATGTCGTGGTTGCCCGGCGCGTACAACCAGGGGATCCCGAGGCGTTCGGTCGCCGCCTTCACGCCGGGATAAAGCGCCGGCTGGTCGTTCGCGACGTCGCCGAGCGTGATGCCGACAACGCTTTGCTTCGCCGCCGGCATCGCGGAGGCGACGATGTCGCGCGCGTAATAGTCGACCGCGGCCGGCGAATTGGGCTGCGGGTCGCCGAAGACCAGGATGCGGATGCTGTCCGTCGGTGCATCCGCAGCACCCGCCGACATGGCCGCGACCGCGAGCAATGCGCCCGCGGCAACCCGCCACGCACGCCTCATGCGCTCAACGCGGCCCGCACCGCATCCAGCACGCTGTTGTCCTCGACGAGCTTCACTGCCATGCGAACGTCGCCGTCGAGCGCGCGGTCGCGATCGAGGTAGCCGATGCGCCAGCGGATCGCGGCGTGCGCGGCGGTGATCGCGGGACCCGGGCCGAATTCCTCGGCACCGGCCAGTTCCGCGCGCAGTCCTTCGACTTCCGCCAGGAAGGTCGCGCGGCCGGGATCGTCGAGGAGCGGACCGCCCTGCACCTTCGCGGCGAAGGTTTCCGGATCGGCTTTGCGGGCCAGCTTGCGCCCGGCGCTGATCATGTCACGGCGCATGTCGAGCGCCTGCGCTGCGGTCAGCAGTTCCAGCGCGATCACCTTGCCCAGGTCGTCCGCCATCGCGAGCACGTGGCGCGCTTCGTTCGCGCCCATCGACACATGGTCTTCGGCGTTCGCGCTGGTGGGGATCGAATACACCGACGCCGGCATCGCGCGGCTCGCCAGGTCGTTGACGATGGCCGCGGCGGTGTACTGCACGATCATCAGGCCCGATTCGGTGCCGTCTTCGTTGCCGATCAGGAACGGCGGCAGACCGTCGTTGGTGGCCGGATCGACGAGCTTGTTGAGGCGGCGTTCGCTGATCGAGGCCAGCACGGGAATCGCGGCCTTGACGTAACTCATCGCCAGCGCGAGCGGCATGCCGTGGAAATGGCCGGCGGAGATCACCTGCTCTTCGACGTACATGGCCTCTGCATCCGGGAAGACCAAGGGGTTGTCGGTCACCGAATTGAGCTCGACGTCGAGCACGCGGCGCGCCTGCTCCAGCGCATCGCGAACGGCGCCATGCACTTGCGGGATGCAGCGCAGCGAATAGCTGTCCTGCGGCTGGTGCTTCTTGCCGCCGCGGAACGGACGGAAGCGCGCGTAGAACTTCTCGCGGCCGTGGCGCTGCGTGAGCGGCACCCACTTCCAGCTGATGTCGAAGCGCGCGTCCTCGTCGCCCACCCATGCCGTCGGCGACCAGGTGCGGAATTTCGGCACGAGGTGGTACGGGATGTCGGAGAGCGTCGAACCGGCGAGCAAGGTGCGCAGGTGTTCCGCCACGTGCACCTGGCCCGGATGCGGGCGCAGCGCGTGCACTTCTTCGGCGAACGCACCGAGGCGGCCGGCGAAGGCATCGATGGTCATCGCCGCGGCGATGTCGGCCGTTTCGAGCAGTTCTTCCAGGCGCTGCACCGCGAGCACGCCCGTGGCGAGCATCTGCGCAGTGCCGTTGTTGAGCGCGAGGCCTTCCTTGTAGGAGAGCGTGACCGGCTTCAGGCCCGCATTCGCGAGCGCTTCGGCACCCGGGATGCGTTCGCCCTGGTAAAAGGCTTCGCCGCCGCCCAGCAACACGATGGCCAGGTGCGAGAGCGGCGCGAGGTCGCCCGACGCGCCGACGGATCCGAGTTGCGGCACCACCGGCACGATGCCGGCGTTGAGCATTGCGGTGAGCGCCTGCAGCGTTTCCACGCGGATGCCCGAATGCCCGCGCAGCAGCGTGTTGATGCGGATGCACAGCATCGCGCGCACCACTTCGGGCGCGAAGGGCTCGCCGACGCACACGGCGTGCGTGACGATCAGGTTGTCCTGCAGTTCGCGATGCAGCGAGCCTTCGCCGCCACGTGCGGGACGCGCGCCGAGCAGCTTGTCGGCGTTGCTGCCGAAGCCGGTCGACACGCCGTAGATGGGTTCTTCGCGCGCGACCTGCGTGGCGAGGAAATCGGCGGCACGCGCGACGGCCTTGAGCGCGTCCGCGTCGAGTTCCACCGGTGCGCCATGCGCGACTTCGACCAGCGTGCGCTGCGTCAGCGAGCGGCCATCGAGACGGACGGGCCTCATGCCTGCAACTCCCGGGTGATCTTCAGTTCCTCGAGGATACGCTCGGGCAGCGTTTCTGCCGCCGATTCGAATTGTTCGTTGCGGCGCATGTCCTTCACCGCGACCACGCCGCGCGCGGCTTCGTCTTCGCCGCGGATGGCGACGAAGCGGATGCCCGCGCGATCGGCGTACTGCATCTGCTTGGCAAGCTTGCGCGGTTCCAGCTGCGTTTCCACGTTCAGGCCAGCGGCGCGCAGGCGCTGCGAGAGCGCGAGCGCTTCGGGCAGCTGCGCGTCGTCCATCAGCGCGACGAGCACGTCGACCGAACTGTCGGCACCCGACACCAGGCCGGCCTTCTGCAGCTGGTAGAACAGGCGCGTGAGGCCGATGGAGATGCCGACGCCCGGCAGCTTCGACTTCGTGTAGTGGCTCGCGAGGTTGTCGTAGCGGCCGCCGGAGCAGATCGATCCAATCTGCGGATGCGCGTCGAGGAAGGTCTCGTAGACGATGCCGGTGTAGTAATCCAGGCCACGCGCGATGGAGAGATTCAGCGCGTAGCGCGATTCGGGCACGCCCAGCGCCTGCAGCGCCGCGAGCACGCCGCGCAGTTCGGCGCGGCCCTCTTCGAACAGCGCCGTGCCGACCGGGAAGGCTTCGAGCTTCGCCAACGCATCGGCGTGGCCCGTCGAACGCACCTGCGAGAAGGCCATCAGCGCATCGACGACATTCGCCGCGAGGCTGAAGCCCTCGCCCGCCAGCGTCGCTCGCACGGCCGCTTCGCCGCGCTTGTCGAGCTTGTCGAGCTCGCGCAGCACGGCGAGTTGCTGCTCGCCATCGATGCCCAGGCCCTCGAAGTAGCCGCGCAGCAGCTTGCGATGGTTGAACTGGATGGTGAAGTCGCCGAAGGCCAGCCGCTCGAACACCGCCGCGATCACCGCCGGGATCTCCGCATCGAAGCGCGGCGACAGGCTGTCCTTGCCGATCACGTCGATGTCGCACTGGTAGAACTCGCGATAGCGGCCGCTCTGCGCGCGCTCGCCACGGTAGACGCGCTGCATCTGGTAGCGGCGGAACGGGAACACGAGGTCGTGTTCATGTTCGGCCACGTAGCGGGCCAGCGGCACCGTGAGGTCGAAGCGCAGGGCCATCTCGGGGCGGCCGCCGTCACCCGCCGCCGCGTTGTCCAGCGCGCCCGTGGACTGCACGAAGTACACCTGCCGCTCCGTATCGCCACCCGACTTGGTGAGCAGGACCTCGGAGAGCTCCATCACGGGCGTTTCCACCGGCAGGAAGCCGAACTGTTCGAACGTGTGGCGGATGGTGTCCAGCATGCGCTGGAACGCGATCTGGTCGCGCGGCAGCAGTTCCATGACGCCCGACGGCGTGCGGGGCTTGATCGGCGTGCTCAAATGACGGGGCTCCCGGGGGTCGTTGGCGGCGCTGTTTCCGCCGGCCTGAGGCCGCATAGTCTACCGTCGGCCGAGATCATCGCATCGGGGTGCTTGCCTCGCACCCGCGCGGCTGGCTAGAATTCGCGGCTCTGCTGTCGGGGTGTAGCTCAGCCTGGTAGAGCGCTACGTTCGGGACGTAGAAGTCGCAGGTTCAAATCCTGTCTCCCCGACCAATTCGATCATTCGAAACATCGGCAGAACGCAAGGAACCGGCCCCGCGCCGGTTTTTTTGCGCCCGCAGGTCCGGTTCCGTGGCCCCGGCTGCGTAATCCCGGGCATGCCCGCCGCCGACCTCCTCGCCCTCATCGCGCAGATCGCCGTGGCCCTGGCGGGCTTCTCCGGCTTGATCGCCGCATTGCGCACGACCTCCGCCACCTGGCATCCGCGCGACATCTGGTCGCTGTCCTGGATGCTGGGCGCGAGCATCGGCGCGTTGCTGCTCGCCCTGCTGCCCTTGTGGTTCGGCTTGCTGGACCCGGGCGGCGCACGTGCCTGGCGCCTGGCGTGCGTGGTTGCGGGCTTGTCGAGCGGCACGTTCGCCATCGTGATGACCGCGTGGGGCCGACGCCTCACGCGCCGCGGATTCCCCCGCCGCGTGCCGGGCGTGCCCGCGACCTTGTGCATCCTCCTGGCCGTCGCAACGCTCGTCGACCTCATCGCCGCGACAAGCGCGTTTGGCGCCCGTCTCGTCTTCGCTTACGTCGGCAGCCTGTTGCTGCTGTTGGTCGCAGCGTTGCTCGCGCTGTGCGTGTTCCTGGTGCTGCTCGCGCGCGAAGTGCGGCATCCAGGGTGACGCATCACACGTGCTGGTCCACCAGCACGGGATTTCCATCCGGATCCATCAGCATGAAACTCGCCGGCCCCTGCGAGGACGCGTCGGCTTCCAGCATGAAGGCGACGCCGCGCTGCTTGAGTTCGGATTGCAGGTCGCGCACGTCGGTGAATCCCTGGACCTTGTGCGCGTCCTGGCTCCAGCCCGGATTGAAGGTGAGCGTGTTGCGCTCGAACATGCCCTGGAACAGGCCGATGACGGTCGTGCCGTTCTTCAGGATCAACCATCCCTTCGCCGCGTCGCCCATCAACGGGTTGAAGCCCAGCTTCTCGTAGAACGCACGCGAGGCCTCGATGTCCTTCACGGCGAGGCTGACCGAAAACGCGCCGAGTTCCATGCCGCTCTCCTTCGCTTCGATGGCCATTCCAACGTAACGCGGCCATGCGTGGGGCCATGGCCGTCCACGCACGGCACGCCCTCGCGTCGCACGCGGTTTTTCCTCGCTCTGCCGCAGCGCGGCGTTCCCCTAGGCTGCGTCCACGCCATGGGGAAGTCGCAGCAATGAACACGAAAGCCTGGACCAACGCCATTGCCGCGACGGGATACGCGGCGATCTTCTTCATCCTGATGGCGGCCACGCACTGGGTGACTGCACGCGCGACCGCGGGTTTCGGCCACGCACCGCACGACGGTACGGATGTCCGCCTGGTCGCGACGGCCTACTTCGCACCGGCCATGTTGTTCTTCGCCACCGCCGCATACGCGCAGCGCTACCGTTGGCGCGCGCGAGAAGTGCTGCACGGATTGGCCTGGGGCTGGGCCCTGATGCCGTTCGCGCTGTTCGCCGGTGTGTTGTCGCTGGCGATGGTGTTCGGTTAGCCGAGCGCGTCGAAGCGCCGACGCAATGCATCCAATCGCAATGCGCCTGCGGCACCCGGAGACGTTCGCGCCGCCAGGCTCGCCGCAGCATCGCCTTCCGCCCATCGCTGCGGATCCGCCGCCTGCTTGTAGGCCTCGCGGAACGGCACGCCCTGCTTCGCCAGGTCGACCGCGAGGTCGGTCGCGTACATCGATGGTTCCAGCGCCGCCTGCATGCGCTCGACGTTCCATTCGAGGTTGCGCAACAAGTCCGGCAACAATGCCAGCGCCGCAAGCCCCTTGCCAAAGCCGTGGAAGAGCGCGCCCTTGGAGATCTGCAGGTCGCGGTGGTAGCCACCCGGCAACGACAACAGGTGTTCGATCTCGCTGCGCGCCGCCGCGACACTCGCGTAGGTGCCGCGCATCAGCTCGACGACATCGGGATTGCGCTTGTTCGGCATGATCGAGCTGCCCGTCGTGTATTGCGCGGGCAAACGCACGAATCCGAACTCGCCCGTGGTAAACAGGCTGAGGTCCCATGCCAGGCGGCGCAGGTCGAGCATCGCGCTGTTCAAGGCTTCGAGCGCAGCCAGTTCGAACTTGCCGCGCGAGAGCTGCGCATACAGCGGCGATACCTGCATCCGCGCGAAGCCGAGCGCCTGCGTGACATGGTCGCGGTCGAGCGGCAGGTTCACGCCGTAGCCTGCGGCGGTGCCGAGCGGATTGGCGTCGACCCACGCGCGCGTATCGGCGGCGCGCTGCGCGTTGTCGATGAAGGCTTCCGCCCATCCGGCCCACCACATGCCGGCCGAGGACACGACGGCGCGCTGCAGGTGCGTGTACCCCGGCATCGGCAGATCGCGCTCGGCCTGCGCGCGATCGAGCGCGATGCCGGCCACTTCGCGGCTCAGCGCCTGGGTGTGCGCGAGCTTGTCCTTCAGCCACAGGCGCGTGGCGACGAGGATCTGGTCGTTGCGGCTGCGGCCTGCGTGGATGCGGCGACCCGCGTCGCCGAGGCGCTCTGTTAAACGCGCTTCGATGGCCGAATGCCCGTCTTCGTACTGCGTGTCGAGCACGAACGCACCGCTGCCGAAGTCGTGGGCGAGCGTCGCCAGTTCGCGCTCGAGCGAGGTGAGCTCTTCCGCCGTCAGCATCCCGATACGCTGCAGTCCCTGCGCATGCGCGCGACTGGCTTCGATGTCATGCAGGAAGAACTCGCGATCGAGGACGACGTCGTCGCCCGCGAGGAAGGCCTGGATCTGGGCGTCCACGCGGACGCCGGGCTTCTGCCACAACAGGTCGCTCATGCGGCCTCCGCGTGCGGTGCGAGGGGAATGCCGGCGAACTCGTCGAAACCGAACGCCAGGTTGAGGTTCTGCAGCGCCTGCGTCGCGGCGCCCTTGAGCAGGTTGTCTTCGGTGGCGACGACCACGAGGCGGTGGCCGTCTTCCGACAAGGTGAAGCCACCAAGTTCGACATGCTGCGCGCTCGCGATGCGACTCACCCAAGGGGCTTCGTCCAGCACGCGCACCAGGGGCTCACCGGCATACGCCGCGCGATAGCGCTCGAGGACACCCTCGCGATTGAACGCGGTGGACAGATGCAGGTTCGCCGTGATCGTGAGCCCGCGGAAATGCGGCGCCACGTGCGGCATGAACTCGACCGGATGGTGCAGCCGTGCACTCACTTCGCGCTCGTGCACGTGGCCGGTGAGCGCATAGGGCATCAGGTTGTCGCGCAGCTTGTCCGGGTCGTTCTTGTCCGAAGGCGTGGTGCCTGCGCCGGAATACCCGGAGACGCCGAAGCATTGCACGGGGCCGTCGAGCACTTCGAGCATGGGCGCGATCGCCAGTTGCATCGCGGTGGCGTAGCAACCCGGATTGCTGATGCGACGTTGCTTGTCGTGCTTCTCGCGCGTCAGCTCCGGCAAGCCGTAATACCAATCCGGGTCGAAACGATAATCGGCGGAAAGATCGACGATCACCGGATCCTTGCCCGCCGCATCGAAGGCCGCCACGCACGCGGCCGCCTTGCCGTTGGGCAGTGCGAGCACGACGGCGTCGGCGTCCAGCGCCGGCAACTCTTCGTGCGAAGGAGCGCTGTAACGCAATTCGCCGCGATAGGCCGGCTCGAACTCCGCCACCCGCTTGCCCACCCGCTCACGCGAGGACACATACGCGAGCTCGAAATGCGGATGCCCGCAGATCAGCTTGATCAGCTCGGTGCCCACGTGGCCGCGCGCGCCGACGATGCCGACAGTCTTCTTCATGCGCGACGCTCCAACCGTGCCTTGAGGTTCTGCTTCACCGCCGGCCACTCCGCATCGATGATCGAGAAGTTCACCGTGTCGCGCACCGTGCCGTCGCGATGGCGCGTGTGATTGCGGGTGATGCCTTCTTCCTTCGCGCCGAGGCGCGCGATGGCGGCGCGCGAGGCCAGGTTGAACCACGAGGTCTGCAGGCCGACCGACACACAACCCATGGTCTCGAAGGCATGCGAGAGCAGCAACAGCTTCGCCTCGGTGTTCAGCCCCGTGCGCTGCACGCTCGCGGCGTACCAGGTGTAGCCGATCTGCAGGCGCGGCACCTCGGGCGCGAGTTCGTAGTAGCGCGTCGTGCCGACCACCCTGCCCTGCGCATCACGGACAGCGAAGCACAGCTGCTCGCCGCGGGCCTGCTTGGCCAACGCGCCGTCGATGTAACCCCGCACGTCCTTCGCTTCCGGCACGCTGGTGTACCAGAGTTCGTACAGGCGGCCGTCCTCGACCGCCTCGCGCAGGCCATCGGCGTGCGCAGGCGTGAGCGCTTCCAGCGTCACGTGCTGGCCCCGCAAGGTCGGCGGCGCACTCCACAAGGTCATGCTGCATCCTCCAAAGTGGCGGGCCGCGCGGCGCAATGTTCGACGCAGCGGCGAATCTCGTCCATGTCCTCGATGCCGTACCAGTACACGTCCCAGCGCGGCTGCTTCAGGCAACCCTCGCTTTCGGAGAAGTAGAACGCATTCACCGGATTGCCGCGGCGCGAACGCCAGAACAGGCGTGGCGTCTCGTCGCGCATCACCTGCCACACGGCGCGGCCGAGACCCTCGCCCTGTGCTTCGTCGAGCACGGCGAACTTGTCCAGGTACACGCCCGCGTCTTCCTGCGTCAGGATCACTGCGACGCGGTAATTCTCGCTGACGTAGGCGCGATGCAGCTGGGTGCGCTCGAAGTAGTCGGGTAGCAGCTTGCGGCCGAAGGCCGAGTCGATGAGCTTGCGCAGGCGCACCAGGTCGAGCTCGTCCCACGACGACGCCGTCAACACGCGCTCGCCACGACGCACCAGCGTGCCCGAGCCGGTATGCGTGAACAGCTCTTTCGCCAGTTCGCCCGGCCGCGTGATCGACACCGACGAGGACAACGGCAGCTTGTCGAGCAGCGCCTTGATCTGTTCGATCTTCACCTTCATGCCACCGTGCAGCCACGGTTGCGCAATCAGATGGTCGTACTCCGTGGACAGGTTGATCGAATCGATCACGTTGCCCGCATCGTCCAGCAACCCGCCCGTGCCCGTGAGGAACACGATCTTGTACGGCTGCAGCACCTGCACGAGTTCGTTGGCGGCGAAGTCCGCATTGATGTTCACGATCTGCCCACCGACGGTTTCGCCCAGGCTCGCGATCACGGGGATCGAACCGGCCTGCAGGCTCGCCTGGATGGGCGCGAGATCGACGCGCTTCACTTCACCGACCAGGCCGTAGATCTCGCGATCGAGGAAATCGGCTTCGAATACACCCGACACGATCGACGTCGCGCGCGCATCCTGTGCCTGCAGCGCTTCGACGAGCTTGAGGTTCTGCGCATGGAAGACGCGGCGCACGATGGCGAGCGCTTCGGGCGACGTCACGCGCAGCCCGTTTACCGTCTGCTTCTCGATGCCGGCGGCTGCGAGCTCTTCGTCGAGCTGTGGCCCCGCACCATGCAGCACGATGGGCGTCAGGCCCACGTCCTGCAGGAAGGCGAGCGAGGACGTCAGCGCATCGAGATCGTCGCGCAGCACCGCGCCGCCCACCTTGACGACGGCGAAGCGCGCCGCGTCCAGTTGCGAGAAGCGCTTGAGGTACTGCGAGATCTCCTTCGCACCGGCCATGCTCGAAAGCAGGCGCACGATGGTCTGGCGGGTCTGGGGGTCGTGGACCGGATTGTGGAGTGGCGGATTCATGCTGAAAGGATGCGCACGATGGAATCGGCGTAGCGTTGGAGTTGTTCGAGGGACACCCATTCGTCCGCGGTGTGCGCCTGGGCGATGTCGCCCGGGCCGTACACGAACGCGGTCATGCCGGCACGCGAGAACAGCGAAGCCTCGGTCCAGAAATCGACGGCGTTGCCGATGGGCAGGTGGAGTTCGTCCGCGAGGTCGCGCGCGGCCAGGCGATGCGCTTCGGCCATCGCGATGTCACCGGACGGCAAGGACGGACCGCGGAAGGTTTCTTCATAACGCTCCAGCGCACCCGTTTCCGCGAGACCGCCGAACATTTCATGCAGCTGTTCGAAGGCCATCGACGGCAACGGACGAAACCCGAAGCGCACTTCCGCATTCGGCGCGATCACATTGGCCTTGATGCCGCCTTCCACGCGACCGATGTTGAAGCGCAATCCGGTGAGTCCGCCGAAGCGCTGGTGCGATTGCGATTCCACGTAATCCAGCGCGCGGCTGCCCCAGCGCATCGCCTGGTGCAGCGCACTCGCCTGCAAGGCGCCCGCGCCGGAGGCATGGCCCGCCTGTCCCTGGAAACGCATCAGGACCGAACTGATCCCGCGATGCGCGAGCACCGCTTCGCACTGCGTCGGCTCGGCGATGATCGCCTCGGCAAAACCGTGGCCGCTCGCCAGGAACGCATCGATGCAGCGCGGATCGTTGGCTTCCTCGTCGCTGCTGAACAGGAACGCGGCGTCGCCCTTGGTGGCGTTGGCTGCGGCAACGAGCCCCGCCGCCGCACCCTTGATGTCACACGCGCCCAGCGCAATCGCACGATCCTTCGTGACACGCAGCTTGAACGGATCGGCCGACCACGCAGGCGAGGACGGCACCGTGTCCAGGTGCACGTTGAACACGCGCGTCGGATTGCCGCGCACGGCGAGCAACGACACCGCGCCCTCGCCATGGTCGGTCACCGTGCAACGGAAGCCCGGCAGGTTCGCGCGCAGGTAATCGAAGATCCCGCCCGTGCCGATCGCACGCGGCGGGTTGCGCGTGTCGAACGCGACGAGCGCTTCGAGATGGCGCAGGACCGTTTCGATCACGGCTTGGCGTCCTCGTTCACCTGGGCCCACAACGTGCTGCTCATGCCGAACAGGCGGATGAAGCCCTCGGCTTCCTCCACGCCCCAGTCGGCGGACTGCGCATAGGTCGCGCCCTTCGCGTTGAGCAGGTGCGGCGAATGCACGGCGACCGCATCCACGCGCGCGCCGCGCGTTTCGAGCACGACTTCGCCGTTGACCATGCGCTGGCTGGACGTGAGGAAGGCTTCGAGATCGGTCTTGAGCGGATCGTGGTAGAAGCCCTCGTACACGAGCTCCACCCACTTGCGCGCGACCTCCGGCTTGAAGCGGTTCTGCTGCTTGGTCAGCACGGCTTCTTCCAGCGCGCGGTGTGCGGCGAGCAACGCGGTGAGGCCCGGTGCTTCGTACACGATGCGGCCCTTCAGGCCGATCGTCGTATCGCCGGTGTACATGCCACGGCCCACGCCATAAGCGGCGAACAGCTTGTTGAGCTTCGCGAGCAGCTGCGCACCCGGCATTTCCACGCCATCGAGCGCCACCGCTTCACCGCCGACGAAGCGCAGCGACACGCGCAAGGCCTGCGAAGGCCACTGCTCGCGCGGCGCGCACCAACCGCGCGCGCCTTCGCCCGGCGCTTCCCACTTGTCGATTTCGCCGCCGGAGAGCGTCAGGCCCAGCAGGTTTTCGTTGATCGTGTAGGCCTTCTGCTTCGAACGCACGCCGAAGCCGCGCTCTTCGAGGTACGCCTGCTCGTAGGCGCGCGTCTGCGTGTGTTCCTTCTGGATTTCGCGGATCGGCGCGACGATCTGGTAATCGCCGCTCGCCTTCACCGCCAGGTCGAAGCGCACCTGGTCGTTGCCCATGCCCGTGCAACCGTGCGCGATGGCGCGCGTGCCGAGCGCATGCGCGCGGGCCAGCGTGGCATCGACGATCAGGTAACGATCGGACACCAGCAGGGGGTACTGGCCCTGGTAGCCCTCGCCCGCCATGACGAAGGGTTTGACGAAGCCGTCCCAGATTGCGGGACCACCGTCGATGGTGACGTGCGAGGCCACGCCGAGTTCCGCAGCGCGCGCTTCGATGGTGGCGCGTTCTTCCGCGTCGACGCCGCCGGTGTCGGCGAACACGGTGTGGACGTTCCAGCCGCGCTCCTGCAGGTAGGGAACGCAGAAGGAGGTGTCGAGGCCGCCGGAGAAGGCGAGGACGATGTCTTTCGATGCCATGGGGGATCAGTTCCTGGAAAAATGAATCAGCGGCGCTGGCCGGCGAGCGTGGCCATCACGGCCTTCTGCACGTGCAGGCGGTTTTCGGCTTCGTCGATCGCGATGCACTGCGGCGAATCCATCACCGCATCGGTGGCCTTCACGTTGCGGCGCAGCGGCAGGCAGTGCGAGAACACGCCGTTGTTGGTCAGCGCCATCTTGGCTTCGTCGACGATGAAGTGCTTGTACGCATCGCGGATGGGCTTCTCGGGCGCCCAGTTGCCGAAGTACGGCAGCGCGCCCCAGCTCTTGGCATACACCACGTCGGCACCCGCATAGGCGCTTTCGATGTCGTGGCTCACCTGCAGCGAACCGCCGCTTTCGGCCACGTTCTGCGCGGCCCAGCCCATGTAGCGCTCGTCGAGGATGTACTCGGGCGTGGGGCACAGCAGCGTCACGTCCATGCCCATGCGCGTGGCGATGGTGAGCGCGGAGTTCGCCACGGCCGTGTTGAGCGGCTTGGGATGGTAGGTCCAGGTGAGCACATACTTCTTGCCACGCAGGTCGGTGGTGCCGAAGTGTTCCTGCAGCGCGAGGATGTGCGCGAGCTCCTGGCACGGGTGCGTGATCGTTTCCATGTTGATCACCGGCACCGACGAGTACTTCGCGAATCCCTGCAGCACGCGGTCCTGGCGGTCGGTCGTCCAGTCGACGAATTTCGGGAAGGCACGCACGCCGATGAGGTCGACGTAGCGCGAGAGCACGCGCGCCACTTCGGCGATGTGCTCCTCGGTCTCGCCGTCCATCACCGTGCCCAGGTCGAATTCGATCGGCCATGCATCCTTGCCCGGCTGCAGCACCACCGCGTGGCCGCCGAGCTGGAAGGCGCCGATCTCGAAGCTCGTCCGCGTGCGCAGCGAACTGTTGAAGAACACCAGCGCGATGGACTTGCGTTCGAGCGCGCGATTCAGGAAGGGATCGCGCTTGTACTCGGCCGCCATGGCGAGCACCGCGTCGAGCTCGGCGCGCGACCAATCCTGGGTATTGAGGAAATGCTGCAGCGGAACCTGTTTCATGGAGCGCTCTCGTGTAAGAGGAATTCGCCGGGCCATGAACGAAAAAACCCAGCGCGGGGGCTGGGTTGGTTGTGTAACCGATGCGGCGTGACGAACCGCTACCCAGCGAGCTTGGCAGGCTGGAGTCGGCGCGCGCGCGAGGTCATCCCGCTCGCCATGCGGGCGGAGGTGAGGATGTCGGCGTCGGCGCGGAGGTGCTGCATCGGGCGCGCATGTTCGCATTCACCGCCCGGGGATGCAACGCAGTTGGGCGCCATCACGGGTTGCGAGGCGGGATGTAGGGCACCACCGACACGCGCACCCGCAGCCGGTTGCCCGGATCGAAGGGCAGCCGCGAGCGGTACTTGGTGCCGCGGTACACGTAGTCCACGTCGTAGGCGATCGGCCGGCGGAATTCGCGAACGACCGGGACCATCTCGCAGTTCTCGTTCTTTTCCGGCGGGTCGGGCTTGTGGCTCATCGCGCCCTTCACGGCGCCGACGATCTTGGCCAAGCCCTTCTCTTCCGAGGCGGCATGCGCGTCGTCGGGGCAGCGCGGCTCCATGCGGGTGGCGCGCAGCACCTGGTAGATCGGCTGGACGCGCATCACCTGCGCGAAATCCATCCGCACGTTTTCCGGCTGGACGATGGTGGTGCCCGTGTCCTGCGCACGGGCCGGGCCGGCGGCGAAGGCCGACAGCAGCAGGAGCGGAACGAGGGCAGGGATCAGGCGCACGCATTCAGTGTAAGGGCCGTACGCCCGCCTCGGACTGAATCGGCGCTGTCATGGCCGGTAGAATGGCCGGCCCGCGCCTCGCGACCCCCGATCGGCAGCCCCGCCCGCATGAGCCTGCGCCTGTACAACACCCTGACGCGCCAGGTCGAAGCCTTCGCGCCCCTCGACCCGGCGGCCGGCCCGACCATGTACCTGTGCGGCCCGACGGTCTACAACTACGTGCACATCGGCAATGCCCGGGGACCAGTGGCCTTCGGGGTCCTGGCCGCCCTGCTCCGCCGCCGCTTCGGCGCCTTGCGCTACGCCCGCAACATCACGGACGTGGACGACAAGATCAACAACGCCGCGCGCGAGGCCGGCGTGCCGATCTCCACCATCACCGACAGGTTCGCCGCCGCCTACCGCGAAGACATGGCCGCCCTCGGCGTGCAGCCGCCGGACCTGGAACCGGCCGCCACCGCCCACATCCCGCAGATCATCGCGATGATCGAGCGCCTGATCGCCGGCGGCCACGCGTATGCGGCCGAAGGGCACGTGCTGTTCGCGGTGGACAGCTTCGCGGCCTACGGCAAGCTCTCGGGTCGCGATCCCGAAGACATGCTGGCCGGCGCGCGCGTGGAAGTGGCGCCCTACAAGCGCAACCCCGGCGACTTCGTGCTGTGGAAGCCCTCCACCGACGACCTGCCCGGCTGGGACTCGCCCTGGGGCCGCGGCCGCCCGGGCTGGCACATCGAATGCTCGGCGATGGCCGAAGCCCATCTCGGCGACACCATCGACATCCACGCCGGCGGCATCGACCTGCAGTTCCCGCACCACGAAAACGAAGTGGCGCAGAGCGAATGCGCGCACGGCGGCAAGCGCTTCGCGCGCTGGTGGCTGCACAACGGCATGCTGGTGCTGGGCGGCGCGAAGATGTCCAAGTCGGTCGGCAACATCGAGAAGGTGCACGACCTCGTGCGCGCGCATCCGCCCGAAGCGCTGCGCTACGCGCTGCTGTCCGCGCAGTATCGCCAGCCGCTCGACTGGACGCCCGCGCTGGTCGAACAATCCATCCGCACGCTCGATCGCCTGTACGGCACGCTGCGCGACCTCGCGGAGATCGATGTCGCCGCGCAGATCCCGCAGTCGATCGAAGACGCGCTGGACGACGACCTGAACACGCCGCAGGCGCTCGCCGAGCTCTCGCGCATCGCCGCCGACGCGCGCAAGGCAGAAGGCGACGACGCGCGCCGCGAAGCGAAGGCCGCGTTGCTGGGTGCCGGCCTGGCCCTGGGTTTGCTGCAACAGGCCCCGGCCGCGTGGTTCGGCCGCGGCGCGGTGGAAGGCGACGACGCACGCATCCAGGCCCTGATCGACGAACGCATCGCCGCAAAGGCTGCGAAGGATTTCACGCGCGCCGACGCGATCCGCAAGCAGCTCGCCGACGAAGGCATTCTCCTGGAGGACACGCCCCAGGGCGTACGCTGGAAGCGAGCCTGAGGCATGGACATGAACGACACCCTTGCCCCCGCCACGTATTTCCCGCTCGAGCCGACCGCCGTCGAAGCGCAGTCGGCGATCGCCGAGGAATTCGCGTTCTTCGGCGACTGGGCCGAGCGCTACCAGTACCTGATCGACCTCGGTCGCAAGCTGCCCGCGTTCCCCGATGCGCTCAAGCAGGAGGAGCACCGTCTGCACGGGTGCCAGTCGATGGTGTGGATCGTGGGCGAAGGCGACAGCACGCGCCTGGATTTCCGCGCGATCAGCGACTCGGCGATCGTCTCCGGCCTGGTGTTTCTCGCCTTGCGCGTCTACTCGGGTCGATCGGCGGAAGAAATCCTGGCGACCGAACCGAACTACGTCGCCGACATCGGCTTGTCCAAGCACCTGTCCCCCACGCGCAGCAACGGCCACGCCGCGCTGCTCGCCTTCATCCGCGAGCGCGCGCAGGCCGCCCTGTGACCGAAACCCTCGAACCCGCCGCGCCCGCCGAATCCCCGCTGCGCAATCGCGCATTCCTCGAGCTGCTCAGCTATCGCATCCTGGCGATGCTGTCCTACCAGATCGTTGCGGTGACCGTCGGCTGGCACGTCTACGAACTCACGCGCGACCCGCTCGCGCTGGGCCTGGTGGGCCTCGCGGAAGTGATTCCGTACTTCTGCGTCGCTCCCTTCGCCGGCTACCTCGTGGACCACCTGAGCAAACGCCGCCTCGGCGCGATCGCTTGCGCAGGCCTGGCCGTCACCGCACTCGTGCTCGTAGCCTTCACGCAAGGCTGGCTCCCGGCGAAGGGCACGCTGCTGATCTACGGCGCAATCGCCCTGACCGGCTCCGTGCGCTCCTTCCTCACCCCGATCTACAACACCCTGTTCGCGCACATCCTCCCGCGCCGCCAGTTCGCGCGCGGCGCGGGCTTCGGCAGCGTCGTCTTCCAGCTCGGCCTCGTCCTCGGCCCCGCCTTCGGCGGTGGCCTGGTGGCATGGGCCGGCAAGAGCGCCGCGTATGGCGTGGCCGGCGCATTCGCCATCGCCGCCGGTCTGGCGCTGTTGCTGATGCGCACCGACGAACCGCACGTCGCGCACACCCGCGCCCCCATCTTCGCGAGCATTGGCGAAGGCATGCGCTTCGTCTTCGGCCACCAGATCCTGCTGGGCGCCCTCGCCCTGGACATGTTCGCCGTGCTGTTCGGCGGCGCCGTGGCCCTGCTCCCCGCCTTCATCAAGGACATCCTGCACGCAGGCCCCGAAGCGCTGGGCATCCTGCGTGGTGCACCGGCGGCAGGCGCAGTGATCGTCGGCTTGTGGCTTGCACGCAAGCCGCCCGAGAAAGATGCGGGCCGCTTGCTGTTGATGGCAGTTGCCGGTTTCGGCGTCTGCATCATCCTGTTCGCGCTCTCTCGCCACCTTTGGTTGTCCGCGGCGCTGCTCTTCGCCTCTGGCCTGTGCGATGGCGTGTCGGTAGTGCTTCGCTCCACGATCCTGCAGTTGGCGACACCGGATGCAATGCGCGGCCGCGTCTCGGCGATCAATGGCATCTTCATCGGCTCGTCGAATGAGCTCGGTGCTTTCGAATCGGGCCTCGCAGCAAAGTTGCTGGGCCTCGTTCCCAGCGTGATCTTCGGCGGCTGCATGACGATCTCAATCGTTGGCATCACCGCGAAGCTGGCGCCAAAGTTGCGTCGACTGGACCTGCGCGAGCTGCACTGAGCTCTTATCCACCGAAGCGGTGCCTTCCCCAAATCGCAGCGAAGGTCCGATTCCCGCCAAAAGAATCCCGGGAGTTGCCCATGGATGGGCAACGATCCGAGCTCGGTGGCCATGGAGGGTCTGCCGAGTGAGGGTCGGGATTCTTTTGGTGGGAAGCGGACCGCCGGCCGGATGAAGTTGCGTTGGGCTTCGCGCGGACGCTCGCATGGCGAGCGCGATGGCCCGCCGCGGCGTTTGTTCCCTTTCGGAGCATAAAGGCGGGCCCGAAGTGCCCTCCGCGGAGAAAGGGAACAAACGCCGCGGCGGGTCAGCGCGCCCTTCGGGTGGCGCAAACCAGCCCAAAGCAAAAGCCCCGCTTTCGCGGGGCTTTCATCAATTCAATCAGCAACGAAGGTTAGTCGCCCATCTGCTTCTGCAGATGTTCCCAACGCTCCTGCTCATCGATCGTGCGCTCGGCCGTCAACCGCGCCTCGAGGCGTTCCAGGCCGATCTCCTCGCCCGAATCCACACTGTAGCCATACTCACCGGCATCCAGGCGCTTCAGCGTCGAATCGATCTTCCCGATCAACTTGCGATAACGATCGCGAGTACGCAGCTCCAGCGAATTCTCGGTCTCGCGCGTCGCACGCTCGGCCTCATCGCCGACATCGCGCACCTCGTCCTTGAGATTCTCGATCGTCTGCTTGGACTCCTCGACCAGGTCCGTACGCCAACCGAGCAAACGCTGGCGGAAATACTCCACCTGCAGCGCGCTCATGTACTCCTCGTCGTTCGAGGGCTTGTAACCCTGCGGCACGACCGGACGACCTGTCGCTTCATCCGTCTTGTATTCGACGACTTTCACCTTGCCCCGCGGTGCTGGAGCAGCCGGCTTGGCGGCCACGGCCACGGCCACTTTGCCAGCCGGGCGTGGGCGGGGCGTGACGGCGGCAGACGCGGCGGAGGCGGGCTTCGGTGCGCTTGCAAGTGCGGGTTTTGTAGTTTTGATTTCGTTCGACTGCATCTGTGCGGGTTTCGCCGCCGGCGCGGACGCCTGGACGGGCTTGGATTCGGATTTCGGCGCCACGACCGGCGCGCTCTTCGTTGCGGGTTTCGCCGCAGGCTTCTTGACGGCCGAGGGCTTCGCGGGCGCAGGCGCGGGCTTGGCAACGGGCGCCTTCGCGACCGGAGCCTTCGCCACTGCCTTCGCAGGCATCGCCTTCGGCGCGGCCTTCGCGGGCACGGCCTTCGGCGGCGCGGCTTTCTTGACCGGCGCTGCCTTCTTCACCGGCGCCGCCTTCTTGGCGGGCACGGCTTTTTTGACAGGCGCGGCCTTCTTCGCGACGGGCTTGGCGGCAGGCTTCTTCGCCGGCACTGCCTTCTTCGCCACGGGCTTGCTCACGGGCTTCTTCGCCGCAGGCTTGGCGACTTTCTTCGCCACCGGCTTCTTCGCCGCCGCCTTCGCAACGGGCTTCTTCGCCGGGGTGGCCTTCTTCGCGGCCTTGGCGGCCTTCTTCGCTGGTTTCTTCGCTGCCACGAGCGCTGCGTCCTCGTTCCCTTGAGGCGGGAAAGCGCGCTGTTATACCCTGCCCAGTCATGGCCGGCAACCCGCGAAAGACCGTTCGACAGGCCACGTTTGCGCAATCGGTGATCGATCGCTTCCTCATCGGTTCCCTGCGCCTGTACAAGCGCTGGATCAGCCCGCTGCTCGGTCCGCGGTGCCGTTTCGTGCCCACGTGTTCGGAATACGCGATGGAAGCCATCGCGCGCTTCGGCGCCGTGCGCGGCGGCTGGCTCGCGGCCAGGCGCATCGCGCGTTGCCATCCCCTGCACCCCGGCGGGCACGATCCCGTGCCACCATCCCCGCCACGCTGAATGCGAACGAAAGGATCGACATGCCCACGTCCAAGCCCACGCTGATCGTCAACGCCCGCCTGGTGAACGAAGGTCGCGAATTCGAAGGCGACCTGCGCATCGAGGACGGCCGCATCGCGCAGATCGGCAACGGCCTGGCCGCGCGCGAGGGCGAGCACGTCGTCGACGCCGCCGGGCGCCGCCTGCTGCCGGGCATGATCGACGACCAGGTGCACTTCCGCGAACCGGGCATGGAATACAAGGCGGACATCGCCACCGAATCCGCGGCGGCGGTCGCCGGCGGCCTGACCAGCTTCATGGACATGCCGAACACCAACCCGCCCACGCTCGACAGCGCCGCGCTGGAAGACAAGTACCGCCGCGCCACCGGTCGCGCCAGAGCCAACTTCGGCTTCTACATGGGCGCGAGCAACGACAACATCGAGGCCATCCGCGCGCTCGACCCGCTGCGTGCGCCGGGCATCAAGGTGTTCATGGGCGCCTCCACCGGCAACATGCTGGTCGACAACCCGGAAACGCTGGACGCGATCTTCCGCGACGCGCCAACGCCGATCATCACGCATTGCGAAGACACGCCGATGATCGACGCCGAACTCGCCAAGTACAAGGCGAAGTACGGCGACGACATCCCCGCCGAGTTCCACGCCGACATCCGTTCGCGCGAGGCGTGCAAGAAGTCGACGCTGCTCGCGATGGAACTCGCCCGCCGCAACAACACCCGCCTGCACGTGCTGCACATCAGCACCGCCGACGAGCTGGCGCTGTTCGAACGTGGCCCGCTGGTCCGCGCCGACGGTTCGCGCAAGCGCATCACCGCCGAAACGTGCATCCACTTCCTGCGCTTCGACCGCGCCGACTACGCCACGCTCGGCAACCTCATCAAGTGCAATCCGTCGATCAAGGAAGCCAGCGACCGCGAGGCCCTGATCGCCGCGCTCGCCGACGACGTGATCGACGTGCTCGCCACCGACCACGCCCCGCACACGCTGGAAGAAAAGGCGCGCCCCTACACCAGCGCACCGAGCGGCCTGCCGCTGGTGCAGTACGCGCTGGTCGCCGCGCTGGAACTCGTGCACGAAGGCCGCCTGACGACGGCGCAGGTGGTGCAGAAGGTCTGCCATGCGCCGGCGCAGTTGTTCGACGTCGCCCAGCGCGGTTACCTGCGCGAGGGCTACATGGCCGACCTGGTGCTGATCGACGACACGCCGTTCACCGTGCGCCGCGAGGACGTGCTGTCGAAGTGCGGCTGGTCGCCGTTCGAAGGCCGCAGCTTCCACTCGAAGATCGGCGCGACCTGGGTCAATGGCGTGCTGGCGTACGACGGAACGCGCCTGGTCGGCGCGCCGAACGGACAGCGGCTCGAGTTCGCGCGCTGATGCGTTTTCTCATTGCCGCCTTCGCGGCAATGGCGATGTCGGGCTGCATGGCGACCCCGACACCGGTGATCCGGCACGCCGCTGCCGATCCGGCGCCGAGCGTTGCCCGCGGCACGCAATTGCCGCACGAAGTCCAGCAAGGCGCGCTCGTGATCGGGACGACCCAACCCGGCGCGCACGTCGAGTTCGCTGGCCGGCAAGTCCGGGTGTCACCCGACGGCGTGTTCGTGGTCGGCATCGCACGCGATGCCCCCTCGCCCGCCGTGGTGGTCGTGGATCGCGTCGAACATCCCATCCTCGTGCAGCCGCGCGACTGGCCCGTCGAACGCGTCAGCGGCGTGCCGCCCGAAACCGTGCGCCCGCCGCCGGAGATCGCCGCACGCATCGAACGTGAACAAGCACAGGTCGCCGCCGCGCGCACGCGCGACGATGCGCGCACCGATTTCGCGCACGCCTTCCTCTGGCCTGTCGAAGGCCGCATCAGCGGGCGCTTCGGCAACCGACGCACCTACGTGTTGCCCGACGGCACCGAAGATCCGCAGACGCCGCACTCGGGCATGGACATCGCCGCCAGGGCCGGCACGCCGGTGCGCGCACCTGCGGGCGGCCTGGTCACCTTCGCCGCACCCGATCTTTACCTCACCGGCGGCACGCTGCTGATCGACCACGGTCACGGCGTGAGTTCGAACTTCCTGCACCTCTCGCGCATCGACGTGCGCGTGGGCGACCGTGTCGAACAGGGTCAGGTGATCGGTGCCGTCGGCGCGACGGGACGCGCAAGCGGGCCACACCTGCACTGGGGCATGAACTGGTTCGACGTGCGGGTGGATCCGCTGCTGGTGCTGCCGCCCGAAGCGACGCGCTGAAACTCAGGCGTTGCGGCCCGACACGCGCGCAACGGCGTCGTGCGGGTGCAGGCTTTCGAAATGCGCCACGGCGATGTCATAGCGTTCCACGCGCGCATCGCCCGCGAGCGCAGCGGCCACGCGACGCGCGGCGTCTTCGCAGAACATCAGGTTCGCCGCGTTGAGTTCGGCAAAGGCCTGTTCGTCCTCGCGCTTCACGGCCGTCTGCACCGGCGTGCCGAGCGCGGCTTCCACGGCGTCGACGAGCGGGAGCAGCGGGAGTTCGTCGAAGGCAGGACGCAGGGCCACGCGCACGTCGGCGCGGCTGCGCTGCGCGTGCGGCGTCGCGGCCAGGCCGCGTTCGGATTCGAGCCACTCGCGCACGACCTGCGTGGACATCGGGCGCGCGGCGGAGAAGTCTTCGGCGAAGCGATCGGCGTTGCGCTGGCGCGAGAGCGCCGCGGAAGCCGGACACGTACTCGAGTACTCGACGGCGAAACCGAGCACCAGGTGCAAATGCCCGTCCGCGAGTTCGGCGTCGATCGACACCGGGTAGCGCTTCCACCCGAGGTGCCCGCTCGCGAGCGCAGGACGCTGCAGCAGGTGTTCGTAACGGATGTGCAGGCGCGCGCGCGTCGACAGGCCCTGCTGCGAATCCACGAAGCCTTGCAGCACGCGACGCAGGCCGGGCGGCGTGATCGCTTCGCTCGCGAAGGCCTGCTGCAGTTGCAGGTACAGGCGCGACATGTGGATGCCGCGCGCGTCGCCGTCCTTCAGGTCGACCGCAACGTCCACTTCGGCGGCGACCTGCACGGTGGTGCCGTCCGCATCATGGATGCGCACCGGCACCGCGATGCGGTCCATGCCGACCCAGTCGAGCGGGCGCGCGAGCGCAGCGGCTTCGTGCGCGACGTCGGGCAGGCCGTTCGGGGCGTTGGCGGGCGTCATCGGGGCGGACATGAGGCGCGCATTGTAGCCACCCGGACCGGGGGGCCGTGATCACGCCGATGCAACGCTGGATTCCCCGTGCGGGCGCGCGCCGATCAGCGGCGCGCGGCGCGCCAGGAGGTGAACAGCGCCCGCCACGCAGGCAAGGGGCGCTCCGGCGTCCCGCCGCGGGCAAAGCGCTGCAGGCGTTCGCGGACCAGCGCGGCATGCAGGCGACCGGCCACGGCGCCGTCGTGCGGTGCGGGCCAGCGCGCGAGCAGGTCGGCCGCCCAGGCGCGCGCGGCCGTCAGGGGCGGATCGCGCGGCTCGATCTTCGCGAGGAATTCCAGCGGCACGGCGACATCCCCGCCGTCGAGCGCGCGTTCGGCGAGCAGGCCGAGCCCGACGTTCGGCATCGGCGTCGGACGCCCGTTGCCGAACAGCGTTTCCGACACGGCGGCCATGCTGTCGCTGAAAGGTTCGATCACGCGCAGTGCTTCATCGGTGGTCCCGGCGCGTTCGCGCGCGGCGAGCAGCGAGGGCAAGCCGAAGGACACCGACTGCCAGGGCGCAGGCATCGGTTGCAGCACGTTGCCGAGCGGATGGCGATGCGCGCCCTTGCGCCAGCCTTGGAGTTCTTCGCCCCACCAGGCAAGCTTCGCTTCGCCCGGACGCGGATCGTTGCCGCTCCACGCGGCGTGCATCAATTCATGGCGCAGCGCGAACCACGCAAGCGCGCGTTCGCGATGCAGCGGCGGCACGAAGGGTTCGGCGAGCGGCCATTCGGGCCACTGCGCGCGCCACTTTTCGATGACGGAGTCGACGGCGGGATCGCGGACCATCTTCAGCGCTCCGGCCAGGCATGCGCATCGCACAGCGCATGCGGGGTTTCGACGAGCACATCGCCCTGCCAGGCCATCGGATCGTCCTCGTGCAGGCGGTAGCCCCACAGGGCGACGACGCTGCGCATCTCCGCGGCACGCGCGGCCATGATGTCGCGCTCGTCGTCGCCGACGTACACGCAGTCGTCGGGCGTCACGCCCAGCACCTGCGCTGCGTGCAGCAGCGGCAATGGGTGCGGTTTGCGTTCGGCCAGCGTGTCGCCGCCGATCAGGATCGCGCAGCGCGTTTCCCAACCGAGCATCGGCATGAGCTGGCGCGCGAGGTATTCGGGCTTGTTGGTGACGATGCCCCACGCGCTACCGGCAGCTTCCAACGCGTGCAGCATCGCGTCGATGCCGTCGAACAGCGTGCCGTGCTTGCCGAGTTCGCGCTCGTAGATCTCCAGGAACTCGGGGATCCACTGGTTGCGTTCTTCGGCCGGGATGTCGGGGAAGGCCGCCGCGGTCATCGCGCGCGCGCCCTTGGAGACGACCGGGCGCAGCGTCTCCATCGCCATCGGGCCGCGGCCGCGTGCGGCGCGCATCGCATCGACGGTGGCGAGCATGTCCGGCGCGCTGTCCAGCAAGGTGCCATCGAGGTCGAACAACACCACGCACGGGAAACCGCGCTCCTTCCTTGCTGCGGTCATGCGGGCTTCCGTGCGCAGGCGAGGTAGTTCACGTCGGTGCGCTTGTCCACGCGCGCCGCGTTGCGCCAGGGCTCGTACAGCAGGCCGCTGACGTCTTCGAGTTCGAAGCCCGCTTCGCGCAGCCACGCCGCCAGTTCCGACGGCTTGATGAAATCGCGGTACTGGTGCGTGCCCTTCGGCAGGATGCGCGCGATGTACTCGGCACCCACGATCGCCAGCGCGAAGGCGGCGGGCGTGCGGTTGAGCGTGGAGAGGAACAGGCGACCGCCCGGCTTGAGCATGCGCGCGCAGGCGGCGAGCACCGACGGCGGCTCGGGCACGTGCTCGAGCATTTCCATGCAGGTGATCGCGTCGAAAGCGGCGGGCATTTGTTCGGCGAGCGTCTCTGCGGCGACCTGTCGGTAGTCGACCGCAACGCCGGATTCCAAACCGTGCAGGCGCGCAATCTTCAGCAAATCCGGCGCGAGATCGATGGCGGTGACCTCGCTGCCGGCCGCGGCCATCGCTTCGCTCAGCAAGCCGCCGCCGCAGCCGATGTCGAGCACGCGCGCGCCGGCGAGCGGCGTGCGCTCGGCGACATACGACAGGCGCGCGGGATTGAGCGCATGCAGCGCCTTCTGCGGGCCGTTCGGGTCCCACCAGCGATGGGCGAGCTGGTTGAAGCGATCGAGCTCGGACTGGCGGAAGTTGTCGGTCGGCGCTTCGGTGTTCATGCGATTCCTGCGCTGTCGTTGGCTTACGCGGTGCGCACCGCGGCGATGCGGTCGCGCCACTGGCGCGCGTTGGCGACGAGCGCGTCGGTGTCCAGGTCGACCAGCACGCGCCGGTCGAGCTTGCGGTGGCCGGCGATCCACACGTCGGTCACCTGGTGGCGCCCGCAGGCATACACCAACTGCGAGACGACGTGATGCAAGGGCTGCGTTTCGAGCGGGTCCAGGTCCACGCACACCAGGTCGGCCTGCTTGCCCGGCTCGATCGAACCGATGCGGTCGTCGAACTCCAGCGCCTTCGCGCCTCCGAGCGTCGCGGCGCGCAGGGTTTCGAAGGCGTCCAGTGCGGCGGCATCCTCGCCCACGCCCTTGGCGAGCAACGCGGCGGTGCGCATCTCGCCGAACATGTCGAGATCGTTGTTGCTCGCTGCGCCATCGGTGCCGATGGCGAGGTTCACGCCCGCCTTCGACAGCTTCGCGACCGGGCAGAAACCCGAGGCGAGCTTGAGGTTGGACTCGGGGCAATGCGCCACGCTCACGCCGCGCTCGGCGCACAACGCGATCTCCGCGTCGGTGAGCTGCGTCATGTGCACGGCGATCAGGCGGTCGTTGACCAGGCCCAGGCGGTCCAGGCGCGCGATCTGGCGCTGGCCCAGCGTGCGCTGCGCTTCGGCCACTTCGTGCGCGGTTTCGTGCACGTGGCAGTGCACCGGCACGTCGAGCTGGTCGGACAGCATGCGGATGCGTTCGAAATTCGCATCCGACACCGTGTACGGCGCATGCGGCGCGAAGGCCGTGGCCACCAGCGGATCGTTGCGCCATTGGTCGTGCACTTCGCCCGCGCGGTCGAAGTATTCGTCCGGCGTGCGCGCCCACGCGGTGGGGAAATCGATGATCGGCAGGCCCACGCGCGCACGGAAACCATGGCGACGATACGTGGCGGCCTGCACGTCGGGATAGAAGTAGTTTTCGTTGCAGCAGGTGGTGCCGCCGCGAAGCATCTCGGCGATGGCAAGCGTCACGCCGTCGGCGACGAATTCCGGGCCGATCACCGCGGCCTCGATCGGCCAGATGTGGCCCTGCAGCCATTCCATCAGCGGCAGGTCGTCCGCGACGCCGCGCAGCAGCGTCATCGGGTTGTGCACGTGCGCATTGACCAGGCCCGGGATCAGCGCCGAATGCGGGCGCGAGACGATCTCCTTCGCGGCAAAGCGCGTGCGCGCTTCGGCGATGGGCAGCACGGCGACGATGGCACCGTCGCGAATCGCGACGGCGTGGTCGTCCAGCACCACGCCATGCGGCACCACCGGCACGACGTGGCCGGCTTCGATCAACAGGTCGCAGGCTTCGGGCTGCACGCTCACCAGACGCCGACGCCGAGGGCGTAGGTCAGGCCGAAGGCACCGGCGCCGAACAACAGCCACGCCAGGATCATCAGGCGCAGCGACTCACCGTAGGACAGGCCGCGCACGCGCCCCGGGAAGATCCGGGGCAACGTGGAATTCCACAGCCACAGCACGGCGCCGGCGGCGATCAGCACGCCGACCAGCCACACCGCGAGGTACACGACCGCCGAGGAATCGAAGTCCATCGGCTTACTTCACGCGGCTGACGTATTCGCCCGAACGCGTGTCGACCTTGATCGTTTCTTCCTGGCCGACGAACAGCGGCACGCGCACGACCGCGCCGGTCTCCAGGGTAGCGGGCTTGCCGCCGCCGCCCGAGGTGTCGCCGCGGACGCCCGGATCGGTCTCGACGATCTTCAGTTCGACGAAGTTCGGCGGCTGCACCATGATCGGCGTGCCGTTCCACAGCGTGACCACGCACTCTTCCTCGCCCTTCAGCCACTTGTCGGCGCCGCCCATGCCGGCCTTGTCGGCCTGCACCTGCTCGAAGGACTCCGGATTCATGAAGTGCCAGTACTCGCCGTCGGCGTAGAGGAACTGCATGTCGGTGTCGACGACATCGGCCTGTTCCACGTTGTCGGTGGCCTTCATCGTCATTTCGACGACGCGGCCGGACTTGATGCTGCGGTACTTCACGCGGGTGAACGCCTGGCCCTTGCCCGGCTTGACGTATTCGGTGTCGGTGATGATGCAAGGGTCGTTGTTGACCAGGATCTTCTGCCCGGTCTTGACGTCGTTCATGCCTAGCGTGGCCACGGTGTTGCTCCTGGTCTTATGTGATGCGATGAAGCCTTCGGGCCGCCCGGATTGCATGGGCGGCTAGAATGTCGGGCTTTTCGGGGGATCCTGGCGGCGCCGGGCGCCCAGGCAATTGCGAACGGCCACATGATACCCGCCCCACAAGCCCTCCCTCCACCCGCGGCCACCGAGCCGGCACCGACATCCGCCGGCTGGCAGCGCCAATGGCGCGAGGCCGTGCGGGATCCGCGCGAGCTGCTCGCGATGCTCGACCTGGCCGCGCTGGGCGATCGCATCTCCGATGCGGCCGCCGCCCAGTTCCCGCTGCGCGTGCCGCGCGCCTTCGTCGCGCGCATGCAGCCCGGCGACCCGCACGACCCGCTGCTGCGCCAGGTGCTGCCGCTCGACGATGAGGACCGCCTCGTCCCCGGCTTCTCCCTCGACGCCGTCGGCGACGGCCCGGCCCGCACCGCGAACGGCGTGCTGCAGAAGTACCAGGGGCGCGCCCTGCTGGTGGCCACCGGAAGCTGTGCCGTCCACTGCCGCTATTGTTTCCGCCGCCATTTCGACTACGCCGCCGACACCGCCGCGGCCGGTGGATGGGCCGGCGCGATCGCGCGCATCGCCGAAGACCCGAGCATCGAGGAAGTGCTGCTCTCCGGCGGCGACCCGCTCTCGCTCGCCACGCCGAAGCTCGCCGAACTCACCGACGCGCTCGCCGCGATTCCGCACGTGCGCCGCCTGCGCCTGCACACGCGCCTGCCGATCGTGCTGCCCGACCGCGTGGACGACGCGCTGGTCGACTGGTGCGCCTCGCTGCCCTGGCCGGTCACGATCGTGCTGCATGCCAACCACGCGCGGGAGTTCGATACCGAGGTCGATGCCGCCCTCGCCCGCCTGCGCGGGGCCGGCGCGATGCTGCTCAACCAGGCCGTCCTGCTGCGCGGGGTCAACGACGATGTCGACGCCCTGGCCGCGCTCAGCGAACGCGGGCATGTGGCCGGTGTGCTGCCTTATTACCTGCACCAGCTCGACCGGGTGCAGGGCGCGGCGCATTTCGAAGTGGACGATCCGACCGCCCTCGCCCTGCATCGTGCGCTAAGCGCACGCCTGTCCGGCTACCTCGTCCCCCGCCTGGTCCGTGAACTGCCCGGCGATACCGGAAAAAGACCCGTTGCATGACGCTCGCCGCATGGACCTGAGGGCGCCATTCGTGCCATAAGTGTGTCCGTTCGTCGCCGGGGAAACGGTTTCCGACCGAAGACGGCGAACAGGGCAATGGCAAGAGCGAGAGAGACCGGATGCGACTCAAACAGGACAGCGTGCTGCGCCTGCTGATCGTCGACGACAGCGTCGAGGCGGCGGAAGCCATCGTCAGCGGATTGCGCAACGCCGGCATCGCCGTGCGGGTGGCGCGCCCTGAGTCGGAAAACGACCTGCCCGGCATGCTCGGTGCACCGCTCGACCTGGTCATCGCCGCCCGCGACGCGAAGCAGACCACCCTGGCCGCGACCATGCAGGCCGTGGACGCCAGCGGCAAGGACATCCCCGTCGTCATGGTCGTCGACACCGTCGACGACGCCACGCTGCTCAACGCCCAGGAACGCGGCGTGCGCAACATCGCGCTGCGCGGGCGCCCGCCGCACGTGCTCGGCGTGGTCCGCACCGAATGGGCCGACCTGGAAGCGCGCCGCGCCCAACGCCTGCTCGAAGCGCAGGTGCGCGAAACCGAACGCCGTTGCGACGCCCTCATCGATTCCTCGCGCGAACCCATCGCCTACGTGCATGAAGGCATGCACATCCGCGCGAACCAGGCTTACCTGGAAATGTTCGGCTTCGGGTCCTTCGAGGACATCGAAGGCATGTCGCTGCTCGACCTCGTCGCGCCCGGCCACGTCGCCGACTTCAAGACGCTGCTCAAGAAGCTCTCGAAGGGCGAAACGCCGCCGCCGCGCTACGAACTCGAAGCCATAGACCAGGACAACAACCACTTCCCGGCCGTCATGGAATTCACGCCCGCCTTCTACGACGGCGAATCCTGCGTGCAGATCGTGTTCCGCCGCCAGGAATCGGACCCGGCGCTCGCACGCGAAGTGGAAGAACTGCGCCAGCGCGACCAGGTCACCGGCCTGCTCAACCGCGCCACGTTCCTGCAGACCCTGGAAGGCGCGGTCGCCAGCACCGCACAGAGCGGCGCGAGCCACGGCCTGCTGCTCGTGGAGCCGGACCACTTCGTGCGAATGGTGCAGGAGATCGGCCTGGCGCAGGCGGACGACCTCATCGCCGCGCTGGCCGAACGCCTGCGCAGTGCGCTGGGCGAAGACGACATCGCGGCGCGCTTCGGCGAACACCAGTTCGCGGTGCTCTCGCGCAACAGCGATCACGTCGGCACCGTCGCGCTCGCCGAGCGCCTGCGCGCGGCCTTCGCCGACCATGTGTTCTCGGTCGGTGCGCGCTCGCTGAGCGCCACCGTCAGCATCGGCGGCGTGCAGATCGGCGAGAAGATCGCCTCGGTCACGCAGGTGCTCGCCAAGGCGAGCCAGGGCGTGCAGTCGTCGGTGGGCGTGGGCGGCAACCGCGCGGAGATCTTCGACCCGGGCGCCGTGGACCGCGCCGAGGAAGAACGCGTGCGCGCATGGGTCGAACGCATCCGCGCCGCGGTCGATGGCGACGGCTTCGTCCTCCACTACCAGCCGGTCATCAGCCTCAACGGCGAGCCGGGCGAAACCTACGAGGCGCTGCTGCGCCTGCGCGGCGCGACCGCGGACGACCTCGTGCCGCCGCAGATGTTCCTGCCCATCGCCGAGGAACACGGCCTGCTGTGGGAAATCGACCGTTGGGTCGTGCGTCGCGCGATCGCGGTCATCGCCGAACGCGCGCGCAAGAACATCGACACCACGCTGCTGGTCAAGATCACGCAGGCCTCGCTGCAGGACGAAACGCTGGCCAAGTTCATCGCCGAGCAACTCGCGGCCCACAAGATCACCGGCGAGCGCCTGGTGCTGCAGTTGCCGGAGTCGAAGGTGTTCACGCACCTCAAGCCGGCGCAGGATTTCCGCGCGTCGGTGAAGCGCCTCGGCTGCCGCGTGGGCCTGGAGCAGTTCGGCACCGGCCTCAACTCCTTCCAGCTGATGCAGCACTTCGAGCCGGCGCTGGTGAAGATCGACCGCGCCTTCATCCAGGACCTCGCGTCCAACCCGGACAACCAGGCGAAGATCCGCGAGATGAGCGAAAAGGCGTCGGCACAGGGGGCGAAGACCATCGCCGAGTTCGTGCAGGACGCGGGGAGCATGACGTTCCTGTTCTCGAGCGGCGTGGACTTCGTGCAGGGTTACTTCCTTGCAGCTGCCGGACCAGAAATGGACTACGACTTCCAGTAAGTCGCGCAACAAAAAAGCCCGCCGAAAGGCGGGCTTCTTGTTTCTGCGTTGGCGCAACCCTCAGGTCACCACGCCCTGTCGCACCGAGCTCGAATCCGGCTTCCAGTTGCGCAGCGCTTCGATGCGTTCTTCCAGCGGCGGGTGGCTCATCGTCAGGCGCCTGAGCCCGCTGCCGACGCTGCCGCTGATCCCGAACGCGGCCACCTGCTTGGGCAGCGTGTTCTCGCCGTAGGTCATCGACAGGCGCTGCAGGGCGGCGACCATCTTGTCGCGGCCGGCCAGCGTGGCGCCGCCGGCGTCGGCGCGGAACTCGCGGTGACGCGAGAACCACATCGCGATCATGCTCGCGAACAGGCCGAAGACCATCTGGAGCACGAACACGATGATGAAGTACCCGAAGCCCGGGCCTTCGTTGCGGCCGCCGCCGATGTAGCCGTCGATGATGCGGCCGACCACGCGCGCGAGCACGATCACGAAGGTGTTGAGCACGCCCTGCAGCAGGGCCATGGTCACCATGTCGCCGTTGGCGACGTGGCTCACTTCGTGGCCGAGCACGGCTTCGGCTTCGTCGCGGTCCATCGCGCGCAGCAGGCCGGTGGAGACGGCGACCAGCGCGCTGTTGCGGTTGGCGCCAGTGGCGAAGGCGTTGATTTCCGGCGCGTCGTAGATGGCGACTTCCGGCATGCCGATGCCGGCGGCCTGCGCCTGGCGCTGCACGGTGGCCAGCAGCCAGCGTTCGGTCTCGTTGCGCGGCTGGTCGATCACGTGGGCGCCCGTGGCGCGCTTGGCGATCCACTTGGACATCAGCAGCGAGATGATCGAGCCGCCGAAGCCGAAGATGGTGGCCATCACCAGCAGGCCGGCGAAGGACTGCGGATTGAGGCCCAGCACGGACATCACCACGCCCAGCAGCATGAGCACCGCGAAGTTGGTGGCGATGAGCAAAGCGATGCGCGTGAACATGTTTCTAACATCCTGTCCGCAGGGGGAGCGCGGCTCCGTCTCCGCATTGTGGGCGCGAGTCGATTAAATTCAAGACGATGCCCACGACGAACCTCCCAGAATCACCCGCCTATCGCGGACGTTTCGCCCCCTCTCCGACCGGGCCGCTGCACTTCGGCTCGCTGCTGGCAGCCTTCGGCAGCTGGCTTTTGGCGCGGCACGCGGGCGGTGAGTGGTGGGTGCGCGTGGAGGACCTCGACCCGCCGCGCGAGCAGGCCGGCGCGGCCGATCGACAGCTGCGTACGCTCGACGCCTTCGGCCTGCACGCCGATGGCCCGATCCTGCGGCAGAGCGCGCGCGATGCGGTGTACCAGGCGGCGCTCGATCGCCTGCTCGCCAACGGCGATGCCTTCGAATGCTGGTGCAGCCGCACGGACCTCGCCGCCATCGGCGGCATCCACCATGCGTGCGTCTCGGGCCCGCAGGGAGGCCGCGTCCCGGCGATCCGCCTGCGCATCCCGCGCGGCAGCGACGTCGCGTTCGACGACGCCATCCAGGGCCGCATCGTGCAGGACGTCGGCGCCGAAATCGGCGACATCGTCCTGCGCCGCGCCGACGGCCTGTGGGCCTACCAGCTCGCCGTCGTCGTCGACGATGCCGCGCAAGGCATCACCGACATCGCACGCGGCGCCGACCTGCTGGACTCCACGCCACGCCAGATCTTCCTGCAGCGCGCGCTCGGCCTGCCGACGCCGCGGTACGCGCATTTGCCGCTCGTGGTCGACGGCGAAGGGCGCAAACTCTCGAAATCGCTTGACGCAATGCCCGTCGACGATGCGAATCCGCTCCCTGCCCTGCGCGCCGCATGGCGTGCGCTGGGACAGGACACGCGCGTCCTCGGCCAGGTCGACGACGTTCCCGGTGCGCTCGCCGCAGCACGCACAGCCTTCGTGCCCGGCCTGGTTCCCGCACGGTCCATTGCACTGCACAACACGGGTGTCGCATTCGCGACCTAGACTGGCCCGACGCATCCAAGGAGTACGGCATGACCTCGAGAGTGGCGCTGGTAACAGGTGGCACGGGTGGCATCGGCACGGCGATCTGCAAGCGCCTGGCGCGCGCGGGGCATCGCGTGGCGACCAACTACCGCAACGAAGAGAAGGCGCGCGCGTGGCAGGCGCAGATGGCCGCCGAAGGCATCCAGGTCGCGCTGGCCAAGGGCGACGTCTCCTCGCCGGAAGACGCCGAAGCGATGGTGCGCGAGGTCGAACGCCAGCTCGGTGCGGTCGAGATCCTGGTCAACAACGCCGGCATCACCCGCGACACCACCTTCCACAAGATGTCGCCGCAGCAGTGGCGCGAGGTGATCTGCACCAACCTGGATTCCTGCTTCAACGTCACCCGCCCCGTCATCGAAGCCATGCGCGCGCAAAAGTGGGGCCGCATCATCCAGATCAGTTCGATCAACGGCCAGAAGGGCCAGTACGGCCAGGCGAACTATGCGGCGGCCAAGGCCGGCATGCACGGCTTCACGATCTCGCTGGCGCAGGAGAACGCGAAGTTCGGCATCACCGTGAATACGGTGTCGCCCGGCTACATCGGCACCGACATGGTGATGGCCGTGCCGGAGGAAGTGCGCAACAAGATCGTGGCGCAGATCCCCACCGGCCGCCTGGGCGAGCCGGATGAGATCGCCTATGCGGTCAGTTTCTTCATCCCCGACGAGGCGGGCTGGATCACCGGCGCCAACCTGAGCGCGAACGGTGGCCAGTACATGGGCTGGTGAGGCGCCCGGCGGGGGCTAAACCCCCGCCAACCACCCGTTCACAATGATGACCTGAGGGTCTTGACAGCCCTGTTGCATTCCGCTGCTGCAGTGCGCCATGCTCGACCCCGCGTTCTACGGGGGTTGACCGCACATGCCACTCCGCGTCATCAAGAAATATCCGAACCGTCGTCTCTACGACACGCGCATCTCGAGCTACATCACCATCGAAGACGTGCGCCAGCTCATCGTCGATGGCGAGGAGTTCGAAGTCCGCGACGCCAAGTCCGGCGAAGACCTCACGCGCTGCGTGCTGCTGCAGATCATCGCCGAGCACGAACAGGACGGAGAGCCGATGCTCTCCACCCAGTTGCTCAGCCAGATCATCCGTTTCTACGGGGATTCACTGCAGGGCTTCATGGGCAACTACCTGGAGCGCTCGATGCAGATCTTCCTCGAGCAGCAACAGCAGTTCCGCCAGCAGATGAGCGGGCTGATCGGCCAGGCGCCGTGGACGATGCTCAACCAGCTGACCGAGAAGAACCTGGAAATGTGGAAGGATTTCCAGCAGAACCTCGTCGGCGGCATGGGCCGCACGGCCGCGCCGCCGCCGCGCGAGAAGGAAAAGGACAAGACCAAGGCCTGAGGGCCCCGCCCGAACAAGCCCGGCCGCTGCGTTGACGCGGCCCGGGGTTCGGCGCGACCATCGCTGCTGCACCGCAACAAACACTTTCCGGGGATCCAATGAGCAAGCGCGTGGCCGTCGTGACCGGCGGCATCGGCGGTCTCGGCACCGAGATCTGCAAGACCCTCGCCCGTGCCGGGCGCACCGTGGTGGCGACCGACCTCGCCGCCCGCGAAGACCGCATCGCGGAATTCCGCAAGGACGTCGAAGGCCTCGACATCCATTTCGCCCCCGGCAACGTCGGCGACTTCGACGCCTGCGCCGCCCTCGTGCGCGAGATCGAAGCGCAGCATGGCGGCGTCGACATCCTGGTGAACGCCGCGGGCATCACGCGCGACACCACGCTGCGCAAGATGGAGCGCACCGACTGGGATGCGGTGATGAACATCAACCTCGACGGCGTGTTCAACATGTGCCGCCAGGTCGTCGATGGCATGACGACGCGCGGTTTCGGCCGCATCGTCAACATCAGTTCGGTAAACGGGCAGACGGGGCAGTTCGGACAGACGAACTATTCGGCCGCGAAGGCGGGGATGCACGGGTTCACGATGGCGCTGGCGCGGGAAGTGGCGCGCAAGGGTGTGACGGTCAACAGTGTGTCGCCGGGTTATTGCGAGACGGCGATGGTCATGAAGGTGCCGGACGAGATCCGCGCCAAGATCGTCGAGAGTGTGCCGGTGGGTCGGTTGGGCAAGCCTTCCGAGATCGCGCGTACCGTGGAATTCCTGACGAACGATGATGCGGGCTTCATTACTGGTGCGAATGTGCCGGTGAATGGTGGTCTGTTCATGAGCTTCTAAAGCCTGCGCCACCCGACGGGCGCGTCGGACCCGCCGCGACGTTGATCCCTTTTCTCCGCAGGAGCGACGCTCCGAAAAGGGATCAACGCCGCGACGGGCCAACGCGCACGCGATTTGTTCGATTCGCGCGAAACCCACCGCCCTCCATCTTCCAGGGCGGTCTGCTCCCCATCAAAGCAATCCCGACCCTCACTCGGAAGACCATCCATGGCCACCGAGCTCGGATCACTGCCCATCCATGGGCAGTTCCCGGGATTGCTTTGATGGGAAGCAGACCTTCGCAATGAATTGATGGATCACCGCTTCGGAAGCCAAAAGCTTTGCGCCGAAGCGGTGTGATTCCCGCATCGCCGCGAAGGTCCGATTCCCACCAAAAGAATCCCGGGAGTTGCCCATGGATGGGCAACGATCCGAACTCGGTGGCCATGGATGGCGTTTCCGAGAGAGGGTCGGGATTCTTTTGGTGGGAAGCGGACCGCCGGCCGAATGAAGTTGCGTTGGGCTTCGCGCGGACGCTCGCATTGTGAGCGCGATGGCCCGCCGCGGCGTTTGTTCCCTTTCGGAGCGTAAAGGCGGGCCCGAAGTGCCCTCCGCGGAGAAAGGGAACAAACGCCGCGGCGGGTCAGCGCGCCCTTCGGGTGGAGGCTTCCGGCCTATTTCGCCGTCTCGCAAAACCGCTTCCGATACTCCATCGCCTTCGGCATCAACGCCTGGAGATTCTGGATGCGCGTCCCAGGATTCGGATGCGTCGACGCGAACTCGGGCGGCGCATTGCCACCGCTGGAAGCATCCATCCGCTGCCACAACGGAATCGCCTCCTCCGGGTTGAAGCACGCAGCCGCAGCGAGCATCAAACCCATCTCATCCGCCTGCGACTCCTGCTTCCGCGCATAAGGCAACGCACGCCCATACCCGTAGACCGACATCACCGCCTGCATCTGCGACTGATCCATCCCACTCATCGCACCCGCCATCTGCCCGATCTGCGCCAGCTTCTGCTCCGTCATCCGCTGCGCCCCATGCCGCAACAACGCATGCGTGATCTCATGACCCATCACGATCGCCATCGCGTCGTTGTTCTGCGCCACCGGGATCAGGCCCGTGTACACCGCCATCTTCCCGCCCGGCAGGCAGAAGGCATTCACCTGGTCGGACTGCAGCACGTTCACTTCCCAGTCGAAGGACTTCTCGATGTGCTGCGCCTGCAGGTTGTGCTCGGCCGCGAGTGCGTCGGACACCTCGGGGATCTTCGCGATCAGACGTTGGGCGATCCCGCGGATCGCTTGCGCATTCGGGTCGCTCGGCGGCAACGGATGTTCGGTGGTGAGCAACTCCTGCCACGCCTGCAGGCCGAGGGCTTTCTCGTCGTCGGGCGAAATGTTCTTGTCGATCATCACCGTTTCGCCGGTGAGCGGGTCGGTGCTGCGGTTGGAGAGCCAGTAATAGCCCGCGTAACCGGCGAACAGCAGCAACACCCACCAGCGGATGCCACCGCCGCCGATGCCGCGCCGCTGCTGCCCTTGGTTCGGATCCATCGACATCGCCTTCTCCCGTGAGTGCGACTTACAGCTCCCGTACGAGGCGGAAGCCCAGCCGCGCATTGGTGGTGTCGCCATCCGTCGACAAACGCCACGCCGAACGCACTTGCGCCGGCGCGCTCAACCACGAGCCGCCGCGGATCACGCGCTGGCGACACCCCGGGTTGACCCAGGGTTGGCCGTCGGTCGGCGCGCGGCGGTAGCCCTCGTGCCAGCAGTCGGCCACCCACTCGCTGACGTTGCCGGCCAGGTCGTGAAGACCGAATGCATTCGGCGCGAACGCGCCCGCCGGCGCGGGGCCCCAATAGCCATCGCCATAGCCTGCGAACGCGTTGTGCCATTGGCGACCGGTGGGCGAACGGTCGAGTCCGCCGGTGACGTTGCCGGCGCTGCGCGGCGGGATGCGCGACTCCCAAGGCAAGGGCCCGACCGTGCCTGCACGCACCGCGTATTCGAACTGGGCTTCGCTCGGCAGCGCGTAACGCTCCCCGGTCTGTTGCGAGAGCCAGTGCGCATAGGCTTCGGCGTCACGTGCGCTGACGTGCAGCACGGGCATGTCGTCGGTGGCGAGCGCGCCGGTGTACGTGTGGCGCCAGTCCACGTTGCTCCGGCGCACCAGGTTGCCGCTGCTTTCGTCGTACACGATCGAATGTCCGCGGCGCACGGCGCGGCTGCGGTATTGCGTGGCGTCGATGAAACGACGGAACTCGCCCACCGTGGTTTCCGTCCGCGCCATCGCGAAGCCGCGATCGAAGCGCACGTAATGCGAAGGACGCTCGGCGGGCCGGCCATCGGTTTCGCCGTCGCGCGCGCCCATCAGGAATCCGCCGTGCGGGACGACCACCATCTGCGGCCCGCGCGCACCGCTGCGCAGCGCGTCGGTGAACACCTGGCCGGGGCGGAACAGGCCGTAGTGCGCGACCAGGTCGATGCGTTCGCGCAATTCCGACGCCGCCGGATCGCCGGGCGCTGCGATGCGCAACATCTCGGACAACACGCGACGCGCCTGCGGCAGGCCGCCTTCGCGCATCAACGCGGCCACGCCCTCGTCGCGCAAGGCATCCACGCGCAGGCGGCGCACCATCGCGATGCGCTGGCGCGCATCCGCCACCGTGTCCGCGCCGGGGCGCACCTTGCCGGCGATGGCGAGCCAGCGATCGGACTCACCGAAGTCGGCCCGCGCCGCGGCATCTTCGGCGTGCCGGATCATGTTGCTTTCCACCGCCGCGATGCCCTGCGCCGCGCGCGCGTCGCCGGGGCGTCCACGCATGGCTTCGCGAAAATAGGCCAGCGCGCCCTCGCCTTCCTTCTCGCCGCCCATGCGCCCGGCGGCGAATTCGCGTTCGCCGAGCACATCGAGCTTCACGGATTGGTCCGCACCGTCGACGCGAGAGAGGAACGCGCGCACGGCGGGATCGTCGCCCGCCGCGGTGCGCGCGACTTCGCCGATCTCGTGCGCACGCCGCAGGGCGTCGGGATCCATGTCCATGTCTTCGAGCGCGGCATCGCCCTGGACGATCAGTTGCTTCACGGCGCGCGCCTGCATGCGTGCGACCTCGGGGTCGTCCGGCATTCGCGCGCGCAGTTCCAGCAACAGGGGCACCGCGTCGCGCTCGCCGCCGAACAGGCGATCCTCGTCGAGCGCCTTCTTCGCCTCGGCGAGGACTTTCGGTTCCTCGCCACTCGCGATCTCCACCGCCGGCGGCTGCCACGCGGGCACCAACACGGCCTCTTCCCCGCTGATGGTGACCTGCGGATTGCGACCGGCTTCCTGGCGCGCGCGGGCCTTGTCGCGCGCGCCTTCGCAGGCGGCCAGCGCGAGCAGCAGCGCGAACAGGGCCAGGAGCGATGTCGACGACTTCAGGGACGTCATGGAGGTCCAGCGGCAGGCGACGCGGCATGGTGGACGATGGCCGCCGGGTCCGGCAACCGGTAGTCTGGCGGCCAGTCCCCCGCGCAGCCGCTCCGTGCACCACTGGATTTCCGACCCCGCCGACCTCTCCGCGCGCCTCGCGCGACGCCCCGCCCGCGTGGGCCTGGACACCGAGTTCATCCGCGAACGCACCTACTGGCCGCAACTGGCCCTGGTGCAGATCGCCATCGAAGGCGACATCCTGCTCGTCGACACGCTGGTCCCCGGCATGTGCGAAGCGCTCGCGCCCCTGCTCGCCGACCGCAACGTGCTCAAGGTGATGCACAGCGCGTCCGAGGACATCGTGGCCTTCAAGCGCGCGTGCGGCGTGTCGCCCACGCCCCTGTTCGACACGCAGATCGCCGCGGGCCTGGCCGGCATCGGCGCGGGCATGGGCTACCAGCGCATCGTGCAGGACCTGCTGCACGTGACGCTCGCCAAGGGCGAGCAGCGCTCGGATTGGCTGCGCCGCCCGCTCACCGCCTCGCAACTGGATTACGCCGCGGACGACGTGGTGCACCTGGACGCGATCTACCTCGCGCTCGCCGCCAAGCTCGACGAGCTCGGCCGCCGCGCCTGGCTCGACGAAGACAGCGCGCGCCTGGCGCAGGGTGCCGACGAGAACGGCGAACGCTGGCCGCACCTGGCGCTGCGTTCGGCGCAATTCCTGGACGAAGCCGCGCAGCGTCGCCTGCTGCGCCTGTTGCGTTGGCGCGACGCCTACGCGCGCACCAACGACCGCCCGCGCACCTGGATCCTCGACAACGAACTGGCGACCGCCCTCGCGCGCAACCCGCCGATCGACCGCGATGGCCTGAAGCGCCAGCTGGATGCGACGCCGAAATCGCCGAAGAGCCTGCTCGATGCGATCTGGAGTGCGCTGACGACGCCGCTGGCCGACGAAGCGGATGCGCCTGCCGCGAAGTCCGACGAACGCGACAAAGTGGCGCTGCGCAAACTGCAGGACACGACGGCAGAAGTCTCGCGCGAACTCGGGTTGCCCGATGGCGTGCTCGCGTCGCGCCGTTGGCTGGAGACGCTGCTCGATGGCCACGATTGGCCAGGGGCGCTTTCAGGTTGGCGTCGCCAGTTGCTCGAACCGCGGCTCAAGCCCTTGCTGGTGGCGAACGCCGCACGCTGAGCCGGTTCAGGTCGCGGCGATCAAGCCGCGCCGCGACGCCAACTCATGCAACTGGTAATCCGACTGCAGGTGCAGCTTGCTGTAGATGTTCGCCCGATGCGCATACGCGGTCTTGTTGCTGATGCCGATGGTCGCCGCGACACGCGCCACCGAGTGCCCGCGCGCGAGCAACAGGAACACCTGCGCCTCGCGGCTCGTCAGCTCCGGCAGCAATCGCTCTTCCGGCCCCGCCCCCGTATCGCCCGCATGCATGCGCACGTCCTGCCCGAGGTAGACCTCGCCGCGGCCCACCGCGCGGATGGCATCGACCAGCTCGTCCGGTGCCGCGCGCTTGGTGACGTAACCGCGCGCCCCCGCCGACATCGCGTCCTGCACGTACAGCGCACCGTCGTGCATGCTGAGCACCACGATCGCCAGGTCCGGCTTCTGCGCCAGCAGGTGGCGGATGAGCACCAGGCCGTCGCCGTCGGGCAGCGAGAGGTCCATGACCATGACGTCGCAGGTGCCCTGGAGCATCCACGCGGCCACCTCGCGCGCATTGCCCAGCTCGGCCGTGACCTTCCAGCCGGGCTCCATTTCGAGCAATTGCCGGAAGCCAGCCCTTACGATGGGATGGTCGTCGACGAGTGCGATGTGAAGGGGTGGCATGGGAACTGACCGACAAAAGCGTGGGACCCGCATTGAAACGCGTCGCTGGTCCCAGCGTCCAGTCGCGTGGTTGCTGCCGTTCGCCTACGCGGCTGCCTATGCAGGCCTGTTCTCACTTTCGAGTGTGTATTGGTTCCTGCCCGCGGGCCTGCGCCTGGCCGCGTTGTGGATGTCGCCGCGCCGCGATTGGTGGCGACTCGCGCTGGGCGACATGGGCGCGATCTTCCTGATCGGCCTGTATCGCGGCAGGTTCGATTCCGATCTGACCTTGCTCGCCGCCGCGGTCGTGCCCTGGTGCCTGTATGCGGCGATCATCTGGCGCTTCGGCCGCGCACCCGCCGCCTCGCCGACGCCCGAGGCGATGATGCGCTTCCTGCTGTGCGGCATGGGCGCCTCGCTCGCCAGCGCGGTCGCGCTGCTGATCATCAACGCCATCGACGATGGCGCGCCGCGCTCGATGGTGCAGGCGCTCTTCAATTTCGCACTCGGCGACTTCATCGGCATCGTCGTGGTGGCGCCGGTGTTTCGCATGTTCCTCGGCGTGCCGCGCGGCCAGCCGATCCCGTGGGGCGCGATGCTGGGGCACGGCGTGGTCTTCCTGCCCGCGGCGCTGGCGATCGGCGCGACGATGCTGCCGGTGGAACGCATCGAGTTCTATCCGATCGTGTTGTCCAGCTTCATCCTGTTCTGGATCGCGTATCGCTTCGGCTGGCGCGCGGGCTCGATCGCGCTCGTGCTGCTCAGCGCCAGCGCCTACATGAGCGATGAAAGCCTTTTCGAGGTCTGGCGCCCGGTGCAGTTGCAGTTGCTGATGGCCGCCGCAGGCTTCGCCACGCTGACGCTGGGGATTTCCGCGGACTCCCTGCGCACGCAGGGCCGCGCGCTGAAGGCCTCGATCGACATGCTTTCCTCGCGCACGCGCGCGCTGTCGGACGCCGCCAACCGCCTGGTTTCGCAGCAGGAAGAGGAACGTCGCCGCATCGGCGCCGAACTGCACGACCAGCTCGGCCAGGACATGACGGCCATCGCCACGCGCCTGCGCCTGGTGGAACGCGCCACCGACGCGCCGCACGTGCGCGAAGGCCTGCGCTCCATCGAATCGCTGGTGGCCACCGCGCACGAACACCTGCGCGAAACCATCCAATCGCTGCATCCCCTGGTGCTCGACCGCTTCGGCCTGCAGCGCGCGCTGGAAGCGGGCCCGATGGCGGTGCTCGCGCGCGAACACGACATCGACTACCAGTGCGGCATCGAAGGCCCGATCGACGAGCTTCCGTCCGAGGTCGCCTCCGCGATCTACCGCATCTGCCAGGAAGTGACCACCAATGCCGTGCGCCACGGCTGCGGCGGATACCTGCACATCCGCCTGGAAATGCACCAGCACTTCACGGCGAGCGACGTGATGCTGCGCATCGACGACGGCGCGGGCCAGTTCGATATCTCCACCGGCAAGAAGGGCCACGGGCTGCAGAACATCTACGACCGCGCCGATGCGATCAGCGCCGAATACACCTTCGATCCGGATTCCGGGCATCCCCGGCACCTGATGGAAGTGCGGGTGAAACGGGATTCGGCGCCGAGCTGAGGGGCGCCGGCGCGGTCAGGCGGCCTCGAGCACGCGCTGCAACTCGGCTTCCCGCGCCTCGATGGCGAGCACGCGGCGTACGGCCTTCGGGAAATCGAACGAACGCCGACGCTCCAGGTCCGCCTCGGTGCGGCCGGCCTCGGCGAAGACCAGCTTGACCTTGTTGCGCAGGTCGTCCAGGCGCGTGGAGATGATCTGGCGCCGCGCCATGCCGTCCTGCAGTGCGCGCTGGCTGGCCGCCTGTTCCGAAAAACGCCGGGCCCGGGGCAGGCTCGGGCTCGCGATCAATTCCACCGACGAGATCCCGGCTTCCACCACGGCCAGGTCCTGCTTGGCCAGGGCGATGTGCTCGTTGAGCACGCTGGCTTCGTGGATGCAGCGCGCGATGGTGGCCAGGGCGCGCTTCGGGTTGAACTCCCGCTGCCAGGTCATTTCACGCTCCAGCGCTTCCCGCTCGTTCTTGAGCGCGAGGCTTTCCTGTTCGAGGACGGGGCGCGGCGTGTCGGCGAGGGCAACGTCCATGGAGATGCGATCTGGCAGGTCTGGAGTGCGACGGTATTGGAATCCTTCGCCGGAAGCGAGGGGGGACGAGGCGCCGCCAGCCCCCGTCGGACGAGCGGCTCGAAGCGGGCGCTGAACCGTTCATTCGCTACTTGAGCAAGCGCACGCGGCGGACCCGCAACGACAGGCAATGCGGACACACCCTGCCCCAGCGGACATTGCGCACGAACCTGCGCTTGCAACGCTGGCAGGCGAACAGGAACGGCGGTCCCGCCGCGACGTCCGGACGAATCAGCAATCCACCCAACTTGCCCATGGAACCTCTCCTTCGGACGTGGCGAAGGAGGGATTGTTCGATCCGACGTCTCGCGGCCTGCGACCGGGCGTCAGTGTTCGACGACGCCCAACTCGTCGAGTGCCGTGCGCATCGCCTGCGCGGCGCCGCTGCTCAACACTTCGTGGTCGAGCGCGAAGCGGATCGTCGCCTCGATCAGCCCGAGGTGGTTGCCGCAATCGAAGCGCGTGCCCTGGAAGCGATACGCGCGCACCGGCTGCTCCTGCAACAGGCGCGCGATCGCATCGGTAAGCTGGATCTCGCCGCCCTTCCCCGGCTTCGTCTCTTCCAGCAGGCCGAAGATGCGACTGTCGAGCACGTAACGCCCGACCACCGCGAGCGTACTCGGCGCCTCCGACGGCGCGGGCTTCTCGACCATCGAATGCACCAGGCCCGAACGCCCATCGAAATCCGGCGCGTCCACGATGCCGTAGCTGGAAGTCATCGCCCGCGGCACGTCCTCCACCGCCACCACGCTCCCGCCCGCGTGCTGCGCGAGATCGGCCATCTGCTTCAGCGCACCGTCGCCGCGGTTCCAGATCAGATCGTCGGGCAGCATGACGGCGAAGGGCTCGTCGCCGACGACGGCCTTCGCGCAGAGCACAGCGTGGCCCAGGCCGAGGGCCTCGGCCTGCGTCACGAACACTGCGCGCACGTGCGAAGGCAGCACGTTGCGGACCAAGGCGAGCTGCGCCTCTTTGCCGGCCTGTTCGAGCTTCTGTTCGAGCTCGTACGCCTTGTCGAAGTAATCGGCGACCGCGTGCTTGTAGCGGTTGGTGACGAAGATGAGGGTGTCGCAGCCAGCTTCGATGGCCTCGTCGACCGCGTACTGGATCAGCGGGCGGTCGACGATGGGGAGCATTTCCTTCGGCACCGTCTTGGTGGCCGGGAGGAAGCGGGTGCCGAGGCCGGCGACGGGGAAGACGGCTTTGCGGATGCGGGGGGTCACTGGCGTTTGCTCTTGGTGCGCGCACGGACAAACGTATCCACCAGGGTCCTGTACCAGGAACGCGGCAGGACAAAGCGCAGGGCCTGGCGCGCAATCACCTTGGGAGGCACGCCTGCGCGCAGGCCCGCGACGAAATCGCTGGCCACGCGCAGCGCTCGGGATTTCGGTTGGTAGTAGGCAAGCACGGTGGCACGGTATCCGGCTTGCGCGCGTTGCGTGAGCAAGTGTGCGTTGCGTTCGATCCATTCAACGGGCGCGCGGGTTCCCGCGTGCCGGGACGTGCGGCCGACTTCGCTCGCGTCCAGCCAGACGATGAGGGGCCTGTCGAGCATCGAGAATCGAATGCCTTCGGCATGTGCGCGGACGCAGAAATCGAGGTCCTGCCCCTTGCGCAAGGACGGGTCGAACATCACGCGCCGTGCAGCGTCGGCGGACATCACGATCGTCGACGTCTGGACGAACTGGTTGGCGACGAAGAGGTACTCCCCCATGTCTTCGCCAGGTGCAATGGCGCGATCGGGACGCACCCAGACACAGTCCGGGCCGCCGCGATCGACGAAGGCCCTGGAGTACAGCGCTTCGCAAGCCGTGTTCGCGAAATGCTCCCGCACCACTGCGAGCTTCTCCGGGAGGAATCGATCGTCCGAATCCAGGAAGGCGACGTAGCGACCGCGCGCGGCTTCGATACCGGAGTTGCGCGCGGCACCGCCGCCGCCGTTCTCGCGACGGAGATAGCGGAAGCGGTCGTCTCCCAGCGCGTCCACCACTTCGCGCAGGGCTTGCCCATCCTTCGATCCGTCATCCACGACGATGCATTCGAAGTCCGCATCGGTCTGCGCCAGGAGCGATTCCAACGCAGGTGCGATTTCCTTCGACCGGTTGTAGACGGGAATGACCACCGAGAAGCAAGGCGACGTCATTCGCTCAACCCCCTTGCATGGCAGGGCGCAGCAATGCGCCGAACGTGCGCTGGAGCGCATTGCGTTGCTGGTCGGCGAGCTTCGCTGTTTCAACAGTTTCGGACGATCGAAGCGCCTCGAGGACGAGGCCGGGCTCGCCTTCCAGGGACAGCACAGGAAGGCCCAGCGTCGCCCAGAGCCCGCCGATCTTGGCGTTCACCGAATCGCTGATCACGGCGACGGGCGTGCATCCCCCCAGCACGCCAAACAGGAGCGCATGCAATCGGTTGGACACGACCGCACGGCAGCCGTGGTACGCGGCAAGCGCCGCATCCACATCGCCGTGCACGTACATGGTCTCCACGCGCCTGCGTGATCCCCGCAGGCTCTGCGCAACGTTGTCCATCAGCGGGCAGTCCCGGGCGACCTGGGCCACCAATCGGAAGTCTTCGTCGACGGGCAGCACCGCATCCAGCGCCTGCACCAGTCGCATCACTTCATCTCCCTGCGCTGGGGTCTGGTCGGAACGAAACGAGATGGCGATGTGTCGACCACGCTCGCCCGGGCGCGCGTAGGCTGCCGCACCAAAGGCAAGATCCGGCGAAACGCCTGCGTGGCGAATGCCATTGTCCTGCGCGTATGCGGCGCTCGCATCGTCGCGGACGATCAGTCGATGCAAGAGTCGCGCACGCAGCTGGAGCATGCGCTTGTGGAAGGGACCGAGTCGCTCGAACGACACGCCCACGTGGCAGACCCGAACTCCGACAAGCCGCATCGCAGCGATGACGGCCGTATTGGCGACCAACGCCAGGGCAGACAGGCCACGGCGCTCGCCGAAGTAGCCGCCAGGGCTGAGGAAGTAGTACGCCGGCTGCCCACGCAGGCGTGTCTTCAGCATTGCGCCGAACAGGCCGACCGACGTCGTCTGCCGGACATCCGGCGCATGGCGCGCGAGATCCAGCGATCGCAGGAACTCCGGTGGACAGCGCGTGACATCCACGACGACATCGCCCCACTCGGCGCAGAGTCGAATGAGCTCACGGTTGATGAGCACGTCACCGGCATTCTCGAACTGCGTCTTCATGCTCAGGAACGCCGTCATGCCACCGCCCTCCCGGGCATCAGCGACAGGCACGAGGGATCGATGCCCAAGCGCTTCCTGATGGCCACGAGCGCGAGCACGTTCCACAACACCTTCGATGCCAGGTACGCCAACGCCGCGCCCTCGACGCCAAAGCGCCCGACGAGCATCGGCAAGCAAGCGAGCACGGCGAGGATCGCGCCGCCCTGGAACACCACCAATCGCCAATGCATGCCCGCAAGCTGCATCAGCAGACCGGTCGCGCCGGTCAAGGCATTGACGAGCATCGCGGCGGCGAGGATGCGCAGGACGTTCGCTTCGGACGAGAAGGACGTGTCGAACACACCCAGGATGAGGGGCGCGCCGACGGTCAGCACCAGGCAAGCGGCCACGACGGGCAGGAAAAGCGACCCGGCCGCCTTTCGACACTCCACCTGCAACACCGCGCGATCACCCAGCGCCACTGCGCGCGACAGCGCGGGCGCCACCGTGAGCGCGACGGACACCATGAACAGGTTCACCACCTCGACGACCTTGACCGACGCGAAGAACGCGCCGACGCCCACCGGCGATTCGAGCCGTCCCAGCGCGACGGTGAACAACGTCTGGTCGGCGCCGGCAATCATGCCCACGACGGCCAACCCTGCGGTCGCGCCGAACCAGGTGCGCGGATGTGCAGAGGCATCGCGCGCGCCATGCGCCAGCTCCCCGAGGCGTCGGCGGATCACCTGCCAGTGCGGAAGCACGGCAAGCAGCAGCGCTGCGGCCACGACAAGCAGCATCGATCCGGCGGACTGGCTTGCGCCCCCCACTCTCCACACAACGACCAGCCCGACGAGGGCCAGCAGGCGCCATGCCAGGTCGCGCGTCGCAATGCCAAGCAGCAGCCGATCGTTGACGCGCAGGATGCCGAGGGTCGTCTGCGAAATCGCGAACAGGACGGAAAGCGCGGCGGCGGCAACGGAGGGCAGCACCAACCCACCTGCTGCACGGCCCCATGCCACCAGCGCAACGAACCCGATCAGCGCGCCGATCGCAGTGACGAGGATCGAGAATCGATAGAGCGCGCGCTCGCCGGCCGCATCATGTTGCAGGCGCAGCTTCGGCGCCTCCTTGACCAGCAGGGCTTGCTGGCCCAGTGCGGCGAAGGACGCGACGAACATCGCCGCACTGAACAGGAGACCGAACCGTCCGAACTCCTCCGCGCCGCACATGCGTGCAACACAGGCAAACACCAGCAGGGACGCGGCACCCGCGCCACCCTTGACCGCGAACACGACCAGGGATTGGCCGAACCCGGAAGCCAGGCGCTGCCGCAGCATCGTCGGCGCCTTCAACAGGCTCACGTCGGCAGCGCCCGCTTGAACACGTCCTTCGACAGCAGCCACAGCGCATGGGGTGTGGTCAGCAGGTAGCGCATGAACAGCTTGCGCGGATTGGTCGCCATCCGGTGCATCCACTCGAGGTTCGCGCGCTGCATCCACATGGGGGCGCGCGGATAGTCGCCGGTGATGTAGTTGAAGCAGCCCCCACAGGTCAGGGCCCACGCGACACGGAGGCGCTTGCGGTTCTCGACGCAGAAGCGCTGCTCCAGCGGCTTGCCCAGGCCCACCCAGAGGACGCCCGCGCCGGAAGCATTGATGTCGGCGATGATCTGGTCCACGTCGCCATCCTTGAAATACCCGTTGCGGCGGCCGGCGATCACCAGGTGCGGATAGCGCTGCGCGAGCAGTTCGGCGCATTGGCGATTCGCGTCTTCGGTGCCACCAAGCAGGTAGAACGAAACACCCTGCTGCGAAGCGACTTCGGCGATGTCGTGGATGAGGTCGGTCGTCGCGCTGCGCTCGGCAATCGGCGTCTTGCACAGGAAGCGCGACGCGGTGACGAGGAACCCGCCATCGGCGTGCACGACGTCCGCCGCGTCGATCGACGCTTTGAACCCGGCATCGGTGGCGTGCATCGACAAGCCATGCCCGTTGGCATCGAACACCAGGCGCGGGCGAACGTCCGCGCAGGCCCTGGCCGCGATCGCGTCCGACACCGCCGCCTCGGCCAGCTCGCGTCGCGACGCAATGGCGATCCTCCAGCCCGCAATGGAGACGTGCGGCAACGGATGCCAGGAAGGATGGTCATTCATGCGCGAGGTTCCGTTTCGGGCGGCCTGTTCCCGCCGCGAGGAACGCGACGAACGCCAGCAAGGTCGTGAAGTTGTTGTAGACGAGGAAGACGTTGATGAAGACGCCCGCGATGAGGATCGTCAGGATCAACGCAGCCAACTGCGCGTGGATGACGTCCTTGCCCGCCCGGTAGGCATCGAAGCTGCGCGAGAACGCCGACGCAAGGAGGGCGACGTACGCCACGACCGCGAAGATCCCGAGGTCCACCGCCGTCTGGATGTACGCGTTGTGGAAATGCGGGACGTCGTAGTTCTGGAACTGCACGTAGGACATGAGGTTCCAGTAGGCGTCGATGCTTTCGAAGTACGCCTGGTAACCCCACCCGAGGAACGGTCTCTGGAGGAAGGCATCGATGCCCCACCCCCACAGCACGGTCCGACCAGTCAGCGTGGGATCGCGCCCGAGGAACTCGAGCACCGGTCCACCCAGGAACACCGCCGCCACGGTCGTTGCGAGGGCCGTCGCTGCGAAGATCGCCGCGAAGCGCCGCGTCGACATGCCGCTCGCCACCGCAAACCGGACGATCGCGACCAATGCGATCGAGATCGCCAACAACGCCAGCGCAGATGCCGACCCGGTCCTGAGCACGAAGAAGAACAGCACCGCGCCTGCGATGGCGCGCACCGCCTTCGACTTCACGACGGTGGAGAGCAGCAGCGCGAACGCCGCATACAACCCGGCCGTGATCTTGTGGTTGAACAAACCGCGGATCGGTTCGTTCCCCAGCAGGTCGTCGCGGTCGTGGATGTCGATGTAGCGCACGATGTCCGCGCCGGCCAGCGACAGCACCAAACTCACCACGACCATCCCGAGGATCGTCCAGTAGACCAGGCGCAGCAGCTGCGGGACATCGAACCGCCTGACCAGCCATGCGCAGAACGGGACGTTCATGAGCAGGGACGCACCGTACTTGACCGAGGTTGCCGAAGAAACGGACCACAGCGCCGACGCCGTGGCAAAGAATCCCAGACCCGCGAGCAACAGAACCCGCCGCTCGACGCGAACGGCGCCGCCCATGGCGTACAGGAAGATGGAAGCGCCGTAGAGGACGCCCCAGTACACGATGAAGAGCACCGGGTTGTTGGCAACGCCGCGATCGTCGGCCAGCAACACTGCAGCCAGGCCCATGGACGAGGCGAGGTAGAGGGCAGCAAAGAGCGCGAACGCGACGCTGCTCACCGAAAGGCGGCGATTGGAAGACATGTCGTCGAAGTTCCTGCGCGCTAGTAGGCGTGCTCGCCCCGGAACCCGTTGAACACCGTCATCGCGACGATCCGCAGGTCCAACGCCAGCGACCAATGCTGCAGATAGAACAAGTCGGCCGCCACACGCCTTTCCATCTTGTCCAACGTGTCGGTTTCCCCCCGCAACCCATTCACCTGCGCCCACCCGGTAATCCCCGGCTTCACGCGGTGCCGTTGCATGTAGAGCTCCACCTGCCCCATGTACTGATGGTTGTGCTCCACCGCATGCGGCCTGGGCCCGACGATCGACATCGTCCCCTGCAGCACGTTGAAGAACTGCGGCAGTTCATCGAGGCTGGTCCGGCGCAGGAAGGCGCCGAACTTCGTCACGCGGGAATCGCCCTTCCTAGCTTGCGTGATCGTCCCGTGCGCTTCCTTGTGCACGCGCATGCTTCTGAATTTCCACACTTCGATGATCTTGCCGTCGAGGCCGTGGCGGCGTTGGCGGAACAGCACCGGGCCAGGGGAGCTGAGCTTCACGCCGACGGCGATCGCCGCCAGCACCGGGGCGATCAGCAACAGGATCAGCGTGGCGAGCACGCGGTCTTCCAGGGCCTTGAGCAGACGCGCGTCGCCGTCGAAGGGGCTCTCGCGCAGGTTGATCACGGGCAAGCCCGCAATCTGCTCGACGGAGTGGTTGAGCAGTTGCAGGCCCAGCAGGTCGGGCACGAACTTGATGTCGGCGGTCGAATGCGCGAGCACGTCCAGGATGCGCGCGATGTCGCGTTCGGCGCTCATCGGCAAGGTCACCCAAACCTGGCTGACGTGGTGGATCTGCACGTAGGCCGCGAGCTGTCCGAGGTCGCCCAGGCGCGGGGTGTCGGGCATCGCATCGCCCTGCCCTTGTGCGTCGAACCAACCGAGCACCTGGATGCCGGCGCTCCGCTGGCGATGCAACGCGTCGACGATGCGCTGCGCATCCTTGCCGCTGCCGACCATCACGGCGGTGCGCACGTCGAGGCCCGCTTCGCGCACGAGCGAAGCGACGCGACGCACGAACATGCGCGAGGCCGCGCCGCCGGCGAGCGTGCCCAGGAACCACATGCCCCACCACAGGCGCGAGAGGTTCACTGGGATCTTCAGCGCGACCGCGTAGGCGATCGTCAGGCCGAAGATCAATCCGAACGCGCCCGCCATCGCCGGCAACTCGGCGAACAAGCCTTGCCCGCGCCAGCTGCGATAGATCTTCGACAGGCTCAGCACGGGCAGCGCGAGCAGCACCGCCATCGCGATGTGCCGCTGGTAGACGAGCGAGACTTCCACGTTTGTGAAGCGCAGCCACCAGGCCACGACGCCCGCGGTTGCGATCGTCGCGACATCCGCGAAGCGCAGACTCCAGCTGAGCAGCGCGGCGTACTTGCCGGTCCTGTAACTCGTTTGCCGCAGTTCCTGCGGCATCGGTGCAAACAACATTCGAAGAGTCCCCTGTGCGTCGGTCAGGCCTTGGCCTGGCGTCCGCCTCCCCTGTAAGAAAGCAACAACCCCGCCAACACCGAGACCGCCAAGGTCCGCAGTGAGTAATCCACCCACGCATGCACCAGCGGAACGGCGAGCGCGATCCCCATCACGCTCCTGATCGGATCCGCGCGCAGCGGTTCAGCCCGCCACGCGCGAACATTTCCAACGGTCTTCCACGCCACCAACACGACGAATGCGAGCGCGAGCGCGAGGCCCGGCAAGCCCGCCTCGATCGCGATCTGCAACGGATCGTTGTGCGCGCGCTCGGCGAAGGTCGACCCCATTTCGGCGAGCGGTTCCAGCGGCGCGTACACGAAGGGAAAGCTGCCAAGGCCGCTGCCGAACGGCAGGTAGGCCTGCATCGCTTCGAGGCTGTGGCGCAGGTACTGCCAGCGCAGGTCGTCGAGCGGGTCCTGGGCGAGGCGCTGCATCAGGCCGTCCCAAGCGTAGTGGCCGACGGCAAGCACCGCGATCACCATGGCGAACACCGGTGCGATCCAGCGACGCGACATGCCGGCGCGCGGCCACCACAGGATTGCGGCGCTCAGCGCCAATGCGCACGAAGCGAGCAGGAAGCCCGTGCGCGAGAAGGTCAGTGCCGCGGCCAGCCACAACACGGCCGTCGCGGCAAAGGCCCAGGCGGCGACCGTCGCACGCATCTCGCGCTGCGCCTGCGCCGCGAACGCCAAGGAGATCGGCAACAGCATCGCGAGCAAGTCCGCGAAGTGGTTGCGGTTGGCGAACGATCCGATCGCACCGATCGGATGATGGAAGGCGTAGAAGCGCACGGCCTGCGGCCACGCTGCCGCCTGCGCAAATCCGAAGAATGCGAGCGCCACGCCCACGACGAGCGCAACGAGCAGCAGGCGACGCTGCACCTGCGTGCCGAGCGTCGTGCACAACCACCACGTCGCAGCAAAGGTCACGAAGGCAACGCCCGCGCGCACGGTCGCCCAGGCATCCAGCGTCATCGGCTGCCAGCCGGGCGAAACACCGGCCTGCGTCAGATCGGCCAGCACACCCGCGCGCTGCGGCAGCATCGACCACAAGGCCGGCGGCAACGGCAGAAGTTGCAATGCGATCAACGCAAGCGCGCACATGCACCACGCAGCAAACGCGCGTTCCCAACGCGTCGCCTCGGCTCGATTCCACCGCATGACGGCGAGCGCCAGGCACGGCAACATCGCGAGGTGCACCACTGCATCGCCCATGCCGCGCGGGCCGCCACCAAACAACAACGCAGCCACGATCAGCACCGCGGCGCAGACGAAGGCAGCGGTGTCCCGGCGGAGCGAAGGGAGGGCGACGGAAGACATGACGGGCGACAAAAAACAGAACGGGCCGCAGTCGCGGCCCGTCCTTGGGTCGGCTTACCTGCGAGCGCTTACGGGCTCGAGGGCTGCGCGTTCAGCGGCGGCTTGCTGTCGTCGCCCTTGCCGCTCGAAGCCGTGCCCAGCAGCACCGCGGCGCCCACGGCACCGAGCACGATCGACGTGGTGTTCTTGGGCTTTTCGCGCGCGACCGGCGTGGCGTTTTCAACCGGGGTCTGCGTGGCGGGAGCAGCCGACTGTTCGGTCTGCGCGGCCGGCGTGGAATCGGTACCCGGCGACTGGGCCGGAGCCGTCTGCGCGAACGCGTTGCCTGCAAAAAGAATGGCCATAAGACCGAAAGCGAGCGACTTCATACTGCCTTTTTCCCCTGGGTGCACCGAGTCTCGGCGCGGACTGAAACAGTCTACCGTGTGTGACGGGTTTGTGAAATGCATCACGGGACGAGAAAAATTCCTACGTCGTCGACAAGCAGTCGACCACGCAGTCGTTTTTCCGCCATCGAGCGGGCCGAATTGGCAAGCAAGAGCGTCTGCCCCTCGCAGTCCGACGGGACTTCGAAGTCCACCGATTGCGTCGTCCACTCCCCGGTTCGCGCCAGGGGAAGGCTGGCGATGCGCGCGCCGTCACGGCAGGCGATGCGCCATTCGAACGGTCGTTCGCTCGCCACCCGATCCAGGGCGGCCGACTGCAATCGATAACGTCCCGGCGGCAACGCGAGCTTTTGCTGCACGCCAGTGGACGCGATCGCACGATCCTCGAATTCGAGCGAGAGCGACACCCCCCGCGCTTGGGGGGCATCGGTGGCGTATTCGCTGAGCACGCCGGGCACGTCGCCCAGGCGCCAGCCATAACCGTCCTGGATCTCCGGGTGTTCGAACGCGCCGTCGAAGACGGGGTTCGCCTCCGCTGCATGCACCGACGCCAGCCACGCGCGACGCGCATCGGCAGGGCGCCCCGCATGGTCGAGCACGTCGATCCGCGTGCGCAGTGCGTCCTCATCCGGCGGCACGCGCGTTGCCAGTGCCGCAAGCAGGGCCTCCGAGTCCGCAGCGTACGCGGTGTCCTCGCGCAACCCCCTCAGGAATGCATGGCGCCACGGCGGATCCTGCGCCAGGCGATCCACCAGCGCCTCGCGCACGCGCGCATCGTGCAGATGCGGCAGCAGCAGCGGCAGCATCTCGGCGCGCACGCCGGGGGCGACGCGCAGCAATGCATCGAAATGTGTCAGCCCGGCCGCGATGTCGCCCGCCGCGAGCGCGCGGTCGGTGAGCGAGGCCAGGGTCATCGGATCGCGCGGCCAGCGTGCGTTGGCCACGTCGAGGAGCTGCGGCTTGTCCTGCGCCAAGGCGAGCACGCGATACGCACGCCCGTCGAGCGGACGCGCAGCGAGCACGTCACGCGCCAGCACCACACGTTCAGAGGCAGGCGCCGAAGTCCCGACGTCCGCGAGTCGCATCGCACGATCGGGGCCCAACGCCGGCCCCACGTCCGTATCCACGCGCGAGAGCTGGAGGGCCGCGAAACCCACGACCCCCACCGCGACGATGGCGATCGCCGCGCGCACCCCGCGCATCACGCCGCCTTCTTGCCGTAGCTGTAGTAGGTGTAGGCGCCGTAGCCGTAGTCATCGCCCTTGCGCTGCAGGTCGAAGCGCGTGAGCAGCGCGCCCAGCACGTGGGCATGCGATGCGCGCAGGCGACGGATCGCATGGCGGATGGAATCGCGGCGCGTCTGTTCGGCAGCGGCGACCAGGATCGTCGCTTCCGCCACGTTGGCCAGCAGCGGCGCATCGGCCAGGCCGAGCACCGGCGGACCGTCGATCACGATCACGTCGAAGCGCGCCTGCAATTCGGCCAGCAGCGTCGACATGCCGTCGCCCGCCAGCAGTTCCGGCGGGTTCGGCGGCAGCGGACCGGAGGTCATGATGTCGAAGGCGCCATCCAGCGAACGCTGCAACACGTCCGCGGCCTGCGCCGAACCCGACAGCACGTTCGACAAGCCCTTGGCATTCGCCAGGCCCGTCGTGCGATGGATCGACGGCTTGCGCAGGTCCGCATCCACCAGCACCACGCGCTTGCCGGCCTGCGCGATGTTGCGCGCCAGTTCGAGCGCCGTGGTCGACTTGCCTTCCGACGGGCCCGCGCTGGTGATCAGCAGGTTGCGCGGCAGGCCATGTTCGGTGGAGAACTGCAGCGCCGTGCGCACCGAACGATAGCTTTCGGAGAACGGCGAGCGCGTATCGGCCGAGGCGGCGACGACGGTTTCGTTCGGCGCCAGGCGCGGGATCGCACCGAGCACCGGCACGCCGGCTTCGTCTTCCAGTTCCTTCGGCGCGTGCACGCGGCGATCCAGGTGCTCCAGCAGGAAGGCGGCGAGCACGCCGGCGAACAGGCCGAGCAGCAGGCCGACCGCGAGGTTGAGCACCAGGCGCGGGGAATGCTTCTTTTCCGGCACGTCCGCGCGGTCGATGACCGACACGTTGTTCGCGCCGACGTTGCCGACGACGCCGATCTCCTTGTAGCGCTGCAGCAGGCCGTCGTAGAGCTGGCGGTTGGTTTCCGCTTCGCGGCGCAGGATGTTGTAGCGGATGCTGCGGCCCTGCAGGTCGAGCACGTCGTTCTTCAGGCCCGTCAGGCGGCCTTCCAGCAGCGATTCCTGCGCGCGCGCGGCTTCGAATTCCGAACGCACGGCTTCGCGGATGTGGCCGACTTCAGTGGCGATCTGCTGGTCGGTTTCCGCGATCTGCCCCGCCAGGCGCTTCATGTCGGGGTAGTCGGCCTTGAAGGTGCGCGCTTGTTCCTGGTACTGCGCGGCCAGCAGCGAGCGCGATTCGCGCAGCTTCTGGATCAGCGGGCTCTGCACGACCTGCGGCATGCCGAGGCCATCGCCGGCGCGCGCCTGGTCCCACGCGGCTTCCGCACGGATGCGCGCGGACTGGGCCTGCGCGAGCTGCGCGTTGAGTTCGCTGAGGTTCTGCGCGCTGAGCGAAGGCTTGTCCTCGCCCACCGAGACGATCTGTTCGTCGGTGGCGAAGGAGACGAGCGCCTTTTCCGAATCCTCGAGGCGGCCCTTCAGCTGCGCCAGGCGCTCTTCGAGATACTTGCGCGCATACGAGGAGGCGTCGAACTTGCGTTCCAGGTTGCTCGCGATGAAGGCATCCGACCACGCATTGGCGATCTTCGCGGACAGCACCGGGTCGGCCGAATCGAAGTTGACGCGGACCAGGCGCGAATTGCGGATGGGCTCGATGGTCACATCGTCCAGCGTCTCTTCCACCAGCGCGCGTTCACGCGCATCGCGCAACACGGCGGGCGTAGCCTGCTTGCCTTCCAGCTCGGCGTCGACCGACGCCAGCGTCTTCGCGAACAGCGGCGCCTTCTCCAGGTGCAGGTCCTGCACCACGCGGCGCGCGAGCGAGCGGCTGTGCAGCAATTCGTACTGCGTCTGGTAGAAGTCGCGGTCCATCGGCGACTCGGCGGGCGTCAGGCCTTCGACGTCCATGATCTTCATGGTGTCGCGCTCGATCTGCAGCGTCGAGGCCGCGCGATAGATCGGCGTCATCAGCAAGGTGACGGCCAGCGCGAGCAGCGTGATCGCCGCGGTCACGCCCAGCACGATCCAGCGGCGGTCGCGCAGGACCTGCCAGTACTCCAGCAGGTTGATGCTGTCGTTGTTGTCGTCCTGCACGCTGGCAGGGGCCTCGATCTTCACGACGCTCATCGGTACGACCGCCACACGGCCACGAACGGCGCCAGCTTGATCAGGTTATAGAGGGCGATCTTGCCGCCCGCTGTGTCGACGACGACCACGTCCTCGCCACTCAATTCGGGATCCGGCATCGCGCCGGCTTCGATCTGCGCCACGTCGAAGCGTGCGAACACGCGTTGCCCGCCCGCGGTGCGGAACACGAACACGTTGTGCGTGCTGGCCACTTCATCGAGGCCACCGGCCAGCGCGATCGACTGGAGCAGCGTCATGCGCGAGGTGATCGGGAAGATGCCGGGCTTGTCGACGGAGCCGCCGACGGTGACGCGCTGGCTCGCGAACTCCTTGACGAAGACCGTGACCTGCGGATCCTGCAGGAAGCGTTCCTGGTAGCGCGCGGCGACCTGCGTCTCGAACTCGTGCACCGTGCGGCCCACGGCGGGCACGTTGCCGATCAGCGGCAGCGTGACCTCGCCGGCGTTGTTGACGCGCACCTCGCGGTCCAGGTCCTTGACCTGGAACACGGTGACCGCCAGCAGGTCGCTGGGACCGATGCGGTACTCGGGGCGGCCGACGGAAGCGGCGACGGGATCGGCATCGGGGAGCGAGGACGGCGCATGGCCGCCCGAAGCGCAACCAGCAAGAACGCCGACGCAAACGAAGAGCGTGGCCGCGCGTGCGGCCAACTTGAGAAAACGAGACACGACTGCCGATCCCCTGGAAACAACGACGCCCGCATCGCGCGGGCGCTTTGTGCGGCGGCATTTTAGCCGGATGGGGGGGCCGGGAGGGGGGCGCCCGAGAATTATTCTTGGTGAGGCCTGTTCATCTTCCCGCTTAAGAAGAATTCCGATATGGCCGCCCGTGGGCGGCGCGCATGATCGGGTTGCGTAGCCCCCAAGGCGCGCAACCCACTTGGTCGTGGTGTGCAGCACCGGCTGGCCTGCCGTACGCGTTCGGGGAGGAGCGCGTGCGGCAGGCCGCCGTTTTTCAGCGATCCGTGCGATTCGCGCCCCAACCCTTGGCATCCGCGACACCCTGCTCGTATACTGCGCGCCCTCGTGGGGCGGTAGCTCAGCTGGGAGAGCGTCGCGTTCGCAATGCGAAGGTCGGGAGTTCGATCCTCCTCCGCTCCACCACGAACATGAAAAAGGGCCTGCAGCAATGCAGGCCCTTTTTTTGTTTTTCAATCCGCTCGGTGCCACACGGACACCGGGATGCTCCCATCCGGCCGGGGCGGCACCTTGTAGCGCAGCTCGGCGCCTTCCAACGTGTACTGGCGCTGTTGTGTCGTGCCTTCCCAATTGGGGAACGACGAGCCTTCGATCGAGAACACGAGCACCCGAGCCCGTTCGTCGATCGTCATCGTGCCGTAGTGGGTACTGCTGCCCATGACGGCGGACTTGAACTCGTCGACGCTGCCATCGGCCTTGCTGTCGCTGGCGAAACGCATGCGCTCGGACTTGAAGATCTGCAGCGAATACCGCCCCTGGGCATCCACGACGAGCCTCCCCTTCGGGTGCTCGCCGTAGTCGCGCGTGGTCTCGCCATTCGGCAGGACCTTGTCCGCGGCGACCAGCGTCCAGGTGCCTTGCAGTGGGAAGACGCGAGGCGCCTGCGCGTCACGCGCGGCAAGGCCCGCCAGCATTGCGAAGAGTGCGCCGGTCATTTTCATCGCGGTGGTCCTCATGGTCGTGGATCGACCCCCGCACCCTAGGCCACTTGATCGATAAGAAAAACCGATCTAAAACGATATCTGGCATTTCAAAATCGAATCCATCCGAATGAAGTCGATGGACGTGGATGCCGTCCGCGCGTTCCTGCTGGCGGCCGATTTGCAGAGTTTCACCAAGGCGGCCGACGTACTGGGCACCACCCAGTCCGCGGTCAGCCTCAAGCTGCGGCGCCTGGAAGACCAACTCGGCCGCCGCCTGCTGGAACGCACGCCGCGGCATGTGCGCCTGTCGGTCGAGGGGCTCGCCTTTCTCGACGTCGCCCGCGAGTTGGTGTCGTCCCACGACCGTGCGGCCGCCGCCTTCGAGACCGAACAACGCCGCCTGGCCATCGGCATCAACCAGCAACTGGTCGGCAGCGAACTCCCGTTCCTGTTGCGGCGCATGCGCGATCACGACCCGAGCCTGCTGATCGAGATCCGTATCGGCGGCACCAACGAACTGATGCAAGCCCAGGAAACCGGCGAACTCGACGCCGTGCTGGTGTTGCGCCCCGAGGATCGCGGCAAGCGCGGCAAGGTCGTGTTCGCGGAATCCTTCTCGTGGTTCGCGGCCGCAGGGTGGGAACCGCGCGCCGGCCAGCCCTTGCCGCTGGCGACGCAAGGCGAGTCGTGCCGCATCCGCGCGGAGGCAGTGCGTGCACTCGATCGGGCCGGCATCGAATGGCGCGAAGTGTTCGTCGGCAAGGGCGCCGCGATCCTCGGCGCCGCCGCAGCCGCCGGCCTCGCGGTGGCGGTGCTGACGCGGCGCGCCGCGCCTCCGGGCACGGTCGACGTCAGCGCGTTGCTGTCGCTGCCGTCGATTCGCTCGCAGGACGTGATGCTCTACAGCAACCTCAGCGACAAGCGAACGCGCGATGCGTTGCGCGTGCTTACTCTGGCGTTCCAGTGAAGACCACAATCGCCCAAAGCCCCAGCACCGCCACGAAGTTGATGGTGAACACCACGCCGCGCAAGCGGACATTGGTGGTCAACACTTGCACGAGGCTATGCAGGACGCGGCCGATCACGAAGATCCAGGCCAGCGCGAGCGTCGCAGTGCTCGTGTCCGATCGCATGATCAGCAATACACACGCGACGTAGAAGAACAGCGGCCACTCGAACTGGTTCCTCAGGTTGGCGCTGATGCGCGGCTCGAACCTGGCCCAAGGGTTGCCGCCATCCGGCAATCGACCGATCCCCCAGATCGCGGGTGCACGCACGACCGTGAGCAGCACATACAGCCAGGCCGCCAGCGCAACCTGCGCGGCCATGGGGAAGATCAGCGGATGCGACATCGGGTTTCCGGGTTCCAAGAGGTCGATCCGCTGGCCTGGGATGCACCGAGCTTAACCTCGACGTCGATGGCGACGCGACCGATAGTCACGTGTCCCGGCCGACCTCCGTCGGCTAAAGTTCGCCCCTGCCGCCGGACCGCGGCACAGGGGACAACGGAATGCGAAAGACACAGTGCGCGATCTTCGCGATCGCCCTGGCATGCGGTGCGGCCGTGGCCGCGGAGCCGACGATCGACACCATCGCGGGCGGTGGTACCGGCGGCCCCAACGACGGGGGACCGGCGAAGCTGGCGGTGATCAACGAACCGACCGACATTGCGCTCGACGCCGCAGGGAACCTGTATATCGCCGAGACATGCCGCATCCGCAAGGTGACGCCTGCGGGCGTCATCACGACGCTTGCCGGCAATGGCGCCAACGACAAACCGCCCGTCAATGGCGCGCAGGCGACGAGCGGATCGGTCTGTTCGGATACCGTCGCCGTCGATCGCTTCGGCTACGTCTGGTACAGCATGCGTTGGCAGGTCGGGAAGATCGCACCCAACGGCGTGGTCACGATCGTCGCGGGCACGGGCGTTTCCGGTTATTCCGGCGATGGGGGCCAAGCGGCGTCCGCCAAGGTCTCCCTGGTCCAGGACGTTGCATTCGACGCGGCCGGCAATGCTTACATCGCCGACGACAATCGCGTGCGGAAAATCGCCACCAACGGGGTCATCACGACGGTCGCTGGCAATGGCACCTGGGGCGAAGCGGGCGACTACGGCCCGGCGACGGCGGCCCAGCTCTCCCCCACCGACCTTGCCGTGGACCGCTTCGGCAACCTTTTCATCGCCGACCGCTACGGTTACTCCGTTCGCAAGGTCGACACCACGGGAATGATCTCGCGCGTGATGGGCGGCTGGCCGAGATTCCGCAGCGACCCCGTCGCGAATGTCACCAGGGGCTTCTACCCGTCTGGGCTGGCCACGGACTCCGCCGGCAATCTGTTCGTCTCCAACCTGGGGAACCTGGTGTCCCTCATCTCCACATCGGGCGCGATCCAGCACGTCGTCGGCGTCTTCAACGACACGACGTTCGACGATGGGGGATACGGCTCGCAGCACGGTTTCGCGGGCGACGGCGGCCCGGCGAGCCTTGCGAAGCTGTACGAGCCCGAGGGGATCGCTGTCGACGCGCAAGGCAACTTGTACATCGCGGACACCCGCAACATGCGCATCCGCAAGGTCACCGGCAAGTTCACGGTGCCGTCGCTGCCGGCCGGTGCATCCACGCTCACCCATGCAACGCCGCAGCGGTTGGTGTCGATGGACCAGTACAGCGTCGGCGTCGTCAAGGGCGATGCGAACGGCGATGGCCTCGACGATCTGTTCGTGCTGGGCGGCAGCTGGGATTCCACCAACCCCTATCCCGGCGACTGGATGCTGCACGTGTACCGCCAGAACACCGACGGCACGCTGGCCGATCCGCTCTCCTATCCGGTGCTGCATCTCCAGTTGACCGACGTGATGGGGATCGACCTCAACCACGATCGTTACACCGATATCGTGTTCACCGGCTACGGCAACGACGCCTACAGTGGCTTGTACGTCATGCTCGGCGGCCCGACCGGCATGGCGAAGCCGGTGCACTACACCGGCATCAGCGGCGCAAACGGCGCGTTCTACCTGCAGCAGGCCGACATGGATGGCGACGGCAACATGGACGTGCTGGTCGTCCTGAGCACGGGCGGTTCGGGCGTAGGCACGATCTACAGCCAGGCCATCTACTACAGCAACGGCACCGGCGGACTGGTCAGGAAGAAATTCGCGCCGGTCACCGACAGCGGCGTCACCCTGATCCATGATTTCAACGGCGACGGCAAGCCCGACATGCTGTACGGATGGAGCGCCCTGGATGACAGCGGCATCGCGGTGGCCTACCACGACGGTGTCGATAACTTCCTTCCGCCGATCCGATACTCGGCTGGCGGACCCGACAAATCCGGATTCTTTCCCGTCGTCGGCGACTTCGACAGCAATGGCCAACCCGACATCATCCTGTCCATCGACGCCAATGCGCCGTACGCCAAGCTGACCCACTGGGTCCGCACCCCCGAGGGCGGATTCGCCTATGTCGGCGAGTGGCCGGCCTACGATGAGCCCCAAACCCTGGTCGCCGCCGACATGAACCGCGACGGGCGCGACGATCTCCTCGTCGCCCATTTCAATTGGGAATCCGTCGGCTACATGCAGCAAACGAAGTTGAGCGACGGAACGTACGCGCTCGATCGCGAAACCAAGAAGTACGCGAACATCGGCAACCAGGCGCAACCCCACTCGGTCACGATCGGCGATTTCAACCACGACGCCTGCCCCGACGTGGCGTTCGTCAGCACCAACAGCGGCCTGCAGATCCAGTACAGCACGCTCCAGAATTGCCTGCGTGAGAAGAACGGCGCGAAATCGCCGCCACCGCCCTTGCGCGGGAAGACGACCACCACGCTGTCGAGCGCGACGTCGGGTGCAACACCCAGTACGTCGCCAACGACGACCAGCAACGTCTACGCGTCGATCGTCAACCTCACCCGCAAGGGATGGGCGAGCTTCACGTCGCAGGGCGAAACGCTGCGCTTTGCGGTCGGCTTCCTGACGCTCGGTTTCGCCATGTGGTTCGGGCTGGCGATGGGGCGCTCGCTGATGCGGCGCTGACTTACGGCCTCGGTCTCGCGTAATCGGACTGCGCGAACCACGCAACGCGTCGGGATCGCCGATCGGAGGCGATGAGGTGCGTACCGGCCGTGCGGAAGAACGCGAGCGGCGCTTCGCCCGTGAACGTGCGCGAGTTGGTCAGGTCCACCACGACGGACGTGCCCGCCATCGCCTCGTCCAGGCCTTTGCCGCTGAGGATGTCGACGCCCGTCTGCGGTGCGGCCGCCACGGCTTCGTGCCCCGCTTCACTCAAACGTTGCACCACGCGGCTGCCGATACGGCCGGTGCCACCGATGACGACGATTTTCATGTGCGCTCTCCTTTAACGACTCGAGTGCGAGAGTTCGCGACTCCACGCCCAGGACGCAAGCGACCATGCACATCACCACCGGCGACGGCACGAAGATCTTCTACAAGGATTGGGGCAAGGGCCAACCCATCGTCTTCCATCACGGCTGGCCGTTGAGCGGCGACGATTGGGATGGACAGATGTTGTTCTTCCTCGCGCAGGGATTCCGCGTCATCGCGCACGACCGTCGCGGGCATGGTCGCTCCACGCAAACATCGGGCGGCCATGAGATGGACACGTATGCGGCCGACGTCGCCGCTCTCGCGGAACACCTCGACTTGCGCGACGCGATCCACGTCGGCCATTCCACGGGCGGTGGCGAAGCGGCGCATTACGTCGCGAAGCATGGCAAGGGCCGCGCTGCGAAGCTCGTGCTCATCGGCGCCGTGCCGCCCGTGATGGTGAAGAGCGACAAGAACCCCGGCGGCACGCCGCTCGAAGTCTTCGATGGATTGCGCAAGGGTTTGGCAGCCAATCGCGCCGCGTTCTACTGGGACTTCCCGATCCCCTTCTACGGCTTCAATCGCGAAGGCACGCCGCTGTCCGAACCGATCCGCCAGAACTGGTGGCGCCAGGCGATGGTGGGCGCGGCCAACGCACATTACGAATGCATCAAGGCGTTCTCGGAAACCGACTTCACCGAAGACCTGAAGCAGATCACGGTGCCGTCGCTCGTCTTGCACGGCGACGACGACCAGATCGTGCCGATTGCCGATTCGGCGATGCTCTCGAGCAAGCTGCTGAAGAACGCGACGCTGAAGGTCTACAAGGGATTCCCGCACGGGATGTGCACGACGCACGGCGATGTGATCAATCCGGATTTGCTGGCGTTTTTCAGGAGTTGATGCGCTCACGTAACGAGGACCGGGGACCTGCGATGCTTGCGGTGGTCGTCGCGGCAGGAGGTCCCCATGTCGCATCCCTCTTCCATCACCGGCGAGCTGAGCAACAGCAAAGTCGCTGCCGTATTCACTAACGAATCGGCTGCGCGGCAGGCGGCGCAGGGCGTGGCTGCGGCCTTGTCGCTGGGCGCCGCCCAGGTTCAGGTGATCACGCCTGCCGACGCGCACCCGGGTCGCAAGCTGGAACCCGAGAGTCGCGGGATCTGGCGAACGATCGTCGTCGCGCACGTCAAGCTCGGTGTCGCGGGCATCGTCGTAGGCCTGCTGGCGTTCGCGGCGTTGTATGCGCGCGGCATTCCCTTCATCGTCAACTCGTCCGTGGCCGCTGCGCTCGTGATGATGTTCTTCGGCGGCGTCGCAGGACTGATGTTGGGTGGCCTGGTGTCCCTCCGCCCGGACCACGATCGCTATGTGCAGGCCACCCGTGATGCGATGGCGGCGGGCAACACGACCGTGGTGGTGCATGCGTTCTCGGCCGACCAGCGCCACCACGCGGCGGAGTTGCTTCGCTCGAACGGTGGCGAGGTGACGTCGACGTTGTAGTGGCCGTGTCTCGTAGCCCCGCGCGTTGACACAGGCGAACGCCCTCGCGCGAGATCGCCCATGTCGCTCCGTCCGATTGCCCTGTTCGCACTTGCCCTCGCTTTTTCCGGCAGCGCCTTCGCCCAGTCCTGCATCACCGACCACGATTGCCAGGATGGGGTCTGGTGCAACGGGGTGGAGCGCTGCGTCGGCAATCCTGGCAGGAACCAGTGCCAGCCCGCGGCTCGGCCGATGTGTTCTGCGAAGAAGCGTTGCGACGAGAGCGCGCAGCGATGCGTGTCCCAGAGCCAGGCGCAAAAGGAGAAGGAGCGCGTCTGCCCGCAAGGCGAGGCCTACAGCGTGGTGGAAGAAAAGTGCGTCGCGACGCCGGCGCCGCTGGGGGGCTTGGGCGGCTGAGCTGCCCGCGCTCCACAAGATGGGCGGACCGCCACGAGCCGTCGTGTGTGTCTTGTCCACTCCATACGACAAGTCGCGGCCAAGACACACACGACGTCTCGCGTCGCTCCGCTCGCGACTTGATGTTTGCGCGGAGCGTCTGGGAGCCACGTGCGACCGCGATGCGATCGCGTGCGCCAACTTCCGGCTACGGAAGGACGGCACTTTGCCCCCTCGCTCGCTGCATCGGCATGTGCGTCCCGCTTCGGAGGGCAAGGTGCCTAGATATCAATTCAGGGGGCGCCCCTTCGGTCCGAAGGGGCGTGCTCACAAACCTCGCTAGGCACGTTGCCTGCCGAAGGTGACGCACGCGACGGCGCAGCGCCGAGGTGGGTGACGGGCCGTCCATCAGAATTTACGGTGTAGGCGCGCATGGAATGGATGGCGACGCGCCCACGACCCCAGACGCTCCGCGAGATCGTCAAATCGCGAGCGGAGCGACGTGAGGTGTCGTGTGTGTCTTGGCCGCGACTTGTCGTATGGAGTGGACAAGACACACATGGCACCTCATGGCGATCCGCCCATCTGGTGGAGGCTGTCACCGCACCGGCACGTCGTACATCACGTCCGGCGTCGGCTCCGGGTTCAAGGTGAAGTGCCACCACTCCATCGGATAGTTGCGAAAGCCGCCCTGCGCCATCGCGTCCACCAACACATGTCGATTCGCGCGCTGCTGCGCAGTCGCCTTCGGCGAATCCGTATTCGCGAGCGTATCGAAGTAGTCGAACGTCGTGCCCATGTCGATCGGCTCGCACCCCGCCCCTTGCGCATCGCATTGCAACAACCCGAGATCCACCGTCGCCGCACGACTGTGCCCCGACGTCGGCGCGATGTAATCGCCCAACAAAGTGCGCCGCTCGAACCCCGGGTAATACGCCGCCTTCGTTCGCCCATCCTCCGGCGCCTGCGTCCACGCCACGAAACGCTGCACCGCGCGCACCGGGCGATAGCAATCGTACAAACGCAATCGCATGTGGCGCTCACGCAGCGCGCGTTCCACCTTCGCCAACGCTTCCGCCGCAGGCCGCAACAGATAACAGCGCGGCGCGTCGTAACCCTCCACCGGCGCACCGGTGAAGTTGTTCGCGCTCGCGTAGCGCATGTCGAGCTCGATGTCGGGCACCAGCGAACGCACGTCGACGAGCCCCGCTTCTTCCGGTGTGGTCGCGGGTGAAACGCGCGGCCTCGCGGGCTGCGACGTCGCGCAGCCCGCCAACAACAACGATACGGCCAACAACCGCAACGTCCTGCTCATCGCTTCGTGCCCCGGGAGTGTCTCCGGGCGCACGGTACCGCTACAGCGACGTGATCACCACCAGCTCGGCGCCGCCATGCACCGAGGGCGCTTCGACGCGCACGGTGCCGACGTTCGGGCAATAGGTCTTGTACTCGACGTCGCCGGGCGACAGTTCGGTCGTCTCGCGCGTGCGGACGCAGCCGGAGAAATCGCCGAGCCCGGTCGATGCGTGGATGCCGACGTTGACGACCAAGGCTTCATCCTCCGCTTCGCCCGCAAGGAATTCCTGGCGATAGAACTGACCGACCATCGGCCTGGCCAGCATGACGATGCCCGCCAGCGCGCCATCGTTGCCCGCGATCCACGAACCCGCGGAGTCGCTGCTCGTGCGATGGCCTGCGTCGTCGTAGGTGTACTCGACGGTCTTCTCGCCGAAGTACCAGACGTTGCCGCCGTTGTCCTGCCCGTAATAGTCGACGGTGTCTTCCAGCAACAACGTGCGCTTGCCCTTGCAGGTCGGGTCGCTCCACACGCGGTCGACCACCGCGCGCGCGGCGATGCCTGCGTAGATCCCCTTGAAATCGCGCTTGGCGGTGTTCGTCACCACCACGTCGTTGACCTTGCACTCGCCATCCTCGAGTTCGAAGGTGACCGTGCGCGTGCCGGGTTTCATGGCCGACAGCGGGTTGTCGATGCGCAGGGGGGCATGGAAGTTGTCGATGCGGAACTGCGGCTGGTGCGGCGTGGCGGCGCCGGCCGTGAAGGGGGCGGCCAGCGCGAGGGTCGCCGCGAGCGGGAAAAACGACGGACGATGCATGATCCGGCCTCCGTTTTCGAGGGCCCGAGCGTGCGCGCGGAAAGGTAATCCGCAGTGAAATTTTTGCATCCGAATCTTGACGAAATGCATGTAGCCCACCCTTGTAGGCTCGCGCTCCCATGCTCGCCCTCCCCACCATCCGGCTCGCCACGCGCGAGGACGCCCACGCCATCGCGGCCCTGTCCCGGGACTACATCGAGGACGGGCTGGTCTGGCGTTACACGCCCATCCGCGTGCTCGCCGCCATCCAGAGCCGCACGACCAACGTGGCCGTGGTCCATGTGCATGGCGGGCTGCACGGGTTCGGGATCATGCAGTACGGGGACACCACGGCCCACCTGGTGCTCCTCGGCGTGCAGCCCACGCAACGCCACAAGGGGCTCGGGCGGCACCTGGTCCAGTGGCTCGAGGACAGCGCGCGCGTGGCGGGCGTGGCCCGCATCGACGTGGAATGCCGCGCCGACAACCCCGGGGCGATCGCCTTCTACCGGACCCTGGGCTATCGCATCCAGGGCGTGGTCTCGCGCTATTACGCCGGGCGCATCGACGCGATCCGCCTGTCCAAGCAACTCGCCCAGCCCATTCGCCGCGCTGCACCATAGGTAGCTCTGCAACAACGGCTACCATCGCGCGATGCGCGCGCCTGCCTGGATCCCCCTGTCCGCCCTCCTGCTCGCCGGCTGCGCGACGGGAGCCTCGCCCATGGAAGGCACCACCGCGGACAACAAATCCGTCGAAAGCAGGATCGACGCACTCATGCACGACTACGCGGGCGACGGCCCCGGTGCATCGGTGCTGGTGGTGCGCGACGGCCAGGCCATCGTGCGCAAGAGTTACGGCATGGCGAACCTGGAAGCGCGCGAGGCGATCACGCCTGCCACCAACTTCCGCCTTGCCTCGGTGAGCAAGCAGTTCAACTCCGCCGCGATCCTGATGCTCGCCGAGCAGGGCAAGCTGTCCATCGACGACCCGGTGCAGCGCTGGCTGCCTTCGCTGCCGCAATCCAACATCACCATCCGCCACCTGCTCACGCACACCTCGGGCCTGATCGACTACGAAGACCTGATGGATCCGAAGGACACGGCGCAGATCCACGACAGCGGCGTGCTCGAGTTGCTTTCGCACGAGACCCGCACGTACTTCGCGCCCGGCAAGGGTTACCGCTACAGCAACAGCGGCTACGCCCTGCTCTCCCTGATCGTCGAAAAGGCCTCGGGCCAGCGTTACGCCGACTTCCTGCACGACCACATCTTCGAACCCTTGGGCATGCATCACACGGTGGCCTACGAGAACGGCATCTCCACCGTCGCCCATCGCGCCTACGGCTACACCCGGGAGGACGGGCGCTGGACGCGCACCGACCAGAGCACCACCAGCGCCGTGCTCGGCGACGGCGGCATCTATTCTTCCATCGACGACCTGCAGCACTGGGACGCCGCGCTCTACGACGAACGGCTCCTGCACGCCGCCAGCTGGAAACAGGCCTTTACACCGGCGACCAAGACGGACGAACCCGACGTCGAGTACGGCTTCGGCTGGCGCATCACCGGCGAAACCCTGTGGCATTCGGGCGAAACCGTGGGGTTCCGCAACGTCATCGTGCGTTACCCGCAGCGCCACCTCACGGTGGTGGTGCTCACCAACCGCAACGAGCCCGAGCCTTACCGCACTGCAAAAAAGATCGCGGCGCTGTTCGTCGCCCAGTAAGCGCAATTCGTCGGCGACCCGCCGGGATTCTCACGCTGGCCTCACGGGGGCGCTTACAACGTAACCCGATCAGGGGATCCCGTTGGGTTGGCGGCCATGAACTTCAAGAAGATCGAACTCGTCCTGGCGGAGATGCGCGGGGCGCACCACGCCGACGGCACGCAGCTGCGCGACTGGGAAGCCCGCATCGGCGAGGCGATCACCGAGATGCTGCTCTCGGAGATCGAAACCTCGCTCAACATGCCCACGCTGGCGACCGAACCCGGCGGGCACGACTGGGAGTAAGCGCTACGGCGCCACCTGCCATGCCTGGCTGGCCTGCGTGGTCACGGCCTGCGGCAAGGCCGAGTTGCCCGAGCGCCAGATCCTGTTCGCGCCGGTGCTGAAGTTGCGCCAGAGGATGTCATCGCGGCGGTCGCCGTTGTAATCGGCCACCGCGACCACGCGCCATGCGTTGCCGGTCTGCGTGGTCACCGCGGTCGACGTCGCCGAGTTGCCGGAACGCCAGATCGCATCGGCCCCCGTGGTGACATTGCGCCACAGGATGTCGTCGGCGCGATCGCCGCTGAAATCGCCCACGCCCGCCACGCTCCATGCGGTGGCGAGCGTTGTGAGCGTCGTGGTCGTCGCGCTGCTGCCGCTGCGCCAGAGCACGTTCTGACCGGTGGTGGTGTTGCGCCAGAGCAGGTCTGCGCGTCCGTCCTTGTTGAAGTCGCCCACGCCCACGATGCGCCACGGCCCGGTCTGGGTCGCGACCGCGATCGTCGTGGCGGAGTTGCCGCTGCGCCAGATCACGTCCGCGCCCGTGGTGTCGTTGCGCCAGGCGATATCGGCGCGTCCGTCGGCGTCGAAATCGCCCACGCCCACCACGCGGAACTGCAGGTTCGTCACCGCAGTGACGGCCGTCTGCGTCGCGGAGTTGCCCGAGCGCCAGATCACGTTCGCACCCGTGGTCATGTTGCGCCACAACAGGTCGGCGGTGCCGCTGTTGTCGAAGTCGCCTACGCCCACGATGCGCCATGCGTTGCTGGTGATGGCGGTGACGGACTGTACGGTCGGCGAGTACGCCGAACGCCAGATCGTGTTCGCGCCGCTGGTGCTGTTGCGCCACGGGATGTCGGAGCGTCCGTCGTTGTTGAAATCCGCCTGCGCGTGGTACGTGCCGATGCCTGCGGTGCAGGTGCTGTTGCACATGTCGCCCGTGGCGGTGTTGCCGCCGTCGTCGCAGGCCTCCAGTCCTTCGGTGCGGTTGTTGCCGCAGGTCGCGGCCGGCACGTGTCCGAGCACGCCTGCGTTGTTGCGCGGTGCGAGTGCGCCGAAGAGGAAGTCGTTGGCGCTGTTGTTGGTGTCGTCGGTGGCTTCCAGCGTGGTGGCGCCGCCGGCGATGTTCAGTCGACGCAATGCGGCTTGCCGTGAGCTCAATCCGATCGAAGGAGCGAATGGCGAGCCGACGCCCGTCGTGCTGCCGGTGTAATTGCCCCAGGACACGCAATCGATGGTGCCCGCCCAGCAGACCTTGCCGCCGCGCTGCAGCAGCTGCGCAGTGATCTCCAGGTTGGCCTGGACGCCGAGGAAGGCTTCCGCCTCCGGCGTGGCGATCAGCACCTTCATCTGGTTGGCGCTGTTGGAAACGTTCGAGGAGAAGGTGAAGCTCGCGATCTGTCCCCCGGTGTTGTTGAAGATCGTGATCGCATGGCCGCCGAGCAGGTTCTGCCCCGCCGCGTAGGCCTGCAGGACGACGTACTGCGCCTGGGGAGCCGCCGGCGTGCCGGGGAAGAGCTCGACGATCTTGATGAGATGGAACGTGGCCTGGGCCGGGCCGACGAGCAGCAGCAGTCCCAGGGATGGCCACTTGAGCGCTTTCCACGACATGGCCGCCTCCCGCGCGAAAGCGCTGCGAATGAACAAGAATCCATGCAGGCGAAGGGGAAGCGTGGTTCACGGCTGAGGTGTAGTCCTCATGCTTTCCCTGCGATAGTTGAACCGCCCGGCCGTACTTCGGTATTGGTGGCCCATGCCCGCGCCCATCCGAACCTGTTTCGTACTCGCCTGCCTCGCCTGGTCGACCACGGCCCTGGCGCAGGACGACGTCATCCGCAACGATGAAAACCTGACCGAATCGCGGCCCGAAGCCTGGGCGATGCGTTACTACACGGGCACGACGCTGATGACGCCGTTCGGCACCGAGCCGGCGCTGGCGCCGTGGCAGATGCAGGTGGGCGCGGAACTCGGCAGCGTGCCGCGGCTGGATGACACGCAGCGGCGCGTGGGCTTCGACGGGATCAAGCTCGAGGATCTGAACAAGTCGCCGGTCGTGGGGCGCCTGCGTGGATGGATCGGTTTGCCGTGGGGCTTCGTCGCCGAACTCGGCATCGTCCCGCCGGTGAGCCTCAACGGCACGAAGCCGCGCGATCTGTATTCGGCGGCGATCGGGCGGCGGTTGATCGACTCGAATGGATTCATCGTGTCCGCGCGCGTCGTCGGGCAACACGGTGCGGCGGTGGGCGACATCACCTGTCCGGCCGACATCGCGGGCGTGCAGGATCCCGTGCGCAATCCCTTCGGTTGCGATGCGCGTTCGTCGGACACGTTGTGGATGAACTACTACGGCTTCGATGGCACGGCGGCGCTGGTCACCGGTGCGTGGACCTGGCACGGCACGGTGGGCCTGGTGCGCATGGAGAACGAGGTGCAGGTGAATGCACTCACCTACGGCCTGCCGGATCGCTCGCGGCTGGTGGCGCAGCATGACCAGCCGTATCTCGCGGCGGGCGTGGGCCGCGACTTCGGACACGGGTGGCATGCGGCGGCGGAGGTGTTGTACGTGCCGCTGACGGTGTTGCGCGTCCCCGACGGTTCGTCGGACAACGATTCGCTCGTGTCCTTCCGCCTGCAGCTCGCTTATCGCTTCGCACACGACTGAGCCGCGATACTGCAGGGATGCCCGCCGCCCTCGTCTGGTTCCGCGACGACCTCCGCCTCGATGACCAGCCTGCGCTGCAGGCGGCGCTGGCGCAGGGGTATGCGCCGGTGCCTGTGTATGTGCATGCGCCGGAGGAGGAAGGGGAATGGGTGCCGGGCGCGGCGTCGGAGGCGTGGCGGCGGAAGTCTTTGCGGGCGTTGGACGGTGCGTTGCGGGCGCGTGGGTCTGCGCTGGTGTTGGCGCGTGGGCCATCGTTGGAGGCGCTGCTGCGATTGGCGCAGGTGCATGGGGCGGAGGCGGTGTTCTGGACGCGGCGCTACGAGCCTGCGATCGAAGCGCGTGATGCAGGGATCAAGCGTGCGTTGCGCAAGGCCGGGCTGCATGCGGAGAGCTTCAACGGTGCGCTGTTGGTGGAACCGTGGGATGTCGCAACGAAGGGTGGCGATCCGTACAAGGTGTTCACGCCGTTCTGGAAGGCCGCGAGCGTGCGTGTGCGCGCACTGTGGGATGCGCCGCAACGCCTGCCCGCAGTGACGCACGAGGGCGAAGCGCTGGATGCCTTGCTGCCTGCGCCGACGCCCGCCTGGGATCGTGGATTCTGGTCGCACTGGACGCCGGGTGAAGTCGGCGCACGCGCGGCGCTCGATGCAGCCCTGCCCCGCATATCGGCGTATCCCGAAGCGCGAGACCTGCCGGCCGTCGATGGCACCTCGCGGCTTTCACCGCATCTGCATTTCGGCGAGGTCTCCGTGCACCGTGTGTTCGCTGCGGTGGGTGCGTGCGAAGCACCGGCGGAGGCGCGCGCGGCCTTCCAGCGACAACTCGGCTGGCGCGAGTTCGCACACCACCTCTTGCACCACTTCCCGCACACGCCGACGCACAACCTCGACGTGCGCTTCGACGACTTCGCGTGGGCGCGCTTCGACGAGAAGAGCTTCGATGCGTGGAAGACCGGCCGCACCGGCATTCCGATCGTCGACGCCGGCATGCGGCAACTGTGGGAGACCGGGTGGATGCACAACCGCGTGCGCATGCTGGTCGCGAGCTTCCTGACGAAGCACCTGCGCCTGCATTGGGAGCATGGCGCGCGGTGGTTCTGGGACACGCTGGTGGATGCAGACCTGGCGAACAACACGCTCGGCTGGCAGTGGGTCGCCGGCACAGGCGCCGATGCAGCGCCCTACTTCCGCATCTTCAATCCGATGCTGCAGGCCAAGCGCTTCGATCCCGATGGCGCGTACGTGAAGCGCTGGGTGCCGGAGATCGGGACGGGGGATTATCCGGCGGCGCCGATCGTGGATCTCGTGGCGGGGCGGGAGGCGGCGTTGGAAGCGTACCGAACGCGCTAATCAGCGCGCCGCGTACTTCTCATCCACGTACGCATCGATCATCGCGACGAACTCCTGCGCGATGTTCTCCCCGCGCAGCGTCTTCGCCTTCTCGCCATCGATGAACACCGGCGCGGACGGCGCCTCGCCCGTGCCCGGCAACGAGATGCCGATGTTCGCGTGGCGCGACTCGCCTGGCCCGTTTACCACGCAACCCATCACGGCCAGCGTCAGGTTCTCCGCGCCCGGATGCGTGATTTTCCACTCCGGCATCTTCTCGCGCACGTGCGTCTGCACGACTTTCGCGAGCTCCTGGAAGAACTCCGACGTCGTGCGCCCGCAACCCGGGCACGCCGTGACCATCGGCGTGAACGCGCGCAGGCCCATCGTCTGGAGCAGTTCCTGCGCGACGATGACTTCCTGCGTGCGCGATGCACCCGGCTCCGGCGTCAGCGAAATGCGGATCGTGTCGCCGATGCCTTCCTGCAGCAGCACCGCCAGCGCCGCACTCGACGCCACGATGCCCTTGCTGCCGATGCCCGCTTCGGTGAGCCCCAGGTGCAGCGCGTAGTCGCCCCGCGTGGCGAGTTCGCGATACACCGCGATGAGTTCCTGCACGCCGCTGACCTTCGCGCTGAGCACGATGCGATCGGCGTGCAGCCCGAGCGCGACCGCGCGATCGGCCGAATCGAGTGCGGAACGGATCAGCGCTTCGCGCAACACGCGCGCGGCATCCCAGGGTTCGGCGCGCGCGTGGTTCTCGTCCATCAGCTGCGCGGCGAGCGCCTGGTCGAGCGAGCCCCAGTTCGCGCCGATGCGCACGGGCTTGTTGTACTGGATGGCGAATTCGATGAGCTGCGCGAACTGCGTGTCGCGCTTCTTGCCGAAGCCCACGTTGCCCGGATTGATGCGGTACTTCGCGAGCGCTTCGGCGCAGGCCGGCTCGTTGGCGAGCAACTGGTGCCCGTTGTAGTGGAAGTCGCCGATGATCGGCACTTCCACGCCCATCATCGCGAGTTTCTCGACGATGCGCGGCACGGCCGCCGCCGCTTCCGGCGTGTTGACGGTGACGCGCACGAGCTCGGACCCTGCACGCCACAACTGGGCGACTTGCTTCGTCGTCGCGGCGACATCGGCCGTGTCGGTGTTCGTCATCGACTGCACGACGATCGGCGCCTGCCCACCAACGGCAACGCCGCCCACCAACACCTGGCGCGTGGCACGGCGCGGTGCGGGGCCGAAGGCCGGTTCGGCGCAGGGTGGCGGGGGCAGGGACTGGAGCGAAGTCGTCGACATGCCGCCATTCTACCGTCGGCGCAATGGCGTGACCGCGACGCCGCCTTGCGCTACCGTGTCCCGCCGTCCGGCACCCCTGAATGCCCCAAGACGCCCGCCAGATCCTCACGCCAAGCCAGCTCAACACGCTGGCGCGCGATCTGCTGGAAGGCGCCTTCCCGCTGGTGTGGGTGGAGGGCGAGCTGGGCAATCTCTCGCGCCCGGGGTCGGGGCATCTGTACTTCACGCTGAAGGACGCGCGCGCCCAGGTGCGCTGCGCCCTGTTCAAGCCCAAGAGCCAGTGGCTGAATTTCGTCCCGCGCGAAGGCCTGCGCGTGCTCGCGCGCGGTCGCCTCACGCTCTACGAGGCGCGCGGCGATTACCAGTTGATCCTCGATTCGCTGGAGGAAGCGGGCGAAGGCGCGCTGCGGCGTGCGTTCGAGGAACTGAAGCAGAAGCTGACGCTCGAAGGGCTGTTCGAAACCGAGCGCAAGCGTCCGCTGCCGGCGTTCGTGCGGCGGCTTGCGGTGTTGACCTCGCCTTCCGGTGCAGCGGTGCGCGATGTGTTGAGCGTGCTCGCGCGGCGCTTCCCGCTCGTGCAGGTCGAGGTGTTGCCGGTCCCCGTGCAAGGCGAAGGCGCGCCCGCGCAGATCGTCGCCATGTTGCAGCGCGCGTATCGCTCGGGGCGCTACGACACGATCCTCCTCGCGCGCGGCGGCGGCTCGCTGGAAGACTTGTGGGCCTTCAATGACGAGCGCCTGGTGCGTGCCATCGCGGCGTCGCCGGTGCCGGTCGTGTCGGCGATCGGACACGAGACGGATTTCAGCCTGAGCGATTTCGTAGCGGACCTGCGCGCGCCGACACCGTCGGTCGCGGCGGAACTGCTGGTGCCGAGTGCGCAGGACCTGCGTGCGCGTCTGCGGCAATTACAGCGGCGCGTGGTGACCTTGCAGATGCACCATCTGCGGCGCGACCAGCAACGCACGGATCGCGCGGCCATCAAGCTGCATGCGATGCGCCCGCGCGCGCGCCTCGACATGCTGCATCGCCGCCAGAACGAAGCGCAGCGGCGCCTCGATGCGGCGCTCCACAAGCAACTCGACCGCCTGCGCGCCCGCATGCGTCACGCCGACGCCGTGCTGCGCACGATGCAGCCCAAGCGCCGCCTCGCGGTGTTGCGCCAGCAGCTCGAATCCCTGCGCCTTCGCCCGCGTAACGCGATCGCCCGCCGGCTGACGCACGATGCCTTGCGCCTGCGCAGCGTTGCGCGTTCGCTGGAAGCGGTGAGCCCGCTGAAGACGGTCGCGCGCGGCTACACCATCCTGTTGAACGAAGACGGCCACGTGGTCCGCAGCGTGAACGACGCGCGCGTGGGCGAACGCCTCGACGCGCGCCTGGCCGACGGCCACCTGCCGCTGCGCGTGATCAAGCCGGACGACGACACCTAGACGTCGCGGACGACCAGCAACCGCTGCTCCGTCATGTCCTCGATCGCATACCGCACGCCTTCGCGTCCCAGCCCCGACAGCTTCACGCCGCCATAGGGCATGTTGTCGACGCGGAAGCTGGGCACGTCGCCCACGATCACGCCGCCGACCTCCAACCGATCCCACGCCTGCATCGTGTGCGCAAGCGAGCCGGTGAACACGCCGGCCTGGAGGCCGAAGTCGCTGTCGTTGACGCGGTCCAGCGCCGCGTCGAAGTCATCGAACGGTTCCAGGATCGCAACGGGTCCGAACGCTTCCTTGCGATACAGATCGCTCTCGCGCGGCACCTTTTCCAGCAACGCCGCAGGCACCAGGTTGCCGCGCCTTTGCCCGCGCACCAGCACCTTCGCGCCACCGGCAATCGCCGCATCCATCCACGCATCGATGCGCTTGGCCGCTTCCTCGTCGACCACGGGACCGATGAACACCTTCTCGTCCTTCGGATCGCCCATGCGCAACTTGGCCACGGCCTCCGTCATCTTCCTTTTGAACTTCGCATAGATCGCGCTGTGCACGAGGATGCGCTGCACACTGATGCAGCTCTGCCCGGACTGGTAATACGCGCCGAACACCATGCGTTCGACCACCTTGTCCAGCGACTGTCCCGGGTCTTCGTCGACGATGCACGCCGCGTTGCCCCCCAGTTCGAGCGTCACCTTCTTGCGTCCCGCGCGCGCCTTCAGGTCCCAGCCGACCAGGCCACCGGTGAAGCTCAACAACGCAATGCGCTCATCTTCGACCAGCAAGCCCGCATCTTCGTTGGAACACGGCAGGATCGAGAACGCCCCGCGCGGCAGATCCGTCTCCGCCAACACCTCGCCGATGATCAGCGCACCGACAGGCGTCTTCGCCGCGGGCTTCAGCACGAACGGACACCCCGCCGCGATCGCCGGCGCCACCTTGTGCGCCACCAGGTTCAACGGGAAATTGAAGGGCGTGATGAACGCACACGCCCCGATCGGCACGCGCTTCACCATCCCGCGATACCCGCGCGTGCGCTTGGAGATCTGCAGCTCGATCACTTCGCCATCGCTGCGCGTCGCCTCGCCCGCGGCGATGCGGAAGGTATCGATCAAGCGCGTCACTTCCCCGCGCGAGTCCTTGATCGGCTTCCCCGCCTCCACGCACAGCGCCATCGCCAACTCTTCGCTGCGCTCGGTGAAGCGTGCAACGCAATGCTCCAGGACATCGCGCCGCGCATCCGGCGGAAACGCGGCCATCGCCTCGCGTGCCTTGTGCGCGGCGACGATCGACTTGCGGATCAAGGCCCCATCGGCGAAGGCCACGCGCGTGGCGCGCTTGCCGGTGAACTTGTCGAGGACTTCGAGCTCGGCCTTGGTCTGGACCGGCTGGTTCGCGAGGTAGCACGGGTAGCGCTTGGAGAGCATCGACGGGCTCCGGGGAACGCGGGCGAACCCGCATCCTAAACCCGGCTCGTCAAGACGCGGTTACAGGCCTCGGCTTCCCGAACAGATAGCCCTGCCCGCTCACGCACCCCAGCCCGATCAGGGCATCGCGTTGCGCTTCGGTTTCGATGCCTTCGGCGATCGTGTCGATGCTCAGCGTGCCGGCCAGCGCCAGGATCGCGCGGATCACCGCCAGGCTTTCCGGCTGCGCCGTGGACAAACCGGCGATGAAGCTGCGATCGATCTTCAAACACTCGATCGGGAAGTGGTGCAGGTACGACAGCGCGGAGAAGCCCGTGCCGAAGTCGTCCAGCAAGGCGAGCACGCCGTGGTGGCGCAGGTTGCTCAGCGTGCGCAGCGCACGCGGGGCGTCGTCGAACAGTGCGACTTCCGTGATCTCGATGCGCAGGCGCTTCGGATCCACGTTGCAGGCTTCGAGCAAGCCCAGCAGGCGCTCGGCGAAATCCGGCGAGCGGAAGTGGCGCGGCGAGACGTTCACCGACACATAGCCCTCGGTGCGCGCAGTCGCCATGTCCTGGATCACGCGCGCATACATCAGCCAGTCGACCTGTTCGATCAGGCCGCTGTCCTCGCCCACGCCGATGAACTCGCCCGGCGCGAGGATGCCGCGCTTGTCGTGGCGCCAGCGCAGCAGCGCTTCGTGGCCGAGCACGGTGCCGTCGGCGATGCGCACGATGGGCTGGTAATGCGGTTCGAAGGCGTCGCCGTTGATCGCGCGGCGCAGGTCGGCTTCGAGGTCGAGGATGCGCGTGGCTTCGTCGCGCATGGCTTCGTCGAACACGGCGCTGCGGTCGCGGCCCGCGCTCTTGGCGCGGTACATCGCGGCGTCGGCGTCGCGCAGCATGTCTTCGCCGCTGCGGTAGCGCGGCACCCACAGGGCGATGCCGATGCTCGCGGTCGGGAACAGTTCGCGGCCGGCGATCCACACAGGCGCACCGAGCGCACCGAGCACGCGGCCAGCGAGTTCTTCCGCCATGCCCTGCCCGTCGATCTGTTCGACCAGGATCGCGAATTCGTCGCCGCCCAGGCGCGCAACGGTGTCGCCGCCGCGCACGGCCGCCACGATGCGGCGTCCCGCTTCGATCAGCAGTTCATCGCCGACCGCGTGGCCCACCGAGTCGTTGACCAGCTTGAAGCGGTCGAGGTCGAGGAACAGCACGGCGAAGGTGCGGTGTTCTTCGCTCGCCGGATCCGACGCGCGGGCGCGCTGGATCGCCAACGCCAGGCGTTCCAGCAACTGCGCGCGATTCGGCAAGCCCGTGAGCGTGTCGTGCTGCGCCTGGTGCGTCAGTCGGCGCTCGGCGTGCATGCGCTCGCCGATCTGCGCCATGAGCTCGGCGTTCGCCGCGGCGAGTTCGCGCGTGCGCGACTCCACGCGGCCTTCGAGTTCGGCGTGCGCCGTCTTCAGGCGATCCTGCGCCTGCTTGCGCTCCAGGCCGCTGCCGATGTGGTGCGCCACGAAGGTGAGCAGTTCCTGGTCGCGCGGGGTGAAGGCCACCGCCGGCGAATAACTCTGCACCGCGATCACGCCCACCACGTTCTCGTCGCGGAACAGCGGCACGCCCAGCCAGTTGTGCGAAAGCGTACCGCTCGTCTTCGCCTTGCCCTCGCGTTCCAGCGCTTCGATCGCCGCGCGGTCGGCCAGGCACGGGAGCCCGGTGCGGATGACGTATTCGGTCATGCCCATGCCGAACTTGCGGCGCGGGCGGCTGGGGTCGCGTTCGTCGATGGAGTACGGGAACTCCAGCTCGTCGCCGTCGCCGGCCAGCAGCGCGATGTAGAAGTTGCGCGCGTACAGCAGCTCGCCCACCACGTCGTGCACTTCGGCGTAGAAGCGCTCGAGGCTTTCGGAGGTGATCGACAACTCGGCGATGCGGAACAGCGCGCGCTGCAATCGTTCGGCGCGCTGGCGCTCCACGATCTCCGCCTGCAGGACGCGGTTGGCTTCCTGCAGCGCGTGCGTGCGTTCTTCCACGCGGCGTTCGAGTTCGCTGCGCGCCTGGCGGCGGTCGAGCGCGGTGAGGATGTGCTGCGCCACGTAGCTGAGCAGCGCGCGGTCTTCGTCGGTGTAGCTCGCGCGGTGTTCGTAGCTTTGCACCACGATGGCACCGCACACGCCGCCTTCGCGCCGCATCGGCACGCCGAGCCAGTCTTCCGAATCGGGGCCGTGCGAGGGATCGTGCGGAATCTGCAGGCGCGCACGCAGCGCGGCCGACGGACCCAGCAGCGGTTCGCCATGCTTGAGCAGCGCCATCGTCAGGCTGGTCGGGATTTCCGACAGCGGGATCTCGTGCGTCGGATCGGCGATGTAGGGATCGTGGCGATCGGCGAAGTAGAGGAAGCGCAGCGACTGCCGCACTTCGTCGTACAACACCATGTAGCAGTTCTCGGCGTACATCAGGCCGCCGACCACCGCGTGGATGCGGCGGAGCATCTCCTGCATCTCGAGCTGCGAGCCGGCGAGGTCCGCGATTTCGTACAGCGCCTGCTGCAGGCGCTCGCTCTTTTCCAGCGTCGCGATGCGGGCCTTTGCCTGCCAGGCGTCGAGCGAGGCGGCCACGGCGCTGCGCGCCATCGCCTGCCAGCCCTGCCGCATCGGCGCGATCACGCCCGAGGCGCCCTGGGCGGCGAGCACGATCTCGATGCCGTGGTCGGAAGTCCAGTGGTCGAGGATCTCGGCGTCCTGCGCGCGGCCCTTCTTGCCGAGCATCGCCAGCGCACGGGCGACGAGCGAGGCCGGCGCGGTTTCGTCGGCCGAATAGAAATCCTGGCCCGGCTCGCGCCAGCACACCACGAAGCGCGCATCCGGCGGCAGCAGTTCGCGGACCGTGCGCGCAAGCGCAGGCCCTGCCGACTGCGCAGCAGGCGCGGTCGTCCCAGCGAGCTCCGGGCTACGCACGTTGACTTCTTCCCCCCCAACCATGGGGCCAGCATACACAGTCCGAGCGAGCCCGCACCTGCCGGAATGGCGAGGATCGGCAACGGTCGCGTGAACGGGATGAACGGTGGTAGCGGGGGGTGGTCGAACCCCGCGGGCCGATTTCGACCGTTCCAGAGTCCATGGCCGCCGCCCTCCCTGCATTCAGCTGCTTCCCGCCTCCCTCGCCACCCCGTAACCTGCGCGCCATGGACGAGGGGGTCGAGGCCAGCGACGAGCGTTTGATGCTGGACTGGGTCGCCGGAGATGCGGCCGCGTTCGAGCAGCTGTATGGCCGCCACCGCACGCGCCTGTATCGCTTCCTGCTGCGGCACCTGCGCGACAATGCGCTGGCCGACGAGATGTTCCAGGACATCTGGCAGAAGGTGATCGGCGCCCGCAGCGGCTGGGCCCCGGACGCGCCCTTCGGCACCTGGCTTTACCGGATCGCGCACAATCGCCTGGGCGATCATTGGCGGGCGCTGAAACACCGGCCGCCGGCGCCCGACGATGCCGACGAACGCGCCATGCGCGTGCCCGACCCGGAAACGCCGGAGCGCGTGCTTTCGGAATTCGAACAACGCCGGCGGCTGCAGCTCGCACTGGATGCGCTGCCGCCGGAGCAGCGCGAAGTGGTCGTGCTGCGCCTGGAACAGGAACTGTCACTGGAGGAGATCGGCGAGATCACCGGCGTGGGCCGGGAGACCGTCAAATCTAGGCTGCGCTACGCGATGGACAAGTTGCGCGCGGGCCTGGGATCGGAAACGACATGAGCACGCATGACGAACACGCCGGCAACGGACTGACGCCCGAAGAGCGCGCGCTCGCGCAGCGCCTCGCGCGGCTGGGTCCGCATGCGGAGCCGTCGCCCGCGCTCGACGCGAAGATCCTTGCAGCGGCGCATGCAGCCGCGGAGCCCGAGCCGATCCGCCCGCGCCGCAGGGAGGGCCGCAAGGCCGCGACCTGGCCGACGGTGTTCGGCTTCGCCGCATCGCTTGCGCTCGCCTGCGGCATCGCGTGGCAGTTGCGCCCTTTGCCGAACGTGCCGAGCGCCGCGCGCCCCAGCGGCGGCGACGACGCCGTCGAATTCAAGAAGACCGAGCCCTCGATGTCGGTGCAATCCGTGCCGCGCAGGAAGCTCGAGATTCCCGAAGCGCCGCCGCCCGCAGCGCCGCCGCGCCCGATGCCGCGCACTGCGGTCCGTCCGCCGACGGAAGAGGAGCGCCAGGAAAAGCCCCAGGCCTTCGAAGCGCCCGCCATCGTGCTCGACGAAGCGGTGCATCCGCGCCAGGCCGCTGCCGCGGCGGCGCCCGCCCCTCCGCCGCCGCCTGCGGAAGCGGCCAACGCCGCGGCCGACATGGTCGTCGAACTTCCGCCCAATGCCCCCGCACCTGCGGCCGCCCCCGCCGCGAAGGCGGCCGCCGCCGCGAGCCTCGGTGCCCTGCAACGCGCCGCCGACCAGGCCGAGCGCGCGCGCGAAGAAGCCGAACCGCAATACGCCGAGCCCGACGAAGAAGTCGTCCCGCCCGCCACCACCGGCAGCCCGGAAGTGCGCGACGCCTGGCTGCAACGCATCCGCGAATTGCAGAAGGCGGGCAACGTGGAAGACGCGCGCGTGAGCCTGAAGGCCTTCCGCAAGCGCTACCCGGAATACGTCATCCCCGAAGACCTGCGACCGCTCGAGAAATGAGCGACACCCTGGCCTCGCCCGCCTCGCACGCGATCGAGGTGAAGCACAGCCGTTTCCTCGCGCAGGCCGTGCCGGTGGAATCGACCGAACAGGCGCTCGCCTTCCTGGCCGATACCGCGCGTACGCCCGCGACGCATCACTGCTGGGCCTATCGCATCGGCAACGACTACCGCTCCAGCGACGACGGCGAACCTGCGGGCACCGCCGGCCGCCCGATCCTTGCGGCGATCGACGGCCAGGGCTTCGATCGCGTCATGGTGGTGGTCACGCGCTGGTATGGCGGCGTGAACCTCGGCGCGGGCGGGCTCGTACGCGCCTATGGCGGCGCCGCGGCCGAATGCCTGCGTACCGCGCCGCGCCGTGCACTGATCGATTACCGCGAACTCATCGTGCAGGCCGGCTTCGAAGACACCGGCGCCGTGCACGCCGCCCTGGCCGCGCACGGGGCGGAGCGCCTGGACGAAGCGTTCGACGCCGACGGCCTGCGCGTCCGCCTGCGTCTGCCCGCCGACCGCGTGGACGCCCTGGCCGCCCAATTGCGCGACGCCACGCGCAATCGCGCGCGCATCGGGGACAATGGCTGATGGCATCGACCTCCGAACCGACATACAAGGGCCGCCTCGGCAGCCTGCGTGCGCTGTGGCCGTTCGTGCAGCGCCAGCGCGGCTTGTTCATCGCCTGGCTGTTGTCGCTGGGCGCCTCCTCCGCCGCGACGCTCACCCTGCCCGTCGCCGTGCGCCGCATGATCGACCACGGGTTCAACAGCGCGTCGAACATCGATGCGACCTTCGCGATTCTGTTTGCTTGCACGAGTGCGCTGGCGCTGGCCACCGCTGCGCGTTTCTTCTTCGTCTCGCTGCTGGGCGAGCGTGTCGTCGCCGATCTGCGCGAACGCTTGTACGGCCACCTGATCGGACTGGACCCTGCGTTCTTCGAAACCACGCGCAGCGGTGAACTGGTCTCGCGCCTGTCCGCAGATACCGAACTGCTGCGCAGCCTGGTGGGTTCCAGCATTTCCGTGGCGCTGCGCAGCTTCGTGATGGTGCTCGGCAGCATCGGCATGATGTTCGTGACGAGCCCGCGCCTGGCGACCTACACGCTAGTCGGCATTCCGCTGTTCGTGCTGCCGATCGTGCTGGGCAGCACGCGGCTGCGGAAGATTTCGCGACAGAGCCAGGACCGCGTGGCCGATGCGAATGCATTGGCGAGCGAAGTGCTCGGCAACATCCGCACGGTGCAGTCGCATGCGCGCGAGCCTTACGAGCGTGGTCGCTTCATCGACGCCGTGCAGCGCGCGGTGGCGACGGCGCGCAAGCGCATCGGCATGCAGGCCATCGTGACCGCGGTGGCGATGACGGCGTTCTTCGGCGCGATCATCATCGTGTTGTGGTCCGGCGCGCACGATGTCGTGGCCCATCGCATGAGCGCCGGTACGCTCGGCCAGTTCCTGCTGTACGCCATGCTCGGCGGCGGTTCGGTCGGCGCACTCGCGGAAGTGTGGAACGACGTACAGCGTGCCTCCGGCGGCATGGGGCGCATCAACGACCTGTTCTTCGAACAGCCGCAACTGGTGGCGCCTGCGAATCCCGTCCCGCTGCCGACGCCCTTGCGCGGCGAGATCGCGATGGAGGACGTCTCCTTCCATTACCCGACACGCGCAGATGCCCCGGCACTCGAAGGCTTCACTCTGCGCGTGGCGCCGGGCGAGACGGTGGCGCTGGTCGGCCCCTCGGGCGCAGGCAAGAGCACCGTCTTCGCGTTGCTGCTGCGCTTCCATGATCCGCAGCAGGGCGCGATCCGCATCGACGACGTCGACCTGCGCGCGCTGGATCCTGCACAACTGCGCGAAGCCATCGCCCTCGTCCCGCAGGCACCGACGATCTTCGCCGCCACCGCCGCCGACAACATTCGTTACGGGCGCTTGAACGCGACCGACGATGAGGTCGCGCAGGCCGCGCGTTCCGCCGAAGCGCACGAGTTCGTCACCGCCCTGCCCCAGGGCTATGCGAGCGAACTCGGCGAACGCGGCGCGCGCCTGTCCGGCGGCCAGCAGCAACGCATCGCCATCGCGCGCGCCTTGCTGAAAGACGCCCCGATCCTGCTGCTCGACGAAGCCACCTCCGCGCTCGACGCGCAGAGCGAGCGCGCCGTGCAGCACGCGCTGGAAAACCTGATGCAAGGCCGCACCACGCTCGTGATCGCCCACCGCCTGGCCACTGTTCTTAAGGCCGACCGCATCGTCGTGATGGACCGCGGCCGCATCGTCGCCGAAGGCACGCACGCGCAGCTGCTCGCGCAGGGTGGCCTGTACGCGGAACTGGCCAAGCTGCAATTCCTGGATTGACCATGCAATACATCATCGACTTCATCCTCGAACTCGATCGCCTCAAAGGCGTGACGCGCAAGTCCAAGCCCATCGGCCTGGACCGCTACGAGAATTCGGCCGAGCACAGCTGGCAGATCGCACTGTTCGCCGCCTCGATGTCGGAGTTCGCCGAACCCGACATCGACCTGCATCGCGTCGTCTCCATGCTGCTGGTGCACGACATCGGCGAAATCGATACGGGCGACACTATCGTTTACGCAGAGGAAGGTCTGGCCGAACGCAAGGCCGCCGAACGCGTGGCGGTGGAACGCATCTTCGGCATGCTTCCGAACGCGCAGGGCGCGAAGTTCCTGGCGCTGTGGGAAGAGTTCGAAGACGGCGAGACGGCGGAAGCGCGCTTCGCCCATGCGGCTGATCGCGCGATGCCCGTGCTGCTGAACCTCGCGCAGGGTGGCGGTAGTTGGGTGGAGAACGGGATCAGCTACGAGCGCGTGGTGCGCAAGGTTGGTCCGCCGATCGAAGCGGGGTGTCCGGCGTTGTGGGCGTGGCTTGCGCCGCAGCTGGAAGAAGGTCGCGCTAAGGGATTCTTCGGTGCGTAATCACGGCAAGGCGCGCGCCAACGCCTCGTCGATCGCCACACCCGCAGGCAAGGTCCCGAACGCGAGCCCATGCTCGCCCGCCAGCCGACTGAAGCAGAACGCTTCCGCGAGCGGATGGGAGGCCAACAGCAACACCGCCGCCTGCAAGGCGAGCGCCATCCGTTCGACGAGATATCGCGCCCGGCCCTCTTCAGGCTTGCGCATCGCTTCGCGCAACCAGATCACTTCCTCGTCGAGCGTCGGATGCAGGCCCATCGGCAGCTCCGCGAAGAACGCCTCGGCGCACTCCGGCTCCTTCTGCAACGCGCGCAGCACGTCGAGGCACTGGATGTTCCCGCTGCCTTCCCAGATGGAATTGAGCGGCGCCTGCCGATACAAACGCGGCAGCAACGACTCCTCCACGTAACCCGCGCCACCGAGACATTCCTGCGCCTCGTTGACGAAAGCCGGCGCGCGCTTGCAGATCCAGTACTTCCCGATCGCCGTGGCGATGCGCGCGAACGCCGCCTCGGACGGCACATCGCCCGCCGCATCCACCGCACGCGCCACGCGCATCGACAACGCGAGCGCCGCCTCCGCCTCGATCGCCAGGTCCGCCAACACATTGCGCATCAACGGCTGCTCGACCAACACCTTGCCGAACGCCCGCCGATACCGCGTGTGGTGCATCGCCTGCGCGAGCGCCATGCGCATCTCCGCCGCCGACCCGAGCATGCAATCCAGCCGCGTGAGCATGACCATCTCCAGGATGGTCGCCACCCCGCGCCCCTCATCGCCGACGCGCTGCGCCCACGCCCCCTGGAATTCGACTTCCGACGACGCATTCGACCAATCGCCCAGCTTGTCCTTCAGCCGCATCAGCGTGAAGGCATTGCGCGCACCGTCCGGCAAGCGGCGCGGCAACAGGAAACACGTGAGCCCGCCGGGCGCCTGCGCGAGCACGAGGAAGCCGTCCGACATCGGCGCCGAGAAGAACCACTTGTGCCCCGTGAGCGCGTACTCGCCGTCACCGGCGAGCGCCACCGCGCGCGTGGTGTTGGCGCGCACATCGGACCCGCCCTGCTTCTCCGTCATGCCCATGCCGAGCGTGACGCCGCGTTTGTCCGCGATGGGCAACTCGCGCGGGTCGTAATGCGGCGCGGCAGCTTTGTTGCGCCACTCACTCAAGGCCGGCGCATGCGCGAGCGTGGGCACGGCGGCGTGCGTCATGGTGAGCGGGCAACTGGTGCCGGGTTCGACCTGGTGGTGCAGATAGCTCAGCGCCGCGCGCGCGACGTGCGCACCGGGTTCGGGCGTGCGCCATGACAAACCGGCGACGCCGTTCTCGATCGCGGCGCGCATGAGCGTGTGGTAGTTCGGGTGGAATTCGACGCGGTCGATGCGGGTGCCGAAGCGATCGTGCGTGCGCAGGCGCGGGCGGTCGCGGTGGGCGTCGAAGGAGAGTGCGTAAATCGTGTCGCCAGCGAGTCTTGCGTAGGCGGCGAGATGGTTCGCGAAAGGCCCTGCGCCTTCTCGGAGGACGGCTTCGCGCAAGGCGAGGTCATCGGTCCACAGGTCGCGCGGGGCGAATTCGGGGGGCTGGTTGTCGGGGCGCTCGTCCATGGCGGTCTGACGATACACCGAGGGCAAGAGCAGAGCGTGACACGAGAGTGCAGCCGCTCATTGCTTCCGCTTCGTTCGACCATTGACTGTCGTCATCGCGACGCCCTGCGTCGTGGTGATGCGCAGTTCGGTGGATTCCACCAGACCAGTGGCGCGGTCGAAGACAATGTCGCCCTCCTCGACCTGCTCGAAATCAGGCGCCCTGCACCCTTTCTCTCCCGCGTCGGCCTTGGCCGCGCGACGATATTGGATGGTCGCCAGGTGCGCGTCCGTCCGTGTCGGGTCCAGCCAGAAATACAGCGGCGCAGGCATGACGCCGCATTCGGAGTTGAAGAAAGCCGACGGCACCTCCTGGACTTCCCCGGGTTTGTAGGACCGGCCCACCAAAGCGGTGAGGTCCCACCATTCCCGTCGCGTGGCTTCCATGGCAGCCACGCTCAGGTTTTGGTCCAGGATCTTTTCGACGAGGGCATCCATCTGCGCCCTCCATGGCGCGCGCTGATCCTCGGGAAGCGCGTCGATCTGGCTCCGCATCACGGACTCAAGCCCAGGTTTGCCCGCCTTCTTGAGTTGCACCGACAGTTCGGGGTCGACGTGCAGCCCGACCATCCGACCCGTGGCATCCAACTCGACGCGCGTCGGAGAGGCATCGGAGAGCTTGAACATTGGCTGCAGCGCGTTGGCGCGAGCCGGATCCCCCTCGATCATTTCGATACGCGAGCCTTGGTTCTCCACGAGCATCTCGAAGCCCGAGTTGGACGCCCCGACGATGCGATGGACTTCGGTCGTCGTGACCCGATAGGACGACTTGGCAACACCGTTCTCCTGCTCGGTGACAAGACTTCCCTCGTAGGCGGTCTCGGAACCCAGCGTCCATGGCACGGGCCATCGAACCGTGTCATCGGATGCGTATGCGATCGAAGCCAGACAACCGAACAGGAGCGAGACAACGATGCGGATCATGACCGACGCTCCTGATTGTGGAGATGTGTTTCGATCTTGAACCCACGATAGCAAGGCCGCGCCCGCGTCACGCGCAGAGGACCGACACGCAGTCCGTTGTCGCGACTGCAGGGCGGCCATGGATGGCCACCCGGGCGGAGCTCCGGTTGCAGGATGCGGCTTGTAGGCGCTCCGACAGGCGCGATAACGGACTGCGGGGCGGTCCGACGTTCTGGTGTCGCAGCCGTTCCCCGCTTCTCAATCGGCCAGAAAAAAACCCCGCCAAAACTCCGGCGGGGTCTTTAGCGGACGTCTTGTCGCGTCCTTATGCCTCAGGCAACGGGCATCACGCCAGCCGCCTGCGCGCCCTTCGGGCCCTGCACGACGTCGTAGCTGACCCGCTGGCCTTCCTGCAGGCTGCGGAAGCCCTTGGAACTGATCGCCGAGTAATGCACGAACACATCGGCGCTGCCGTCTTCCGGAGCGATGAACCCGAAACCCTTAGCGTCGTTGAACCACTTCACGGTGCCGTACTGCATAACCTGTGTGACCTCGTCTGGATGCGGTGAAGTGCGCCAGGCGCGGGGGCATCCTTGCGCACGGCGCGAGTATGCATGGAAGACCCCGCTTCGCAACACCACCTCGACCCCGGTCACCCCGCCAATATTGCTCGCAACAACGGCGGGATTCCGCTGGAAGCGGTTTCAACATTGGCCAGCACTTCGGCCATCGTGATCTCCGCATCGCCGCTACAGCCGGCAGCCCAATTCGCGACGATCGAAAGGCACGCATATTGCAGGCCCAATTCGCGCGCGAGCCCTGCTTCGGGCATGCCGGTCATGCCCACCAGGTCGCAACCATCGCGGCGCATGCGCGCGATCTCCGCCTTCGTCTCCAGGCGCGGGCCTTGGGTGGCGCCGTAACAACCGCCATCGACCAAAGCGACGCCCGCTCGCTGCGCTGCAGCGAGGATCTGCGCGCGCAGTCCGGGGGTATAGGGATCGCCGAAGTCGACGTGCAACACGTCGGTGCCCGGCTCTTCGCTGAGGGTCGAGATGCGGCCCCAGGTGTAGTCGATCAACTGGTCCGGCAGCGCGAGCACCGTGGGCCCGAAGCGCTCGGTGATCCCGCCCACCGTGTTGAGCGCGACGATGCGCGAGGCGCCGATCATCTGCAGCGCGACCAGGTTGGCGCGGTAGTTGATCTTGTGCGGGGGCACGCCGTGTTCTTCGCCATGGCGGGCCAGGAAGGCGACGCGCTTGCCGCCCAGCATGCCCACGCGCACCGGGCCGGAGGGAAACCCGTAACGGGTTTCCGGCAGGTGCGACTCCACGTGTTCCAGTTCGGCGATCCGGTACACGCCGGTGCCGCCGATGACGGCGAGGGCGAGGTCGTCGTGTCGCATGCTCACTCCCGGAGGGCGTAGATCGCGGGCAGGTTGCGGCCCTGTTCGTAGTAGTCCATGCCGTAGCCGTAGACGTAGCGGTCCGGCACGCGCAGGCCCGCGTAGTCGGCCACCAGGTCGGGGACGCAGCGGTTGTGCTGCTTCACCGCGAGCGCGGCGATGCGGACTTCGGCGGCGCCTTCGGCGCGCGCCCATTCGCGGACCTGGAACAGCGTGTGGCCTTCGTCGACGATGTCGTCGACCAGCAGCACGCGGCGGCCGCGCAGCGCGGTCGCGGGGCGGTGCTTCCAGTGCAGCTCGCCACCGGAGAGCGCGCCGCGGTAGCGCGAGGCATGGAGGTAATCGAATTCGAGGTCGAGGCCGCGTTCGCCGATGGCGAGCGCGAGCTGCCCCGCGAACGGCAGGCCGCCGTGCATCACCGTCAGGTACAGCGGCACCGAGCCGGCGTAGTCGTTGCGAATGCGTACCGCCATCTCGCCGATGGCGCGCTCGATGGCCTTGCGGTCGTGGACGACGTCCGAGCGCTTCAGCGCATCGGCGAGCGCAGGCACCGCGCTCATGCGATGCCGCCCCCGAGGCGCGTGCTCGCATCGTGGTAGCGCGCGTCGGCGATCAGGCCTTCCCACGCAAGTGGGCCGCGGCCGATCAGGCCGGCGAGCGCCATGGTGTTGAGGTTGCGGCCTTCGACGGCAGCGAGCGATTCGGGCACGAGTTCGGGATGGCAGACCAGCACCACGTCGCAACCGGCATCCAGGTGCGCGTCGATGCGCGACTTGATGCCGCCCGCGGAGAACGCGGCGGCCATGCCGATGTCGTCGGAGAACACGACGCCCTTGAAGCCCATCTCCTTGCGCAGGATCTCGTCGATCCAGCGCGACGAGTAGCCCGCCGGTTCCGGCGCGACCTTCGGGTACACCACGTGCGCCATCATCACCGCGTCGGCACCGGCGTCGATGCCGGCGACGAAGGGGATGAGGTCGAGCGCGCGGATGTCATCGAGCTCGCGCGGGTCGACGGCATCGTCGTAATGCGTGTCTTCCAGCACCGAACCATGCCCGGGGAAATGCTTGAGCGTCGCGGCCATGTTCGCGGCGTGCATGCCTTCGACATACGCGCGGGTGAATTCCGCGACGATCTGCGGGTCGGCGGAGAACGCGCGGTCGCCGATGGCGCGATTGCCGCGGCCCAGGTCCACCACCGGCGCGAAGCTCAGGTCCACGTTGCTGGCGCGGATCTCGCTCGCCATCAGCCAGGCGTGTTCCTTCGCGAGTTCGATCGCGCGATCGGGCTGGCTTCCGTAGAGCTTGCCGAAGCCTTCCAGCGACGGCAGTGCGCTGTAGCCCTCGCGGAAGCGCTGCACGCGGCCGCCTTCCTGGTCCACGCAGACCAGCTGCGGGCGCGGCGTGGCTTCGCGGATGGCCTGCGAGAGCTCGGCCACCTGGGCGCGCGAGGCGAAGTTGCGCGTGAAGAGGATCACGCCGGCGCACGCGGGATGCTGCAGCCAGTCGCGCTCCTGCGCGGTGAGTTCCTTGCCGGCGATGCCGATCACGAGCATGCGGGGGTGTCCTTCTGGTTCGATCGTCGGATCATACGTTCAGCGTGGTTCGAACATCGCGATGCTCTCGACATGCGCGGTGTGCGGGAACATGTCCATCACGCCGGCGGCGCGGAGCTTCCAGCCGCGTTCGTTGACGAGGTAGCCGGCGTCGCGGGCCAGCGAGGCCGGGTGGCAGCTCACGTAGACGATGCACTTGAGGCCGCCGAGCGGCAGTTGCTTGAGCACGACGTCGGCGCCGGAGCGCGGCGGGTCGAGCAGCAGGCGGTCGAAGCCGGCGCGCATCCAGGCGTGGTTGGCGAGGTCGGTCGCCAGGTCCGCCGCGTGGAAGTCGACGTTCGTCAGCTGGTTGTGTTCGGCGTTCTCGCGGGCGCGGCGGATCAGGCCGGCATCGCCTTCCACACCGACCACCTCCCCCGCCGTGCGCGCGAGCGGCAGCGTGAAGTTGCCCAAGCCGCAGAACAGGTCGAGCACGCGGTCGCCCGGCTGCACGTCGAGCAGGTCGAGTGCGCTGGCGATCATCTTGCGGTTGAGGCCTTCGTTGACCTGGATGAAGTCGAGCGGGCGGAACTGCAGTTCGATGTTCCAGTCGGGCAGCGTGAAGGCGAGCTTCGGGCCGTGCGGCCAGAGCGGATGCACGGAGTCGAGGCCGCCGGGCTGCAGGAAGATCGCGAAGTCGTGTTCCTGCGCGAAGGCGGTCAGCGCGGCCTGGTCGCGTTCGGACATCGGTTGCAGGTGGCGGAAGATCAGCGCGGCGGTGTCGTCGCCCGCGATGAATTCCACCTGCGGGATATCGCTGCGGCCGTCCATGCCATCGATCAACGCGGACAGCGCGGCGATCTTCATGCCGATGCGCGGGATCACGGTGTGGCATTCGCGCAGGTCGGCGACGTAGCGGCCGTCCTGTTCGCGGAAGCCGACGAGCGTCTTGCCCTTCTTCTCCACGCGACGCACGGAGAAGCGGCCCTTGCGGCGATACCCCCACGCGGCATCGGTGAGCGGCGGGAGCACGCGTTCGGGCGTGACGTGGCCGATGCGTGCGAGGTTCTCCATCAGCACGCGCTGCTTGGCGTGGATCTGCTTGTCTTCGTCCATGTGCTGCAACGCGCAGCCGCCGCAGGTGCCGAAGTGCGGGCAGCGCGCGGGCACGCGATCCGGAGAAGCCACGCGCACTTCGAGCGTGCGCGCTTCATCGAAGTGGCGATGGCGTTCGGTGAGCTGCGCGACGACGGTTTCGCCAGGCAGTGCGCCGGAGATGAAGACCGCCTTGCCGGCGCCTTCCTGTTTGGGATCGGGACGGCGGGCAACGCCGCGGCCGTCGTGCGTGAAGTCGGTGATCGCGACTTCGAAGGGGGTTTGATCGATACGGGCCAAGGGACTGCGCGGCGGGTTCAGGGCCGCGCATTATCCCCCGGGGCGGCTTACTTCTGCTTCCAGCCGCCGCTCTTGTCCTGGTACCACCAGCCGCCGCGGGCGCTGTCCACCCACTGCTTGGCGAAGACGTCGCGGATCTGCGCTTCCCATTCCGGGTGCCCGTTGGCCACGGCGACCTCTTTGTAGAGCGCCTTGCGGTCGCGGTTGTCGTCGGCCACGGCCGTCTGCATGCCCGCGCGGTCCTTGAGCTCGAGCGAGCCGGGCTCGCGCAGCACCACCATGCCGTCCTTGCCGAAGCCGAGCGCGCCGAGGTCGAAGCCCTTGCGCAGCGAGGCGTCGAAGCGCGAGGCCATGCGGGCCTGGATGGCCTGGATCGCGGGCGACTTGATCGAGATGTCGGGCTGGCCCTGCGCGTACGCACTGCCGATGCCGATCAGGCTCAGCGGGTCGATGCGCTGCAGCAGGCTGGCCATGCCGCCGCTGCCACCTTCGGGCTTCTTCTCGGGCGTGGTCTCGACGGGCGTCGCCGGCACCGCGTCGGGGCCGATCACCTTCTCGACGAACTCCTTCGCCGCTTCCTTGGCCTCGGCGGCCGGGAAGTACACGTTGATCGTGACGCAGGCGCTGAGCGCCCACAGCGAAGCCACCGAAACTCCCATCCAGCGTGCCGATTTCATGTCGTCTCCTTCATTCGACCACCGGGCTGACTTCGCCACTGCCGACCGCACTCAGGCGCTCGACGAACGTGGGCCAATCGACCAGGCGGTTGTGGCCGATGACCGTCAGGCGCGGGAGCCCCGCACCTTCGACGATAGTAAATGTGTCGCCCCCTGAATGGAGGCCGCGCATGTCGCAGACCTCGTTGACCAGGTGGCATCCGATGGCGAGGCGCTTGTAGCCGAAGTCGTCGAACAAACCGATGAGCTGGCCCTGGATGGAGGTCATCAGCGAGTTGCCGCCCACGCTCGAAATGCTCTGCACGGCGCGCTGGCTGATGCGCTGGCGCAGGCCGGGCTTCGGGTCGGTGTGGAGTTCGGCGTCGAAGGCGGTGACGGACCAGTCGACCAGGCGGAGCTGGTCGATGGTCCCGTCCAGGCGGCCGGTGATGCTGCCGAAGTCGAACACTTCGGTGAGCGAGAGCAGGTCCAGGTCGTCGATGCGCAGGTCGGCGGCGAGCGTGGGGGCCACGCCGAAGGGGCGTTCCATCGAGAGCGAGGACACATCCACGCGCCCGTCGAACATCGCCATCGACAGTCCGCCTTCGAAATCGAGCTTCTCGTTGGCGTAGTGCGCCCGCGGCAGGTGGCCGGTGAGCTGGCCGCGGAAGACGGGCCAGTCCAGGGCGGTGGCGAGTTGCGAGATATCGAGCTTATCGACGCTCAGGCCGAAGATCGCTTCGGCGCCCTTTCCGTCGGCAGGCGGGCGCAGGGTCATGTTGTCGAAGCGCAATGCGCCGCCGAGGAGCGGCACCGACACGGCTTGCGTCAGCGAGACCGCGCCGCCTTCGCTGCGCATCGGCAACTTCGCCGCGCCGAACTTCAGGCCGTACAGCACGCCGTCGTGCCATTGCAGGGCGCTCTCGATGGGCCAGGTGCGCGAGAAACGCAGCGTGCCGTCGAGGCCGTGGAAGGCGAAGCGTTGGTCGGTGGGTTCGACGATGTCCACGTGGTGCGGGACGAAGTCGAAGGCATGCAAGGCGCCGTTGTCCACGCGCACCTGCGCATCGAGCGAGCCGGTGAGCGCGAGGTCCGAGACGCCGGCGATGCCGAGCAGGCCGGTGAGGTAGCGGTCGCGGACGGGGGCGAGGTCGTCGCTGTGGATCGTCAGGTCGAGCGTGCGCAGGTTCGCTTCGGCGTCGAGGGCGGCACTGCCGGCGACATGCAGCGCGCCGTCGTCGGCCCAGTCGATGCGCGACAAGGTCCACGCGCCTTCGCGTGATTCGCCGCGGATGGAGAGTCGGATCGGCGTGGCAGGCAGCGCGACGTACACGCTGCCTGCGAGGAATTCGCCGCCGTGCAGCGTGCCGTCGAGTGAAAGCAGCGATGGATGCGGTGCGTCGTAAATCCTGTAGTCGAAGTCGAAGGTGCCGGCGAGCTTGTCGCTGGCGATCGTCGCGTCGGTGGTTTCGAGTTTGACGCCGGCGGCGTTCAATCGACCGGTGATTTGCAGCGGACCTTTCGACGGTGCGGCAACATCGACGCGCCCATCGAGCGTGCCGCCCTGCAGGCGCGCATCGGCCCAGGATTGTTCGAGCAGGCTTTGCGCCCAAACGATGGGCACGCGGGTCAGGTCGATGCGCGTGAGATCGGGCGTGGCGGTGGCGCGGTGCATCGCAATCGTCGAACGCTTGTCGCCGAAGGTGCCGCGCAGGCCGGCTTCGTCGAAGGCGATCGCGAGGCGAAACGACTTGCCCGCGCTGCGCAACGTGCCGTCGCAGGCCCAGCCCACGGTGTCGATGCGTTGCAACGGACACGTCCACGCGATGTGGCGTGCATCGATGCCGAGGTCCGCCGCCTGTACGCGCTCGGCCTGCAGCGACAAGGTGCCTTGCGTTGCGCCCTCGGGCCATTCGAGCTGCACGTGCACGGTGTCGAGCGTGGCGACCGGCAAGCGGAGCTTCGCGACGTCCGCTTCGAGCGTGCGCGCCTGCGCGGTGCCGGCCAGGGCCGACATCCACAGCAGGGCAAGCAGGCGCGTCCGATGCGTCATGGCGGCGGAGGATAGCGTGCTAAGGCGAACGCGGCTTCGACAGGCGACCGAGTTCGGCCAGCATGTCCCAGGACTTCAGGCCGCGCGGGCCCAGGTGGTAGGCGAGAACCTCGCGGAGCGCGCGTCGCAGGCTGGCGAGGTCGTCGGTGTCGGGCATCTCGTCGGCGGCCAGGGACAGCAGGGCGCGGCCCGTGGCGGTGGTGTCGCGATCGCCCGCGCGTTCGCTACGCATGCGGCGCGGGCCGTGTTCGGGATCGAGGCGGTAGCGGGCGGCGGGGTCGATCGGATGATCGTCGCCGTCGACGTCGAGCGAGAGGCCGAAGCCCAGCGCTTCGAGCAGGTCGCGTTCGAAGCGGCGCAAGGTCCAGGCGATGGGATCGTCGCTGCCGAGCCGCGCGCGCACCAGGCCATACGCGTCGAACAACTCGGGCAAGGCGTCGCCGCGCGGCGCGAGGCGCAGCACGAGTTCGTTGACGTAGAACGAGGCGAGCGAGGCGTCGCCCTGCAGCAAGGGAGCGGCATCGAGCGCTTCGGCGTTGCGCAGTTGCGCGAGTTCGCCCTGTTGCACCGCTTCCAGTCGGATGCGCTGCATCGGTTGCAGCGCGGCGCGCAGGACATGTTTCTTCGGGCCCGTCACGCCGCGCGCGACGAGACCCAACCTGCCGTGTTCTTCACTGAGGACTTCGACGAGCAGGCTCGTTTCGCGCCATGCGCGCGCATGCAGCACATACGCGGCTTCGCCGACGATGCGCACTCAGTCGTGGTAGCCGAGGGTGCGCAGCGCCGCTTCGTCGTCCGACCAGCCTTCGCGCACGCGGACCCATGTTTCCAGGAACACCTTGTTGTCGAACAGGCGTTCCATCTGCACGCGCGCGCGGCTGCCAATCTCGCGCAGGCGTTCGCCGCCCTTGCCGATCACGATGGCCTTCTGCCCTTCGCGTTCCACCCAGATCACCGCGCCGATGCGCAGCATCTTGCCGTCGACGGCGAACTGTTCGATCTCCACCGTCGTGGCGTACGGCAGCTCCGCGCCCAGCAGGCGCATGAGTTGTTCACGCACGAGTTCGCCGGCGAGGAAGCGCTGGCTCTTGTCGGTGATTTCGTCTTCCGGGTACAGCGCAGCCTGTTCGGGGACGAGCTTGAGCACGTCGTCGACCAGCGCTTCCAGACCCTTGCGCTTGAGCGCGGAGATCGGATGCACGGCGGCGAAGTCGCGCTCGCCCGCGACCTTCGCGAGGAAGGGCAGCAACTGCGTCTTGTCCTTGATGCGGTCGACCTGGTTGACCGCGAGCACCACCGGCACGCCCGCTTCCTTCAGGGCGTCGTAGGCGAGCGTGTCTTCGTCGTCCCAGCGGCCGGCTTCGATCACGAGCACGGCGGCGTCCACGCCTTCGAGCGCACCGCGCGCGGCGCGGTTCATCATGCGGTTCATCGCGCGCTTTTGTTCGCGATGCAGGCCGGGCGTATCGACCAGCATCAGCTGGCCGTGCGGGAAGGTGGCGATGCCGAGCAGGCGGTGGCGCGTGGTCTGCGGGCGATTGGAGGTGATGCTGATCTTGAAGCCGACCAACGCATTGACGAGCGTCGATTTGCCGACGTTCGGGCGACCGATCACGGCAACGTGCCCGGCGCGGAAGGGGGAGGATTCCATGGGGCGCGATTCTACGCGGAAGGGACGCCGCCTCCCCTCACCCCGACGCTACGGCGTCGGATCCACCTGGGCCAGGACGCGCTCGGCCGCCGCTTGCTCCGCGGCCCGGCGCGAGCTGCCCGTGCCTTCGCATTCCAGCGCCGGGTCGGCGATGGCGCAGGCCACGAGGAACTGCTTGGCGTGTTCGTCGCCGGTTTCGGCGATGAGGCGGTACACCGGCAGCGGCTTGCCGCGCCCCTGCAACCATTCCTGCAGGCGGGTCTTCGCGTCCTTGCCGAGCTTGTTGGGCGGCGGCAGCGCGGCGATCGCGGTGTCGAACCAGGGCAGCACGGCGTCGCGGCATTTCTCGAAGCCGGCGTCGAAGTAGATCGCACCGACGATCGCTTCCACCGCGTCGGCGAGGATCGAGTCGCGGCGATGGCCGCCGGATTTCATTTCGCCGGGGCCGAGGATCAGGTGTTCGCCGAGCCCGAGCGTGCGGGCGATGGTGGCGAGCGAGGATTCGCGCACGAGTTCGGCGCGGGCACGCGTGAGCGTGCCTTCGTCGGCCTTCGGCCAGTGCGTGTAGAGGGCTTCGGCGACGAACAGGTTGACCAGTGCGTCGCCGAGGAATTCCAGGCGCTCGTTGTGCAGCGCCGCGGCGCTGCGATGCGTCAGCGCCTGGGCGAGCAGGCCCGGATCGACGAAGTCGTATCCGGGCAGGCGCAGGCGATCAGTCCGGACCACCGTGCGTCAGGTCCTTTGCCGCTTCGAATCTGCCGACCACGTCGAGGTTGGAGATGAGCTCGCGGCGCACCTCGTAATTGACGGTCATGTGCCAGCCGCCGGGCGCGCGTTCGATCTTCACGTTCTCCGCCTTCACGTTCTCCGAGTAGTTCACGTACAGGCGGCGGAAGAACAGGTTGCGGATGCGCTCGGGCGAGGCGTTGGCGATGCCCGGCTCGAGCGCCAGGCCCTGGAGCGATTTCTTGACCGCGTAGTACTCCATGTACATCGGCACCACCTTCATGCCGACGAAGATGAAGATGCCGGCCACGGCCAGGATCAGGATGAACCCGAGCAGCGTGATGCCGCGTTGCGTGCGTTTCATGTTGTCCCCTCCCCAAGGTCGCGTTGTCTTGCCGATGCCGTATTACGGGATGTTCGAGCCGATCCTCGAGAAATCCACGCCGCCGGCATCCATGTCGAAATTCAGCCAGATCAGGAAGGCCTTTCCGCGGAGGTTTTCCTCCGGCAGGAAGTGCGTCGGCCAGAATCGGCTGTCCTCAGAATTATCACGATTGTCGCCCATCACGAAATAGTTGCCGGGCGGCACGACCCATTCGCCATCCCCTTGCATGCCGAACGGATAATCCTCGTGTTCCAGGACGGGGTGCGGGCGGCCGGGAAGCGCTTCCTCCAGCAGGTCCGCGCCGGTCATCTCCGCACCCTTCCCCTTGCCCACATATTGGCCGATCGGGCGGTACTTGAAGGCGACACCGTTCACGTACACGGTGTTGTCCCGGTAGGCGACGGTGTCGCCCGGCAAGCCGACCACGCGCTTGATCCAGTCCTGGTCGGGGTGGTGCGGCGGGCGGAAGACCACCACGTCGCCGCGCTTGGGCTCGCCGATGTCGAGGAACTTCTTGTTGGTGATCGGCATCCGCAGCCCGTAGGCGTACTTGTTGACCAGGATGAAGTCGCCGATCAGCAGCGAGGGCATCATCGAGCTGGAGGGGATGCGGAAGGGCTCGGCGACGAAGCTGCGCAGGCCCAGCACGACCGCCAGCACGGGGAAGAAGGCCCGCGAGTAGTCGACCAGCAACGGTTCCTTCTCATCGAGCAAGCCCGCCCGCTCGGCGCGGGCCTTGGCGAAGAACAGCTTGTCCCCCAGCCAAATGATCCCGGTGAGCAGGGTCAGCACTACCAGGATCGTTTCGAACCACACCATGCCAGCTCCTATGCGCGTCGCCCGGCCCGGGGGACCCCGGCCGGCGCAAGCTTACTTGTTGTCGACCTGCAATACGGCGAGGAAGGCTTCCTGCGGGATTTCGACCCGGCCGACCTGCTTCATCCGCTTCTTGCCTTCTTTCTGCTTCTCGAGGAGCTTCTTCTTGCGGGTCGCGTCGCCGCCGTAGCACTTGGCCAGCACGTTCTTGCGAAGCGCCTTGACCGTGCTGCGGGCGATGATCTGCGAGCCGACGGCGGCCTGGATGGCCACGTCGAACATCTGCCGCGGAATCAGCTCGCGCATCTTCTCGGTGAGGTCGCGGCCGCGGCGGTCGGCGTGGGCGCGGTGGGTGATGATCGACAGCGCATCCACCTTGTCGCCGTTGATCAGCGTGTCCACGCGCACGAACGGGCCGGCCTGGAAGCGCACGAAGTGGTAGTCCAGCGAGGCGTAGCCGCGCGAGACCGACTTCAGGCGGTCGAAGAAGTCGAGCACCACTTCGGCCATCGGCAGCTCGTAGCTGATCTGCACCTGGCTGCCCATGTAGGTGATGCCGACCTGCGAGCCGCGCTTCTCTTCGCACAGCGTGATCACGTTGCCGACGTAGTCCGGCGGGGTGAGCACGTTGGCGCGGATGATCGGTTCGCGGATCTCTTCGATGTGGTTCACCGGCGGGAGCTTGGCCGGGTTGTCCAGCGGCATCACGCTGCCGTCGGTCTTGAGCACTTCGTAGATCACCGTGGGCGCGGTGGTGATCAGGTTGAGGTCGTATTCGCGCTCCAGGCGCTCCTGCACGATCTCCAGGTGCAGCATGCCGAGGAAGCCGCAGCGGAAGCCGAAGCCCATCGCCTCGGAGCTTTCCGGTTCGAAGCGCAGCGCGGCGTCGTTGAGGCGCAGCTTTTCCAGCGCTTCGCGCAGCGCGGGGTAGTCCTCGGCATCCACCGGGAACAGGCCGGCGAACACGCGCGGCTGCATTTCCTGGAAGCCGGGCAGCGGGGACTTCGCCGGGTCGCTGGCCAGGGTGAGCGTGTCGCCCACCGGCGCGCCGTGCACGTCCTTGATCGAAGCGGTGATCCAGCCCACCTCGCCCGCGCCGAGCTTCGGCAGCGGCTTGCGCTTGGGCGTGAACACGCCGACGGAGTCCACCAGGTGCGTGCGGCCGGTGGACATCACCAGCATCTTGGTGCCGGGCACGATCTCGCCCTGCATCACGCGCACGAGGCTGACGACGCCGAGGTAGTTGTCGAACCACGAGTCGATGATCAGCGCCTGCAGCTTGTCGGTGTCGCGCGGCTTCGGCGGCGGGATGCGCTGCACGATGGCTTCGAGCACGTCCGGCACGTTCAGGCCGGTCTTGGCGCTGATGGACACGGCGTCTTCGGCGTCGATGCCGATGACGGCTTCGATTTCCTTCTTGACGCGGTCGATGTCGGCCGTGGGCAGGTCGATCTTGTTGAGGACCGGGACGACTTCCAGGCCCTGTTCCACCGCCGTGTAGCAGTTGGCGACCGATTGCGCTTCCACGCCCTGTGCGGCGTCCACGACGAGCAGCGCGCCTTCGCAGGCGGCGAGCGAGCGCGAGACTTCGTAGCTGAAGTCCACGTGGCCCGGCGTGTCGATGAAGTTCAGCTGGTAGGTGATGCCGTCCTTCGCCGTGTACGGCAGCGAGACGGACTGCGCCTTGATGGTGATGCCGCGCTCGCGCTCGATGGGATTCGAGTCGAGCACCTGCGCCTCCATCTCGCGGGCTTCGAGCCCGCCGCAGAGCTGGATGATGCGATCGGCCAGCGTCGATTTGCCGTGGTCGACGTGGGCGATGATGGAGAAATTGCGAATGTGCTGCATCGAATGGCGAAGGCCTGAAAAAAGCGCGGCATTATCGCACAGCGCCCCTCCCCGCCCCGTTTGGTGCCGTCGGGGCGGGGGCGATGCAGTGCCGGCCCTGGCCGGGCCGGCGTGCGCTTACTGGGTTTGGGACTCGGAACGCGGGGAAACGGCGACGTAGCGGCTGCTGCCGCCGCGCTGGACGAGCAGCATCGCCGTGTCGCCCGGCTTCAGCGCGGCCAGCGCGCGATCGAGCTGGGAGGCACTGTTCACCGAGGTCCGGCCCACCGCGAGGACGATGTCGCCCGGCTGCAGGCCCGCACGCTTGGCGGCGAGGCCTTCGATGCGCGCGATCGCCACGCCTTCGTCGTTCGGCAGGCCCATGCGCTGGCGGTCGCCCGAATCGATGTCCTCGCCGACGATGCCGAGCGAATTGCGATACGACGGCGCCGGCGTGTCGGACGCGGGGATGCTGCGCGGTTCGGCGGCCGTTTCCAGTTCGCCGAGCACCACGGTGACATCGCGTGCCTTGCCGTCGCGCATGATCGAGAGCGTCGTGCGCGCACCCGGCGGCAATGCACCGACCAGCGGCGGCAGCGAAGACGCATCGTCGATCGGCGTGCCGTTGAAGGCGCGGATCACGTCGAGCCGTTGCACGCCGGCCTTCGACGCACCGCTGCCCGGCTGCACTTCGCGCACGAGCGCGCCGCGCGTATCGGGCAGGCCGAGCGCCTTGGCCTGGTCGGCGTCGATGCCTTCCAGGCCGATGCCCAGCAGGCCGCGGCTCACGCGGCCATGCGCCTTGAGCTGGTCCACGGCGTTCATCGCGACGTCGATGGGGATCGCGAAGCTCACGCCCATGTAGCCGCCGGAGTTGCTGAAGATCTGGGAGTTGATGCCGACCACCTGGCCGCGCGTGTCGAGCAGCGGGCCACCGGAGTTGCCGCGGTTGATCGCGACGTCGGTCTGGATGAAGGGCACGTACTGCTGGTTCGCATACGGGTTGGCGCGACCCACCGCGCTGACGATGCCGGCGGTGACCGAGTGGTCCAGGCCGAACGGCGAACCGATCGCGACGACCCACTGGCCCGGACGCAGCTGGCGCGAATCGCCCATGCGCAGCGAGGGCAGGCCGGTGGCGGCGATCTTGAGCAGCGCAACGTCGGATTGTTCGTCGCTGCCGACGACCTTCGCCTTGAACTCGCGGCGATCGGACAGGCGCACGGTGACTTCGTTGGCGCCGTCGACGACGTGGTGGTTGGTGAGGACGTAACCGTCGCCGGAAATGAGGAAGCCGGTGCCGAAGGACACGCCCTGCCCGCGACCGGGCGACGGCCCTTGCGGCATGGGCATACCCGGGCCGAAGAAGCGCCGGAAGAATTCCGGCATGTCTTCGTCGTCTTCGAGCGCGGGCTGGTCGCGCCCGCCGCCGCCGATGTTGGCTTCGACGTTGACGACGGCCGGACCGACCTGGTCGACGAGATGGGTGAAGTCCGGCAGGCCGGCGACCATCTGGGGTGCCTGCGCCGCGGCGGGCGCGGTCTGCGCGTCGACGTTGGTCAGCAGCACCGCGGACGTGGCCGTGGCGGTAGCCGCGACGAGCAAGGCGCTGCGCAGCGTGGGATTGCGGAAGTTCGGAAGACGCATCGGTGACGGGTCCTCGGTGGCGGTGCGATGGAGGTTGGGGTGGTCTTCGTTACGGCTGCGGAGCGGGTTGCGCGCCGGCGTCGATCGCTTCGCGCGGCGTTGCGTCGCGCGGCGTCGCTTGCGGTTCGCGCGGCGAGAACGGGTAGTACGACGGTGCGGTCGCGTAATCGGCGGCGAGTGCGCCGTTGCCGTTGTATTGCGGCAACACGGCACGCGGCCACGGGCGCGAGGGCGCTTCGAGCGGCGTCGCCGCAGCTTCGGCGAACGGATCGCGGTCGATGCGACGTGCGGGTTCGGTCTGCGATGCGAGGACGGTGACCGGGGCTTCGCCTGTCACCGGCGCGCTGGCGGCTTGTGTTGCGACGGCCTGCGACACGATGCGATCGGTGGCGGCACGGCCGCGCTGCGCACTGCGCGCACGCGTCGACGGACGCGCGATGGACGCCACTGCCACGGCGGCGGCGCTCGCGGCTTCCGCATCGGACGGCATGTCGGGGACCTGCACGGCGGGCGCCTGCGGTTTCGGCGTGAGCTTCGGCGCAACCTGCGTTGCGGCGGCGACCTGCGGCGCGGCGGGCGGCACGTTCGTGGTGGCCGGCTGGCGCGCAAGGAAGAAGGCGACCATCGCCGCGGACGCGGCGAGCGCGACGCTGCCCCAGCGCGGACCGCGCCAGGCGCTCGCGCGGGAATTCGCGGCACCAGCGAACGCGGCGGCCGAAGGCGCTTGCGTCGCGTGCATCGCATCGGCGCGCAACGCGCCGCCCTGCATGGCATCGCGCACGCGGTTGGGGAAGGTGGCGGGCAACAAGGCGCCCTGCCCGCGCAGCGCGTCGCCGACGAGATGCCAGCGCTCGCACGTGGCGCGCCAGTCCTGGTCGTGGTCGAGGCGCTTGAGCGCGAAGCGCGCGGCGTCGCCCGTGAGTTCACCGTCGAACAGCGCGCTGAGCGCTTCGCGGTCGGAAGTGGGATGGCTGGTCGGAGTCGTCATCGGCTGGCACGCTCGCGTTTCGGTTCGCTGTCGAGCAGGGGACGCAGTTCCTCGTCGATGGCCTCGCGCGCGCGGAAGATGCGCGAGCGGACCGTGCCGATCGGACACTGCATCCGCTCGGCGATTTCCTCGTAACTCAATCCGTCGACTTCGCGCAGCGTGATCGCTTCGCGCAACTCGGCGGGCAAACGGTCCACCACCTTCATCACGGTGCGTTCGACTTCCTGGCGCATCAGCTCACGCTCCGGCGTATCGGTGTCGCGCAACCGGATGCCCGAGTCGAACTGTTCGGCGTCGGTGACGTCGATGTCGTCGGTCGGCGGGCGGCGGTTGTGTGCGACAAGGTGGTTCTTTGCGGTGTTCACTGCGATGCGGTGGAGCCAGGTGTAGAACTGCGCGTCGCCCCGGAAGTTCCCGATCGCGCGGTATGCGCGGATGAAGGTGTCCTGGGCGACATCCTGGACTTCGGCCCAGTCGTGGATGTAACGCGAGATCAACGCCGCGATCCGATGCTGGTATTTGCGCACCAGCAGGTCGAACGCCACGCTGTCGCCGCGCTGCACCCGGGCGACGAGCGCCTGGTCCAGCTCTTGTGTTTCGTGTTCCGTGGCCATGGTGGGCGCCGGGCTCCTTCCTGTCCGCTCGTCCGTGGCCGGGCGTTGGGACAGTCGATCGAAAGAAAAGTTCATCGGCGCATCGGGGGTCGATGCACCGGGCAAGAATGGGGTGTCAGGGATACACGGGACTTGAATGGGGACGGCATTGACGCCGATCAAATACCGCCGGGATCATAGACCCGCTCCATACTCCCCAGAATGCTCCCTCACGGATGGTGGCCATGCTTGCTGGTCTCGACGGTCTGCGCTTTTCGAACTGGCGCGCCGAAACTGCCGCCGACGGCATCGTGGTGCTCAGCTTCGACCGCGCCGGCGCCGGCGTGAATACGCTCTCGCAGGAGGTGCTGTTCGAGCTCGACGCCATCCTGGAGCGGCTGTCGCTCGACCCGCCCAAGGGCCTGGTCATCCGCTCGGCCAAGCCGGCGGGGTTCATCGCCGGCGCGGACATCAAGGAATTCCAGGCCTTCGACGAGAAAGGCACGGTGGCCGACGCGATCCGCCGCGGCCAGCAGACCTTCCAGCGGCTGGCGGAACTGCGCTGCCCCACGGTCGCTGCGATCCACGGCCATTGCATGGGCGGCGGCACCGAGATCTCGCTCGCCTGCCGCTATCGCGTGGCGTCCAACGATCCCTCCACCCGCATCGGCCTGCCGGAAGTGAAGCTCGGCATCTATCCGGGCTGGGGTGGCAGCGTGCGCCTGCCGCGCCTGGTCGGCGCACCGGCGGCCTTCGACGTGATGCTGACCGGCCGCACGCTGTCGGCGAAGGCGGCGAAGGCGATGGGGCTGGTCGACAAGGTCGTCGAACCCGCGCTGCTCACCGATGCGGCGATCGAACTCGCGCGACGCGGCACCACGCGTCCGTTCAAGCAGCGCGCGCTCGCCTGGCTCACCAACACTTGGCCGGCGCGACAACTGCTCGCGCCGATGCTGGCCAAGCAAGTCGCGCGCAAGGCGCGCCGCGAACACTATCCTGCGCCTTACGCGATGATCGAAACGTGGCGACGCAGCAGCGGCGACATCCAGTCCTTGCTGTCGGCCGAACGCAAGTCGGTGGTGAAGCTCGCCTCCACGCCGACGGCGCGCAATCTCATTCGCGTGTACTTCCTGCAGGAACGCCTGAAGGGCATCGGCGGCAAGGACCATGGCATCGCGCGCGTGCATGTCGTCGGTGCCGGCGTGATGGGCGGCGACATCGCGGCGTGGTCGGCCTACAAGGGGTTCGAGGTCACGCTCGCCGATCGCGAACAACGCTTCATCGATGCGGGCCTGGCCCGTGCGCACGACCTGTTCGCCAAGCGCGTGAAGGATGACGCGAAGCGCCCGGCCGTCGCGGCGCGCCTGCGCGGCGACCTCGCCGGCGAAGGCGTGGCGAACGCGGACCTGGTGATCGAAGCGATCATCGAAAACCCGGAAGCCAAGCGTGCGCTGTATGCGGACATCGAACCGCGCCTCAAGCCCGACGCGCTGCTCACCACCAACACCTCGTCGATTCCGCTGACGGAACTGGACAGCCACATTGCGCGTCCGGCGCAGTTCGCGGGCCTGCATTACTTCAATCCCGTCGCGCTGATGCCGCTGGTGGAAATCATCCACCACGATGCCATGGCGGAAGAGACGCAGCGTCGCCTCGCCGCGTTCTGCCGCGCAATCGACAAGCTGCCCGTGCCGGTCGCCGGTTCGCCGGGCTTCCTGGTCAATCGCGTGCTGTTCCCCTACATGCTCGAAGCGATGGCCGCATTCGCCGAAGGCATTCCCGGCCCGGCGATCGACAAGGCCGCGGTGAAGTTCGGCATGCCGATGGGCCCGATCGAACTGGTCGACACCGTGGGCCTGGATGTCGCGGCAAGCGTGGGACGCGAATTGGCGCCCTTCCTCGGCTTGCCGATTCCGCAGGGTTTGGCGAACAAGCTCGAGTCGGGCAAGCGCGGGAAGAAGGATGGCCAGGGCTTCTACACCTGGGAAGAAGGCAGGCCGCGCAAGCCGGAATTGCCGAAGGACTACAAGGCGCCCGATGACCTGGAAGATCGCCTGATCCTGCCCTTGCTCAACGAATCGGTGGCGGCGCTGCACGACGGCGTGGTCGCCGATGCCGACCTGCTCGATGCGGGCGTGATCTTCGGCACGGGATTCGCGCCTTTCCGCGGCGGCCCGATCGCGCATATCCGTGCGGTGGGCGCGGACAACATCATCGAGCGCCTGAAGGCGCTGCAGGCCACGCATGGGGATCGGTTCGCGCCGCGACCCGGCTGGGACTCGCCAGCGCTGCGCTGAGCGCGCAGCGCGGATTACATCGTGTGCGTGGGCTTGTCGGCCGTCAGCGTGCCGGCGAGGATCGTCTCGATCTTGTGGCGCACCGCCTCGCCTTCCGTGCTGTCGGCGAACTGCACGCCGATGCCCGCGGCGCGATTGCCCTGCGCGCCCGGCGGCGTGACCCACACCACCTTGCCCGCGACGGGCAGGCGGTCTTTTTCTTCGAGCAGGGTGAGCAGCAGGAAGACCTCGTCGCCGAGGAAATAGCGCTTGGGCGTCGGCACGAAGATGCCGCCGGTTTTCAGGTACGGCATGTACGCGTTGTACAGCGCCGCCTTGTCCTTGATCGCGAGCGACAGGATGCCCTGCCGAGCGCCACCTGCGCCTGCCACTGCTGCCGTCATGCCCTGCCCCCCCTCGCGACGGGCGCATCGCCGCGCCACGCCAACAACAGTTCGGTGACCGCAAGATCGGCGCGCACCGTGGTGCGAAGCAGATCACGCGTACGGTTCGCGGCGTCGAACCACGCGGCCAGACTGCGGGTTCGCCCCGCGTCGGTCAAGCCGGCGGCCCGCTCCAATGCGAGGTCCGCTGCATGACGAAGACGCAGTTCCGCGTATTCATCGGCCACCCACGCCTGCGCGGTGGCGAGCGCGCCGGCGGTGCCGCGTTCGAGTTTGTCCAGGTCGGCCGCCACCTGGCGACGCAACGCGAGGCCCTCGCCCTGCAGCCATTGGTCTGCAAGACCCGGGTGACCGCGCGCGGCGTCCAATGCTTCTTCGGCGGCCGCGGGCTTGTGGCCCTGCGCGATCAACCATGCGAGCGCTTCCTCGCGTGGAGGCAGGCGGAACTCGACGCGCTGGCAACGGCTGCGGATCGTCGCGGACAAGCGCGCCGGATGCGCCGAGACCAACCACAGGAAGCGCCCCGGATGCGGTTCTTCCAGCGTCTTCAGCAAGGCATTGGCGGCGTGGTGGTTGATCGCATCGGCCGGATCGAGCACCGCGACCTGCGCGCCGCCATATTGCGGCGTGAGCGCGAGGCGTTCGCCGAGTTCGCGGATCTGTTCGATCACGATCTCGGTGCGCATCCGCGCGCCATCCTTGGTCGGGATGAAGGAGACGAGTTCGAAATCCGCATGCGTGCCCGCGGCGAAGAGCTGGCAGCTCCTGCAATGGCCGCACGGCTCGGCACCCGCGGGTTCGCGGCACAGGATGCGCTGCGCCAGGCGTTGCGCGACGGCGCGCTTGCCCAGGCCCGCGGGGCCGGCGAACAGCACGCCATGCCCGAGCCGCCCGGCTTCATGGATGGAGACCAGGTGCGCGTACGCGCGCGCCTGCCACGGGGCGAGCGGCGCGAGCGTGGTCACGCGACGCTCCGCAGGTATTGCTGCAACAGCGCGACCGCGCGCGCAGCGACCTCTTCCGCCGACGCGGACGCATCCACGACGCGCATGCGATCGGGCTCGGCCTGCGCGCGCGCGAGATAGGCGGCGCGCACCTGTTCGAAGAATTCGTCGCGCTCGCGTTCGATGCGATCGGGCGAGGTGTCGCGTCCGCGCGCGCGTTCGCGTCCCTTGTGCACGCCGACGTCGAGCAGCAGCGTGAGGCCCGGACGGATGCCGACCACGCGACGTTCGAGTTCGGCGATGAAGGCGATATCGAGTCGACGACCGCCGCCTTGGTAGGCGTAGCTGGAGTCGGTGAAGCGATCGCACAGCACCCACGCGCCGCGTTGCAGCGCGGGCAGGATCGTTTCGCGCACGTGCTGCGCGCGGGCGGCGAACATCAGCAGCAGTTCGGTTTCCGGCGACGGCGGCTCATGGCTCGGATCCAGCAGCAGCCCACGGATCTGTTCGGCCAGCGGCGTGCCACCGGGCTCGCGCGTGGTCACCACCTCCAGGCCGTTGCGCTGCAGCGCATCGCGCAAGGCATTGAGCACCGTCGTCTTGCCGGCGCCTTCGCCGCCTTCCAGCGTGATGAAATGCGGTTGCGTGGACAGTGACGTCATTGCGCCTTCTGCTGTTGTTCGCGGTAGCGCTTGAGGTAGGCCTGCACGGCGGCCTGGTGCTCGGCCAGCGTACGCGTAAAGACATGACGCCCGCTGCCGTCGCCGACGGCCACGAAGAACAGGGCTTCGCCATCGGCCGGCCGCATCACGGCCCGCAGGGCTTCCAGGCCCGGCATCGCAATCGGGGTCGGCGGCAGGCCGGTGCGGGTGTAGGTGTTGTAGGGCGTGTCGGCGAGCAGGTCCGCGCGGCGGATGTTGCCCGCATACGCGCTGCCCATGCCGTAGATCACGGTGGGATCGGTCTGCAGGCGCATGCCGATCTTCAGGCGGCGCGTGAACACGCCGGCGATCTGCGGGCGTTCGTCCGCCACGCCGGTTTCCTTTTCGACGATGGACGCCAGCACCAGCGCTTCGTCCGGCGTGCGCAGGACGGAGGGCACGGCGCGGTCGTTCCAGGCCTTGTCGAGCGCGTGCTGCATGGCGACGTGCGCGCGCTGGAGGATGTCCAGGTCGCTGTCGCCGCGGACGTACAGGTAGGTCTCCGGCAGGAAGCGGCCTTCCGGGTGTTGGCCGGCATGACCGACCTTCACCATCAGGGCGGCGTCATCGAGCTTGTCGGTTTCGTGCAGCAGATCCTGGTTGCGGGCGAGGGCGGCGCGCAGTTCGCGGATGTTCCAGCCTTCGACGATGGTGAAGCGGCGATTGAGCACGCGGCCATCGCGCAGCGCGACGAGCAGGTCGTGCGGGCTCATGCCGGGCTCCAGGGCGTATTCGCCCGCCTGGATGCGGTTGGCCGCGCCGAGTTCGCGCGCCAGCGCCTGCCATTCGAGGCGATGGCCGACCGACACGCCCGCCTTGCGAAGCTTGCCGACGACGCTCGAGAGCGAATCGCCCCGCTCCACCACCAGCGTCTCGCCCGGGGTGATGCCCGACATTCCGGTGTTCGCGAACCCGGTGTAGCGCTGCCACACCCAGAAGCCGCCCGCGACGAGCGCGGCGAGCACCACCAGAAGGAACAGTTTCGAGATTCCTCCGGCGCGGCGCCGGCCGTGTCGACTGCGTGTCATGCCTGTCCTGTCGGGTCCTGGTCGAAAGCCGGATGCGCGCGCCCGAGGCGGACGCGCAGATCGGCGATGGCCGGATGTGGCGCCCACGTGCGCGCCCCCAACCGGCCGACCGGCAGGATACCGCGCACGGCATTGCACAAGAGGACGGCGTCGGCGCTTTCGACATCGGCGGGCGCGACGCGCGTCTCGGTCGCGGTGATTTGCGACAGGAGCCACGCGCGGCACACACCGGCGACGCCGCAGCGATCGATGCGCGGGGTGGTCCAGGTATTGCCGTGCAGGAGGAAGAGGTTGGCGGAGGTCGCGCTGACGACCTCCCCCTCGGTGCTGCACTGCAGGCCGTCGTCGATCGCGGGATCGTCCCACTCGGCGCGGGCCAGGATCTGTTCCAGGCGATTGCAATGCTTGAGGCCGGCGAGCGCCGGTTGCACCGAGAGCCGCGTGTCGCACCAGCGCAGCGCGAGCCCCTCCGCGCGCGGCGACGCGGGAAGCGGATGGCGCGAGAGGCGCCACAGCGGCGCGGCATCGCGCATCGGCGCGTAACCGCGACCGCCGCCACCGCGCGAGACGATCAGCTTGAGCACGCCATCGCCGCCGTCGTCGCACAGCGAGCGCATTTCGCGTTCGAGCACGTTGGCATCCGGCATCGGAATGCCCAGCCGCTGCGTCCCCATCGCCAGCCGCGCGCGATGCGCCGCCCACCACGGCGTGACGCCGCGATGCACGCGCATCGTTTCGAACACGCCATCGCCGTACGCGAAACCGCGCGCATCGCCCGGCAGCGCATCGATGCGCGTGTCGCCGGCGAACAGGCGCTCGGTCATCCTGCGACCCCGAGCCCGCGCAGCATTCCGCGCGCCTTCGCCCGCGTTTCGTCGAGTTCGCGTTGCGGCAGCGAGTCGATCACGATGCCCGCGCCGGTGCGGAAGCGCAGCGTTTCGCCTTCGAGCGATGCACTGCGGATGAGGATGTTGAAGTCCATGTCGCCGTCGCGGTTCAACCAACCGAACGCGCCGGTGTACGCGCCGCGCCCTTGCCCTTCGAGCGCCGCGATGATCTGCATGCAGCGCACCTTCGGGCAGCCGGTGATCGTGCCGCCGGGGAACACGGCGCGCAGCACGTCGCCGGGCGTCGCATCGGGCAACAGGCGGCCGCGCACGTTGCTCACGATGTGGTGCACGTGCGCGTAGCTTTCCACGGTCATCAATTCATCGACTTCGACGCTGCCCGGCGTGCACACGCGACCAAGGTCGTTGCGTTCCAGGTCGATGAGCATGACGTGCTCGGCGCGTTCCTTCGGATGGCCGACGAGTTCGCGGATGCGCGCGGCTTCATCGTCGCCGGGGCTGCGCGGGCGCGTGCCGGCGATCGGGCGCGTTTCCACCGCGTCGCCCCGCACGGAGACGAGGCGTTCGGGCGAGGAGCTCACGACGGCCCAGCCCTCGCCCGCGAAGAGGCCTGCGAAGGGTGCGGGGTTGGCTTCGCGTAAACGCGCGTGCAGCGCGGTGGGCGGGAGCGGCGCGTCGAACGTCGCGCGCCAACCGCGCGAGAGATTCACCTGGAACACATCGCCTGCAGCGAGATGGCCGAGCACGCGTTCGACACCGTCGGTGAAGCGTTGCGGTGCGTCTTCTTCGAGCGAAGCCGGTGCGCGCCATTCCGGCAGCGGCGGCAACACGGCGGCGTCGATCGCATCCCGGAAGATCGTGTCGATCCATTCGCGATGCGCGCTCTCCGCGACGACGAAGCATTCGCCCGTCGCATGGTCGCGCAACACGGCGGCAGGACTGCGCATCGCATACGCCACGGGCATCGCGCCGTCGGCGTGCGGGAGTTCCAGGATGGGTTCGACTTCGCCCGCGAGTTCGTAGCCGAGGAAGGCGACCCAACCGCCGCGGAAGGGCCAGCGTGGTTCGTCGCGCGGCACGCGTTCGCGTTGCCATGCGCGATCGAGCGCTTCGAAGAACGTGCCGTCGACGACCGCACCGCTTTCATCGCGCACCACGCCATCGCGATCGAGTCGCAACGACCCACCGCCCGCGGCGAACAACATGTCCCAGCGGCCCTGCGCCGTCCCGTGCGCGCTGGATTCCAGCAGCACGGGATAACGCGCCGGCGCCTGCCGGTGCAGGGCCAGCAGGTCGAGGGACGGATCGAGCGAACGGGTGACGAGCACGCCAGCCCTGCCTTCGTCGTCAGATACGGCGGAAGACCAGCGTGCCGTTCGTGCCGCCGAAGCCGAAGCCATTCGACACGGCGATGTCGATCTTCTTCTCGCGCGCCACGTTGGGCACGTAGTCGAGATCGCAGCCTTCGCCCGGTTGTTCGAGGTTGATCGTCGGCGGAATGATGTTCGCGTGCAGCGCCATCACCGAGAACACCGCTTCCACGCCACCCGCGGCGCCGAGCAGGTGGCCGGTCATCGACTTGGTGGAGCTGACCATCGTGCGATACGCGTGGTCGCCCAGCGCGCGCTTGATCGCCAGCGTTTCGGCGACGTCGCCCAGCGGCGTGGAGGTGCCGTGCGCGTTGAGGTATTCGACCTGGTCGGCGTTGATCTTCGCGTCCTTGAACGCAGCCGCCATGCAGCGCGCGGGGCCGTCGCCGTCTTCGCTCGGCGCGGTCATGTGGAAGGCGTCGGAGCTGGCGCCGAAGCCGGCGAGCTCGCAGTAGATGCGCGCACCGCGCGCCTTCGCGCGTTCGTATTCCTCGAGGATCAGGATGCCGGCGCCGTCGCCGAGCACGAAGCCGTCGCGCGCGGCGTCCCACGGGCGCGAGGCGCGCGTCGGGTCGTCGTTGCGGGTGGACATCGCCTTCATCGAGCAGAAGCCGCCCATCGAGGTGGGCGTGGAACCGCGTTCGCCACCACCGGCGATCATCACGTCGGCGTCGCCGTGCTGGATCATGCGCATGGCCATGCCGATCGAATGGTTCGACGTGGCGCAGGCGGACACGGCGGAGAAATTGGGGCCCTTGGCGCCGGTGAGCAGCGACACCTGGCCGGGCAGCATGTTGATGATGGTGCTGGGCACGTAGAACGGTGAGATCTTGCGCGGGCCGCCTTCGTGCGCCTTGATGGTCTGTTCCTCGATGCCGCGCAGGCCACCGATGCCGGAGCCGATGAGGGCGCCGATGCGTTCTGCATTGGAGTCGTCGATGGTGATGCCCGAGTCTTCGAGCGCCATCATCGAGGCGGCGACGCCGTAATGGATGAACTCATCCATTTTCTTCGCGTCCTTCGGACCCACCCAGCGGGTGATGTCGAAGTCGCGCACTTCGCCGGCGATCTGCGTGGTCAGGCCCGAGGCGTCGAAGTGCGTGACCGCACCGATGCCCGAACGGCCGTTGACGATCCCGTCCCAGGTGCTCGCCAGGTCGTTGCCCAGCGGCGAAACCACGCCCATCCCCGTTACGACGACACGACGCATGCCTTGCTCCTATCTCTTTCGAATCCCGCGACGCCCTACGGCGGCGCATGCTCATCCACAAACGCACAGGGCCGCGAACGCGGCCCCGTGTCGGTCACAGCAAGGCTGGAATCAAGCCTTGACGTGGGCCTTGATGTAATCGATGGCCTGCTGCACCGAGGTGATCTTCTCGGCCTCTTCGTCCGGGATTTCGCACTCGAACTCTTCTTCGAGGGCCATCACCAGTTCGACGGTGTCGAGCGAGTCGGCGCCCAGGTCGTCGACGAACGAAGCGCTGTTGGTCACTTCGTCTTCCTTGACGCCGAGTTGTTCGACGACGATCTTCTTGACGCGTTCTTCGATGCTGCTCATGTGTCTTGCTCCTCCAGGGAGTCTGTTCAGGCGGATAGTGTAGTGGAATCGGGGGGCCGCGGCGTCAGGGCCCGCCCCCTCCCCACGGGTGGGGTCGCCCCCGGCGTCACGGCATGTACATGCCGCCGTTGACGTGCAGGGTTTCACCCGTGATGTAGGCGGCGGCCGGTCCGGCCAGGAAGCCCACCGCGCGGGCGATGTCGGCCGGCTCGCCGAGGCGGCCCAGCGCGATCTGGCCCACCAGGGCCGCCTTGGCGTCCTCGGGCAGGCTGGCGGTCATGTCGGTGGCGATGAAGCCCGGGGCCACCACGTTCACCGTGATGCCGCGGCTGCCGATTTCCTTCGCCAGCGATTTGCTGAAGGCGATGATGCCGGCCTTGGCGGCGGCGTAGTTCGCCTGCCCCGCATTGCCGGTGACGCCGATGACGGACGCGATGTTGATGATGCGGCCCTTGCGCGCCTTCATCATGCCGCGCATGACGGCCTTGGACGTGCGGTAGACGCTCGACAGGTTGGTGTCGAGGATCGCCTGCCAGTCTTCGTCCTTCATGCGCATCAGCAGGTTGTCGCGCGTGATGCCGGCATTGTTGACGAGGATGGAGACGCCGCCGAATTCCTTGCCGATCGCATCGATCAGCGCTTCGACCGCGGCGCCGTCGGTGACGTTGAGCATGCGGCCGTGTCCGCCCTTGCCGGCGAGGCGTTCGCCGATCGCGGCCGCGCCGCTGTCGGTGGTCGCGGTGCCGATGACGGTCGCGCCCATGGCGGCGAGTTCGTCGGCGATGGCGGCGCCGATGCCGCGGCTCGCGCCGGTGACCAGCGCAATTTCGCCCTTCAGGGTCTGCTCGCTCATGCCTTGCTCCATTCGGTGCGCGCGGATTCCATCTCCGCGGTGGTGCCGATCGCACGTGCGTCGATCGACTTGTCGATGCGCTTGACCAGGCCGGTCAGCACCTTGCCCGGGCCGCATTCGGCGATGCGCACGATGCCGCGCGAAGCCAGCGCCTGCACGCACGCGGTCCACTGCACCGGCAGGTAGAGCTGGCGCACGAGCGCATCGCGGATCGACTGCGCGCTGTCGTGCACTTCGGCATCGACGTTCTGCACGACGGGGCGATCGGGCGCGGACCACGCCATCGCGTTCATCGCTTCGGACAAACGATTGGCCGCTTCGCGCATCAACGGCGTGTGCGAAGGCACGCTCACCGCGAGCTTCACGGCCTTGCGCACGCCGCGTTCGGCGAGCGTGGCGAGCGCGCGATCGACGGCGGCGGCGTGGCCACCGATGACGATCTGTCCGGGGGAATTGAAGTTGGCGGGCACGACGATCTCGTTGCCCGTCGACGACTGCGTGCAGACCTCCAGCACGAGTGCGTCTTCGGCGCCGAGGACGGCGGCCATCGCGCCGGTGCCGGCGGGTGCGGCATCCTGCATGAGCTGGCCACGCAGGCGCACGAGCTTCGCGCCGTCGTGCAGCGAGAGCGCACCGGCGGCGACGAGCGCGGCGTATTCGCCGAGGCTGTGGCCTGCGAGCAATGCTGGCTGCGCGCCGCCTTCGGCCTGCCACGCGCGCCACGCGGCGACACCGGCGGCGAGCAGCGCGGGCTGCGTGAATTCGGTCTTGTTGAGCTGCTCTTCCGGGCCGTCCTGCGAAAGCGTCCAGAGATCGGCGCCCGCGCCCTGCGAAGCTTCGTCGAATGCAGCACGCACGAGCGCATGGCGCTGCGCGAGATCGCCCAGCATGCCGAGCGCTTGCGAGCCCTGGCCGGGGAAGACGAAAGCAAGTTGGGGATCGATCACGCGACTACCCTTTCAAGAGGGGCGGCTCAGGAAGCCGCGCATGATAAGTGCGTTGGTTCGAACTCGTCTGTACGACCGCGTATGTTGAATACGCGGATCGGTCAATAACGCAACAGCGCAGAGCCCCAGGTGAAACCGCCGCCGAAGGCTTCCAGCAGCAGCAGTTGCCCGCGCTGCACGCGGCCCGAGCGCACGGCTTCATCCAGCGCCAGCGGCACCGAACCCGACGAGGTATTGCCGTGCTTGTCGACGGTGACGACCACGCGTTCCATCGGCATGTCCAGGCGCTTGGCCGTGGCTTCGATGATGCGCAGGTTCGCCTGGTGCGGGATCAGCCAATCGATGTCGTGGCGATCCAGGCCGTTGGCTTCGAGCGCTTCTTCGACGACCGAATCCAGCGCCTTCACGGCGTGCTTGAACACTTCGTTGCCGGTCATCAGCACGCGGACGCCCGCGTTCTTTTCTTCCGGCTTGAATCCGACGGACACGCCGACCGGGTTCCACAGCAGTTCCTTCTTGCCGCCGTCGGCGTGCATGTGGGTGCTGAGGATGCCGGTGTCGGTGTCGGCCTTGAGCACGACGGCGCCGGCGCCGTCACCGAAGAGCACGCACGTGGCGCGGTCTTCCCAGTCGAGCATGCGCGTGAGCGTTTCCGAACCGACGACGAGCGCGGTGCGCGCAGCGCCGGAGCGGATGAACTTGTCGGCGATCGTCAGCGCGTAGATGAAGCCCGAGCACGCGGCGTTGACGTCGAAGGCCGGACAGCCGTTCGCGCCGAGGCGGTGCTGCAGCAGGCACGCGGTGGACGGGAAGATCAGGTCCGGCGTGGTGGTGCCGAGGACGATGAGATCGAGTTCGGAAGGCTTGACGCCTGCCGCTTCGAGCGCGCGCATCGAGGCGTGGTAGGCCAGGTCGCCCGTGGTCTCGCCTTCGGCCGCGACGTGGCGTTCGCGGATGCCGGTGCGGGCGGCGATCCACTCGTCACTCGTATCGATGAACTTCGCGAGGTCATCGTTGGTGAGGCATTTCGCCGGGAGGTAGCTACCGGTACCGGCGATACGAGCGAACACTTGCTGGGTCATGCCCCTGTCCTGGCAGGATGGCCGCTTGCACGGCCATTGGAATGCAAACGCCGCGGGACGATGCCCGCGGCGTCATGGCCCGGCGACGCCGGGCGCGGCACTCATTCTTCGATGACGCGGGTCTTCGTGGCCACGACCTTCTTGCCACGGTAGTAACCGTCGGCGGTCACGTGGTGGCGGATGTGGATTTCGCCCGTCGTCGGGTCGGTCGACAGCTGCTTGGCGGACAGCGCGTCGTGCGAGCGGCGCATGCCGCGCTTGGACGGGGAAACACGGGACTTCTGAACGGCCATGGTCTTGCTCCGATGTGTAGCGGATCGCCCGGGCGGGCTTTCCTATTTCTGTTTGTCTTTCAACTGCCCCAGCACCGCGAACGGGCTGGCGCGCTGCGTTTCTTCTTCCGGTGCGGTCCAATCCTGCTCGACCACGTCCGTACCGGGGGCCACGGGAACCACGGGCACGGCGAGGATCAGTTCGTCCTCCACCAGTTCCGCGGGGTGCAGCAGGCCGTGTTCCCCGACCAGCAGCGCCTCGTAGCCTTCCGGCAATGCTTCTTCGTCGGCCTCGTCCCGGATGAGCCCGAGCCGTTGCACGATCCGCACCGGATAAACGAACCGCTGCAAACTGCGCTGGCATTCCAGCGGCAACTTCGCGGTGATCCGCAATTCGATGTAGGGCACCCGCAACGCGTCGGTATCGAAATCGACTTCGACGCGGGCTTCGCCCTCGGTGTCCACCAGGCTGTCCCGCAGGCGCGGCATCGTCGACAGCGGCAGCGCGCCCTCGAAGGAGCGTCGCGCAGCGACCATGCGCCAGGCATCCAGTTGCTCGGGGAGTCCCCCGTGCCTTGGAGCCCTGTCTGCGGGTGAATCCGTGGACATAAGCCGCGGAATGGTAGGCGCCGGCCCCGGACGTGTCAAACCCGCCCTCGGTCGAACTGCTTGATCCGGCAGGGAATCCGACGGCAGACTGCCGAGCATTCGAATCCGGATCGCCCTGTGTCCACCACTTTATTGCTCGTCCTCGCCGCGGTGGTCGTGGCAGCCCTCGCCCTCATGTATCGAAAGCAGTCCCGGCGCTACCGGGCGGTGAAGGAGCTGCTGGACGCCGCCGATGCCCTGGAAGCCCGCCTGCGCGCCGCCCGGGCCGAGATCGAAGCGGTGGCCGGCGACGAGGACAACGACCCGGTCCGCCAGGCCCTGCGCGAAATGCTCCGCCAGCGGCTGTGGCTCCAGCAGCACGGCGACAAGGCCACGGTGGAGGAACTGGGGACGGTCCGCGCCTCCATCGACACCGCCCGCGGGCGCATCGAAGCCCAGCTCGCGCAGATCGAACGCGCGCGTTTGTGATGTCTCGCCTAGTCCTCGCTTCGACCTCGCCCTACCGGCGCGAGCTCCTCGGCCGCCTGCGCCTGCCCTTCGACGTCGCCCGGCCCGAGGTCGACGAAACGCCGGTGCCCGGCGAATCCCCGGCCACCCTCGCCCTGCGCCTGGCGCGCGCCAAGGCCGCGGCGGTCGCGGCACAGTTCCCGGACGCGTGGGTCATCGGCTCCGACCAGGTCGCGGATCTGGACGGGGCGCCGCTGGGCAAGTCGGGCCATCGCGCCGCGGCGATCGCGCAGCTCGAATCGATGTCCAATCGCGCCGTCGTCTTCCGCACCGCGGTGAGCGTGCGTCGCGGCGATGTCGCGCACGATGCGCTGGATGCCACGCGCGTGCGCTTCCGTCCGCTCACGCGCGCGGAGATCGAACGCTACGTCGACGCCGAACAACCCTTCGATTGCGCCGGCAGCTTCAAATCCGAAGCGCTCGGCATCGCCTTGTTCGATGCGATCGAAACGCACGATCCCACCGCACTTATCGGTCTGCCGATGATCGCCACCGCGCGCTTGCTGCGCGCGGCGGGATTCCAGCTGCCGTAGTCAGTCGACGATACGCAAGGGCTGCTCGGGCCACTGCTCGACGCTGCCGTCGTTGCCCGTCAATCGCAGCCCCAGCCAGTGCAGCCCCGGCGACACCGCGCCGGCGCGCACGCGCGCGGTCCACGCGACATACGGATGCTGCGGATCGTTCGACACGCGCCAGAACGCCTTGATCCCCGGATCCGCCTGTCCGTAGTCCGCCACGCCGATCACCTGGCCGTCGAGCGTGACTTCCACGCGCGCCAGCCCGACGCCGTCCTTGAACGCCCACCCCGCGACTTCGAAATCGCGCGGCACGCGCACGCCGGAGCGCGGTGTGTCGATGTAGGCCATCGCAGGCGCGATGCAGTCGCCCTGCACGCGCTTGGCCGGCAGGTCGAACAGCAGGAAACGCTGGCGCCCGTGGTCGATGCCCACCACCTGCGGCGCAGGCAAGGGGCCCAGCTGGTCGCACAGCGCGTGGTAATGCTGCAGCAGGTCGCGATAGCGAAGTTCCGATGCACCCACGACGAGCAACAGCGGCGCGTGTGGAAGCGCCCCCGCATCCCGTGCGAGCAGCGACCACACCTGCAGTTGCGGCGCGCGCCCGTGGCGTTCGTTGAGCGGATGCGGCAACACCGTGATGCCGGGATCGTCGAGCGCGAAGCCGAGTTCGGCGCCCACCTTGAAGTTGTCGGCGACGATGCGTGCGTTCGCGGGCATCGCCTTGCGCTTCTCGCGCACCGCGTCGGCCAGTGCATCCCAGCCTGCGAAATTCGACGGATACCACTTCGCCGCGGCGAAGCGCGCACGCGCGACGGGGCTGGAGACCAGGACGTAATACCCGAGCGTCGCCACCAAGCCCGCGGTGGCGAGCGCCCAGGTCGCGTGTCGCCAACGGCGCGGCCATTGCGCGAGCGTCGCCGGCACGAGTGGCAACAGGGCCAACAGGCCCGGCAGCGTCCAATGGAAACTCACCCGCTCGTTGTCGGCGAAGAACGCGAGCAAGGCGAAGCCGAGCACGAGCAACGCACCGAGCAGGGCGCAATAGCGCGCGAACGGCGCCTGGTGCGTGCCCTGGCCATCCATCCCGCGCACCGCCGCATGCGCCATCGCGGCGAACAGCAAGGGCGTGGCGAGCACGGCCTGCACGACCAGGAACCACGCACCATCGAGGTGGAAGGACCACGGATGGCGGTCGACGAGCTGGAAGCGCAGGCCCGCATCGGCGTGATCGAGGTTCCAGACCAGCAAGGGCACCCACGCGAGCGCGCCGATCACGATCGCGACCCACGTGCGCGCATCCATCAGCACGCGTCGTCCCGCCGGCATCAGCATCAACGCGATGAAACCGGTGCCGATCACCGCAGCGAAGCGGTAGTGGCTCAGCGCACCGATGGCCAGGCCTGCGCCGAGTTGCAGCGCGCCGGCGGCATCCACGCGACGCAACAAGCGCGCACCGGCGTGCAGGCACAGCAGCGAAGCGAAGGCCATCGGCACGTCCGGCACCGCGAGCAGGCCGAGTGTCGCGGCGAGCGGCAACAACACGGCGAGCGTGCCGGCACGCCAGGCGAACACCGCGCGCGTGCGATCCGTGCCCGCCTCCTCGCTGAAGCCCAGGCGCGTGATGCGCACCACCATCCACGGCAGCACCGCACCGAGCACGAGGAAGGGCCAGCGCACGCCGAACAGGTTCGTGCCGGCGACCGTGGTCCCGAGCCGCGCGAGCCATGCCGTCAGCCCGGGCAGGTCCGAATAGGCGAGCGCGAGGTGGCGGCCCTCCTGCCAATAGAACGCTTCATCGACGAACAAGGGCAGGCGCACGGCCACGATCGCCTTCACGACCAGGACCGCGGCCCAGGCCGCCAGGAAGACGCTGCGCGCGCGCTTTTCGTCGAGTTCGTTCCGCATGCACTCCTGCCCTCGTACACTCCATGGCCAACGCCGATACCGACCGACAGGAAGCCATGTCCGCACTCCCGGCCGCGAAGATGCTACCCGAAGCGCTCCGCCAGGCCCTGCTGGACGCGCAGGCGCAGGTGAATACCCTCGTCCTGGGCAAGGCCCAGGAAGTCCGCCTGGCCTTCGTGGCCCTGTTGTCCGACGGCCACCTGCTGATCGAGGATCTACCCGGCCTGGGCAAGACCACGCTGGCGCACGCCATGGCCGCGACGCTGGGCCTGGGCTTCCAACGCGTGCAGTTCACCTCCGACCTGCTGCCGGCCGACATTCTCGGCGTCTCGGTGTTCGACGCGCAGGCACGACGTTTCGAATTCCACCCCGGACCGATCTTCGCGCACGTGCTGCTCGCCGACGAGATCAACCGCGCGCCGCCGCGCACGCAGAGCGCGTTGCTCGAAGCCATGGCGGAACACCAGGTGACCGTCGACGGCACCACGCACGCGCTGCCGAATCCGTTCTTCGTCATCGCCACGCAGAACCCGGTGGACCTGGCGGGCACCTATCCCTTGCCGGACTCGCAACTCGATCGCTTCCTGTTGCGCCTCACGCTCGGCTATCCGAACGAAGACGCCGAACGCGCGCTGCTCGCCGGCCAGGATCGCCGCGCGATGATCGCGCAGGCGAAGCCGCTGCTCGGCTCCGGCGACGTGCTCGCGTTGCGGACGGCGGCGACGAACGTGCATGCGGGCGATGCGCTCGTCGCCTACGTGCAGGCGCTGCTCGCGCGCAGCCGGCGCCACCCGGGCGTGCGCGTCGGCCTGTCGCCGCGCGCGGGGCTTGCGTTGTTGCGCGCGGCGCGTGCGTACGCGTTGCTGCTCGGGCGCGAACATGCGGTGCCCGAAGACGTGCAGGCCTTGTTCAACGCGGTCTGCGCGCATCGCCTGGTCGGGGACGCCGATGCGGGCGAAGGCGCGAACCTGGCGCGCGCCATCCTGCACGCGGTGCCCGTGGACTGACGCCATGCAAGAGGCGATGCAGGCGCTGCGTCGACGCATCGAGCGCTTCGCGCGTCCGCGCGAACCCGAAGCGTTTCCCGTCGAACTCCACCGTGGCCGCATCTACGTGCTGCCCACGCCCTTCGGCCTGTTCTTCGCCATGCTGCTCGCGGCGATGGGCCTGGGTGCGCTGAACTACAACAACAATCCTGCACTGCTGCTGATGCTGTTGCTCGCCGGTGCGGCGCAGACCAGCCTGCTCAGCGCGCACCTGCAATTGAGCGGCCTGCGCTTCGTCGCGCTCGGCGCCGACCCGGTGCCCGCCGGCACGCCCATCCTGTTGCGCGTGCATGTGCGCGCCGACAAGCAAGGCCGCGCGCGCCGCGGATTGCGGGTGGATTGCCCCGAGGGCACAGGCATGCTGTCGCTGGACGAGGGCATCGGCGATGCCGAAATCGCATTGCCGACCGTGCGGCGCGGCTGGCTCGACGTCCCGCGCCTGCGCGTGTCGACCACGCGCCCGCTGGGTCTGGTGCGCGCGTGGTCGTGGATCTGGCCAGAACAACCCTTGCTCGTGTATCCCGCGCCCGAAGCCGACGGCCCGCCCCTGCCCGGCGGCGAAGGCGAAGCCGCGGCCGCGCGCCTGCATCCGCTCGGCGACGACGTGCACCACCTGCGCAAATACCGTCGCGGCGATCCGGCGCGCACGATCGCGTGGAAGCCCACTGCGCGCCTGGGCCAGTTGCTCGTGCGCGAATACGAACGCCCGCAATCGGCCGACATCGTGCTCGACTGGTGGCAATTGCAGGGGCTCGAGCATGAAGCGCGGATCCGCCGCCTCGCGCGCTGGGTGGACGAGGCCGAACGCGATGCGCGGCGCTATCGCCTCGCCGTGCCCGGCCATCCGCCGATCGGCCCGGGGCATGGGCCCGCGCACCGCCACGCCTGCCTGCGCGCGCTCGCACTGATGCCCGGAGGCAGCGCGTGAGCGCGGTCGTCGCTGCTTCGTCGCGCTTGCAGCGCAAGCCGCGCACGGCGCTGAAACTCGACCCGCCTTCGCGGGTGTTCGTGTTGCTTGCCGGAGCGGCGTGCCTGTTGCCGTTGTTGCTGCAGTTGCCACGGACGTTGGCGGCGGAAATCGCCCTTGCCGCCGTTGCGATCGCCATCGGTGCATGGCAGCGGCCGCTCGCCGGCTGGGTGCGCGTGATCCTCGCGCTCGCGCTGACCGCAGCGGTCGTGGCCGCGATGGGATTCAATTTCGGGCGCGACACCGGCTGCGCGATGCTCGCCGCCATGCTCGCGGTGAAGCCCGCGGAAACCGACAACGTGCGCGACGCACGCAGCCTGCTCGGCTTCGCGTTGTTCGCGCCGTTCGCCACCTTCCTGCTCGACCAGGGGCCTGTGTCGCTGCTGCTCGGCCTGCTCGCCATCGTGCTCACGCTCATCGCGCTGCAGCGATTGTCCGACCTGGAATCGGGCGAAGCGCGCGCGGAGGTGGCGCCGTGGAAGCGCGTGGCCAGCGTGGGCCGCATGCTGGTGCTCGGCTTGCCGCTCGCGATGGCGGCGTTCTGGTTGTTCCCGCGCCTGGCCGCGCCCCTGTGGGGCGTGCCGGATCGCGCGATCGGCCGTCCCGGGCTCGCCGACAACATGTCGCCGGGACGCTGGGGCGACATGCTGCTCGACGATACGCCGGCCGCGCGGGTGCACTTCATCGGACGCACGCCGCGACGCGACCAGATGTATTTCCGCGGACCGGTGTTCACCGACTTCGACGGGCGGACGTGGTCGCGTGCGCGCGCGGTCGAGGCCTTCGCGCCCGCACCGGTGCGCGCGACGGGCGAGCGGTGGAATTACGAGATCGCGATGGAACCCACCGACCGTCGCCAGCTCGTCGCGCTCGACATGCCTTTGTTCGCGCCGGACCGCGCGGTCTTCGACGCCGACCGCGCCTTGCGCGCCGCGCGCCCGCTCAGCTCGGTGACGCGCTGGCGCATGCAATCAGGCACGATCGACGGGTTCGATGCGACGCTTTCGCCCTACGCGCGCATGCGCAACCTGCGCCTGCCCGAAGGCTTCAACCCGCGTGCGATCGCACTGGCGCGCCAATGGCGGCAGGAAGCCGGCACCGACGATGCCGCGATCGTGCGGCGCGCGCTCGCCTGGATCGAACGCGACTTCGGCTACACGCTGCAGACGCCGGTGGCAGGGCGCGATGCGGTCGACCAGTTCCTGTTCGTCGACAAGCGCGGCTACTGCGAGCAGTTCAGTTCGTCCTTCGCCGTGCTGATGCGCGCGGCCGGCATTCCCACGCGCGTGGTCGGCGGATATGCGGGCGCCGACCTCAATCCGATCGGCGATTACTGGATCGTGCGCCGCTCCGATGCGCATGCCTGGAACGAGGTGTGGTTGCCGCCGCGCGGCTGGACGCGCGTGGATCCGACCGCGGCGGTCGCGCCCGAACGCGTGTTCGACACACTGGAGGACCGGGCCGCGGCGAACAGTTCGCTGCTCGCGGGACTCACGCCCGTCTACAACGTCGGCGACTGGATGTTGAACGGGTGGAACGAATTCGTGCTGGGCTTCGATGCGACGCGACAGGCGCGCCTGTTGCGCCCCTTCGGCATCGAATCGCTCGGCTCCGATCGCCTGCTGGTGCTGTTCGCGCTGGTCGCCCTGCTCGGCCTGGCCGCGACGGTGTGGCTGCTCAGCCGCGACATGCGCGAACGCGACCCCCTGCTCCGCGCCTGGCGCCGGCTCGGCAAGCGTTACGAAAAGCTGGGCCTGGCCCGGGCGCCGCACGAGCCTGCGCTGGAATGGACCGAACGGGTGCACCGCGCCCGCACCGGGGGCGACGCAAGGCTGCGGACCCTCGGCCTGCGTTTCAGCCGATGGCGTTACGGGGGCGGCGCATCCCATGAACCGCTCGACACCCTGCTGCGCGACCTGGCCGCCCATCGACCATGACATCGCCACGGCGGCGTATCGTGTGCACTATCGCCAACCTGATCCGCCCGGGAGTCGTGCCATGAAGGTCGTCAAAGTCCTGTCCGGCCTGGCAGTCGCCCTGCTCGCCGCCTGCGCGTCGCAACCCACGCCGCTGCAGGGCGAATTCGCCACGATCACCCCGCGCGATGCGAACAGCGCCGACTACACCGGCCAACTCGTGCGCTGGGGCGGCCGCATCGTGCAGACCGAACCGCACGAAAACCGCACCTGCTTCGAAGTCATCGCCACGCGCCTGGACATCTCGGCGCGTCCGTACTGGGCGTCGGACGATACCGGTGGGCGCTTCATCGCCTGCCGCGCGGGCTTCTACGATCCGGCGGTGTTCGAACCCAACCGCGAAGTCACCTTCACCGGCCACATCTCCGGTTACGACACGCGGAAGATCGGCGGCTACGACTATCGCTTCCCGCACGTGGAGGCGGACGTGGTGTACCTGTGGCCGCACTACCAACCGGACGTGCTGACGTATCCGGCGCCGTGGCCCTGGTGGGGCTACTGGTAAGCGCGCGGCTTACGCGCGCGGCGTACCGAAGCGTCCCAGCGGCGCGCCGGCCAGCAAATGCAGGTGCAGCTGGAACACCGTCTGCCCGCCGTTGTCGTTGCAGTTGATCACCACGCGATAGCCGTCGTCGGCGAAGCCTTCCTTGCGCGCGTAGTCCGCCGCGGCAAGCGCGAGCTTGCCGATCAGTTCGGCGTGCCCGGCCTTCGCCTCGTCGAGCGTGCGCACGCTGGCCTTCGGCACGAACAGCACGTGCACGGGCGCCTGCGGGGCGATGTCGCGGAAGGCGAAGACATCGTCGTCTTCGTACACGATGTCCGCGGGGATTTCGCGGCGCAGGATGCGGTGGAAGATGGTGTCTTCGGACATGGGACGCTCCTTGGTCAGGGCATTTCGCTGCGCGTGCCGAACGCATGCGACAGCGTGCCGCGATCCACGTATTCCAGTTCGCCGCCGAGCGGCACGCCGTGCGCCAGTCGGCTCGGGCGCACCTTGTGGCGGCGCGCGAGCTGCGCGAGGTAATGCGCGGTCGCCTCGCCTTCCACCGTGGGATTGGTGGCGATGATCAGCTCCTGCACTTCGCCTTCGGCCAGGCGCTGGTCGAGCTGGTCGAGCCCGAGTTCGCGCGGGCCGATGCCGTCGAGCGGACTCAGGCGTCCCTGCAGGATGAAATACAGGCCGCGATAACCGGTGGCCTGTTCGATCGCGAGGCGATCGGCAGGCGATTCCACCGCGCACAGCAAATGCGCATCGCGCGAGGCACTCGCGCAGATCGCACAGACTTCGGTTTCGCTGAAGTCGCGGCAGCGCGCGCAATGGCGGATCTGCTCCACGGCCTGGGCGAGCACGTCGGCCAGGCGCTTGCCACCGACGCGCTCGCGTTCGAGCACGTGGTAGGCCATGCGCTGCGCGGATTTCGGGCCCACGCCCGGCAACACGCGCAAGGCTTCGATCAACTGGTCGATCAGCGCCACGACGCGGGCGTCAGAACGGCAGCTTCATGCCCGGCGGCATCGGCATGCCGGCGGTGGCGGCGGACATGCGCGACTGCGATTCGGCATTGACCTTGTTGACCGCGTCGTTGAAGGCGGCGGCGACGAGGTCTTCGGCCATTTCCGGATCGGACATCACGGACGGATCGATGCGCACCTTGCGGCATTCCATGCGGCCGCTGATGGTGACCGTCACCATGCCGGCGCCGGCGCTGCCCTCGACCTCGATCCGGGCGATTTCTTCCTGCGCGCGCTGCACGTTTTCCTGCATGCGCTGCGCCTGCTGCATGAGCTGGGCAATGTTTCCTTTCATGGGACTGTCTCTCGTTGGGGGGACGCGGCGCTCAGGCCTCGTCGAAGGGACGGATGGAATCGGGCACGACGGTCGCGCCGTGGCGCGTCATCAGGCGCTGCACGTCGGGATCGGCGAGGAAGGCCTGCTCGGCGGCGACCTGGCGCGCATCGCGTTCGCGCGCGGTGCGCTGGTGCAGCGTTTCGCCACCGGCCTTCGCGGCTTCGAAGCGGATCTGCGGCGCCCCGCCGAGGTGCGGCGCGAGCGCGTCGGCCAGGCGCTTCACCAGGCCCGGCACCTGCAAATGTTCGTCGGCCGGCAACAGCGACAGGCGCAGGATGCCGTCCGCGTAGCCGAGGAAACCGGCGTGCGCGGCGAGCTCCTTCGCGGGACCGCCGAGCGTGCAGCGGGACACGATGTCGGTCCACGAATCGGCGTCGACCAATGGGGACGATGCGGCAGGCGCAGCAGGCGCGCTCGCGATCGGCTCGACGCGCGCGGGCGTTGGCGCAGGCGGCGCGCTCGGCTCGCTGCGCGGCGCGGCGCGCGGCGCATCGGCCATCGGCGACGACATCGGATTCGGGGGTGCAGGTTTCGCGGCCGCAGGTGCTGCGCGCGTCGGCGCAGGTTCCTGCAAGGCAGCGCGCGCCGCCGCGGGACTGTTCACGCGCGCACCGCCGCTACCACCGCCTTCGCCCGACGGCGCGGCGCCTTCGCCCGGCCGGAATGCGAGCATGCGCAGCACGCTCATCTCGAACCCCGCGCGGGGACTCGGCGCCAGCGCAAGATCGCGGCGCCCGTTGAGCGCCATCTGGTACCAAAGCTGCACGAGTTCGGGGCGCACCTTCGAGGCAAGGCCTTCGACATCGACGCCCTCCTCATCCACGGATGCCCCCGGCACGAGCTGCTTCACCTGCACGCGATGCAGCGCATCGGCGAGCGCATCGAGCACCCCGCTCCAATCGGGCGAGAACTCGGCGAGCGCGGAGACCACCTCGAGCAATCGCGCACCGTCGCCGGCCGCGAGCGCATCGAGCATGCCCGCGACCTGCGTGCGATCGACGGTGCCCAGCATCGTCGCCACGCCCGCATCTTCGAGCTTGCTCCCGGTGTAGGCGATCGCCTGGTCGAGCAGCGACAAACCATCGCGCAGGCTGCCATCGGCGGCGCGCGACAACTGGCGAATGGCCCCCGGCGACGCCGCGATGCCCTCGGCCTCCAGGATCTTGGTCATCTGCCCTGCGATCTGCCCCTCGTCCAGCCGCTTGAGGTTGAACTGCAAGCAGCGCGAGAGGACGGTGACGGGCAGCTTCTGCGGATCGGTGGTGGCCAGCAGGAACTTGACGTGTCCCGGCGGCTCCTCGAGCGTCTTGAGCAACGCGTTGAACGCGTTCTTCGAGAGCATGTGGACTTCGTCGATCAGGTAGACCTTCACCCGACCGCGGCTGGGCATGTACTGCGCGTTGTCGATGAGCTCGCGGACATCATCGACGCCCGTGTTGCTGGCCGCATCGATCTCGAGCAGATCGATGAAACGCCCCGCATCGATATCGCGACAGGAATTGCACTCCCCGCACGGCTCCGCGGACGTTCCGAGCTCGCAGTTCAGCGATTTGGCGAAGATCCGCGCGATGGTGGTCTTCCCCACCCCGCGCGTCCCCGTGAACAGGAACGCGTGGTGCACGCGCCCCGTCTCGAGCGCATTGGTGAGCGCACGCACCACATGCTCCTGGCCGACCAGCTCCGAGAACCGCCGAGGCCGCCATTTCCGCGCAAGGACGAGATAGGACATGGGGAGATGATGCCATGCCAAGCCACCAACCGATCACGACGAACCCATCGGGTGGCATAGCCCCTTCTGGTAGAAGGGGCGCGCGTCAGCGCGGGTAGTCGGCATGCAACCCCGCTAGAAAGTTTGCTCCGCAAACTTTCGGGTCATCGTCATTTTGCTTCGCAAAATGGCGATGACCCCGCCGACTTGCCTCGGCGCCCGCATCGACCGATACCGTTGCTGCCTTCCGGCCCTGGCGGGGTTTTCGACCTAGCGTCGCGAGGGGCCGACGGGGCCACCATGGACTGGAACTGCGTCGCGGCGCGACGTGGAAACTGGCGGAGAGAGCGGGATTCGAACCCGCGAAGCGGGGTTTAGCCGCTTACACACTTTCCAGGCGTGCTCCTTCAACCACTCGGACACCTCTCCGGAGGTCGCGGATTCTAGCCTTCGGCGGCAGTCCCGGACAAGGCGGATCACTCCGGATGGAGCCAACCCGCATCGCCATCGGCATAGCGTTCATGCTTCCAGATGGGCACGCGGGCCTTCACCTCGTCGATCACGAACCGGCAGGCGGCGAAGGCCGCGTCGCGGTGGGCGGCGGTCACGCCCACCCAAACCGCGAGTTCGCCGATGGCCAGGTCCCCGGTCCGGTGCACGCAGCGCGCGTCGAGGATCGGGAATTGCGCGCAGGCCTGCGCGAGGACGGCCTCGCCTTCGCGCTGCGCCATCGCGGCGTAGGCCTCGTAGCGCAGGCCCGTCACGCGGCGGCCGTCGTTGTGGTCGCGGACCCAGCCTTCGAAGCTCGCATAGCCACCGACGCGCGCGTCGAGCAGTCCGGCGCGCAGCGTGGCGACGTCGAAAGGCGTGTCGGACAGGGAGAACCGCGCCACCTCAGCCTCCCGACACGGGCGGGATGAACGCGATCTCGCTGCCGTCGCGCGGCGCGTCTTCCCAGCGCGCGAAGGCACCGTCGACGGCCACGCGCAAACGATCCACCGGCATCGCGAAGCCATGGCGCGCGCGCAACTCCAGGTACAGCACGCGCAGGTCGGGCGCGGCGGTGTCGAAGGTTTCGTGGTCGGTTTCGGCCACGTCGCGCAGCGAAGCGAAGTACAGCACGGTCACGCGTACGGTCATGCCACGTCTCCCACGTCCCGCTTGCCGCCGCGCTTGCCGGTCAGTTTCGCCGGCCCGATCACGATGCGGTGCGACAGCGCCTTGCACATGTCGTACACCGTGAGCGCTGCGACGGTCGCGCCGGTCAGCGCTTCCATTTCCACGCCGGTGCGATGCGTGGTGCGCACCGTGCAGTCGATGCGCAGTTCGCGCTCGCCGGCCCAGTCGATCGCGATGCGGCAACCATCGATGGGCAAGGGATGGCAGAACGGAATCAGGTCCCAGGTGCGCTTGACCGCCATCGTGCCGGCGATGATCGCGGTGTCGACGATCGCGCCCTTCTTGCTTCGCAACTTGCTTGCGCGCAATTGCGCGGCGACGTCGGCGGGAAAGCGCACGCGGCACTCGGCGCTCGCCGCGCGCGCGGTGGCGGGCTTGGCGGAGACATCGACCATCGACGGGCGTCCGGCCGGGTCCACGTGCGTCAGGGAAGATTTGCGCGTCGCCACTCAGCCTCCGACCAGGTACATCTCGACGTGCCGCTTCGGCGCATTCGCCGCGCCGCGCAGTTCGCTGTAGCGATCGGCGCGGCGCGACCAGGCTTGCGCCACGGTCTCCACCAGCGCGTCCTCGCCCTGTTGCAGCGCTTCGCGGAGCGAACGGCCTTCCGCCGCGAACAGGCACGTGTACAGCGTTCCGTCCGCCGACACCCGCGCACGATGGCAGTCGCCGCAGAACGGCGCGGTGACGGAGCTGACGAAGCCGATCTCGCCGCCGCCGTCGACATAGGCGTAACGCGAGGCGACTTCGCCGCGGTACTGCGGATCCAGCGGACGCAGCGGCCAGGCGGCATGCAGGCGATCGCGCAGCTGCGCCGACGACACCACGTCCTGCATCCGCCAGCCGTTGCAGGTGCCGACATCCATGTATTCGATGAAGCGCAGCACGTGGCCGTGTTCGCGCGCGAAGGCGGCGAGCGGCAGCACCTGGTCTTCGTTCACGCCGCGCTGCACGACGCAGTTGAGCTTGATGCGTTCGAAGCCGGCCTCGCGCGCGGCGGCGAGACCGGCGAGCACGTCCTCGAGTTTCCCGCGCCCGCCCGACATCGCCGCGAAGCGTTCGGGATCCAGTGCATCCAGGCTCACCGTCAGGCGATGCAGCCCGGCTGCGCGCAGCGCCTTCGCCTGCGGCGCCAGCAGGCTGCCGTTGGTGGTGAGCGCGAGATCGTCGATGCCTGCGATCTTCGACAGGCGCGCGATGAGGTCCGGCAAATGCTTGCGCAGCAGCGGCTCGCCGCCGGTGATGCGCAGCTTGTGCGTGCCCAGGCGCGCGAAGCCGCGCACCAGCGTTTCCATCTCGTCGAAAGACAGGCGCGAAGCCGCATCGAGCCCGTGGTCGTCGGGGATGCGATCGGCCGGCATGCAATACGGGCAACGGAAGTTGCACGCATCGATGACCGACAGGCGCAGGTCGCGCAGCGGACGACCAAGCACGTCGTGCGGCAGCGCCGACGACGCGGGCACCACGGGCGAGGCCGCGCTCATCGCATCGGGGCCGTCTGCGCGGTGCTGTCGGCCAGCGAGACCACGTCACCGGCACGCACGATGCGATGGCCGCGCGCTTCCAGCGCCGCGCCGTCGGCTTCGCTCGCGTAGTGGTACAGGCGGCAGCGCGCGAGCAGTTCGGCCGGATATTCGCGCTCGAGATCGTCGATGCCGCTGTGCGAAGGATTGCCGTGCAGCGCGCAGTCGTGGAAGACGAGTTCGCCTTCGTTGGCGGATCGCGCAAGTTGTTCGGGGATCGGGCGCGTGTCGCCGGTCCACGCCATGCTGCCGGGCAGGCGCAGGCCGAAGCTGGTGTCGGGCCAGTGGTGGCGTGTGGCGAAGACGTCGAGCCGCACGCGGTCGTGCCAGAAGTGGTCGCCGACCGGCACGAGATGGAACGCATCCCAGAAATTCGCGCCGCCTTCGGCGAGCACATTGGGATAGGAAGCAACGCGCTGCTGCAGGTGCGGCACGAGCGGTGCGGGCACGTACAGCGGCGTGCGGCCGCGCAGCGCGTCGTTCCAGTACACCGCGCCGAACAGGCGCTCCATGCCGCCCACGTGGTCCAGGTGCAGGTGCGTGAGGAAGACCGCGCGCGGCGGCGCACCGTAGTGCGCCAGGTAATGCGTCAGGCCGTCGCTGCCGCAGTCGATGGTGAGCCAGGGCGCGCCGTCGCGCTCGATCGTCGCCATGGCGGAACCGAGTTCGGTGGCGAAGGCATTGCCGACACCCTGCAGGCGCAAGGACCAGGCCACGTCAGTAGCCCTTGTTCCATTGCGCGTCGTAGGCGGCCCGCAGGCGCATGTATTCGTCTTCCACCTGTGGCACCACGCGTTCGCCGCGCAGCTTGAGCATCGAGCGCTTCAGGCGCGCGAGGTTGTTCTCGCGCCAGCCCGTGGCGGGGATCCGCAGGACGCTGCGGTCCAGGTCGATCATCCAGCCCTCGCCCGCGTCGTCGAACAACAGATTGTGGGCGTTGAGGTCGGCATGGTCGAGGCCGGCGCGATGGAAGCGCGCGATCAGGCGGCCCGCCGCTTCCCACGGCGCGACGTCGCCCGGCGTGTTGGCGCGGTGGGCCAGCGTGTGCACGCCCTCCAGGCGTTCGAGCAGGATCGCGGCGCGATAGCGATGCCCCTTGCGCACGTAGTACGCGGCGATGGGCACCGGCACGGGCAGTTTGCGCTGCAGCAAAGTGCGCAGGAGGCGGAACTCGGCGAAGCTTCGGACGCGGTCCGTGCCGCGCCACAGGTGGCGGTCGCGGCTGATGCGCGCAGCCAGGCCGCCGCGCAGGTAGTGGCGCAACACCGCGCCACCGAAGGGCCCGTCGACGAACCAGGCCGCGCCGCGCCCGCCCGAGCCGACGGCATGCGCATGGCTGCCCCAGTGGTCGGGGTCGAACCACGACGCCTCCGCTTGCCGCATGCGTGTGCGGTCGAACAGAATCGCCCCATAGCCGAGCCCCTCGCGGAACGGCATCAGGCTTTCATTGGCATCGAACGCGGCCATATCGCCCGAGCATAGCAAGCAACATGCCCGACTCGCCCACATCGCCGCGCTCGATCTGCCTGTTGCGCCTGTCGGCGCTCGGGGACGTGACGCATGTCGTGCCTTTGGTGCGCACGTTGCAGCACGCCTGGCCCGAGGCCGCGATCACCTGGGTGATCGGCACGGGCGAATACAAACTGCTCGAAGGCCTGCCCGGCGTCGAGTTCCTCGTCTACGACAAGCGCAGCGGCGCCGGCGGCATGCTGGCCTTGCGACGCGCCTTGCGCGGGCGTCGCTTCGATGCGTTGCTGCAGATGCAGGTGGCCGCGCGCGCGAACCTGCTGTCGGCCTGCATTCCTGCACGACGCCGCATCGGTTACGACGCATCGCGTTCGAAGGACCTGCACGGGCTTTTCATCAACGAGCGCATTCCCGATCGCCCGGGCATCCACGTGCTCGATGCGATCGGCAGCTTCAGCGAGCCGCTCGGCGTGCGCCAGACCGAAGTGTCCTGGCACTTGCCGGTGCCCGAGGCCGCGCACGACTGGGCGCGCGCACAGTGGGCCGACGACGGCATGCCCACGCTCGTCGTCTCGCCCTGCTCCTCGCACGTGCTGCGCAACTGGCGCCCCGAGCGCTACGCGGCCGTCGCCGACCATGCGGCCTCGCGCGGATGGCGCACGGTGTTGTGCGGAGGTCGCAGCGCGCTCGAACGCGACGTGGCCGACCGGATCATGGCCGCTATGCGCACAAAACCGCTCGACCTCGTAGGCAAGGACACGCTCAAGCAGTTGCCCGCGTTGCTGGCGCGCGCCGATCTGGTGATGACGCCCGACTCGGGCCCCACGCACATCGCCAACGCGATGGGCACCAAGGTGCTCGGCCTGCATGCGCCGAGCAATCCGCGGCGCAGCGGTCCGTATTCGGACCTGCGCTATTGCGTGGACCGTTACGACGACGCCGCGCGCAAGTTCCTCGGCAAGCCGGCCGATGCGTTGCCGTGGGGCACGAAGATCGAACGCGAAGGCGCGATGGACCTGGTGACGGTCGAGGATGCGGTGGCGGCGTTCGAGCGCTTCGGGTCCGACCGGCGGGCCGGCCGCTTCTGAAGCACGCGCGAGCTGGAAAACAAAACGCCCCTTGCGGGGCGTTCTCGTTCAAGACTGGCGGAGAGGGAGGGATTCGAACCCTCGGTGCGCTATAAACGCACGCCTGATTTCGAGTCAGGTACATTCAACCGCTCTGCCACCTCTCCGGGTGTTGCTCGCCTGCACCGGCCGAACAGCGGGGCGTGCATGATACGGGCGCACGCCGGCCGGGACAAGGCGCGGCTACACTGTGCGCCCCCTTTTCGAGCCGGTCCTCATGTCCAACGAACTCCTCGTCCCGGTCTCCTACGGCGAACTGCTCGACAAGATCGCGATCCTGCAGATCAAGTCCGAGCGCATGAGCGACCCGGCCAAGCTGGCCAACGTCCGCAACGAGCTGTCGGCGCTGGAGAAGACCTGGATGGCCCATCCGGCCGCCGGCAACGACGTGGCCAAGCTGCGCGCCGACCTGAAGGCCGTGAACGAGCGGCTGTGGGTGATCGAGGACGACATCCGGATCAAGGAGAAGGCGCAGGCCTTCGACGGCGAGTTCGTGCGCCTGGCGCGCGCGGTGTATTTCGAGAACGACGAACGCGCGCGCATCAAGAAGGACATCAACCTCGCACTGGGCTCGGCCTACGTGGAGGAGAAGTCGTACCAGGACTACCGCACGGGCGCGGCGCCCTGAGGCGCTCCATCGGGCGGCGTACGGATCGCATTTCCGGATTCGTGACCGACTGCCCCCAATCACGCGTCGCCTGCACGGCCGGATCACAGCGATCATGCCGTTACTCATCGGGAACCTGCCCATCCCTTCGGCCATGATCGAATTCGGACACCTGACACACGTCGGACTGCGTCGGGAACTCAACGAAGACACGTACTACGGCGATAGCGAGCTGGGCTTGTGGCTGGTCGCCGATGGCATGGGCGGCCACGAGTACGGCGAGGTCGCCAGCGCGCTCGCGCGCGAGACCATCGTGCGCGAAGTGCGCGACGGCACCCCGCTCGCCCAGGCCATCCGCATCGCCGACGAGGAAATCATCCGCGCCTCGCGCCGCCGCAACGACGCGCTGCCGATGGGCACGACGGTCGTGGCCGCGCGCGTGCAGGGCAATCGGTTCGAAGTGGCGTGGGTCGGGGACAGCCGCGTGTACATCTGGCGCGACGGCCAGCTCGCGCAGCTCTCGCAGGACCACAGCTACGTGCAGGAACTGATCGCGCAGGGCGCGATCACCACCGAACAGGCGCGCAGCCATCCGCACCGCAACGTGGTCACCCAGGCCCTGGGCGTCACCGAACCCACCCAGCTCAACGTCGAGACGATGACGGGCGAGCTGCGCCCGGGCATGCAGTTGCTGTTGTGCAGCGACGGCCTCACCGAGGAAGTCGAGGACCGGAACATCGCCGACGTGCTGGGGCACGACGACTGCAGCGCGCAGGAATGCGTGGATACGCTGGTGGCGGCGGCCCTGGACGGGGGCGGCTCGGACAACGTCACCGTGGTCCTGGTGCGGCGCCACTAAGGCGCAACGCGGAGCGAGGGCGCGGCACGTGCCCTGCGGAAAAACAGACCTTTACGCCGGCAACGCTTCCGGCGCGTCTTCTTCCAGCAACGCATCCCAGACTGCGCGGCCACCGGCTTTCTTGCGCAGCACGGCCAGGCGCGCGTCGTGCGCGGCCAGGTCCTCCGCGGTGGCGCTGATGCGCGGGCGCGGGCCGCCGGCGGCGGCGAATTCGGCGACGGCGGTGCGTGCGGCCTCTTCGGCGGCGAAGCCGATCTCGCCCTGCCCCGAGGTCAGTGCGAGGTAGACATCGACCAGGATCTGCGCGTCGAGCAAGGCGCCGTGCAGGTGGCGGTGCGAGTTGTCGACGCCGAGGCGGCGACACAGCGCATCCAGGGAATTGCGCTGGCCGGGGAAGCGCTGGCGCGCGAGCCCGAGGGAGTCCTCCACGCCGCAGATCGCGCGGATGGAGCGCACGGGCGTGGCTTCGATGCGGGACAGCTCGTAATCGAGGAAGCCCACGTCGAAGGCCGCGTTGTGGATCACAAGCTCGGCGCCGTCGATGAAGGCGAGGAACTCCTCGGCGACTTCCTCGAACTTCGGCTTGTCCGCGAGGAACTCGAGCGTGAGGCCCGTGACTTCCTGCGCGCCGGGTTCGAATTCGCGTTGCGGGTTGAGATAGCGCTGGAACGTGCGCCCGGTGGGGCGGCGTTCGACGAGTTCGACGCACCCGATTTCCACCACCCGGTTGCCCTTCTCCCAGGACAGCCCCGTGGTTTCGGTGTCGAGTACGACCTGCCTCATCCTGCCTGCATCCCCTTGAACTTCGTGGCTTCGGCGCGTGCGAGATCATCCACGCGCTCGTTGTCCGGATCGCCCGAATGGCCCTTCACCCAGCGCCAATCGACGCGATGGCGCGAGTTGGCCGCATGCAGGCGTTCCCACAGGTCGCGATTCTTGACCGGATCGCCCGCCGCTGTCTTCCAGTTTCGGCGCACCCAGTTCGGCATCCAGTCGCAGATGCCCTGGCGCACGTACTGCGAATCGGTGGTCAACACGACGGAACAGGCCTCGGTGAGCGACTCCAGCGCCATGATCGCCGCCATCAGCTCCATGCGGTTGTTGGTCGTGAGGATTTCGCCGCCCGCCAGTTCGCGTTCCTTGCCCTTGTAGCGGAGCAGCGCGGCCCAGCCGCCGGGTCCGGGGTTGCCGAGGCAGGCGCCGTCGGTGTGCGCCTCCACTTGCTTGATCGTCATGCAGCGGGCACGCCGGTCTGGATGCGCAGCGTCGCGCGGGGGCGGATCGGGGTCAGGGGACTCACGCGTTTCTCCGCGCGCAACAAATAGGCGGCGCGCATGCCGGCGCCCTGCTGGAGCGTGGCGTTGGCGACAGTGTCCCATCGCGGGCCCACGCCTTGCGAGACCGCTTCGGGCACCAGGCCCGCGGCGCGCAGTCGACGGCGCCAGCGGATCGGTTCGGACGCCGTCGGCCCTTCGCGCAACCAGCGCAGCCGATAAGGCGCGAGCGGGTTGAGCGCGAGCAGCCACAGCCGCCCGCCGGGCACGAGCACGCGCGCGGCTTCTTCGAGCATGGCGTCGGCGGCCACGGGACCGTCGGCCACGTGCTGCAACACCACGGTGCCGATCGATTCGGAGGCGAGCGGCAGCGGCAGGCCGCAACGCACGGGGCCGTGGAAGGCGCCGCCATGTACGTACAGGGGCAGCTCGCGTTCGCCGACGACCGCGAGTCCACCGGTCGGCATCAGGCGCAGCCAGGGTTGGCCGGGGCGTTCGTCCCCGGCGCGCCGGACGATCTCGTCTTCGCTGTCCAAGAGGGCGCGCCCGGCCGTAGACGCAAACCAGCGCCCGGCCAGACGGGCGCCGGCCTGTTCAGGTTGACTGGGGAATCCGGGCGACGGCATGGTCCCTATTCTGCTGGAAGAGCCCGACGATGCGATGCGACTTCGACCGCTGCCGGCATTCGAGGACAACTACATCTGGGCCCTGCACGACGACACGGGCACGGGTCTGGTCGTCGATCCCGGGGAAGCGGGCCCGGTGCTCGCCGCAGTGGCGGGCGGCCTACAACTGCGCGGCATCCTGCTGACCCACCACCACCACGACCACATCGGCGGCGTGCCCGGGATCCTCGAGCGCTGGCCCGACCTGCCCGTCATCGCGCCGCACGACGACCGCATCGCCACCGCCACCCAGCGGGTCGGCGCGGGCGACACGGCCCGCATCGGCGACTGGGTCTTCGAGGTCCATGAGATCCCGGGCCATACCGTGAGCCACATCGCATTCCACGGCCATCAAGTCTTGTTTTGTGGGGACACCCTCTTCAGCCTCGGGTGCGGACGCTTGTTCGAAGGGACGCCGACCCAGATGCTGGATTCGCTCGACCGCCTGCGTGCGCTGCCCGGAGACACCCTGGTGTGCTGCGGCCACGAGTACACCGTGGCCAACGCCGCCTTCGCGCTGACCGTGGATGCGGCGAACGAAGACCTGCAAAAGCGCGCGGTCGAGGCCAAGCGCCAGCGCCTCGCCGGAAAAGCGACCGTGCCCTCCACGCTCGCGCAGGAAACGGTCTGCAACCCGTTCCTGCGCATCGACGCCGCGCCCGTGCGCGCGGCCGTCAACGCCCACGCGGGCCGGGCGCTTGCCGACCGCGTGGACGCATTCGCCGAATTGCGGCGCTGGAAAGACGGGTACCGCGCATGAGGTCGCGGGCGCACTGGGTGATGTTGACCTGCGCCCTGCTCTCGCCGATGGCGATGGCAGCGCAGGAGATCCCCAGGACGCCGCCCCGCATGGCCGAGGCGAACGAAACACCCGCTGCACCCTCCACTGCCTCGTCGTCCGCCACGCTTCCCACCCGCAGCGGCCGCGACATCTATGCGCAGTTCCGCGCCGGCCTGGCCGATCCCGAATGTCCGGCCAACGGCGGCAGCGCGCGCTGGCGCCAGCATTTCGCCAACGCGCCCAAGCGCATGGCCACCGACGGCGACGATGTGCTGCCGCTGTTCGGCTACGTGGTGGACGCCGTGCGCGAAGCGCACCTGCCCACCGAATACGCGCTGATTCCCTTCGTCGAAAGCGGCTACCGCCCCGGCGCACGCAGCGCTGGCGGACCCGCGGGCCTGTGGCAGTTCATCGCGCTCACCGCGCGCAACCATGACGTTGCGGTACGCCCCGGTTACGACGGTCGCTTGTCCCCCGTGGATTCCACGCGCGCGGCGGTGCGATATCTCAAGACCCTGCACGGCATGTTCGCCGGCGACTGGCGCCTGGCGGTGATGGCCTACAACGCAGGCGAATACCGCGTGCTCGGCGCGTTGCGCCGCAGCGGGCAGAACGCACGCAACGCGAAACCCGAAACGCTCCAGGGCCTCTCGCCGATCACGCATGCTTACGTGCAGAAGCTGCGCGCGCTGTCGTGCCTGCTCGAAAGCGCGGACGACCGCGAAGAATGGTTGCGCGCGCTCGACCGCCCGATTCCGTTGCTGCAAGCCCGTGCGCTACCGCATGGTGCGAAGACGCTGGAGGCCTGGGCCCGCGACCAGGGCCTGGATGCCGCGCGCGTGCGGCGCATGAACCCCGCGTTCGAAGGCGGCCGCATCATCGCGCGCAACGACGACGACGCATTGCGCGTGCTCGCCCCCGCCGCTACGGCTGAGATCGCGGCCACCGGGAGCGCCGTCGGCGCCACCGCGGCTGGTCCCTGAGCCGCGTCGCAGGCACACTAGCGCCCCCCGCCGGAGGACCCGGCGCGCTCAGAATTTCGGAGGATCCATGGGTTTCCTGCAGGGCAAACGCGCGCTCATCACGGGCATCGCGAGCCAGCGTTCGATCGCCAGCGGCATTGCCGAAGCGATGCACCGCGAAGGCGCGCAGCTCGCCTTCACCTACCAGAATGAAAAGCTCAAGTCGCGCGTCGAAGACGCGGCGAAGGAATACGGCAGCGACATCGTGATTCCGCTCGACGTCGCGGACGATGCGCAGATCGCCAACTGCTTCGATTCGCTGAAGAAACATTGGGATCATTTCGACATCCTGGTGCACGCCATCGCGTACGCACCGCGCGAAGCGATCGAAGGCGAGTTCCTCGCCGGCCTGACGCGCGAGAACTGGAACATCGCGCACGAGATCTCGGCGTACTCGCTCGCCGGCATGGCGAAGGCGGCGCGCCCGATGATGGCCGGCCGCAACGGCGCGATCATCACGCTGAGCTACCTCGGCGCCGAACGCGCGCTCGCCAACTACAACGTCATGGGCGTGGCGAAGGCGAGCCTGGAGGCGACCGTGCGTTATCTCGCGCTGAACCTCGGTCCGGAAGGCACGCGCGTCAATGCGATTTCGGCTGGTCCGATCAAGACGCTGGCGGCGGCGGGCATTGCGAATTTCCGCAAGATGCTCGGGCACGTGGAGGAGTACGCGCCGATGCGTCGTACGGTGAGCATCGAGGACGTCGGCAATGTCGCGGCGTTCCTGTGTTCGGATCTCGCTGCGGGTGTGACGGGTGAAGTGACCTACGTCGATGCGGGGTACAACATCCTCGGGATGACGGGGATCGAAGGGGTTTGATCCTTCTTTCTCAGGAATGAAAAAGCCCGGCGCTTTGCCGGGCTTTTTGCTTCCACCAGATCGGCGGACCGCCACGAGCCGTCGTGTGTGTCTTGTCCACTCCATACGACAAGTCGCGGCCAAGACACACACGACGGCTCGCGTCGCTCCGCTCGCGACTTGATGTTTGCGCGGAGCGTCTGGGAGCCGAGGGCCCCTGCGATGCGAACGCGTGCGCCAACTTCCGGCTTCGGAAGGACGGCACTTTGCCCCCTCGCTCGCTGCATCGGCATGTGCGTCCCGCTTCGGAGGGCAAGGTGCCTAGATATCAATTCAGGGGAACGCCCCTTCGGTCCGAAGGGGCGCGTGCCCACAAATGTCGCTAGGCACGTTGCCTGCCGAAGGTGACGCACGCGACGGCGCAGCGCCGAGGTGGGCGACGGGCCGTCCATCAGAATTTACGGTGTAGGCGCGCGAGCAATGGATTGCGACGCGCCCACATTCCCAGACGCTCCGCGAGGGCATCAAGTTGCGAGCGGAGCGACGTGAGGTGTCGTGCCCGTCTTGGCCGCGACTTGTCGTATGGAGTGGACAAGACGGGCACGACGCCTCGCGGCGATCCGCCCGTCTAGTGGAGCGCCCTTACAGGCGGTCCTCAGCGACGTCGATCTTCATCGCACGACGCATCGCCGCCACGAACGCACGCGCGTCGTCGTTGCCGCCGGCCTGCGCCAGCTGGCGACGCAGCGCATCGCGCTCCTGCGCGGTCGCCTTCGACGGATCGCCCTCGGTCACCTTCGAGACCGCGAACACCACGAAGCTGCCGTCCTGCAAACGCACGCTGCCCGGCGACACCTTGCCCGCCGCCGGCGACGGCACCGAGAAGTACGCCTGCGTCGCCTCGCGCGCCGGAAGCGGCGCACCACGCGGCACGGTCGGCAGATCGACGGCCACCAGGCCCTTCGCTGCGGCTGCCTGCGCAATCGGCGTGCCCGCCTTCAGCTGCGCCACCATCGCATCGGCGGCGGCCTGCGCGGCCTTGCGCGTCCGCTCGCCGCGGATTTCCGCGACGATGCGCTCGCGCACCTGCGCCACCGGCAGCTCGCGCGCCGGCGTGTGCTGGGTGACGCGCAGCATGACCACGTGGTCCGGCGCGATTTCGATCGTGTCGCTCACCAGGCCGTCCTGGATCATCGAGTCGGAGAACGCGGCGCGCTGCACGGCGACGTTGCTCGCGATGCCGGTGCCGCCTTCGCGCGGGAACGGACCCAGCGTCTGCACCGGAAGATTGGTGTCCTTCGCGGCCGGCGCGAGCGCCGTCGGGTTCTTGTTCACCAGGTCGACGAGCTTGGTGGTCAGTTCGTTGAAGGCGCGCTCGCGATCGGCCGTCGCCTGTTCGGCGGCCAGCTTTTCGCGCATGTCCTCGAACGTCACCGCGGCGGCGGTCTTCACTTCGCGCAGCTGGATGACGTGCCAGCCGTATTCGGTCTTGATCGGGCCGCGCACTTCGCCGGCCTGCATCGCGAACACGGCGTCTTCGAACGCCTTGGGCTGCGTGCCGCGCGCGACATCACCGAGGTCGCCGCCATTGGCCTTCGAACCGGTGTCGTCGGAGTTGGCGCGCGCGAGCGCGGCAAAATCGGCGCCGGGCTGCTTGGCCTCGGCGGCGAGCTTCGTCGCCTTGTCTTCGGCGGCCTTCTGCGCAGCGACGCTGGCATCGGCCGGCACCGCGACGAGGATGTGCGACACCAGGCGCTCGCCCTGCGCACCGAGCTTGTCCTTCTCCTGCTCGAAGCGCGCGCGCAACGCGGCTTCGTCGGCCGGCGGCACGTTCAAGGCGCTCGCGTCGACTTCGACGTATTCGATCGACACGGTTTCCGGCGCGCGGAATTCCGAATGATGCGTGCGGTACCAGGCGTCGATCTCGGCGCCCTTCACCGGGCCCATGTCCGGCGCCGGCGCAGGCAGCTGCACGTAGGAGACGGTGCGCTGTTCGGCCAGCAGCTTGAGAACGCGGTCCATTTCGCTGGCGGTGACGAACGAGGAATCGTTCAGGCCGCTCGGCAGCAGGTCGACCTGCAGGCCGTCGCGCACTTCCTTCTCGAAACCCGAAGGCGCCATCTGCTGCGAGGCGAGCGCGAACTGGTAACGCTCCTTGTTGAAGCGGCCGTCCACCTGGAAGACCGGCATGCTCGCGATCGCGCTCTGCACCTGCGCGTCGGAGATGGAGACGCCCGCGCGCGTGGCGGCCATCTGCATCACGCGCTGGTCGATCATCTCGTCGATGATGCGACGCTTGGTGTCGGGCGTTTCGAAGGCGCGCGGATCGTACGCAGCACCAAGCTCCTGGCGCTGCGCCTGGCGTTCGCGTTCGAAGCGCTGGCGGAATTCCTGGTTGCTGATTTCCTCGCGCGTCCACAGCAGCGAGGCGGGCCACCAGTTCGGCGCGCTCGACCACCACGTCGGCGGCGCTTCGATCTTGGCCGACCACGTCTCGGTCTTGCTGTGCATGTACTGCTCGACGCCGAAGAACGAGAACGGAATCAGCAGCAGTCCGAAGATCACCGAAGCGATCCAGCCGGAGGTCTTGTCGCGGAGTTTCTGCAGCATCTTGGAAGCGGGCCTGGTGCGTGAGCCGCGCAGTGTAGCCGCTTCCGGGCCGGGCTGGCGGGCCTGCCGCCGGGCAAAGAAAAAGCGCCCTTTCGGGCGCTTTTCTTTGGAACTAGTGGCGGAGTGGACGGGACTCGAACCCGCGACCTCCGGCGTGACAGGCCAGCATTCTAACCGACTGAACTACCACTCCGCGGAGCCCGAAATAATACTGATCTGCTTCGGGCCGCGCAACACTTGGAACGAAATCTTTATGCGGGTGGTGGGTGCTGAGGGGATCGAACCCCCGACCCTCTCCGTGTAAAGGAGACGCTCTACCGCTGAGCTAAGCACCCGCCGCACAACAAGAAACGAATCAGTTGACCGCGTCCTTCAGCGCCTTGCCGGCCTTGAACGCAGGATTCATGGAGGCAGCGACCTTGATGGTTTCGCCCGTGCGCGGGTTGCGGCCTTCGCGCGCTGCGCGCTTGCGCACGGCGAACGTACCGAAGCCCACCACCGTCACGGTGTCGCCCTTCTTGAGGGCCTTCGTGATCGCAGCGATCACCGCGTCGACGGCGCGGCCGGCATCGGCCTTCGTCAGTTCTGCGCCTTCGGCGACGGCATCGATCAATTCGGCTTTGTTCATGCTTGGGACTCCCGGTAAGAAACCGCTGTTGGGACCGGGCAAGCCGAATGCAGCGCCCGTAGTCGGCGTTCGCATCCTGGCGGCTTCCCCGGTCTAAGAACCGCTGCGCACGATGGGGCGCAGCGGGTGATGGCGGTCGTTATACCAGCGGGGTTTTTCCGCGGCAACGACGGGAGGTCAATGCGTGACGTCCGGCTGCGTGGCCGGCGGACTGCCCGGTTCGGCCACCTGGACCCCACCCACGCTGCCGGCCGTGGTGGGCGCCAGCGGGCGTTCCAGGGCCAGGTCGAGCACTTCGTCGATCCAGCGCACGGGGACGATCTTCATGCCCTGCGTCACAGCCTTCGGGATGTCGGCGAGGTCCTTGCGGTTCTCCTCGGGGATGATCACCGTGCGGATTCCGCCGCGCATGGCCGCCAGCAACTTCTCCTTCAGGCCGCCGATGCCGAGCACCTTGCCGCGCAAGGTGATCTCGCCGGTCATCGCAACGTCGTTCTTGACCGGGATCTTGGTCAGCGTGGAGACGAGCGCGGTGGCCATCGCGATGCCGGCGCTCGGGCCGTCCTTCGGCGTCGCACCTTCAGGCACGTGCAGGTGCACGTCGTACTTCTGCAGGAAGTCCAGGTCGATGCCGAAGCGCTCGGTGCGCGCACGCACGACGGACAACGCGGCCGACGCCGATTCCTTCATGACGTCGCCCAGCTGGCCGGTGAGGATCAGCTGGCCCTTGCCCGGCACCAGCGTGGATTCGATCTGCAGCAGGTCGCCGCCGACTTCCGTCCACGCCAGGCCCGTGACCAGGCCGATCTCGTTTTCCGTTTCCACGCGGCCGTAGTCGAAGCGGCGCACGCCGAGGTACTTGTCCAGGTTCTTCGAGGTGACCGTGACGGTGCTCGACTTCGCCTTTTTCTTCGGACCGGCCAGGGCGAGTTCCTTCACCACCTTGCGCGAGATCTTCGCGATTTCGCGCTCGAGGTTGCGCACGCCGGATTCGCGCGTGTAGTAGCGCACGACGTCGCGGATCGCGCTCTCGGCGATCTTCAGTTCCTCGCCCTTCAGGCCGTTGGCCTTCAGCTGCTTCGGAACGAGATAACGCATGGCGATGTTGAGCTTCTCTTCCTCGGTGTAACCCGGGATGCGGATCACTTCCATGCGGTCGAGCAGCGGGCCGGGGATGTTGAGCGAGTTGGACGTCGCCACGAACATCACTTCCGACAGGTCGAGGTCGACTTCCAGGTAATGGTCGTTGAAGGCGTTGTTCTGCTCCGGATCCAGCACCTCCAGCAGCGCCGAGGACGGATCGCCGCGGAAGTCCATCGACATCTTGTCGATTTCGTCGAGCACGAACAGCGGGTTCTTGCTGCCGACCTTGTTGAGGTTCTGCACGATGCGGCCCGGCATCGAACCCACGTAGGTGCGGCGATGCCCGCGGATTTCCGCTTCATCGCGCACGCCGCCGAGCGACATGCGCACGAACTTGCGGTTGGTGGCCTTGGCGATCGACTGGCCCAGCGAGGTCTTGCCCACGCCCGGCGGACCCACGAGGCAGAGGATCGGACCCTTGAGCTTCTGCACGCGCGCCTGCACCGCGAGGTATTCCAGGATGCGTTCCTTGACGCGCTCCAGGCCATAGTGGTCGGCGTCGAGCACGTCCTGCGCGACCTTGAGGTCCTTGCGCACCTTGTTCTTCTTCTTCCACGGCACGCCGAGCAACCAGTCCAGGTAGTTGCGCACGACGGCGGCTTCGGCCGACATCGGCGACATCTGCTTGAGCTTGGCCATTTCGTTGCGCGCCTTCGCCTCGACGGGCTTGGGCATGCCGGCTTCGGCGATCTTGCGTGCGAGTTCGTCCAGGTCGTTCGGCGCGTCGTCGATCTCGCCGAGCTCCTTCTGGATCGCCTTCATCTGTTCGTTGAGGTAGTACTCGCGCTGGCTCTTCTCCATCTGCGACTTCACGCGGCCGCGGATGCGCTTTTCCAGCTGCTGCACGTCGATCTCGCCGTCGACCAGGCCGACGAGGAGTTCCAGGCGCGCGCCGATGTCGAGCGTTTCCAGCAGGCGCTGCTTGTCGGTCATGCGCACGCCGAGGTGCGCGGCGATGGTGTCGGCCAGGCGGCTCGGATCGTCGATGCCGCTGAGCGTCTGCAGCAGTTCCGGCGGGAGCTTGCGATTGGTCTTGACGTACTGTTCGAACAGCGACATCAGCGAGCGCGCGACGGCTTCCACTTCGCGCTGCTCGCGCGCGGATTCGGAGTCGACCTGCGCACCGCGGCCGGACAGCGCGCCGTCCTTCTCCTCCACGTCGGTGACGCGGGCGCGCGACATGCCTTCGACCAGCACCTTGATCGTGCCGTCGGGCAGCTTCAGCAGCTGGAGCACCTGGGCCAGCGTGCCGATCTCGTGCAGGTCCTTCGCGCCGGGCGCGTCCGTGTCGGCGGACTTCTGCGCGACCAGCAGGATGCGTTTGTCGGCTTCCATCGCCTGGTCGAGGGCGCGGATAGATTTGTCGCGGCCGACGAACAAGGGGATGACCATGTGCGGAAACACCACGACATCGCGCAGCGGCAGCACCGGCAGGTCGAAGGTTTCGGCATGTTGGGTCATGGAGGCTCCAGTGGTGGTCAGGACGGTACGGTGCGGCGACCTCGGCCCACGATAGGGGGGCGGGGGTCAAGGCGGCGCACAAGCGGCGCCGCAGGACCGGTTATGGGGCGTGCCCTCGGGGGATGCAAGCGCCCGGAGGTGCATTCGTGATGGGGCCCGAAGTCGGGCTTGTGAAGGCGCCCCGGGTGGTCCCGGACAGGCGCGCGCACGGCGGTACCGCGCCCCGACGGACGGGCGCGACAGCGGCTTGGCTGGGCGGCACCGGCTGGGCCGGTGCCGTGGATCATTCTGCCCCTGCGGCCTTCGGCGTGGCCGGAGGCGTCTGGTAGATGAGGTAGGGCTCGGACTTGTGCTCGATGACCGACTCGTCCACCACCACCTTGCTCACGTTCTCGAGCGAGGGCAGTTCGTACATCGTGTCGAGCAGCACCGATTCGACGATGGTGCGCAGGCCGCGCGCGCCGGTCTTGCGCTTGAGCGCCTTGCGCGCGATGGCGCTGAGGGCATCCGGGCGCAGTTCCAACTCGACGCCTTCCATCTCGAACAGCTTGCGGAACTGCTTGCTGATCGCGTTCTTCGGCTCGGTGAGGATCTTCATCAGCGCGGCTTCGTCGAGTTCCTCGAGCGTCGCCACGACCGGCAGGCGGCCGACGAACTCGGGGATGAGGCCGAACTTGATCAGGTCTTCGGGTTCGACTTCCGACAGGATCTTGCCGACGTCCTGCTTGCGCTCCGAGCTCTTCACCTTCGCGCCGAAGCCGATGCCGCCGGCTTCCGTCGAACGCTGCTGGATGATCTTGTCCAGGCCCGCGAACGCGCCGCCGACGATGAACAGGATGTTGCGCGTGTCGACCTGCAGGAATTCCTGCTGCGGGTGCTTGCGGCCGCCCTGCGGCGGCACGCTGGCGATGGTGCCTTCGATGAGCTTGAGCAGCGCCTGCTGCACGCCTTCACCGGAGACATCGCGCGTGATCGACGGGTTTTCACTCTTGCGCGAGATCTTGTCGATCTCGTCGATGTACACGATGCCCTGCTGCGCCTTCTCGACGTCGTAGTCGCACTTCTGCAGGAGCTTCTGGATGATGTTCTCGACGTCCTCACCGACGTAGCCGGCTTCGGTGAGCGTCGTGGCATCGGCGATCGTGAACGGCACGTTGAGCAGGCGCGCCAGCGTCTCGGCCAGCAGCGTCTTGCCCGAACCGGTCGGGCCGACGAGCAGGATGTTCGACTTCGCCAGTTCGACGTCGTCGTTCTTCTGCCGGCTCTCGATGCGCTTGTAGTGGTTGTAGACGGCCACGGCGAGCGTCTTCTTCGCGCGCGACTGGCCGATAACGTACTGGTCCAGCACGTCCAGGATCTCACGGGGCTTGGGCAGGTGGCTGCGGGCCGACTGCGCCTTCTCCTCGAGCTCCTCGCGGATGATGTCGTTGCAGAGCTCGACGCATTCATCGCAGATGAACACGCTCGGGCCCGCGATCAGCTTGCGGACCTCATGCTGGCTTTTCCCGCAGAACGAGCAATACAGGATCTTGTTGCTGTCGCCGGATCGGCCTTGACGGTCTTCGCTCATTCCCCACACCTGCTTAGGCCACACGGTTGCGGCCCGAGAATAGCATTCGGGGCCCGGTTGTCTACCGAGCCCGTCGCGCTGGTCAATGTCATGCCGGATCGCCCGGCGCCGGCCCCGTTCAGGCGGCCTGGATCGAGTCTTCGGGGCGCCGCTCGAGGACCTGGTCGACCAGGCCGTACTCGCGCGCCGCCTCGGCGCTCTTGAAGTTGTCGCGTTCGGTGTCGCGCGCGATGGTCTCGAGGGCCTGGCCGGTGTGCTTGGACAGGATCTCGTTCAGGCGCTGGCGCAGGGTGAGGATTTCACGGGCATGGATGTCGATGTCCGTGGCCTGGCCCTGGAAGCCGCCCAGCGGCTGGTGGATCATCACGCGCGAATTCGGCAGCGCATAGCGCTTGCCCTTCGCGCCCGAGGCCAGCAGCAGCGCGCCCATCGAGGCGGCCTGCCCGACGCAGATGGTGCTCACGTCGGGCTTGATGTACTGCATGGTGTCGTAGATCGCCATGCCCGCCGTGACGATGCCGCCCGGCGAGTTGATGTACAGGCTGATGTCCTTCTCGGGGTTTTCCGCCTCGAGGAAGAGCATCTGGGCGACGATCACGTTGGCGACGTGGTCGTCGATGCCGCCCACGAGGAAGATCACCCGCTCCTTGAGCAACCGCGAATAGATGTCGTACGCGCGCTCGCCGCGGCTGGTCTGTTCGACCACCATCGGCACGAGGTTCAGGGCTTTCGTTTCGTGGCTCATGGTTTCTCTCGTTGGTGCGGCCCCGCTTACTGGCGGATCGCGTCCTGGAAGGATAGCGCCTGCTCGGTGTGCTGGGCCCGCTCGGCGATCCAGTCGATCACCTGCTCTTCCATCACCCGCGACTGCAAGCCTGCCATGAGCTGGGGGTCGTTGCGGTACAACTCAATGACCTGCTCCGGCTCTTCATACGTAGATGCGATCAAGCGCATGGTTTCGTTCACGCGGCGCTGTTCCAGGCGCAGGTCGTTGCGGCGGGCGATCTCGCCGACCAGCAGCGCGACCAGCACGCGCTTGCGCGCGGCGTCCATGAACGGCTCCAGCGACGGATCCAGGCGCTGGCCGGAGCGGCGCGCCTGCTCGGCCATGTTGGCCTGCAGCGAGCGGGCTTCGTTCTCGACCACGCGCGGCGGCAGTTCGACGCCCTTGTACTTCTCGACCAGCTGCTCGCCCACTTCGCGGCGCAGGCGCTGCATCAGCGCGCCCTTGAGCTCGCGCTCCAGGTTGCTGCGGATTTCGTTGCGGAACTGGTCGCTTTCGCCGGACTTCACGCCGAAGCTGCGGATGAATGCGGCGTCGACTTCCGGCAGCACCGGCTCGGAGAGCTCCAGCAGCTGCATGTGGATGTCCACCTGCTTGCCGGCGAATTCGGCGATGCGCCAGTCGGCCGGGAAGTCGACCTTGACGGTCTTCTCTTCGTTCGGCGACATGCCGACGACGGCGTCTTCGAGTTCCTTCAGCATCGCGCCCGAACCGAGCACCGTGCTGCCCTTCTCCGCGCCCTCGGACGGACGGCGCACGCCGTCGACTTCGGACCAGTTCTCCAGCGTGGCGAGGTCGCCGGCCTTGGCGGCGCGCTCCACGCGCGTCCAGCTCTGGCGCTGCTGGCGGAGGTTTTCGATCATGCGGTCGATGTCGGCGTTTTCGACGTCCGAGGTGTGGCGCACGACGTTGAGCGCGGCCATGTCGATGTCGCCGAAGTCCGGCACCACTTCGAAGGTGGCGACGTAGGCCAGTTCGCCTTCGCCCGCCGCTTCGGCGCTCTGCTCGATCTGCGGATTGCCGGCCAGGCGGAGTTCGTTCTCGCGCACGGCGTTATCGAAGCTCTCGCGCAGCATGCCGTTGAGGATTTCCGAACGGACCTGGTCGCCGTAGCGCTGTTCGATCACCTTCGTCGGCACCTTGCCGGGGCGGAAGCCCTTGATGCGGGCCGTGCGCGCGATTTCGCGCAGGCGGCCGCCAACCTGGGTGTCGACCGTGTCCGCCGGGAGGCGGAAGGTCATGCGGCGTTCGAGGTTGCCGAGCGTTTCGACCGAGACTTGCATTGCTGGGAGCTCTTCGTGAATTGAGGTGGCTGACCGGCCCTGGCGGGTCGGCGGAACGGGGTAGTTTGGCCGAAACACCGGCCAGCCGCCACATCGGGCGGCTCCCCGGGCGGGCAAATGCGAAAGGCGGGACTCGAACCCGCACGCCTTGCGGCGCTGGAACCTAAATCCAGTGCGTCTACCAGTTCCGCCACTTTCGCGCGGGGCGATTGTGAAGCCCGGGGCCGCCCAATGGAACGGACGGCCGTCCCAAGCCCCCTCCCGGGGCTATTTGTGCCCGCCGCCCGAGGTCCATCCGGAGCGGCCGGTCGAATTCCCCCAGCTGCGGCCGTCGTCGTCTTCCTGGCCCGCGGCGACGCAGGCCACCACCACGAGGACGACATAGACGATGTAAAGCAACCGAAGCTTCATGACGCCTCCTCGTGGGCGTACAGGAATGCGACCGGCGCCCACACCAGCGCCAGGCCCAGCCAGAACGCACCCATGCTGATGCTCTCGGAGAGGACGAAGAAGACCACCGTAGCGATCCAGGCGACGGTGGACGGCGCGGTGGCGTTTTCGACGTTGACATCGTCGTCGTCCGTCTCCTCCCGGGCAGCGCGTACCGGCGCGCGCACGGCCTTCGGCAGGCCGAAGGCGATCCTGACGCTCGCCTCCGGAATCGCCGAAGCCAGCGACCAGGTGATCTCATCGTCGGTCTGCTCGCGCGTCAGCGTTTCGCGCTTCTGGCATTTGAAATCGGTGACGCGCCGGGAGTCGCCGCGCCGCACGCGCCAGTTGAACGCACCGAACACGGCCGTCACCCGCGCGCGATAGTCGTACTGGGGCGACCACGCCATGCCGCGGAACATGCAGGTCGCATCGCTGACCACGGTGGGCCACTCGTCGCTGACGGTGACGCGCTGCCAACCGTCCTCGGTTTCCACCAGCCACAGGTAACCGGCCTCGGGGTTGAACAGCAGGTATTCGAACCACGCCGGCTCGGAGGTATCGCCCGGTACGTCGCAGCGCATGACGCCGATGACGGTGTACGGGACGTTGAACTTGCCGACGGCGCCAAGCGCCAACGTGGTCTTGAGGGTGGCTGCGCGCTTGTTCGCTTCGATGATTTCCGCACGGTCGCCGCTGCAGTCGAGCAGCGAACTGCACGAAGGACACACCACCTGCGTCGCCATCGCCGCCGCGATGGTCACGCTGCCGCCGCAGTTCGGGCAGTCCAGCGGCATCACGCGGCCGCGATAGCGTTCCGTGCTCGCCTTGATCTCGTCCTTGCTGCGCAGCGTCTGCGGATCGAGGTCGGTGCGCTCGGCGGCGGTGCCGGAATAGATCACTGGAGCGTCGTCGGCGTAGTCGATCGTCGCGAACGCCTGGCCCCTGCGGCAGTCCGCGGCGCGCGCGTCCCAGCCGTCTGCGGCGTTCACCGGCAACTCGCCTTCGCCGCCGATGCAGCGGCTTTCGCGCCGATCGGAGACGTAGTAGAGCACGCCGTCGATCTTGATCCCCTGCCCGACGCGCACATCCTCGTATGCAGGCAATGGCGCCAGCAGCTTCGCATCCGACATGCGCCGCATCAGCGCGTATTGCCCCGATGCATCCGAAAGCCAGCCATCGGCGCCGTCGTCGAACAGCACGTACCACTCGTTCCAGCCGCCCGCGTCGTACTGCATGCTCAGGCGACCGACGACATGGAAACCGCGATCCTGCTGTCGCCCGCGCGTGCCGATGCGGACCGGCGAGCCGTCCTCCACCACCGCGGCCAGGTGCCCGATGGTTTTCGCGACGTCGGCGTCCTTCGTGATCGTGCTGCGGCATGCGCCGCACACCACCATCACCGCACCCGCGGATTCGAAGCGGACCGCTGCCCCGCACTGGGGGCACAGGACTTCCTGCATCGTCAGCCGGCCATGTTGCGCAGGATCTGCGCCTTCGCGGCGTCGTATTCCTCCGCCGTGATCAGCTGGAGTTCCAGCATGCGCTTGAGCTGCTGCAGTTTCGCCACCGGGTCGGCGGCGGCCGCCGGTGCGGCGCCTGCGGGCTGTGCAGGCGGCGCCATCGATTGCGACATCGCCTGCCCCATCAATGCGCCCGCAGCCAGGCCCGCGCCCACGCCGGCGATGCCGCCTTCGTTCTGCGCCGCCATCGGAATGGCGGTGGCCGTCTGGTATTTCGTGAACTTGTCGAGGTCGCCCGACATGCCGAGCGCGATGCGCGTATCGAGCGCCTTCTGCAATTCCTCCGGCAGCGACACGCTTTCGACCGCGAAGTTTTCCAGCGCGACGCCATAGCGCTCGAACACCGGCGCCAGCTGCACCTGCATGCGCTGCGCCATCACTGCCTGGTTGGCCGCGAGGTCGAGGAACGGCACGCCGCCGTTGCCGAGCGTGTCGGCCATGGCGGCGACCACGAGGTTGCGCAGTTGTTCTTCCAGGTCTTCGACCGTGTACACGCCGCGCGTGCCCACGATCTCGCGGTAGAAGCGCTCCACGTCCGCGACCTTGTAGCTGTACACGCCATGCGCGCGCACCCGCACCATGCCGAACTCGCTGTCGCGGATGGTCACCGGTTGGGCCGTTCCCCAACGCCGCCCGAGCTGCAGGCGCGTGGAGAAGAAGATCACGTCCGACTTGAACGGCGATTCGAACAGCTTGTCCCAGTGCTGCAGCGCCGTGAGCACCGGCAGCGTCTTCGTCGTGAGCTTGTACATGCCCGGGCCGAAGACATCGGCGATGCGCCCTTCGTTGACGAAGACCGCGACCTGCGAATCGCGCACCGTCAGGCTCGCGCCGTACTGGATTTCCATGTCCTCCATGGGATGGCGCCAGGCGAGCGTGCCGTCGCCGTCCTCCACCCATTGCAGGATGTCGATGAACTGCTTGCGGATGAACGAACCGATACCCATGGCGAAAGCCCTCGGCGAAACGAACGGGAGGTCAGGTCAGGCAGGCGGCGTTGACCACGCCCACGCCCAGCGAAATGGCGCCCATCAGGCCGCCCATGGCGGTGTTGCCGTCATGGATCGCCTGGTTCATGTGGCGCATGGCGCGCGCGACGATGGCGTAGGCCACCAACTGCACGACCATCGCGGCCACCGCCCACGCGACGAACGCATGCCAGCTCGCGTGCAACGCGATGCTGAAGGCGAGCGTGCAACTGAAACCGAGCAGCGCACCGCCCAGCGACAGCGCGGCGGCGGCATTGCCTTCGCGGATCAACGCCCATTCGTCGAAGCGCGTGACGCGGCTGTAGACCAGCACGAACGCGACCAGCATCGTGAGCGCGGATGCGAGGTAGGCCAGGTAAGGCACCAACGCATCGAAGAACACAGTCATCCGTAACCTCCCCCGAAGTCCTCGGCGAGTATAGCCAGTTGGCCGAGGCATGCGCAGTCGATACAGTGGGCGCCCGGCTCGGGGCGTGCGCCGGCCTCCATCAGAATTTTTCTTACATGCGCGATCGCGCCCTCATTCTTTCGGTCCTGATCGTCGCGTCGTGCGGCCTGGGTTATGAACTGATCAGCAGCGCGCTCGCGAGCTACCTGCTCGGCGATTCGATCCTGCAGTTCTCGTCGGTCATCGGCTGCTACCTGTTCGCGATGGGCATCGGCTCGTGGGCCTCGCGCTACGTCGAAGACGAGGACGTGCTCGATCGCTTCGTCGACCTGGAGATGCTGATCGGGCTGGTCGGCGGCGCGTCGGCCGCGGTGCTCTTCATCATCTTCGCGTGGGTGTCCACGCCGTTCCGCACGTCGCTGTACGTGATGGTCTTCGTGCTCGGCCTGATGGTGGGCATGGAGATCCCGCTGGTGATGCGCATCTTCAACCGGCGCCGCACCGAGTTCCGCGAACTGGTGAGCCGCGTGCTCGCGTTCGACTACCTCGGCGCGCTCGTCGTATCGCTGGTGTTCCCGCTGGTGCTCGCGCCCTACCTCGGGTTGCTGCGCACGGCCTTCCTGTTCGGCCTGTCCAACACGGCGGTGGCGCTGTGGACCGCGATGGCCTTCCGCGAGGAGCTCAGCCGCCCGCGCCTGCAACTCACGCGCGGCGTGCTGGTGATGGCCTTGCTGTGCACCGGGCTCGCGTTTTCCGGCCGCATGACCGCATGGGCCGAACGCGGCATCTACGGCGACGAAATCGTGCATGCCGAATCCACGCCGTTCCAGCGCCTGGTCGTCACGCGCTGGCAGGACGACCTGCGCCTGTACATCAACGGCAACCTGCAGTTCTCCTCGCGCGACGAACACCGCTACCACGAAGCGCTCGTCCACCCGGGCCTGCAGGCCCTGCCCCACGCACGCCGCGTGCTCGTGCTCGGTGGCGGCGACGGCCTCGCGGTGCGCGAGATCCTCAAGTCGAAATCCGTCGAACACGTCACGCTGGTGGACCTGGATCCCGCGATGACGGGCATGTTCTCCACCTCGCCCGAACTGCTCGCGCTGAACCGCGGATCGCTGAAGGATCGACGCGTCACCGTCGTGAACGACGATGCCGGTCGCTGGCTCGAAGCGAACACGGGCATGTACGACTTCATCGTCGTCGACTTCCCCGACCCGTCCAACTTCGGCATCGGCCGCCTGTACTCGGTGCCGATGTTCCGCCTGATGGCGCGGCACCTGTCGGCGAACGGTTACATGGTGGTGCAGTCCACCTCGCCGTACTACGCGCCGCGCTCGTTCTGGAGCATCGACGCCACCTTGCGCGAAGCCGGCCTGAACACCTGGGCCTACCACTGCGACGTGCCCTCCTTCGGCGACTGGGGCTTCCTGCTCGCGGGCCATCGCCGCGACTACGCCGTGCCGGTCGCGCTGTCGGTGCCCACGCGCTTCCTCACGCCCGACGCGATGCGCGACCTGTTCGTCTTCCCGAAGGACATGCCGCGCCTGGCCATGCCGGCCAACCGCCTCGACGAGCAAACGCTCGTACGCTACTTCGACGAGGATTGGCGCCGGGTGATCCGCTGATGAAGCGGCGCACGTTCCTGATCGGCGCGGGACATGCGTGCGTGATCGGCGCGGCGGGATTCGGTGCGACGCGTTTGCATCGCGCGGTGGAAACCACGCCGCGCATCGACTACCCCGGCATGCGCGAAGGCCATGCGCTGCGCGATGCGAAGGCCCTGCCGCCGCCGCGCGGCGAACTGCGCACCGGCATCGCGATCCTCGGTTCGGGCGTCGCGGGCATGGCGTGCGCATGGGCGCTCGCACGCGCGGGTCGGCGCGACTTCGTGCTGCTGCAGGGGCCCGAATATGGCGGCAACGCCGCCGCAGGCAACGACGCAGGCCCCGGCGACGACGACCTAGCCTACCCGCTGGGCGCGCATTACCTGCCGCTGCCTTCCACCGAATCCACGCACATCCGCAGCCTCCTGGCGGATGTCGGCCTGCTGCTGCACGGCGAACACGATCGCGCGCCCTACTACGACGAAGCGGCGCTGTCGCATTCCCCGCGCGAACGCCTGCTGCGCAACGGCCGCTGGGAGAACGACCTGCTCCCGAGCCAGGGGCTGCCGCCGAACGAATTGCAGCAGCAAGCGCGCTTCTTCGCGGACGTGGCCGCGCTGCGCATCCGCCGCGGGCGCGACGGCCGACGCCTGTTCGCCATCCCGGTCGTGTTGTCGTCCCCCGACGAGGAATGGCGCGCACTGGATCGCGAAACCTTTGCGCACTGGCTCGATCGCCACGGCTACACCGCACCGAGCCTGCGCTGGTACCTGGATTACTGCTGCCGCGACGACTACGGCGCGTCCACGCATTCGGTGTCCGCGTGGGCGGGCCTGCACTACTTCGCGAGCCGCGACGGCAAGGCGGCCAACGCATCCGACGAAGCGGTGCTCACCTGGCCGGGCGGACTGTCGGAAATGATCGCGCGCATGCGCGCAGCGACGACGCGCCGCCTCGGACACGAACGCTGGTTGCGCCCGGGATTCGCAGCACGCGTGCACGATCGCGCCGACGGCGTCGAAGTCCTGTCCGCGCGCCACGACGGCGCAGCGCTGGCGACCGAAACGCTTCGCGCCGACCACGTCGTCAGCGCGATGCCGCTGCACGTGCTGGCGCACATCTGGCCGGGCATGGCCGGCAGCGGCTACGACCCGACGACGCACGCGAGCCCGCACGCCGCGTGGCTCGTGTCGAACTTCCTGGTCGAAGGCTATCCGCGCGAACTCCCGGGCGAAGCCCTGTCCTGGGACAACGTGGTGCATGGCGGGCGTGGGCTGGGCTACGTCGTGTCCACGCACCAGTTGCTGCGCGTGGCACCGACCGCGCGCAGCGTGTTCTCCGCCTACCAGTCGCTGGATCGCCTCTCTCCCGGCCAGGCGCGCGCCTGGCTCATGCGCGCCTCCCCGGAGGAATTGCGCGAGGAAGCCGCGACCGACCTGCTGCAGGCCTACGGCGACCAGCTCTGGCGTCGCACGCGGCGCTTGTCGATCACCGTCCGCGGCCACGCAATGGCGGTGCCGGCACCGGGCTTCCTGCACAACGCGGGCCTGGCGTCGCTGCGCGGGCTGGACGGGCGCGTGCGCATCGCGCATTCGGACCTGTCGGGGTACTCGATCTTCGAAGAAGCCGCGTGGTGGGGCGTGCAGGCGGCGGAAGCGCTAGCCTGAGCCCACGGGCGGGCGCAAAGAAAAAGCCCCGGCATCGCTGCCGGGGCTTCTCGGGATTGGTGGGCCGTCAAGGATTCGAACCTTGGACCTATTGATTAAGAGTCAATCCAAGTTAGCCGTTAAATCAGCAACTTAGACCACTTCATTTTCCGAGTAACGGCGAGTTGTGGTGCTGTAGAGGTTCGCTAGGTGGCTCGCATTTTCCGAAGCGTCGCCGCATTGTCCGGCTGCCATGACCAAACCTCGCCCCGAACGCAGGTCACCGTTGCACACCGAAGTGCTGCAGTTCGATGACCTTCGTGAGTTGAGCGGCAGGCACCAGCGCGCGGGCGTCGAGGAGTGGCTGCGCTCACAGAGGATCCGGTTCAAGTACGACGCTAAAGGCGGGGTCTGGACGACGGTAACCGCACTCAACGTAGCCCTCGGGGTGTTGCCAGACACCTACCAAGAGGAGCTATCCATTGACCTCTTTCGGTAGCGCCAGGGCGTCAGATTGCCGTTTATGCGCCGGCGGCCGATGTCCGCTTTCGGCCAGGAGCGGACATTCGCTATCGGCGGAATTAGGCCGATCCGCGGCGGAGGGGCAACAAGTGGCGCAAAATAATTTGGGTCGGCGGACTGTTCAGTTGAGGCACCCCGACCACGATTCAAGACCGCGCAGCAACGCCGCAATACCGGCCCTAACCATGCGCATGGCCGGGGGTGATGACGCAACAGAAAGCCGCCTCCAAGAATGCGCGAAAGGAGCAAGGCTCATGGCATCGCAACAACCGAATCCCGCCGCAGCACAGATCCACAGCGTGGACACTCCTATTGGCAATCTGTCATTCGAGAGTGGCCTGCCGACTGAAGACACGGTGGCCAAGCTCTTCGACAGCATCGACTTCCAGCGCGCATGTCAGGCGTATATCTGGGGCCTGCCCCTGGTCGGCTTTGCTACGTTTCAACGGTTTTATTACCAAGCACTCGGAGCAGGCGACGGTGACATCGTCTCCCTTCAAACGTATCGCGAGAAGCTTGGTTGGTTAACGCCAAACGCTACGACGCCTTACATCGTCAGCTACATCAATCTCACCCGTACCGGACCCCTCGTCATCGACCTGCCAGCCGGACCCAACGGCAGCATCGTCAGTGATGCCTGGGAGCACGCAGTGACGGATATGGGGCAGACCGGACCGGATAAAGGGGCGGGTGCAAAATATCTCATCGTCGCTCCCGAACAGGCTGGATTGAAAGACACGACGGGCTACCTCGTGTTTCCTTCAACGACGAATAACATTTCCCTCGGCTTCCGTGCCCTCGATCCCGATCCGGTCAAGGCGCAGCAGTGGCTCGAAAGTGTGCGTATCTACCCCTACAGTCAGCGCGAGCAGCCTCCGCAGCAGAAATTCCTGACGCTTGCGGGGAAGACATATCTACAGGCGCAGCCTAGGGGACTGGCCTATTGGGAATTGCTTGCGGACATCATTAACCAAGAGCCGGTGCAGGAGCGTGACCGCATCGTGATGGCGACTCTGAAGCCGCTGGGAATCGAAAAGGGGAAGCCGTTTCGTCCCGATGCACGCCAAAAGAAGATCTTGGAGGACGGCGCCTTCGTTGGCGAAGCGATGGCCAAGGCGAACTCGTTCTACAAACGCTTTCCCGGAAGCCGCTATCGAGCAGACGCGCAGTGGGACTACGTCCTATGCGTTGATTGGACTGCGGAAACGGAATTTTATCGACAACTGGACGAACTCTCCGCATACACCTACGAGGCTTGCGGGACGTCGAAAGGGATGGTCATCAAGACACCCGGTGTTGGTCAGGCGTACCTCGGGACCTATCATTCCAAGGACGGTCATGCGTTTGATGGCTCAAACACGTACCGCTTGCGCGTTCCACGCAACGCACCCGCAAAAAACTTTTGGTGCGTGACGGCCTACGACCTGGATACACGCGCCTACATCGAGAACAAGGAGGAGATCCCCGAGCGGTCGTCGCGCATGGACTTGCTCAAGAACGCTGATGGGAGCGTCGATATCTACTTTGCTCCGGAGGCCCCTTCCGGGTTCGAAAAGAACTGGCTTCCAACGATCCCAGGCAAGGCTTGGTTTACGTACTTGCGCCTATACGGTCCCACCGAGACATATTTCGACAAGAGCTGGCCTTTACCGGACATTGAGCAAGTGAAGTAAGCGCAAATGCCAATCGCAAAGCGAATGTCCGCTTTGAGTGGAAAGCGGGCACTCAAAGGCGTGGAAACCCGCCGAGGGGGCCGAGTGTCCGCTTTCGGCCAGAAGCGGACATTGCTCCCCCTTAGCAATCCCCCCAGACTGCGCGCGTCGCCGCCCGCTCCCCAGTCAATGAACCGCTACGCGATCCCGCATGAGCCGAACACGTTAGCTACGCTGGAACACCTGTCCACGGGAGTCGTTGCGATTGGCTTTGCAAAGGACTTCCCGCATTTCAATTCTTGCACCGCCTGCTTTTTGCAGATGATCGACGGGCGTTGGGTAGAACTGGTAGCCAACGGCGAGGACCTTGAGTTCAAGTTTGAGGTGTTCTCGTTGATCGCGAGAGTCGTTCCTGCCCCGCTCATGGATGAGCAACATAGGATTTCCCTCTCGAATCCCGTCTGCGTGGCGCCGCTAGAAACGGAAAGCTGGCTCGATCCGGAGGCGCCGATTGACCATCCGACGCTCGGCTCTGATCCCGTCATGCAGTTCGTCGGTCAGCCGGGATCAGCTCCTGGAACCGCGAGTGCGACGTGTCGCTATTTGGGTGGGGTGGAGTTGATAGGGGCCAATGGCAACGCATTGGTCATCGCGACGGCGAGCTTCCCATACCATATGCACGTCTCGGGTTATTACGAAGACCAGTTCTTTGATCGCGCTGCGTATCGCCCGATCGGCAGATGAGGTTGCATGAAAGGGCCAATGTCCGCTTTGGGTCGAAAGCGGTCACTGCCAGGGGGTACAGAACGCCCCCTTATGCGCAGTCGCCCGCTACGCCTTTGGGTTGGAGGCCCCCTCTACGCCGCCGGCTCGGCCAAGTTGCCCGTACCGAGTGAGCAGGGCGGCACAGCTTGCCGCGACAACCTCGGTCGAATCACGGTTCAAATAGCGGTAGCCAAGCAGCTCCCAGGAAATCTCGCTCAATGCGGCGTCTAACGAAGCAATCGCCTGCTCTACTTCCCCCAAGTTCAACTTGTTCTCGACATAGAACGCCGGGTTGGAAGCATCCATTGTCCGGTGTGCGGCATGCAGATCACGCCATCGCCGCAGCCGACTAAGCGGCGAATCAGAGTCTGGTCGTATGACGCCTAGAACAACCCGGTGGACCTTCGCGACCTTCTCGCGCTCGACGGGGTAGCGGCGCGCCATAGCCTCAAGCGTGTTTAGGGACTCAACGTCCTTGCGCGTATCTGTTACTTGTCCGACCGCAAGGTACAGGGCGTGGAACACGGCGCGATAAATCGCGTCGTATGCGTGCGGGTGCGTCAATGGCGACTCTGGGTCGTCGGCTGACGCCTCCTGCATCCCTTTGAGAATCTGGAAGTACGTCCAAGCCAAGTGGATGGAACTGGCGACGGCATCGGCTCGGCCCCGCAGGTTGTTCCGATGATCTTCGTTGAGCACGACCCCTCCGCCAAGGAACGCCTTAAAGCTGTTGATCAAGAATCAATTGCTCTAAGCAAGCAAATCAACGGTCTCAGGGATGTTCTCGGAAAATGATCGGGCAATTTTCGGAAAATGCGGTCCAGGAGCGAGGCAAAAAAAAGGCACCTAGGTTTCCCTAAGTGCCTGATTTCATTCTCGGAATTGGTGGGCCGTCAAGGATTCGAACCTTGGACCTATTGATTAAGAGTCAACTGCTCTACCAACTGAGCTAACGGCCCCGAGGGCGCGCATTGTAATCATGCGGCCGGTGAAACGAAAGTGGGGTGGCTGAGGGGACTCGAACCCCCGACATCTGGAATCACAATCCAGTACTCTAACCAACTGAGCTACAGCCACCACTGAAACAACGTTCGCCACACAAATGTCGCGAACGGCCGGCTATTTTTCAGGAGTCGCCCGCAGGTTGCAAGCGCCGCGCGACCTTTTTGCGTCGTTTCTGGCCGATCAGCCGCTTGGAAATCCGTTTTCCGATGGACGCGCCGCACTTCGCGGCCCATCGAGGATCGACCATGCGTGGACGTTGCCTTGCCCTGATCGTCGCCACCAGCGCCTTGCTCGCGACTTCCCTCGCCTTCGCCGGCGAAGACCCGGCCCTGCAGAAGCGCAGCGCGGACTTCCAGGCCGCCGAGGGCCGTTTCGACGCCGAGGCCTCCGCCGCGTTCTGGGCACCCGACGCCGTGGGCCAGATGCACGGCGCGCCGCAATTCCAGGGCAGCACGGAAATCCTGGAAGCCTACAAGGGATGGTTCAGCCAGTCGGGCGTCAAGAAGCTGGTGGGCACGCCCAAGCACATCGAAGTCTCTGGCGACCTCGCCTACGAGATCGGCGTCAACGACATCGTGTACGGCACGCCGAACGGCGATGTCGAAGACGTCGGCAAGTACCTGCTCGTGTGGAAGCGCATCGACGGCCAGTGGTATGTCGCGGCGTTGACCGCCAACAGCGATGCCCCCGCCCCGAAGCCCGTGGCCAAGACCGACGCTGCGGCTGCGACGCCGAAGCCCGAATCCACCGCGAAGTAACGCGCGCAGGGCGCGCGGCGCAGGAACGCCGCGCGCTCACTCCGCCAACGTCTCGCACGCGGCGCACCGCCGCCCGCGCCGCACGTTGTTGATCTTCCCCATCACGAACACCCAGGCACTGATCGCGCCCCACGCGAGCGATTCGCTCAGTGCGTGGGACATCGATTGCCCGCGCAGCAAGTACGCAGCGAACAGCACCGGAAAGGCGATCGCGAACGCGGAAACCAACCATCGGAACCAAGGCATATCGGCGTCTCCTGTCGACTACGGACAAAGACGCCCTTCACCACCCGATGTGACCGACGGGGAGGAATCTGGCCTGACGCCGCCAGAACTTTCGCCGAGAAAGCGTTGCGCGCACCGGGTAGAGTCCAGCGAACCCCGAACGCGCCCGACAGGACTCGAACCTGTAACCGCCGGCTTAGAAGGCCGGTGCTCTATCCGGTTGAGCTACGGGCGCAAAGAAGCCGAACGAAAAAATGGTCGGGGTAGAGGGATTCGAACCCCCGACATCCTGCTCCCAAAGCAGGCGCGCTACCAGACTGCGCTATACCCCGATGCCCGGGAATTCTATGCTCGGGGCCGCCAACACACCACCAAGGACTGTCCCGATGCTCCGAACCGGCAACCCGGCACTCAAGGAAACCACGTTCCTGGACCTCTCCAGCGGCACGGTCGTCTCCCGCGACGGCGAGGCGATGACGCTCAACGGAACGGTCCACCGCACTGCGGTGCTCCTCTTCCTCGCGGTCCTCACCGCGGCCTTCGCCTGGAACAGCGTCGCGATCGGACCCGAAGGCCCCTCGGCCAATTTCGGCTTGTATCTCTGGGGCGGCCTGATCGGCGGGCTCGTGTTCGCCTTCGCGACCATCTTCAAGCCGGCCTGGTCGCCGGTCACCGCGCCGCTGTACGCGCTGTTCGAAGGCCTGTTCCTCGGCGCGATTTCCGCGCTGTACGACGCACGCTTCAACGGCATCGTGCTGCAGGCGGTGATGCTGACGACCGGCACGCTGTTCGCCCTGCTGTTCGCGTACCGCAGCGGCCTGATCAAGGCGACGGAGAACTTCAAGCTCGGCGTGGTCGCCGCCACCGGCGGCATCGCGCTGATCTACCTGGCGACGATCGCGCTGTCGTTCTTCGGCATCCGCATCCCGTACATCCACGAGTCGGGCCTGATCGGCATCGGCTTCAGCCTGTTCGTCGTCGTCGTGGCCGCGCTCAACCTCGTGCTCGATTTCGACTTCATCGAGCAGGGCGTCGAACGGGGCGCACCGAAGCACATGGAGTGGTACGGCGCGTTCGGCCTGATGGTGACGCTGGTGTGGCTGTACGTCGAATTCCTGCGCCTGCTCGCGAAGTTGCGCAAGTAACGCGCACTACGCTGCAACAAAAAACGGCGCCGAAGGGCGCCGTTTTCATTGCGTCGCGACGATCCGACTCAGACCGCAGCGCGCTTGGCGATCGCCTTGGCGAAGGACATCGTGTTGCCCTCCCCGCCCAGGTCCGGCGTCAGCGAATCCTTCGCCTCGAGCGTGGCGATGATCGCCTCGCGCAGGCGCGTCGCCTTGTCGGTCATGCCCATGTGGTCGAGCATCTGCGCGGCCGCGAGCAGCAACGCGCAGGGATTGGCGATGCCCTTGCCCGCGATGTCCGGCGCCGAGCCGTGCACGGCCTCGAAGATCGCCGCATCGGTGCCGATGTTCGCGCCCGGCGCGAGGCCGAGGCCGCCGACGAGGCCGGCGCACAGGTCGGAAATGATGTCGCCGAACAGGTTCGTCGTCACGATGATGTCGAACTGCTCCGGCTTCATCACCAGCTGCATGCAGGTGTTGTCCACGATCATCTCGTTGCACTGGATGTCGGGATATTCGGCCGCCACGATGCGCGCCGTCTTGAGGAACAGGCCCGAGGTCGACTTCAGGATGTTGGCCTTGTGCACCACCGTCACCTTCTTGCGACCGGTGCGGCGCGCCAGCTCGAACGCGTAGCGCACGATGCGCTCGGAGCCGCGGCGCGTGACCTTCTGCGTGAGCAGCGCGGTCTCGCCGTCTTCCGACACGGACTGGCCTTCGCCGATGTACGCGCCTTCGGTGTTCTCGCGCACGGTGATCAGGTCGACGCCCGAGGCGAAGCGCGATTTGGTGTTCGGGAAGCTCTTGGCCGGACGCACGTTGGCGTACAGGTCGAAGCGCTTGCGCAGTTCGACGTTGATCGAGCTGAAGCCTTCGCCGACCGGCGTGGTGAGCGGGCTCTTCAGCGCGATGCGGTTCTTGCGGATCGAATCCATCGTCGCGGCCGGGAGCAGTTCGCCCACCTTCTCCAGCGCCGTCATGCCGGCTTCGGCGTACTCGTACTGCAGGCCGAGGTTCATCGTGTCCAGGACATGGAGCGTGGCGTCCATGATCTCGGGGCCGATGCCGTCGCCGCGAAGGACGGTGATGGTGTGTTGCGCGGGGGTCTGCATGAGGGGGCGTCCGGACTGCGAAGCCCGCCATTATGCCAGACGGGGCTTCGCCTCCGTCCGGCACCGTAGGGTTCAACCGTGGTCGTGGGCCGGCGCGGCGGCCGCGTCGCCGGACTCGAGGCGGTCGAGGAAGTCCACCGCCCGCCGCAAGTGCGGGATCACGATCGAACCACCGACCACCAGCCCGACGGAGAAGGCTTCGAACATCTCGTCGCGGTTCACGCCCGCCTCGCGGCACTGCGCCACGTGGTAGCTGATGCAGTCGTCGCAGCGCAGGACCATCGAGGCGACCAGGCCCAGCAGCTCCTTGGTCTTCACGTCGAGCGCGCCGGCGTGGTAGGTCTGCGTGTCGAGCGCGAAGAAGCGGCGGACGACCTGGTTCGGCTCGGCCAGGATCCGCTCGTTCATGCGCTTGCGGAATTCGGTGAACTGGCGGACGCGATCCGCTTCGTCGCCACCGCCGCTGGGCGCGCTCATGCGGCCACCAGCAAGGGTTCGAACTGCCCGGAGCGGTGCAGCGCCATCATGTCGTCGTAGCCGCCCACGTGGTGATCTCCGACGAAAATCTGCGGCACGCTGGTGCGCCGCGTCAGCGCCACCATCTTTTCGCGCTCGCCCGGCGCGGTGTCGATGCGCACTTCCGTCCAGCTCAAGCCCTTGCTCTTGAGGAAGTTCTTGGCGGCGACGCAGTACGGGCAGATGGCGGTGCTGTAGAGGGTGATCACGGGATGGGTCACTTCGGAACTCCTGAACTTCGGTCCTGCTGGCTGGTCGGCAATATGCGGTGACCGGCAGGGGGTTTTCCACCCCCCGAGCCTGACTGCCCGTGCAACACTGTGGTTTCACCGATGCGTCACGCCGCGTGTCCCTGGAGTAAGTTCGAGCGCGCCATGCCCCGTCTTCGCCTCCTGTCCGCCTCCCTTTGCGCCGCGCTGGCCACGCTTGTCGTGGCTGCGCCGATCGCCGCGCAGACCACCGGCAACCGCCTGCCCGACATCGGCTCCTCCGCCGGACAGATGCTGAATCCAAAACAGCAGGAAGCCTACGGCGCGATGACGCTGAGCCAGCTGCGCCATTACGGCTACGTGCTGGAGGATCCGCTGCTGGAGGACTGGCTGCAGTCGGTGGGCCATCGCCTCGCCGCCAACAGCGACCGCCCGCGCCAGCAGTTCACCTTCTTCCTGCTGAAGGACCGCCAGATCAACGCGTTCGCCACGCTGGGCGGTTACATCGCGACCAACGCCGGCCTGGTGCTCGCCGCCTCGCGCGAAGACCAGGTGGCCAGCGTGCTCTCGCACGAAATCGCGCACGTCACGCAGGACCACGTGCTGCGCGGCGTCGAGCGCGCGCAGAAGGACAGCGTGCCGATTCTGCTGGCGATGCTCGGCGCGATCATGGTCGCGCAGAAGGCCGGCGGTAACTCGAGCGACGACGCCACCATGGCGGCGCTCTCCGCAGGCCAGGCGCTCATGTACCAGCGCCAGATCAACTACACCCGCGACAACGAAGCCGAAGCCGACCGCGTCGGCATGCAGACGCTCGCGCGCAGCGGCTACGACCCGAACGCGATGGCCGAATTCTTCACCACGCTGCAAGGCTGGGTGCGCGTGAACCAGGGCGGCGAAAAAGAACGCACGCCCGACTACCTGCAAACGCACCCGATCACCGTCACGCGCATCAGCGAAGCGAAGGAACGCGCGGCGCAGATGAAGCCGCAGAACTCGTTCGCTGCCGGCGGGGCTTCCGCGAATCCGCTGTTGCCGTCCAACCTGCGCCTGCCCGACCAGGGCCTGACGCCGGCCGGCACCGGTGTGTTCGGTTACGCGAAGGAACGCCTGCGCGTGCTCAGCGCCGACACGCCTGCGCAGGCGATCCGCGAATACGAGCAGATGACCAACAAGGCGCCGTTGGACGATTCGCAACGTTACGGCCTCGCCCTCGCCCGCCTGTTGTCGAACCAGCCTTCGGCCGCGATGGCGGAACTCGCGCCGCTGATCGAACGCCACCCCGGCGACCTGTGGCTGCAACTGGCGATGGGCGAAGCCGAAAGCCACGCCGGCAAGCACGCCGAAGCCGACAAGCGTTTCCAGGCCCTGCTCGACCGCATGCCGCGCAACCGGCCGGTCGCGCTGACCTATGCGCAGGTGCTCGCCGAACGAGGCGATGCGGCCTCCGGCAAGCGCGCGCAGTCGGTGCTGCGGCCGCTCGCGGCGAGCGCGTCGGACGACCCGACCTACCAGGAGACCTTCGGCCGCGCGAGCGACCTGGCCGGCGACCCGGTCCGCGCCGGGGAAGCCCACGCCGAGGCCGAGTACCTCAACGGCCGCCCCGAACGGGCCCTGATGCAGCTGGAAAACCTCAAGAAGCGCGGCGACCTCGACTATTACGCCCGCGCCCGCATCGACGCCCGCATCGCCGCGATCACGCCGACCGTGCTCGAGCTCCGCCGCCAGGGCGTGAAGGACGAGGTTCTCCAGGACTGAGCCCGGGGGCGCGGGGCGACCTCAGCCCGGTCCATGTGACGGTGTCACCCCACCGTCACAAAAGCGTCGTCCAATGGCACCATTCGCCCACGAAACAGGCGCCATCCCCCAGTCATGCAGAAACGCATCCTCATCGTCGACGACGAGCCTGCGATCCGCGACATGGTCGCCTTCGCCCTCCGCAGGGGCGAATTCGATCCCATCCATGCCGCCGACGCCCGCGAGGCGCAAGCCGCCATCGCCGACAAGGTCCCCGACCTCATCCTGCTCGACTGGATGCTCCCGGGCACCAGCGGCCTGGACCTGGCCCGTCGCTGGCGCAAGGAATCGCTGACCCGCGAGATCCCGATCATCATGCTCACCGCCCGTGGCGAGGAGAACGACCGGGTGGGCGGCCTCGAAGCCGGCGTCGACGACTACGTCGTCAAACCCTTCTCCGCCCGCGAACTGCTGGCCCGCATCCGCGCCGTCATGCGCCGTTCGCGCGAGGACGACGAGGACGGCAGCGTCAAGGTCGGCCCGCTGCGCATCGATGGCGCGGCGCACCGCGTGTTCGCCGACGAGGCGCCGGTGCAGATCGGCCCGACCGAATACCGCCTGCTCCATTTCTTCATGACCCACCCCGAACGCGTCTACACGCGCTCGCAGCTGCTCGACCACGTGTGGGGCGGCAGCGTGTACGTCGAGGAACGCACCGTGGACGTGCACATCCGGCGCCTGCGCAAGACGCTGGAACCGCATCGCCTGGACGAAATGGTCCAGACCGTGCGCGGCGCCGGTTACCGCTTCTCCGCAGCCGTCTAGACTGGGGCGCATGCCACCCCGCGCACGCAGTGCCTGGACCCTGACCCTCGGCCAGCTCGCCGCCATCCTCGGCGCGGCGGTGGTCGTGGGCGTCGCCGTGCACCATGTCTGGCCGGTGGTCACCTTCGCCGCGCTCGGCGTGGTCGCCTGGCATTACTGGAAACTGCGCGGCGTGCTCGAACGCCTCACCGCGCGCACCCGGCAGCCGCCACCGCAGGGCGATGGCGTGTGGAACGAACTCGACCGATTGCTGCATCGCAGCCAGGCCGACGTGCGCACGCGCAAGCGTCGCTTGGTCGCGATGCTGCGTGCGTATCGCGCAGCGGCGATGGCCCTGCCCGATGCGGTGGTCGTGCTCGAACGCAACAGCCAGCGCGTGCAGTGGTTCAACCCTGCGGCCTCGTCGCTGCTGGGCCTGCAATATCCGCGCGACCTCGGCTCACCGCTCGGCGATCGCCTGCACACGATGTCGCTCTCGCGCTGGCTCGCTGCCGGACGCAACGCCGAACCGCTGCTCGACACCGCCTCGCCCGTGGATCCGAGCATGCGCCTGAGCCTGCGCCTGATCCCGTACTCCGACGAGTTGTGGCTGCTGGTCGCGCGCGATGTCAGCAAGCTCATGCGCCTGGAGCAGATGCGCCGCGATTTCGTCGCCAACGTCTCGCACGAACTGCGCACGCCGCTCACCGTCGTGCACGGTTACCTCGACCTGCTCGATCCCGCCGACAATCCCGACTGGGCGCCGATGCTCGCGGAAATGCAGCGGCAATCGCAGCGCATGACGCAGCTGGTCGAAGACCTGCTCACGCTCTCGCGCCTGGAAGCGCAGGAAGGCGTGGTGGACGATCCGGTGTCGATGGCGCCGATGCTCGCCACGCTGCGTCGCGAAGCCGAAGCGCTGAGCCAGGGCCGCCACCGCGTCGTGCTCGAGGATGAAGCGCCGCTCGACCTGCGCGGCTCGACCAAGGAATTGCACAGTGCGTTCTCCAACCTGGTGAGCAACGCGGTGCGCTACACGCCGGCGGGCGGCACGATCAGGATCCGCTTCGCGCCGGACCTCGGCGCCGACAAAGCGGGTGGCGCCGTGCTCGCCGTCACCGACACCGGCTTCGGTATCCCAGAAGCGCACCTGCCGCGCATCACCGAACGTTTCTATCGCGTTTCCACGAGCCGCTCGCGCGAAAGCGGCGGCACGGGCCTCGGCCTGGCCATCGTCAAGCACGTCCTCAACCTGCACCAGGCGCGCTTGTCGATCGAGAGCGCCGTGGGACAGGGCAGCACCTTCGCCTGCCATTTCGGCCCCGAGCGCGTGCTGCCGCGCGAAGAGCTCCACGATTTCGAGACCGATCCGGCGCGCGAATCGCGCTTCGGGTCCACGGGCATAGAATCCCCACGATGAGCGCCGTCCCCACCCCCGTGCCGGCCGAACCCGCCGGCGAGACCGATCCGCTGCGCGACATCGCGCTGTACTCGAATCGTGAGCTGTCGCAGCTCGACTTCAACTTCCGCGTGCTCGCACAGGCGCGCGACCCGCAGGTGCCGCTGCTGGAACGGCTGCGCTACCTGTGCATCTCCTGCACCAACCTCGACGAATTCTTCGAGATCCGCGCCGCCACCGTCCGCCATGCGCAGGACTTCGGCCTGCCCGCCGGTCCCGACGGCATGCCGCAGCAGTCGGTGCTCAAGGAAATCCACGATCGCGCCGCCGACCTCGTCGATTCGCAATACCGCTGCTGGAACGAAGAACTGCGCCCGCAGCTCAACGCCGCCGGCGTGCGCATCCTGCCGCGCGATGCGTGGAGCGCGAAGCAGACGCGCTGGCTGCGCGAATACTTCTGCGACGAAATCCTGCCGGTGCTCTCGCCGCTCGGCCTGGATCCGGCGCATCCGTTCCCGAAGATCCTCAACAAGTCGCTGAACATCGTCGTCGTGCTCAAGGGCAAGGACGCGTTCGGCCGCGCCGGGCACCTGGCGATCGTGCGCGCGCCGCGTTCGCTGCCGCGCATCATCCAGATCCCGCCGGAAGTCTCCGGCGGCCCGAGCGACTTCGTGTTCCTCTCCGCGGTCCTGTCGGCCTTCGTCGACGAGCTGTTTCCGGGCATGCAGGTCAAGGGCGCGTACCAGTTCCGCGTCACGCGCAATTCCGAACTGATCGTCGACGAAGAGGAAGTCGAGAACCTCGCGCTCGCCTTGCGCGACGAACTCGTCGGCCGCGGTTACCTGCGCGCGATGCGCCTGGAGATCGCCGAGCAGTGCCCGAACGACATCGTGCGCACGCTGCTGGTCAACTTCGACCTGCCGGAGAACGCGGTCTATCGCATCAACGGCCCGGTCAACCTCAACCGCGTGATCCAGGTCTACGACCTGGTGCAGCGCCCGGACCTGAAATACCCTCCGTTCCAGCCGCGCGCATTGCGCGACACGGACGCGATCTTCGAACGCGTCAACGAAGGCGATGTGCTGCTGCACCACCCCTTCGATTCCTTCGCGCCGGTGCTGGAGCTGATCAAGCAGGCGGCCGAAGACCCGAACGTGCTGGCGATCAAGCAGACGCTGTACCGCACCGGCAAGGATTCGCCGATCGTCGACCAGCTCGTGCAGGCCGCGCGCAACGGCAAGGACGTCACGGTGGTGGTCGAACTGCGCGCGCGCTTCGATGAAGAAGCCAACCTCGGCCTCGCCGATCGCCTGCAGGATGCGGGCGTGCAGGTCGTGTACGGCGTGGTCGGCTACAAGACGCACGCCAAGATGCTGCTCATCGTGCGTCGCGAAGGTCGCAAGCTGCGCCGCTACGTGCACCTGGGCACCGGCAACTACCACTCGGGCACTACGCGTGCGTACACCGACTTCGGCCTGATCACCGCCGACCCCGACATCGGCAACGACGTCGACCTGATCTTCCGCCAGCTCTCCGGCCTTGCGCCGGCGATCAAGCTCAAGCGCCTGCTGCAATCGCCCTTCACGCTGCATGCGGGCGTGCTGCAGCGGATCGATCGCGAGACCAAACATGCGCGCGCAGGCAAGCCCGCGCACATCATCGCGAAGATGAACGCGCTCAATGAGCCGCAGGTGATCCGCGCGCTGTACGTGGCCTCGCAGGCCGGCGTGCGCATCGACCTGATCGTGCGCGGCGCATGCACGCTGCGCCCGGGCGTGCCGGGCGTGTCGGACAACATCCGCGTGCGTTCCATCGTCGGCCGCTTCCTGGAACACCATCGCGTGTACTGGTTCGCCAACGACGGCGCGCCCGAACTCTTCTGCTCCAGCGCCGACTGGCTCGAGCGCAACCTGCTGCGTCGCATCGAAACCGGCTTTCCGATCCTCACGCCGGACCTCGCCGCGCGCGTGTACGACGAGGCGCTGGCGAACTACCTCGCCGACAACGTCAACGCCTGGGAACTGCAGGCCGACGGCACGTATCGCAAGCTCGCGCCGGACGACCACCACATGCCGCATTCGGCGCAGGCGTGCCTGCTGGCGAAACTGTGCACGTGAACGACATCCTCGCCCGCCCACGCGCGACCGCGATGCCGTTGCAGGACGGCGACCTGCTCGCCGCGGTCGACCTGGGGTCGAACAGCTTCCACATGGTGGTCGCCCGGCAAGTGCTCGGTCAGTTGCGCGTGGTCGATCGCCTGCGCGACATGGTGCGCATGGCCGAAGGGCTCGACGGCAAGGGCGGTCTTTCGCCCGAGGTGCGCCAGCGCGCACTCGAAAGCCTCGAACGTTTCGGCCAGCGCATCCGCGACATTCCGCCGTGGCGCGTGCGCGTGATCGCCACCAACACGGTGCGCCAGCTCAAGAATCCGCAGTCCTTCCTGCTCCCCGCGGAAACCGCGCTCGGCCATGCGATCGAAGTCGTCTCCGGCCGCGAAGAAGCGCGCCTGATCTACCTCGGCGTCGCGCATGCGCAACCGCCGAAACCCGGCGAACGCCGGCTGGTGATCGACATCGGTGGTGGCTCGACCGAAAGCATCATCGGCAGCGGCCTGGAAGCGATCGAACGCGAAAGCCTCCAGGCGGGATGCGTGGCGAGCACGCGCCACTTCTTTCCCGACGGCAAGCTCTCGCGCAAGCGCTGGAAGTCCGCGCTCACCGAAGTCGCCGCCGAGTTCCAGCAGTTCGCGGGCGTGTATCGCTCGCTCGGGTGGCAGGAAGCCCTGGGCTCCTCCGGCACCATCAAGGCGATCGGCGATATCTGCGCCGCGATGAAACTCACCAAGGGCGCGATCACCGCCGTTGCGTTGCCACAGGTGCGCGACAAGCTGCTGCAGGCCGACACCATCGCCGACATCGACCTGCCCGGCATGTCGAGCGAACGGCGCCCGAGCATCGCGGGCGGTTTGCTGATCCTCGAGGCGGCCTTCATCGTGCTCGGCCTGGAACGCATGGCCGTGAGCAAGGCCGCGCTGCGAGAAGGCGCGCTGTACGACATGCTCGGCCGCGGTGGCGCCGACGATTCGCGCGATGTCTCCGTCGCTGCGTTGATGGAACGCTACGGCGTCGACGTCGCGCAGGCCCAGCGCGTCGAGGAAACCGCGATGGAGCTGTTCGACCAGGTGCAGGACGCCTGGGGGCTCAGCGACGACGACCGCCGCATGCTCGCGCGCGCCGCACGTGTGCACGAACTGGGTCTTGCCATCGCGCACAGCCAGTACCACGTGCACGGCGCCTACATCCTCGAGAACTCCGACATCGCGGGTTTCTCTCAGCAGGAACAGCGCGTGCTTGCCGCCCTCGTGCGCACGCACCGGCGCAACATCACGAAGAACGCGTTCGACACCATCCCCGACCGCCTGCTCACCAGCGCCAAGCGCGTGGCGGCCTTGCTGCGCATCGCGGTGTTGCTGCATCGCTCGCACGAAGCCGACGACATCCCGCGCATCGACGCGAAGGCCAGCGGCGACACGCTGGTGCTCACGCTCGACAAGCGCTGGTTCGAACAGCGCCCGTTGCTGCGCCAGGACCTCGGCGGCGAGCCCGACTACATCGCCGGGCTCGGCGTCACCTTGCGCGTCGAAGCGGCCTGAGATTTCGGTTCGTTGTCGAGGTCGCGACCTCGCAAACGCAGGTTGCGCGAGACGAACGCCTGCAGCGCTGCATCCGCGGGTTCGGGCGCCGCGCCGTCGAGGCGACGGTGCAGCATCGTTTCCACGAGATAGAAATACGCCTCGCGCGTGCGCGGGTCGGGCAACTGGTGGCTGCCGTTCGGATCGACGAGCAGGCTGACATCCTTGCCGCGCGAGGCGAGCGCCGCGGCGTAGTGCATGACGCTGCGGATCGGCACGCGCTCGTCTTCCGCACCCGCGAACAGCAGCACGGGGCGTGACAGGCGGTCGACGTTCGCGATCGGCGATTGCGCACGCAGGCGTTCGGCGACCGTTGGGCTCGCGGGATCGAGGTCGAGCAGGCGCATGGTCGTTGCGAGCGGAATCCCTCGCGCCGTCGTGTCCGGGCTTTGTGCATACCAGCGCAGCACCCAGCCGAGATCGGCGGGCGGTACCGCGGCGATGCCGACCTTGAAGACCTCCGGCTGGAAGGTCACGCCCTGCAGCGCCGAGTAGCCGCCGAACGATGCGCCGATGATGCCCGTACGCGCGGGATCGCCGATGCCTTGCGCGTGCAGGGCCTGCACGCCTTCGACGATGTCGCGCTGCACGCGGCCGTTGCCGAAATCGCCGCGGCCCGCGCGCATGTAGGCCTGGCCATGGCCCGTCGAACCGCGGAAGTTGGGTTCGAACACGATGTAGCCGCGATTGGCGAGCATCTGGCCGATGCCCGTGAACTCGGGACGGAAGAGATTGAAGGGACCGCCATGCACGTGCGCGACCAGCGGCGCGCGCGCGGGGTCGATGCCGGGGGGCACGAGGACGAAGCCGTGGATCGGCATGCCGTCGGAGGCGCGCCAGGTGAACGCGATCTTGCGCGCCATCGCGGCTTCGGGGAGGGCGGGCGCGGGCTTGTTGCGGTATGCAACGGCGGGATCGAGCGCCAGCTCGCGCAAGGTGCGCGTTGCGGGATCGTACAGATGCAGGCGCTCGCCCTTCAGCGTGGTCGCGCGGTCGTGCACGAGCCAACGCGCGCGGCCGACCTCGATGCGCAGGTCGCGGTTGGCCAGCTTTGACTGGATGGCAGCGAGATGATCGCGCGCCTCCGGGGTCAACCCGTACGTGGCCGCAACCGTACTGCGGTAGCGCGCAAACAGAGGCGTGCGCGTGGCCGGATCGAACGCCACGTCGTCCAGGTCGGCTTCGTTGCGCGGATCGGCCTGCAATGTCTGCAAGCGGTTCGTCGCATCCAGCCGCGCGAGGCGATCGAGGTCGGAGCCCACATCGGTGCGCAGCCATGCCTCGCGCCCATCGTCCGATGCGCCAAGCAACATGCAGCGCGCGAGGTCACCGCAACGCAGCGCCGGTACGAGTCGGCCGTCGTGCACGCGATGCACGACGTAATGGTGGTCCTCCACGCGAACGAGGAAGGCCAGCCGACCTCGCGCATCGAAGGCGACCTGCACGACCTGTCGCGCATCCTCGTGCAGCAAGGTTTCGCGCCCCGACGCATCCACGCGATACACGCGCCAGCGCTTGGGCAGGCGCGAGACCAGCGGCGGGGATTCGGACACGATCGCCGCATCGGGCCGCGCGGGATCGGCGCCTTCGAAATCGCGCTCCCACGTGCCACCGAGTTTCGCGATCGCACGCGACCCACCCTGCCCGGCCGCAGCCAGCGCAAACAACTGGCGCGGCGACGGCAGGAACAACCAGCGGGCATCGCGCGACCAGGCCAATTGCGTCGCCTCGGTCTGCGCCAGCAGTTGCTTCGGCGCACCGCCCGCCGTGGACACGACCCACACGCTGCGATTGCGCCCCGCTTCGCGCAGGTAGGCCACCTGGCGTCCATCGGGCGACAACCACGCGCCAAGCAGCACGGGTTGCGCGAGGAAGGCAACGCGCGGGAACCGAGGGGAGATCGGACGCGCACGTTCCTTCGCGACTTCCGCACGCAGCGCCGCGGCGTCCACCACCTCCTGCGCCGGCACCTGCGGCGCGAAGGCCATCGCACAGGCAAGCCACGCCCACCCGAACCGCTTCGGGAACATCGCCATCGAGGTTTCTCCGATCAGGCCATGGCGGGATGCGCGACGAGATCGTCAGGCACCGTTTCGCGTGCTGGATACATCGCCCATAGCGCCATCAGCGCAGGCACGCTCAACAAGCCGCACGCGAGCACCCAACCGATGCGCGCCGCGCGCGACAGATCCGTGTGCCGCACGCGCCACAGGGCACCGAGCATCGAGAGCAACATCAGCACGCCTGCGAACACTTGCATCGCGCGCGGGACGGGGGCCGTCGCCATTTGCAGGGGGCGCATCTCGCCCGCGAACGCATTCTTCACCGCCTTCTGCACCGTGTAGAGCACCGGCGAGGGATACCAGTTCTGGTAGCGCCAGGCATCGGGGTAGTCGCGCGCGATCTCGCGGCGCGCCACCGTGGCCGATCGCCCGTCGTCGAATGCCCGCACGATCTGCTGGTAAGGCAGCGTGCCTTCGGCGTTGTAGGACGAACGCGCGAAGGAGAACGAGAGCAGCCAACCATCAAGCAGTTCCATTGCGTCGATGCGCTGCACGTCGCCCATGCGGCCGGGCACCGGCACGCGCAGGCGCGGCGCAAGCAGGCCGTCGCTGCCGTCGAATGCACGGGCGTCATAGAAATACAGCGCGCGCTCGCCGACCAGCACGAAGTCGTCGCCAGCCTTGCCGTAGCCGGTGATTGCCTCGCCGCCGGGCAGGCGCGCACGCGGGACGATGAGGTTCGCGTCCTCGTCGAACTGATACACCGTCGAGCGATCGACCAGCAGGTTGTCGCCGACGGGCAGCACGGGCGCCGGGAACGGCGCATTCCCCGCCATGCCCAACGTGCCGACCGCGCGCTTGTCGACCAGGCTGTAGCCTTCGAAGCGCATCGTGTCGTGGCTGAAGACCCAACGCACGCGGCGCTGCGGATCGTCGAATTCCATCGGCGCGATGTTGGTCAGCTGGTTGCGTGCCGGCGCTTCGCCCAGGCCAGGGAACAGGCCGTCGATGTCCGCGATCGCCGCCTGCTCGCGCCACAGCGGCGCTTCCGGATCGGTGCTGTTGCGCAGGCCCTTCACGAACAGGGCCTTGCCGTCGAGCACTTCGATTTCCTTCTCGCCGTCGACATTCGGCACCGCGACGTTGTTCGGATGCGAGCCCTGCGCGATCCACAGGAACTCCGCGCCGAACCCGACCATCACCAGCGCGAACCACATCATCATCGTCATCGGCGCGGCGACGACGAACGTGCGTGCCGCACCGCGCGCAGGGGTGCCGAGACTGGGCTTGAACGCGACCAGCACCATGGCGAGCAACCAGGCGAGCGAAAGCAACTGCAGCGTGACCGCGCCGAAGCCCGTCGCCTGCGAGAACACGATCAGCAACAGGAAGACCGCCGCGCAATATCCCTGGCGCTTGTCCGCCAGCATCAGGTACGCGCCGACGAGATAGCCACACAAGGACACGATCCAGGCCGAACCGACCAGCAGCAGGTGCCGCGTGTCGACGACGCGCGCCGTCATGCCCTCCTGCCAACCCGCGATCGTGAGCAACGGAAGCAGTACGCCCACCGCGAGCAGCACCGCGCCTGCGCCGAGCAACGCGATGGCGATGCGCGATGGCGCAAGCGGACGATGCAACAGGTTGAGCCACGTGTTGGGCCGGCGATAGCCGCCCATCTGGTACAGCCCGAGCAACAGGCCCGCGGCCGCATACACGGCGCCGAACACGCGATAGACCAGCAAGGGCTGCTGCGCGAGATCCACCACGCGCGTCAGGAAGCCCAGCACCACGAGTTGCAACGCCACGCACCCCGCGGCCCACCAGCGGAAGCGCAACAACTCGGCCTTGAACAGATCCAACATCGTCGTGGTCCTCATGCGTGCGCGCGCTGTGCGTCGGGCGCTGCGTGGTTCTTCGCCAGGAAGCCGTTGACCGCGCGGTCCAGGCTCACCGGCATGCTCTGCACCGAACGCGCGCCGCTGGCGCGCAGGAATTCGGCGAAGTCGTCCTGCTGGTCCAGCACCAGGTAGTGGTGCAGTCCATCCAGGCGCTGCAACTGCAGCAGGCCCGGCACCGAACGCGGGTCCGGTCCCTTGAATGGAATGTCGGCCACCCAGTGCGTGACGCGCGCGCAGAACTCGTCGGGCGCCGACATGTGCATCAGGCGTCCGCGTTCGAGGATCACCAGGTTGTCGGCGACGCGTTCGATCTCCTCCATCTGGTGCGAGCAATAGATGACCGTACAATCGTCGGTCGCGTTGCTATACATCAGCGATTCGAGGAAGGCGCGCTTGGCCACCACGTCCAGGCCCAGCGTCGGTTCGTCGAGCACCAGCAGTTCCGGCCCCTGCGCCAGCGCGAGCGCGAGGTTGAAACCTGCACGTTCGCCGCGCGAGAGCTGCCCGACCTTCTGTTCCGGCAACACGTGGTAATGCCCGAGCACATCGCGGAAGGCATCTTCGTTCCAGCGCGGATACTGGCGGCGATGCATGTCGGTCACCGCGGTCACGCGCATCCAGCCCGGCAGCGTGTGTTCTTCATTGACGAAGCCGATGCGGCCGCGGTCTTCGGGCGTGAGGCGCTGCGAGTCGCGGCCCAGGATGCGCGCGGTGCCGACAGTGGGCGGCAGGAAGCCGAGCAGGATGCGGAACAGCGTGGACTTGCCTGCACCGTTCGCACCGACCACGGCATGGATGCGACCGCGCGGAATGCGCAGGTCGAGATGGTCGAGCGCCAGCTTGCGCCCGTAGCGCTTGGTGAGCGCGTCGGTTTCGATGACGAAGTCGTTGGGGAGGCTCATGTCGGTTCCGGGGCGTCAGGCGCTTTTGCGGGGGGCCAGCGCGAGGAACTCGCGGTGCAGTCGGGCCTGCACTTCATCCGGCGGGTAATCCAGGGCGATGACGTCGTGGAGGAAGCGCGCGATGGCCTCGTCCAGGCGGCGCGAGCGTTCGGCATCGCTCAATCGTTGGCGCGGCGTCGCGACATACAGGCCCAGACCCTGCCGCGATTCGAGCCAGCCCTCCGTGGTGAGTTCGGCATAGGCCTTGGCGACGGTGTTCGGATTGACCGTGAGTTGCTGCGCGAGGCCGCGGACGCTGGGCAGCTGGTCGCCGGGCGACAGCTCGGCGGTCGCGATCTTCATGCGCACGGCGTCGACGATCTGCTTGCTGATCGGCCGGGGGTCGCCGGTCGCGATCTGGAGCATCAGGGCCTGGGTCCGGGCCATCTGGGGTGTCCTAGGTGTACTGTGGCGACTAGTACAGCCAACACACCCGGCCCTGTCAAGCCCCGGAATGCACGCCTGTGGCGAACTGTCACAGGGGAGACACCGACGCGTCATCGCGCAAGCCCAGCCTGCCCGGCATGCGCTACGCGATCGTCACCGAGACCTGGCCGCCGGAAATCAACGGCGTCTCCCTGACCGTCGAAGGCCTCGCGCACGGGTTGCGCAAACGGGGCCACGACATCGGGCTCGTGCGCCCGCGCCAGGCGCACGATGGCGAGCGCGTCGACGACACGCTGCTCGTGCGCGGCTTCCCCCTGCCCCGTTATCCCGGCCTGCGTTTCGGCGCGCCTGCACTGCGCGCGCTTGCGCAACATTGGGAAGCGTCGACACCGGATGCGGTGTACATCGCCACCGAAGGTCCGCTCGGTTGGGCCGCGCGCCGCGTCGCGCGACGCCTCGGCGTGCCGATCGCGACCGGCCTGCACACGCGCTTCGACCATTACATGCGCGACTACGGCTTCCCGTTCCTGGAACCGCTCGCGCTGCGCTGGATGCGCCGCTTCCACAACGCGGGCGATGCCACGCTCGTCGCCACGCGCGAGTTGCAGGACTGGCTTGCGCATCGCCACTTCACGCATCCGATGCGACTGGCGCGCGCCGTCGATGGCACGCTGTTCCATCCGACCAAGCGCGACGCGCGCCTGCGCACCGCATGGGGCGCCGGCGACGGCACGCTGGTCGCCATGCACGTGGGCCGCATCGCGGCAGAAAAGAACCTGGCGCTCGCGATCGAAGCCTTCCGCGCGATCGAACGCGTGCGGCCCGACGCGCGTTTCGTCTTCGTCGGCGAAGGCCCGCTGCGTGGCCCGCTCGCCGAAGCGAACCCCGACCTCGTGTTCTGCGGCCTGCAACGCGGCGAAGACCTCGCGCGCCATTTCGCCAGCGGCGATCTGTTCCTGTTCCCGAGCCGCAGCGAAACCTTCGGCAACGTGACGCTCGAAGCGATGGCCAGCGGCGTACCGACGCTCGCCTACGACTACGGCGCGGCGCGCGAACACCTGCGCAACGGCGAGCACGGCATCCGCGTGCCCGATGGCGACGCGGCGGCCTTCGTCACCGCGGCCGTGCGCCTCGCACAGGATCCGATCGCGTTGCGCCGCATGCGCCACGCAACGCGCGCGGCGGTGGAACACCTGCATCCCGACCAGGTCGCGGCGGAATTCGACGCGCTCCTGCAATTGCTCGCCCTGCGGAGGCGCGACCATGCGCAACGTGCACTTGCCTAGGCGTGACGCCGAATGGTGCCTGCGGACCAATCATTGGTGCGCGAACCCCAGCGTGCGCACCGTGTTCTCGATCGCCAGCCGCCTCGGCGACGGCATCGCCTGGTACGCGCTGATGGCGGGCATGGTGATCTTCGACGGGTGGGATGGTTTGTTCGCCGCCACGCACCTCGCGGTCACCGGCGCGATCGCGCTCGGCCTCTACCAACTGCTCAAGCACTGGACCAAGCGTCCGCGGCCCTTCGCCTTCGATGCGCGCATCCGCGCCTGGGTCGCACCGCTCGACGAGTTCAGCTTCCCCTCCGGCCACACGTTGCACGCGGTGGCGTTCACGCTGGTCGCACTCGCGCACTACCCGATGCTCGCCTGGGTCCTCGTCCCCTTCGCGTCCACCGTGGCGGTCTCGCGTGTCGTGCTCGGCCTGCACTACCCCACCGACGTGCTCGCGGCGACGGCGATCGGATCTGCGATCGCCGGCGCCGCGTTGTGGCTGGTTCCTGGGGTGACGTTGTTCTGACCCCTACGCGGGCTGCGAGGCCAGGTTGCGTTGCTGCTGCAGCGCGTACCAGTCGACCTTGCGCGTGACGATCATGATCGTGGCCAGCACGCAGAACAGCAGGCCCGAGCCGAGCACCAGCGCGTTGTCTTCCGACACGAGCACGCCATACAGCGCTGCATACAAGGCCGCGAGCATCGCCGCGAACCCGAGGCCACGCGCGATGCTGCGCAGCACCGCACTCAGGTAGAAGCCCAGCAACCCGATGCACGCCGTTGCAGAGACCAGGTAGGCGGCACCAAACGGGATGTGCTCGCTCAGGCTCACCAGCAGCAGGAAGAAGATCGCGAGTGCCAGGCCGACGAGGCCGTACTGGATCGGGTGGATCGGCAACTGCTTGATCAGTTCGAACATGAAGAAGCCGACGAAGGTCAGCAGCACGAACAGGATCCCGTACTTCGTCGCGCGATCGGCCAGCGTGTAACCGTCGACGGCGTTGATCAGCGCCACGCCGACGCCATCGATGTTGCGTCCGCCCTTGGCCAGCTGCCACAACGCGTCCTGCTGACCGCTGGCCTGGAGGAACTGCGACTGCGCATTGCTCGCGAGCGAAGAGATCTCCCAGTTCGCGCGGAATCCGCGTTCGTCCACCATCCGCGTGCGCGGCAGGAAGCTGCCCTGGAACATCGGGTCGGGCCACGTGGAGCGCAACGAGAAGCGGTTGTCGCGCGCGATCGGGACGAGCGCGAGCGATTCCGTACCGGCGAGCGTGGCGTCGAAGGCGATCGGCAACACCAGGTCATCGCCCGGGCGCGGCACCGCCAGGCGCACATGCACGCCGCCGATCGGACGGCTGCCGAAGCCGCCGACGATCGGCATCGACCGCCCATCGATCTTCAGCGACGGCGTCCCGACGAAACCGCGCGAGTCCGCGACGCCCACACTGAGATAGGGAACGCCGATCCTGCGCGGGCGCTCGCCATCGACGGGAATGTGCGCGCGGATCGTGGCGCGCGCGTTCATCGCCATTTCGTACACGGGCACGCTGTACAGCCCGCGCTTGAGCGTGTGCGGCGTCATCGTGCCTTCGATCGACAGCGTTGCGGGGAAGAAGGTCCACTGCCCCGCCCGGTCGCGCAGCACTTTGCGCACACCTTGCGGCCCGGCCTCTTCCTCTTCGACCTGCTCCACGTAAGGCACCACGAGCACGGGCCCCACCAGCGCCTGCTGTCCCGCCGAACTGGACGCCACGTCCTGCGTCGCCTGGCGCTGGTACTCCTGGCGCTCGGCGATGGTGGCGTGGATGAACATCAACGGGATCAACAACCCGAGCATGAGGAACACGACGACGACGGTCTTGAATGCGAGGCGCATGGCGGCTTCCTTCCGGAGTGGGCGACGCGCGCAGCCTCGCCCCGCCGCGTGCGCGGGCGATGGCGGGATGGTGAGGCGAAGGTGAAGTCAGGCGGCCGGGAGGACCAGCGTGGCCGCCGCGCCGCCGCCGTCGCGGTTGCCGAGCGTGGCCGTGCCGCCGTGCAGCGCCGCCACTTCCGCCACGAAACACAGGCCCAGGCCGCTGCTGCGGCTGCCACCATCCGGGCGCGGGAGGGAATAGAAGCGCTCGAACACGCGGGGCAAAGCGTAGTCGGGGATGCCCGCGCCGCGGTCTGCGACGAGCAGCGACACCCGATCGCCCTCGCGTGCAACGTGCGCTTCGATCGTGCTGTCGGCGGGCGAGAACGCGGCCGCGTTCTCGATGAAGTTGGCCACGGCCTGGCGCAGCAGGAAGGGATCGCCTTCGACCCAGGCCTGCGCCTCGCCTGTGCGCGCCACGGCCACGTGCGCGGCGCCGAGGCGCTGTGCGCAATGCGCGATGGCCTCGTCGACGAGCGGCACGAGGTCCACGCGCTCGCGCGTTTCCAGGTGCTGCCGGTGTTCCACTGCCGCGAGCGCAAGCAGCTTGTCGATCATCGCCGCGAGGCGTTCGCTCTGCGTGCGGATGTTGGTGGCGAAGCGCGCGCGGTCCGCTTCTTCCATGGGCGATTCGAGCAGCTCCGCGCTCCCGCGGATGGCGGCGAGCGGGCTCTTCATCTCGTGCGTGAGGCTGTGCACGTACTGCTCGACGTATTGCTTGCCTTCCAGGCGCACGCGCATGGTCTCCAACGCCTGCCCGAGCTCGCCGAATTCGCCGGTGGATTTTGGCGGACTCGCGCGTTCGCCCGCAGTCACCGCGTTAGCGTAGCGACGCAGGTCGCCGAGCTGGCGCGACATCCACCACGCCATCAGCACGCCGATGGCGAGCGCGGTGCCCATCAGCACCCAACCCCAGCGCATCACGGTGCGCTGGCTGCGCGCGATGAAGGGCGCGAGTGCCTGGTTCGGCTTCGCCACCGTGAGCACGCCGACGATCTTCCCGCTGGCATCGCGCAGGGGCGCCGCGACGTGCATGACGGTGGAGGCGTCGTCGTTGGGATCGCTGCGCGTGGAGCGTGCGCCGTACTGCCCGCGCAGAGTGCGGTACACGTCGTTCCAGCGCGAGTAGTCCTTGCCGATGTCGCGCCCGTCGCTGTCGTACACCACGATGCCGTGCGCGTCGGTCACGTAGATGCGGTAGTTCGCCGCGCGCTTGCCGAAGCCCCAGATCTCGGCGCCGAAATCGCGACCCTTGAGTTCCTTCACGCGCGTGGCGAAACGCCCGTCGGCGATGTACCCGGCGAGGAAATCGTCGGTGGCCAGTTCCGCCAGCACGTTGGAGGTATCGACCAGCGTGTCCTCCATCGCCTGCCGCACGCCGGGCTTCATCTCGGTGACGAACACGCGCGCGAGCAACAGCGCGCACAGCGCCACGATGGCGAAGTACCCGAGGAAGATGCGCAGGCCGATGCGCATGTCAGGTCGCGATCGAATACCCGAGGCCGCGATGCGTGCGGATCGGATCGGCGGACGGGTCCACGGTGTGCAGTTTCGCGCGCAGGGTCTTCACGTGCGTGTCCACGGTGCGGTCGCCGCTGTCGAGCGCATCGCCCCACACGCGATCCATCAGTTGCGCGCGCGACAACACGGCGCCGGGGCGTTGCAGCAACGCGGCGAGCAGGCCGTATTCGTAACGCGTGAGGTCGAGCCATTGGCCGCGATAGCGGATGCGGTGGCCGTCGGTGTCGTGCTCGAAGGTGCCGTTGGCCGGCGTCGTCGCCGCACCGCCCTGGGCGCGCCGCAATACCGCGCGCACGCGCGCGACCAGCTCGCGCGGCGAGAAGGGCTTGGTCACGTAATCGTCCGCGCCCAGCTCGAAGCCCAGCACGCGCTCGGCTTCGGCCGCATGCGCGGTGAGGAAGATCACCGGCAGGTCGGCGCTGCGGCGCAACTCGCGGCACAGCGCGAACCCGCCGAGGTCCGGCAGGCCCACGTCGAGGATGGCCAGGTCGAAGCGATCGCCCTTGGCTGCCGCCAAGGCGGCGCCCGCGGTCAGGCAATGGCGCACGTCGAAGCCGTCCTCGCGCAGGGCGTACGCGACGGTGTCGGCGATCGGTGGTTCGTCTTCGACAAGCAGCAGCAGCGGCATGGGCCGAAGCATACAGCCGCCGCGTATGCTTGCCGCCATGAATTACCGCCACGCCTTCCACGCCGGCAACCACGCGGACGTCCTCAAGCACGTGGTCCTGCTCGCCGCGTGCGACGCGCTGCTGGCCAAGCCCGCCGCGTGCTTCGCGCTGGACACCCATGCCGGCCGCGGCTTGTACAAGCTCGACGCCGAGGCCGCATTGCGCACGGGCGAGGCCGCCGGCGGCGTCGCGCGCCTGGCGGGCACCCGGGATCCCGCGGTCGCGCGCTACCTCGCGGCCATCGACGACTGCCGTGCCCAGCATGGTCCGACCGCCTACCCCGGCTCACCCTGGTTGCTCGCGCATGCCCTGCGCGAACAGGACCGCATCGCCTGCTGCGAACTGCATCCGGAAGAAGCCGCGGCGCTGAAGGACGCGCTCCACTACGACGCGCGCGTGGCCGTGCATGCACGCGATGGCTATGCGGCGATGAAGGCCATGCTGCCGCCGCGCATCGGCGAGACGAAGTTCGGGCGCGGGTTGGTGTTGATCGATCCGCCGTTCGAGGCGCAGCTGGAAGAGTTCGATGTCGCGCTGCATGCGTTGCGCGATGCGTTGGCGCGGTGGCCGCAGGCGATCTATCTGTTGTGGTATCCGATCAAGTTGCGCCGCACGCTGCAGCCGTTCTACCGGCGGGCGAAGGATTTGCCTGCGAAGTCTGCGCTCGTTGCGGAGCTGCTCGTGCGTCCCGACGACTCACCGCTGCGCATGAACGGCAGCGGCTTGCTGGTGCTCAATGCGCCTTGGCAGTTCGATGTGCAGCTGCAACCGACGTTGCGTGTGCTCCGGCATGCGTTAGGCGAGGACGGCGGTGGTGCAGCGCGCGTGGAGTGGCTGCACGCACCCGCTTGAAGCCCCCGAAGCGGTGCCAGTGAATCAACGACGAGGGCCGGCATGCGAGGGCTTATGTCCTCGGAGCAAGGCCATGGATGGCCTTGCGCACGGTGCTCTGTCCGCAGGGATGCAGCTACAGCGCACCGGCCGAGGACATAAGCCCTTGCAGGACGGGCCGTCCTTCCGAAGTCAAACGAATCACCCCGCCGTCGGCGCGTAATCCTGATCGTCCCGCCCGCGCCCTTCCATCTCCGGTTCGAAGAAACTCCACCGCACCGTCGGAAAGCGCCGCTTCAACTCCGCCTCGATCGCGTTGATCCCGTCGATCATCTCGCGCGGCGTCCCCGTATCGCGCATCTCCGCATGCACCGACACCATGATGTCGTTGCCCAGCTGCAGCGTGATCAGGCTGATGACGCGCGCAATCTGCGGCTGCGATTCGAGGAACGTCCGCATGTCCGCCTGCACGTTCGCATCCACGCTCTGGCCGATCAGCAAAGCCTTCACTTCCACCGCCACGAACACCGCCACCACGATCAGCAATACACCGATCGCGATCGTGCCCAGTGCATCCCACAAGGGATTGCCGGTGATCATGGAGACGAACACCGCAATCAGCGCGAACACCAGGCCGAGCAGCGCGGCGAGGTCCTCGCCGAAGATGACGACCAGTTCCGCCTGTCGGCTCTCTCGGAACCAGCGCCAGAACGATCGTCCGCCACGCGCCTTGTTCACCTCGACGATGCAGGCCCGCATCGACACGCTCTCCGCGCCAATGGCGAACACCAGCACGCCGATCGCCCACCACGCATTCGACAGCTTCCCGGGGTGGCTGAGTTTGTGCACGCCCTCGTAGAGGCTGAACATGCCGCCCACCGAGAACAGCATCAGCGCGACGAGGAAGGACCAGAAATAGATTTCCTTGCCATACCCGAGCGGGTAGTCCGGCGTGGGCGGGCGCTTGGCCTGGCGCATGCCGAGCAGCAGCAGGAGCTGGTTGCCGCAGTCGGCCAGCGAGTGCACGGTCTCGGCGATCATCGCGCTGGAGCCCGTGAAGAACGCCGCCACGCCCTTGGCACAGGCGATGGCGAAGTTGGCGCCGAGTGCGAAGAGGATCGCGCGGGTGGAATCGCCGCTGCCGGACATGGGCGCCTGCAAGACATGAATGGGGGCCGGCGAGTTTATCAACCCGAACGCATGCGACCCGTCGCGACCCTCGCCCTAGAGCTGACTTTCACTTCCGGTCTGGCAATCTCGCTGAATGGCGGCCCGCAACCGACTCCCCCCGTGGCACGAGCACATCCGGCTCAGCAATGGCCGGGAGGTCCTCGTGCGCCCGATCCGACCGGCCGATGCCGATCCGTTGCGCCAAGGTTTCGCGCTGCTGGAGCCCGATGAAATCCGCCAGCGCTTCCTGCATGCGCTGAAGGAACTCTCGCCCGACCAGGCCGATCGCCTCACGCGCCCGGACGCAAAGCGCGAGTTCGCGCTCGTGGCCGCCGAACCGCTGCCGCCGGGCGAAGCGCTGGTCGGCGCCGTCGCGCGCGCGGCGATCACCGACTCCGGGCGCGAAGCCGAATTCGCGATCCTGGTCAGCCACTACATCGCGGGCATGGGCCTGGGCCGGCACCTGATGCGCCGCCTCGTGCGCTGGGCGAAGGGCCGCAAGCTCGAACGCCTGTGGGGCGACGTGCAGGAACACAACCAACCGATGCTCGCGCTCGCGCAGTCGCTGGGATTCCATCGCGAGGCGGCGCCCGAGCCTGGCCTGGTGCGCGTGGTGCTCGACCTGACGCCGGCACGCACGACGCACCACCACGAAACGCCGCAGGCGGCCTGACCCTGATCGGCATGACCTTGCCGCAAGGCCGGCGTTAGCCCCGATTCGCTACACTCCACGCCCCTTCCGCTGGCCGCGCATGCGTTCCGGCGGTGCCCTGCTTTTTTCGAACGCATGAACGACACGCCCCGACCGACCTTCCCCGCTCCGCCCCTCCCGCGCGCCGGCCAGGCGATCGCGTGGTGGCGCGCGCCGCATTCGCCGTCCGCACTCGCCTTCGCCATCGCGCGCGCCGCGGATGCGCACGACGGGCCGCTGCTCGCCATCGCGAAGGACAACCAGGGCGCGCACCAGCTCGAAGCGGACCTGCGCACGCTGCTCGGCGACGACGCGACGCTGCCGATCCTGCCCTTCCCCGATTGGGAAACGCTGCCCTACGACCAGTTCAGCCCGCACGCGGACATCGTGTCGCAACGTCTCGCCGCATTGCTGCGCCTGCCGACGCTCAAGCGCGGCGTGGTCGTCGTGCCGGTGCAGACGGCGCTGCAGCGCCTGGCGCCGGTGCGCTATGTGGTGGGCAATGCCTTCGACGTGAAGGTCGGCCAGCGCCTGGATCTCGATGCGGAGAAGCGCCGGCTGGAATCCGCGGGCTACCGCCACGTGCCGCAGGTGTTCGATCCGGGCGACTTCGCGGTGCGCGGGGGCTTGCTCGACGTGTATCCGATGGGCGCCGACGAGCCGTATCGCGTCGAGCTGTTCGACGATGAGATCGACTCGATCCGCGGCTTCGATCCCGAATCGCAACGCTCGCTCGACAAGGTCGATGCCGTGCAACTGCTGCCGGGCCGCGAAGTGCCGCTCGACGACGACGCGCGCAAGCGCGCCATGCAGGGCCTGCGCGATCGCTTCGACATCGACACACGGCGCAGTGCCTTGTTCCAGGACTTGAAAGCGGGGCTGGCCCCGGCGGGCATCGAGTACTACCTGCCGCTGTTCTTCGACAAGACCGCCACGCTCTTCGATTACCTCGGCGAGCGCATGCTGCCGGTCGTGTGCGAAGGGGCATTGGCGAGCGCCGATGCGTTCTGGTCGCAGACCGCCGATCGCTACGAACAGCGTCGCCACGACATCGAACGGCCGCTGCTGCCGCCGACGGAGTTGTATCTCTCGCCCGAAGGCCTGCGCGAACGCCTCAACACGCTCGCACGCGTGGATGTCGTCGGTGGCGACCAGGCGAAGGCGGCGAAAGCGCAGGCGCTGGGTGATCAACCCGCGCCCGACGTGCCCGTTGCCGCGCGCGAGACCACCGCTGCGGGTGCCTTGAAGACCTTCCTGTCGAGTTACCCAGGCCGCACGCTCGTCGCTGCCGATTCCGCGGGCCGTCGCGAAGCGCTCATCGAAGTGCTGCAGGCCGCGGACGTGCACCCGAAGGTGGTGGCCGACTGGGCGACGTTCGTCGCGTCGAAGGATCGCTTCTGCATCGCGGTGGCGCCGTTCGAAGACGGCTTCGCGCTCGATGCCGACATCGCCGGCACGCCGCTGGTGGTGCTCACCGAACGCCAGCTCTTCCCCGAGCGCGCCGCGCAACCGCGTCGCCGCAAGCGCGTTGGACGCGAACCCGAACAGATCATCCGCGACCTCGGCGAGCTCACCGAAGGCGCGCCGATCGTGCACGAGGACCATGGCGTCGGTCGCTATCGCGGCCTGGTCACGCTGGAAGCCGGCGGCACGCCCGGCGAATACCTCGAGATCGAATACGCGAAGGGCGACCGCTTGTACGTCCCGGTCGCGCAGCTGGATCGCATCTCGCGCTACTCAGGCGCCTCGGCCGAAACCGCCCCGCTGCATTCGCTCGGTGGCGAGCAGTGGACGAAGGCCAAGCGCAAGGCCGCGGAGAAGGTGCGCGACGTCGCCGCCGAACTGCTCGAGATCCAGGCCAAGCGCCAGGCGCGCGCAGGCCTCGCGCTCGACGTGGATCGCGCGATGTACGAACCCTTCGCGGCCACCTTCCCGTTCGAAGAAACGCCCGACCAGCACGCCGCGATCGAAGCAGTGATCCGCGACCTCTCTTCCTCGCAGCCGATGGACCGCGTGGTCTGCGGCGACGTGGGCTTCGGCAAGACCGAAGTCGCGGTGCGCGCAGCCTTCGTGGCAGCCGCCGCGGGCAAGCAGGTGGCCGTGCTCGTGCCCACTACGCTGCTGGCCGAGCAGCACTACCGCAATTTCCGCGACCGCTTCGCCGACTGGCCGATCAAGGTGGAAGTGCTCTCGCGCTTCAAGAGCACCAAGGAGATCAAGGCCGAGCTGGAGAAACTCGCCGAAGGCAAGATCGACGTCATCGTCGGCACCCACCGCCTGTTGCAGGGCGACGTGCGCTTCAAGGACCTCGGCTTGGTCATCGTCGACGAAGAACAGCGCTTCGGCGTGCGCCAGAAGGAAGCGCTGAAGGCGCTGCGCGCGAACGTCCACCTGCTCACGCTCACCGCCACGCCCATCCCGCGCACGCTCAACATGGCGATGGCCGGTTTGCGCGACCTGTCGATCATCGCCACCCCGCCCGCGCATCGGCTGGCGGTGCAGACCTTCGTCACGCCGTGGGACGGCGCGTTGTTGCGCGAAGCGCACCAGCGCGAACTCGCGCGCGGCGGCCAGGTGTACTTCCTGCACAACGACGTGGAAACCATCACGCGCATGCAGCGCGACCTGCAGGAGCTGGTGCCCGAAGCGCGCATCGGCATCGCGCATGGCCAGATGCCCGAGCGCGAACTCGAACGCGTGATGCTCGACTTCCACAAGCAGCGCTTCAACGTGCTGCTGTGCACGACGATCATCGAATCGGGCATCGACATCCCGAACGCCAACACCATCGTGATGAACCGCGCCGACAAGTTCGGCCTCGCGCAGCTGCACCAGTTGCGCGGCCGCGTCGGGCGTTCGCACCATCGCGCCTACGCCTACCTCGTGGTGCCGGACAATCGCAGCATCACCGTCGATGCGCGCAAGCGCCTGGATGCGATCGCCTCGATGGACGAGCTCGGCGCGGGCTTCACCCTCGCCACGCACGACCTGGAAATCCGCGGCGCGGGCGAGCTGCTGGGCGAAGACCAGAGCGGCCAGATGGCGGAAGTGGGCTTCAGCCTCTACACCGAACTGCTGGAACGCGCGGTGCGTTCGATCCGCCAGGGCAAGCTGCCCGACGAAGATCCGTCGTTCGAACGTCGCGGCGCGGATGTGGTGCTCAACGTGCCGGCGCTGATCCCCGAGGATTACCTGCCCGACGTGCACGCGCGCCTGACGCTGTACAAGCGCATCAGCAGCGCGCGCAACGCCGACGAACTCCGCGACCTGCAGGTGGAGATGATCGATCGCTTCGGCCTGTTGCCGGATGCGGCCAAGCACATGTTCGCCATCGCCGAGCTCAAGTTGCACGCCACGCAGATCGGCATCCGCAAACTCGACCTCGGCCCCACCGGCGGGCGCCTGCAATTCGAGGCCAAGCCGGACGTCGATCCGATGACGGTCATCCAGATGATCCAGAAGCAACCGCAGCACTACGCCATGGACGGCCCGGACAAGCTGCGCCTGAAGCTCGACCTGCCCGACGCGACCGCGCGGGTGCAGGCGGCCCGGGGCTTGCTGGCGGCGTTGCAACGGGCGGCGTGATCCGGCGAGGATCGCGGCATGGGACAGATCGCGTTCTTTGCCTCGCTCCTCCTCCTCGCCCTCGCCGCCCGCGAGCTGTGGAAGATCCACATGGGCCTGGAATCGCGCGCGTGGGAGCACACCACCGGCGTGGTCTCCAAGGTCTGGGTGGAAGACATGCCCGACCTGGAGTTCGAAAACGACCCGTTCCGCGACCAGGAAGGCACGCACTCGGTGCATGCGCACTATCGCTACAACGTCGGCGGACGCTGGTTCCAATCGCGGCGACTGAGCTACCGCGCGACCGCCTGGATCCGCTTCCGCGAGGCGCTGGAGATGATCGACGGGATGAAGGTCGGCAAGGAAGTGGACGTGTTCTACGACCCGCGCAAGCCGGAGCGCGCGGTGCTGATCCCGGGCAGTTCGACGGCCAACATCGTCTTCCTCGGCCTGTACCTGGTCGTCGCCGCCATCCTTTTGTTCACCGGGCTGCGCTGAGGCGCGCGCCGGGGACTATGCTTCCCCGATGACCCGCAAGAAGACCGACACCTGGGACGGCACCGTCGCCCAAGCACACGCGCTCCAAGAGGCGCTGGTGCAGCGCGTGCAGTTGAAGGACGGCTTCGCGAAGCCGCTCAATACCATCGGCGGCGTCACCGTCACTGCGGAAGACGAAGGCGCACGCCTGCGCGCGGTGGCGGTGCTCGTGGATGCGGAGTCGCTGGACCTGATCGATGCGCAGGTCGCGCACGTGAAGGCGACCACGCCCTACGTGCCCGGCTTCCTCTCCTTCCGCGTGATGCCCGCGCTGCTCAAGGTCGTGTCGATGTTGCCCGCGGCCCCGGACCTCGTGCTGTTCGACGGCGACGGCATCGCGCATCCGCATCGCTTCGGCATCGCCTCGCATTTCGGCGTGGCCACCGGCTTGCCCACGATCGGCATTTCCCCGCGACCGTTGCTGGGCACGGCCATGGAGCTGCACACGATCCGTGGCGCCTACGTGGCCCTGCGCGAGCACGGCCAGCAGATCGGCTGGTTGCTGCGCAGCCAGGCGAAGGCGCCGCCGATCGTCGTCTCGCCGGGGCACCGCGTGGCCATGCCGTCCGTGGCGGACCTGTGCATGCGCTTCACCACCGACGACCGCATACCCGAACCCCTGCGCCTGGCGCAGGCGTTCACCACCACCACGCCGCCCCACGCGAAGGCGGGCTAGACTCGGGCGTCTCCCACGGATGCCGGAGTCGTCATGGTTCGCACGGTCGCTGCATTGCTTGCCGCCTTCGCCTTGTCTGCCTGCGCGAGCGCGACACCGCACGAGGACACCCGCATGCGCTCGATCACGGCAGGCACTTCGGTTTCCATGCACCAGGGCGAAACCGTGCGCCTGCCCGATGGCGCGACGCTGAAATACATCGACGTGCCGCAGGACTCGCGTTGCCCGCCGAATGCACGCTGCATCCGCGCAGGCGATGCCGACATCCGTTTCGAATTCGCGACCGTCGGCGGCACCGTCGCACCGATGACGGCCAACCTGCCCGAAGCGCCGTCGAAGAACATGGGCGCGTGGCGATTGACGGTGGAAGACCTCGCGTTCGGCGAAGTGCAACCCGTCACCGTCCGCATCGATCCCGCACAGTGAGGCCCACGCCATGACCGTCCTCGTCGCTCCCAGCGTCCACGATCTCGGTGGTTTCCAGGTCCGTCGCGCGGTGCCGACGATCAAGGCCCGCAGCGTCGGGCCGTTCGTCTTCGTCGACCACATGGGCCCGGCCGTGTTCGAACCGGGCCGCGGCATCGACGTGCGCCCGCATCCCCACATCGGCCTGGCCACCGTCACGTTCCTGTGGGAAGGCACCATCCGCCATCGCGACACGCTCGGCAGCGTGCAGGACATCCAACCGGGCGACGTGAACTGGATGACGGCCGGCCGCGGCATCGCGCATTCGGAGCGCACGCCCTTGGACCTGCGTGGCGCGCCGCATCCGGCGCACGGGATGCAGACGTGGGTGGCCTTGCCGAAGTCGCACGAGGAAAGCGAACCGGCGTTCTTCCACCACGACCAGGCGTCGCTGCCGCGCATCGAATTACCCGGCGTCGTGCTGCGCGTGATCGCGGGCCGCGCGTTCGGCGAGGAATCGCCGGTCGCGGTGTTCGCGGATACGTTCAACGTCGCGGTCGACATGGCCGCGGGCGCGGAGTTCGAAGTCGACGCGCGCGCGGCCGAGCGTGCGCTCTACGTGTTGCAGGGCGACGTGCAGGTCGACGGCGCGGACATTCCCACGCAACACCTGCTCGTGCTCGATCCCGGCGTGCGCCACAAGCTGCGCGCACGCACGCCGGTGAAAGCGATGCTGCTGGGCGGCGAACCGCTCGATGCGCATCGCCACATGTGGTGGAACTTCGTGTCCTCGTCGAAGGACCGCATCGAACAGGCGAAGGCCGATTGGCGCGAAGGCCGCTTCGGCCAGATCGAGGGCGAGACGGAGTTCATCCCGCTCCCCGAGTGACTGCGCGTCAGAACTTGCCGGACCTCAGAACTTCCCAGACTGGAAGTCGACGAAGGCCTGCATGATTTCTTCCTTCGTGTTCATCACGAACGGACCGTAGCGCGCGACCGGCTCATGCAACGGACGCCCTGCGACGAGGATCAGACGCCCACCCTTCGCACCGGCCTGCACGGCGAAGGTTTCACCACCGCCGAGCACCGCGAGTTCCTGAGACGACAACGCACGCGCTTCCTCGCCATGGCCGACGCTGCCGTCGCCTTCGAAGAAGTACGCGAACGCGTTGTGCCCTTCCGGCAGCGCGTATTCCCACGACGCACTCGGCGCCAGGGTGATGTCGAGATACACCGGCGACGTCGCCGGCTGCACGATCGGCCCGCGCGCACCATCGACTTCACCCGCGATGATCTTCACGTCCACGCCCGCCGCCGGCTGGACATGCGGCATCCGCGCATCGGGAAATTCCTGATACTGCGGCGCGTCCATCTTGTTGGTCTTCGGCAGGTTCACCCACAACTGGAAACCGCGCATGCGGCCTTCCTGCTGTTCCGGCATCTCGCTGTGCACCAGGCCACGGCCCGTGGTCATCCACTGCACGCTGCCCGGCAGGAGCAACCCTTCGTTGCCGTGGTTGTCCTTGTGGCGCATGCGCCCGTCGAGCATGTAGGTGACCGTTTCGAACCCGCGATGCGGATGGTCCGGGAAGCCCGCCAGGTAGTCCTCGGCCTTGTCGGTGCCGAACTCGTCGAGCAGCAGGAACGGATCCAGCATGTCGAGCTGCGGCGAACCGATCACGCGGGTGAGCTTGACGCCCGCGCCATCGGACGCGGCCTGGCCGCGCAGCTTGCGGGCCACGCGGGCGTAAGAGGTTGCGGTGGTGGTGGCCATGGGGACCTCCTGTGGTGAAGCCGGAAGGTTGGGGTCGGCCTCGCGTGGCCGCCAGTGTCGCTGGTGGAACGCAGGGTTGTCAGGCGCGCCCGGCCGATGCGGCCAGCTCGTACACGTAGACGGTCGCCGGAGGCACGTTGCGCAGGACGAAGTCGCCACGATGCGCGCGCAGGCCCAGGCCCCGCACGACTTCGTCGGCCACCGGCGCCTGCGGGCCATAGGTGAACTGGATGAAGCGGCCGCCTTCGCGCAGGGCAGCGAAGGCCTGCTGCAGGATCGCGCGCTGCATCGACACGGGCATGGCCAGCAGGCCCAGGCCCGAGATGACTGCATCCACCGGTCCGGCCGCGAGGTAACCGCAGCGTTCGGCGACGTGCAGCAGTTCGGTGGCATCGCCCAGCGCGATGTGCACGGTGGGGTATCGCTCGTGCAGGTGTTCGTGCAGTTCTTCGTTGAGCTCGACGACCAGCAGCGAGTCACCGTGGATGCCATGCGCGAGCAGCGCGCGCGTGAGGGCGCCGGTACCACCGCCCAGTTCGATCACGCGCGTGGTGCCGGGCGGCAGCTCGGCGACCATCGCGGCCGCAAGTTCGCGACTGGAGGGCAACACGGCCGCGGTGCGCAGCGGGTCGCGCAGCCACTGGCGGAACAGGGTCCACCAGTGGGGGTGCCGCGATTCCCGCGCTTCCATCAGCTTGCCCCAGGTCTCCGCAAGCGCCAGCAACGATGGATGCGGGCATCGCGCGCGAAGTCGGGCGGGATCGTCGATGCGCTCACGTCCTCGATGTCCGCGACATCGGCGAGCGCTTCGGTGTCCAGGCGGAAGCGGCGGTAGTTGTTCGAGAAGTACAACGCACCATCGGGCGAGAGCCGGTGCATGGCCGCGCGCAGCAGGCGCACGTGTTCGCGCTGCACGTCGAAGTCGGCGGCGCGCGCGGAGTTCGAGAACGTCGGCGGGTCGCAGAAAATCAAGTCGTAGTCCCCGCGGTCGGCCAGCAACCATTGGATCGCATCCGCCTGCACGAGGCGGTGACGGCCGCCGCTGATGCCGTTCTGCTGCAGGTTGTCCGACAACCACTGCAGGTAGGTGCCCGACAGATCCACGCTCGTCGTGCTTGCCGCACCGCCGCGCGCGGCCTGCACCGTCGCCGCGCCCGTGTAGCAGAACAGGTTGAGGAAGCGTTTGCCCTGCGCCTCGCGCGCGAACTGCAGGCGCAAGGGCCGGTGGTCGAGGAACACGCCGGTGTCGAGGTAATCGAAGAGGTTCACGCGCAGCAGCGCATCGCCTTCGCGCACCACCAGGAATTCGTTGCGCCGGTCGAAGCGGCCGTACTTGCTGCCGCCCTTGCCGATGCTGCGCGTCTTCAGCGCAATGCGTTCCTTCGGCAGCGCGAACACCTCGCGCGTCGCGGCGAGCAAGGCGTTGAGGCGCTGGCGCGTGGTGGCTTCGGGAATCTCCGCGGGCGCGGCGTATTCCTGCACGTGGAGCCAGGTCTCGCGCGTATCGGCAGTGGTGTAGACGTCGATGGCCGCCGCGTATTCCGGCAGGTCCGCATCGTAGGCGCGGAAGCAGTCCACGCCTTCGCGATCACGCCAGGACTTCAGCTTCTTCAGGTTCTTGCGCAGGCGGTTGGCGACCATCTGCGCGCCTTCGGACAGCACCGGCGGCGGTGCGCCCGGATCGCGCTGCGGTGGCGCAACCGGATCGCAGACGATCAGGCTGCATTCGAGCGCGCCGTTGAACAGCTGGTATTTCTTCGCGGCGCGCAGGCCAGTGGCGCGCGCGAGCTCGTCGTCGCCGCACAGCAGGCTCGCGCGCCAGTTGGGAACCGTGCGGCGCAATGCGTCGCCCAAGGCACGATACAGGGCCGGATCGGCGGCGAGGCGCGCGTCGTAGGGCGGATTGCACACCACCAGGCCGCGCTCGGAGACATCCTCGGCCATCAGCAGCGTTTCGATCGCGGCGGTGCGCAGGTCGATCGCTTCGACGACGCCGGCGGCCAGCGCGTTGTCGCGCGCGGCGCGCAGGATGCGTTCGTCGATGTCGCTGCCGAAGAAGACGGGGCGGAGTGCAGCGACGCCACTGTCGCGGCGCGCCTTCGCTTCCTCGACCAAGGTGTGCCACAGCGCCACGTCGAAGCCACGCCAGCGCGTGGGCGTGCCGTCGCCGTGTCGCTGCAAACCAGGCGCGACATCCGCCGCCATCAACGCGCCTTCGATCAGCAAGGTGCCGCTGCCGCACATCGGGTCGAGCAGCGCGCCGCCGTCGCGATACAGCGCAGGCCAACTGCCGCGCATCAGTACCGCCGCAGCGAGGTTTTCCTTCAAGGGCGCTTCACCCTGCGCGCGGCGCCAGCCCCGGCGATGCAACGGGCCACCGCCGAGATCCACCGACAGCACCGCCCTGCCCTTGCGCACCACCAGGTTCAGGCGCAGGTCCGGCGCTTCGACGTCGACATCCGGCCGCGCACCCGTGCGCTGGCGCAGCGTGTCGACGACGGCATCCTTCACGCGTTGCGCGGCGTATCGCGCATGCGTGATGGCGTCGCCGGAAACGTGCGCATCGACGGCGAGCGTATGCGTTGCCTCCAGGTGCTGCGGCCAATCGACCGCGAGCGCGCCGGCGTACAAGGCATGTTCGTCAGCGCAGTCGAACTCCGTGAGCGGCCACAGCACGCGACTGGCCAGGCGCGACCACAGCACCGCGCGTTGCGCATCGGCGAGCGTGCCTTCCACGTTGACGCCGGCCATCGTGGCGGTCGCGCGCGTGCAGCCGAGCGAGAGCAGCTCGTCCGCCAACAGGTATTCCAGGCCCTTGCCGCAGCTTGCGAAGAATTTCATGTCACAGCTTCGCAAGCAGCGCGCCGAAGGCTTCGGCGCTGGCGGTGACGTGGTCGGAGAGGCGGTGCCCGTCGTCCACCATCAGCAGCGATGCACGGCGCGCCTGCGCCCAAGCGATGACATCGCGTGCGGGGATCAGTTCGTCGTCCCATCCGTGAATGATGCTCGTGGGAACGCGTGCCGCATCGATCGGATGCTTCGGATCCAGCAGGATCGGCGGCGCCATCAGGAACAGGCCCTTCACATCGACCTGCAAGGAGACGCGCCCGGAAATCCACGCACCGAGGCTCGAACCGGCGAGCACGAGCGGTCCCTTCGCAGCGGCCGCACGCGCGATGCCCAGCAAGCGCTCCAAGCGCGCCGCCACGTCACCGAGTTCGCTGACCTCGCGCTTCGCATCGAGGTCCGTGAAATCCGGACGCTCGCATGTCCAACCCAAGGTTTCGGCAACGAGCGCGAGCGCCGTCACCTTGGTCGCATCCGGGCCGCTTTCGAACCCGTGCGAAAGAATGCAATGACCGCGCATCACTCGGTTCCTTCGAAGCTGAAATCTTCCGTGACCCCTTCCAGCGCCTGCACCGTGTCGCCGACGCGGAACGTGCCGCCCTCGACGATCCGCGCGCACAAGCCGCCCATGCCGCGCATCGCGTTGAAGCCACCGGGCCCCAGGGCCGCTTCCATGCGCGAACACGGATCGCAGGTGCCGGTGCCTTCCAGCACGACGTCACCAATGCGGAAGCGCCGCCCCTTCAAGGCGAGCAACGGAATACCGGAGACGACCACGTTGCGGCGCAGGAGCGCCGGCGCGACGTCGTGGTGGCCGGAGAGCGATGCGATGACGGGCAGGTGCTCGGCCTGGATCAGCGTGACGCCGCGCTTGCCGCTGCCGCCGCTGTAGCGGTCGCCGGTGAGCCCGCCGCCGGCCGTCGCGTTGGCCGCGTCGGCTTCCTGCATGCCGACATCGCGCTTGGGACGCAGGCCGATCCACTCGACGCGGCCGTCCCGCGGCAGCGTGGACATCAGCTTGCCGAGTGCGGAACCGGGGGGTGGCGTGACGGGCATGGCGCGGCATCGGGGGAACAGGACGCGATGCTAGCATCGCCGCCATGCCGACCCTGCCGCTGCCCTACGCCTCGCGCCTCGCCGCGCGCCCCGAATCGCAGATCGACCTCGTCGTCCTCCATTGCACGGAGCTGCCGGACCTGGCGACGGCCCGGGAGTATGGGGAGCGCATCCACTACGACGAATCGGGCACGGGGAACAGCGGGCATTACTACATCGACCGGGACGGGTCGGTGCATCAGTGGGTGCCGCGCGATCGGGTGGCGCACCACACGCGTGGGTACAACGCGCGGTCGGTGGGCATCGAGCTCGTCAATACGGGGCGCTATCCACGCTGGCTGGACGCGGGGCACCAGGCGATGGACGAGGCGTATACCGAGGCGCAGATCGTGGCGTTGATCGGCTTGCTCGGGACGCTCGCGTCTGAAGTGCCTTCGCTGCGCTTCGTTGCGGGGCATGAAGACCTCGATACGACCGAGGTCGAGGCGCACGACGATCCAGGCAGGAGGGTGCGTCGCAAGCGCGATCCTGGGCCGTTGTTTCCGTGGGAACGCGTGATGGCGTCGGTGATGCTTGAACGCTTGATGGCCTGACGAGTCCGCTTGGGTCTGCGTCAAAGCCTGGTGCACACCCATGGCTCGCCAATCCAAGCCCCAAGAAAGGCCGTGTCGTCCATCGTGCGTTGCTTGCCGTCGAAGGCGCGGATCCATTCGCGGTGCACACCGTCGCTGTGCGGCAGCGTTGCCTGGATCGCCTGCACCTCTTTTCGACCGTAACGCGGGCTGGACGTGGAGAGCACTTCGGACACCAGGATCGTGGACTCGAGCTCGTCGCCTTCGATCCGCCAATTTCCTTCCTCGTGCAATCGCATCGACAGATACCCGACGACGCCGTTGCCGGCGGAAAATGACGACGTGACGACACCTTGATAGGAGTGATCGGCGCGGTACTCGATCGTCGACAACGTTTCGTCTTCTCCGCCCGACACCCGGCGCTTCGACGGATCGCACGACCATTTGCCAATAAGTTGCGCCTCCGTCATGGGCGGCGCCTTCTGCGAACACGCGGCGGAGAGTGCCGCGATCACGGCAAACAAACATAGATGTCGCATGACGATCCCCTCGATGCGGCCCAGTCCAGGGCCGCAAGGACACGTAGTCCGGTCATCCCCTTCAAGTCATCCCGGCTCGCGAGATATCCGGCGAGCTTCTTCAGGCGACTGAACCGCTCGCCCATTGTCGTCGACGATCATGCATGCGCCTTCGCCCACCCGCCAACCGGGCATCCCGTGGATGGCAGCAGCGTACTTGTCCTCGAAATCTCGCGCGCGCACGAAGTCCTCGGATGATTGTCTGATCATCACAGTGACGGAGAAGCAGTTCGGATCCGAGCGATTGTCCAGCGCCACCAGCACGGTCGAGGCCTGGTCCTCGTAGGCGCGGTCGAAAATCTTGTGCGCGGGATCAATGGGGATAGGACTATCGGACTTGAAGCCAAGCGCTACGATCTGGGCTTCCATCTCCGAAATCGCCTGAACTCGGCTAACGCCGGCTGCCGGATTGACGTAGTGCCAGGCGACGCCTTTCCAGGATTCCCTCTCACCTACGCGCACGCAGCCGGTGAGTACGAGCAGTAGCGACAGATGCCAAGCATTTCGGGTCCACCGAGGAATCAACCCCATACGATGCTCCTGTCGATTTATCGGCCAAAAATGGACATGTGCCCGCCCTTCGCTAGCCATTGCCGGGGATAGCCAGTTGATGCTCGTCTGCGTGATTCCATGCCTTGAGTGTCACAGTCCCGGCGGGCTCGTTCCAATTCGCCGACTGCAACGAGCTCGGTGTTGGGAAACTGAGAAGCACCTGCGGCTGATGCCAACCTGGGCGGAAGGCTACGACCGAACCCGTCGACACGTCCTGCCACAAGGCGATCGATCCGGATGGCGCGACGGACATGCCGTCGCACTGCCCAAAATCCCGCGCCTTGTAAAAGCAATGTCGGAAGTGACCGACGCCTTCGAAACCGAAGTCGCCGGAAACTTGCAGCGTCGCATCGCAAAACCCGCCGCCACGCAGATTGCGCTCTTCGACGCCGGACAAGCCGCCGGCGCACGTTGCGCAACCCGTTAACAGGGCAATGACCGACAGCGCGGCGGGGTTTCTCATGCGCCCAAGCGTATGCAAGCTACCTGCGGCCAACAAGACCGCGGCGGTGACCTGCGTATCCAACACCGCCAACTCCCAACACGGCCAGGCACTCGTCGAACCGGTTCCAAACGATGGAGAGGTGACCCTCCTCGGGGAACAGATGCCAATGGGCGGAAGGAATCGTGCGCGCCAGATAGCGGCCCATCGTTTCGGGCACATGGCGGTCGGCGCCGCCCTGGAACACATGCGCGGGGACGCGAATGTCCTCCAGCCGGTACGGCCGCGGCTGCGCGATCAGTCGCGCCTCCTGCATCGCCGCACCGATGCCTTGGCGATAGGCCTCGGCCATGCTGGCTACGAAGTGCCGCCCCACGTCGGGTTCGGCGTCGAGCACGGCGCGGTCAGGCGGCGTCAGCAAACCGGCCACCATGCGCAGCGCGCGATCCGGATCGCCGCGGAAGACGCTTCGATCCAGCAGGAACATCGGGCTGGCCAGCCACGGGTGGAGCTTCGCCAGGCCGAACATCGCCTTGAGCGCCGGCATCTGCGTGCGTCGGATCTCCGGACGATCCATCGGCCCCATGCCCGCCAACAGCGCGACGCGGCCGATGCGGTGCGGCAGTTGCGCCGCGCACGCCAGCGCGTACGCGCCACCGCACGACACGCCGATGACATCGAATCGCGAATGCCCCAAGTGGTCTGCGAGCGCCTCCACCTGCGTCGACCAATCCATCAGGGAGCGGCCAGGCATGGCAGACGACGCGCCGAAACCAGGCCGGTCCGCGGCCACGAGGCACACACCGGCGGCCGCAGCCTTGCGGTGGACCATGGCCGCGAACAGCCGGCTGTTGGGGAACCCGTGGAAGAAATGCACCGGCCGGCCGTTCGGCGCGCCGTACAGCGAGTAGGCCAATTTGCCGTCGCCGGGGAGCGACAGGATGTGGGTCGGGACGCGCATGTGAGGGCAAAGGGGATCGGGGGGACGGTTCTGAAATTAACCGTCGACCCAGATTTTTTGCCTACTTTTTCTTCCGGCAATCAGTCATTGGCGCGGTGCCCGTAACTCAGCACCCGCGTGATCAGCCAATGCCCGTCCTGATTGCTCCACACGATCACGAAATCCGCGATCCCCTCGCACTTGCCTGTGTCGAACTGGCAGAAGCGATGCGTGCCCTGCTCGATCGCGCCGAAATCCTTGATCGGAAACACCTTGAGCGTGCCCGGCACCAGCTCGCGACGGAAATGGCCACACACATGCTGCTCCGTGTTCGCGATCATGTCCTGCCGCGACCAGGTGACGCCACCGGTGTCGTGATAGAACTCGACGTCAGGCGCGAAGTAGCTGGCGTGCTTCTGGAGTTGCTCCGGGGCGCTGCAATGGTTGAAGGCGTCGAACACGGCGGTGTCGAGCGCTGAGATCGTGTCCGACAGTGCGGCGTCGGGTTGTTCGGCAAATGCCCCCGGCGCAGTGACGACAGCCAAGGCCGCGAACAGCGGGATCAGTTTCTTCATGTGGACTAGTCCCCGGGGTGGAGCCCCCATTGTCGCGCGAAGCGGGGCCCGAGCTGCCCCCCAGCGGACCGCTCCGCGCACCGCCCTGCGTTATGCCTAGCAAGGCCAGTCCAGGCCGCGGGAGGGGAGTCCCATGGAAATCAGCATCGACGTCTGCCTCGAGCCGGCACGCGTGGCCCGGGCGCTCCTTGCGGCGTTCGCACTGCTCTTGCTGGCGCACTTCGCCGGCCTGTATCTGACCTTCGCGCTCCACTACGGCGACCCGTACGGGCTCATTCGGATGTTCAACCTTGCCCTCGAGCGCAACGTCCCGACGTTGTTCGAATGCTGCCTCTTCCTTCTCGCCAGCGCGCTGTTCCTCCTGCTCGCGAGGCTGCCCGCGCGCGACCCGAAGGAACGCAGGCTGTGGCTGGTCCTGGCGGCGACATTCCTGTTTCTCGCCGCTGACGAAGGTTTGGCCATCCACGAGCGACTCATCGGGCCGGTACGCACGCACCTCCATACGAGCGGATTGCTGTTCTTCGCCTGGGTCGTTCCCTATCTGGTCGCGGTGCTCGCACTCGCGATGTGGGCCACGCCGAAATTCTGGCGCCTCGGCAATCGCTTCCGAATCCTGTTCGGCCTCTCGGCCGTCGTGTTCCTGTCCGGCGCCGTCGGCATGGAGATGTTGGGCGGCCAGTACTACCAGGCGAACCACGAAACGGTGGATCTCACCTACCGCCTGTACCAGACGATGGAGGAAACCCTGGAGGCCATGGGCCTGATCCTGCTGGTTTACACGCAGCTCGCGCTCATTCGGACCCGTGCCACCGAGGCCAGCTTCCGACTGTCCTTCGGGCTGGAAGACCGCCTGCCAAGCGCGCAGGTGCCTTGAGGCGCTAATCCCCCGTCGGCGCCACGCCCGCCCGCTCGATCATCAACACCACAGTGCGCCCGCGTGCATGCGGGAAATGCATGACGCCCATCGGCACGGTGAACGCCTGTCCGGGTTGCAGCGTGACCATGCGATCTTCGAGTTCGATGTCGAGCTGGCCTTCCATGACGAGGAAGAATTCGTCGGTGTCGTCGTGTTTGTGCCAGTGGAAGTCGCCGTCCAGCACGCCGAGGCGCACCCAGGTGTCGTTGACGGCGCAGAGCGTGCGGTTCCACCACGGGCTCTGCGCGGCGCCGATGGCGGCGATGTCGAAGTCGGTGCCGACGGCGTGGAGGATGGTGTCGGTGTCGATGTCGTATGGGCGGTTCATGGCGTGGTTCCTGCGTTGATGCGGTTCAAGCGCCATGCGCATGGTAGTCCTGCCGGGGCCTCCTGGCCTCAGTGCGAAAACAGCACCGGAAGTTCGAGCGATTCGATCAAGTCCCGGGTCGCGCCGCCCAGCACCCATTCCCGCATGCGCGAGTGACCGTAGCCGCCCGCGACAATGAGGTCCGCCCCACGCTCCGCGGCGTGCAGCCGCACCGTGGTGGCGACGCTCATGGTGCCTGAAGGACGACGCGTCACGCGAACGTTCAACCCACGCTCCGCCAGATGGGCGGCGATGTCGGCACCTGGCTCGTCGCCGTGGCCCAGGTCACCGATTTCGGGATCGACCACCAGGACTTCGACTTCCCTTGGCGAGAAGAGCGCAAGCGCATCGTGGATCGCGCGCGTGGCCTCCCGCGTGGGCTTCCATGCGAGGAGCAGCCTGTCGAAGCGGCAAGATGCGATGTTGGCCGGAACCACCATCACGGGACGCCCGGACTCGAACAGGAAGGCATTGAAGAAAGCGTGCGCGATCGATGCATCGTCGCCACGCGGTTTCGCAATGACGGACAGATCGGCGTAACGCGCCTGGAGGGTCAACGCTTCGGGGGCATCGAACAGGCGCGTGCGATCCATGCGCACGTCTGAAGCGATTTTCGAATTCGCCATTCGACGACGAAGTTCTTCCGCCCGCTTCGTCGCGCGGATCTCCACTTCTTCGAGGACCTGCGCGAGCACCGGGCCGGGCGCGAAGCCCCAGGGCGCGGCAACGGCCTCCGGCACAGCGACGGGGACGGAAATGATGAGCCTGGCGCGATACGCGTCCGCGATTTGTTCGGCGATCGCAAGGGTCGCATCGTCGGTGCTTGCGCCCGTCACCGGAAAGAACAGGTCCTTGAGCATGTTCGCACCTCAGTGAGGAGGTCGGAATCACGATGCGCGCCCGTGGAGCGGCGTTCCTTGATCCAGATCAATGGAAAGGGGCACGAACCGTGATGGAGTCAAGCTTGGAGGTGCTGCGTATGCTTCGCGACATCCTGCTGCCGCTGACCGGAACCACCGGAGATGACACGGCCTTGCGCTATGCGCTCGGACTGGCCGCCACGCGCGACGCCCATCTGACGGTCCTTGTCCCTGTCCAGTATCCGACGCCGATGCCCAGCCCCTGGGGAATCGCGCCGGACAAGGTGATTGCTTCGATGACGGGCCACATCGACGCGGATGCACAGGCCCGCGCGCAAGCGATCCGGGAGTCGGTGGGCGACGCGCCTTGCTCCTGGGACGTCGTGGTCGATGCGCCGACCTACGATGAAATGCGCGCCTGCGCGCGCCGGGGAAGGATCGCCGACCTGTGCGTCATCCCAGCGCCGATCCGCGGTGCCGACGACGCGTCGTTCGCTCGTGCGTATTTCAGCGTCATGCTCTTCGAGAGCGGCCGACCGCTCCTCGTCGTGCCGGCGGAGTGCGCCGCGCCTTCGCGCTTCCACCGGGCAACGGTGGCGTGGGACTCGAGCATGGAAGCATCGCGTGCACTGCATGGTGCGATCTCGCTCGGCATCTTCGACCACCAGACGGCACTCGAGTGCGCGATGGTCGATGCTTCACCAGGCGCGAATTCGGCGACGGCACAACCATTGCAGGATCACCTGTCCCGACACGACATCGCTCCCACCGTGACGCACCTGACTTGCAACGGACAATCGGTGGCGACGCGACTCCTGATCCATGCAGCCCACTCGCGTTCCCAGCTCCTGATCGCCGGCGGGTATGGTCATTCACGCCTGCGAGAATGGCTGCTGGGTGGCACCACCCGCGATCTTCTGGCCGGGACGCCGATCCCCATCCTGTTCGCGCATTGAGGAGCACGCATGCCCCATCTCCACGCCGAGTGGCACAAGGCTTCACGAATTGGTTGGCTGCGCGCCGCGGTGCTCGGGGCGAACGATGGCGTTATTTCAACCGCCAGCCTGATGGTCGGCGTCGCCGCCACGGGTGCCGGATCGGCGGCGGTGTTGACGGCCGGCGTCGCAGGACTCGCGGCTGGCGCGATGTCGATGGCTGCGGGTGAGTATGTCTCGGTCCAATCGCAGGCCGATACCGAAAAGGCGGACATCTCGCGGGAAACGCGGGAACTCGAATCGCAGCCGGACCTGGAGCGCGCGGAGCTGGTGGCCATCTACCGCCGTCGCGGGCTCGACGAACAGCTCGCCACGCAGGTCGCAGATCAACTCATGGCGCACGACGCCCTGGGTGCACATATCCGCGACGAACTGGGCATCACCGAAACCTTGCGCGCGCGTCCCGTGCAGGCGGCGATTGCATCCGCACTCTCGTTCGCCGTTGGCGCGACGCTTCCTGTCGTTGCGTCGGTGGTCTCCACGGCCAACGCCGCGACGTGGATTACGCTGACCACGCTGCTTGCGCTGCTTGGCCTGGGCGGTGTTGCTGCGTATGCAGGCGGCGCATCGATCGTCAGAGGGGCACTGCGCGTCGCATTCTGGGGTGCGCTGGCAATGGGGCTGACCGCCGGGGTGGGGCGCCTGTTCGGTGCCGCAGTCTGACCAGCAATCATTCATGGGCGATCACACCCACGGGTCTAATATCTGCAAAGCCGAGCCCGTCCCGGAGGCGCCATGTGCAGGAACATCAAAACCCTTTTCAACTTTGCCCCACCGGCAACGGACGACGAGATCCGCGCCTCGGCCGTGCAATTCGTGCGCAAGCTGAGCGGGTTCAACGCACCATCGAAGGCCAATGAGGCGGCGTTCAACCTGGCCGTGCAACAAGTCAGCGATGCGGCCAGGACGCTGATCGATTCGCTGACCACCTTCACCCCGCCGAAGGACCGCGAAGTCGAGCGCAACAAAGCGGCGATGCTTTCTGCCAAGCGCTTCGGCGCACCGGTCCGTTGAGGTCCCCATGCCCGAATACACCAAGAACCCCGATGCCATCGCCAGGCTCACCCGCGAGCAATACCTGGTGACGCAGGAAGGCGCCACCGAGCGCGCCGGCAGCGGCGCTTTGCTGCACGAAGATCGCCCGGGCATCTACGTCGACATCGTGTCGGGCGAGCCCTTGTTCGCCTCGTCGGCGAAGTTCGAGTCGGGCTGCGGCTGGCCCAGTTTCACCAAGCCGATCCAGTCCGGGCACATCAAGGAGCTGAACGACACCTCGTACGGCATGGTGCGCACGGAGGTGCGTTCGACGCATGGCGACAGCCACCTCGGCCACGTGTTCGACGACGGCCCGCGCGACCAAGGTGGGTTGCGTTACTGCATCAACTCCGCGTCCCTGCGCTTCGTCCCCTTGGAGGAGATGGAAGCGGCGGGATACGGGGCTTACATCGACCAGGTCGAACGCGTGCGCTGAGCGCACGCGGCGAAACTACTTCACCCGCGCCGCCGACCCCACGCGCACTTCCACCGACGACTCGGTCGTCGTGCCGTCTGCGTGCGTCACGGTGACGATGTAGCTGCCGACCGGCACGGACCGCAGCTGGAACTTGCCGTCCTCGTCGATCTTGAGCTCGCGGTGGAAGCCGGTGTCGGATCCCTTGACGTCGATGACGTCGCCGGTGACCGCGGTACCGACGATGCTGCCCGAGGAATGCTGGGCGTGGGCGGCCGATGCGACGGTCATCAGGGCCGCGAACGTCAGGGCAATGCGCTTGCTGGACATGCAGGACTCCTTGGAATGAACGCGGAGTCTCGCGGGACAGGCGGGGTCGGGAATTGTGCCGTTGGTCATTGTCAGGCCATTTTCATGGGTCACCAGGTGAGCGTTGGCAACCAGCCAGACAGGCGAACCGCTAGCCCCGTCGGCAATGCGGGGGTGCTTACAGCGCTTGAGATTACGGCTGGCACTCCGCTCGAATCGAACGAATGACGTCATCGCGCGTGGCCACCTGCAGCCAGCACGATGCGTCCTTCGCGACGTACTCGAAGAAGCGTCCATCCTCGCGATCCGCCACGACCGGTGCGCCATACATCGCAGTTGCGCGCGCAAGCGGCATTCCCGGGCAGATGCCGGACGGCGTGCACTGCGTCGGAGATGTGCTGAGCACCTCGTAGATCCGCGTTGGCAGATCGGGATGACTTGCTACCTTTTCGATCCATACCGTCAGGCCGCGGTACTCCAATTGCCGGCCTTCGCCAGTGTCGGACTCCCGCACGGGGGATCCCATTCGTGCAATCAAGCCCGGGTACGGCAGGCCCAGGCTTGCGACGCCCAGCGCAAGTTCGTCCTGGGTGAGCTCGGGCTTCCGACCGTCGGGTGTCGCGTCTACAGGCACGCCATACGCTTTCCCAAACTCCTCCATGCCGAGGAGGTGCGAGAACTCGCTCCGACCCGTAAATCCTGCGTCAGACAGCTCTCCTCGAAATCCAGGCTCCGCATCGCACAAGGCGGTCGACAGCAAGATCAGCAGATTGCGGCCTTGGATCGAATACGCGGGTTGGCTGAGTCGCTTGCGATCTCCCGCGATGACCTGCAGTTGCTTCCATTCGCCTCCCGAGCACGTACTCGCAATGCGGTCCGTGACTTCGAAGACGAACGCGCTTTCGATTCCCCCGTTCTTGTTCAACGCGATGAAGGACCACGTGGCGCCGGGGTGCCACGCGGCCGGCGTCGTTGCCCCGGCAAGCATCTTGAAGCGCGAAGTGGAGTCTTCGACCGACTGCTGTGTGCCTTGCGAAGCGCAGCCCGCCACGCCGAATGAAAGCAGCAACAACATTGGGAGCATGCGATGCACGAGATCTCCGACGTCCGTCCCCTCGGCCGTTTATATCAGGGGGGCGTGGCCTACTCCACCGCGCGTCGTCTGAACCCGATGCTGCAGCGCCAGGCTGGGTGACCACATTCGCCCCATAGCGGACATCCGAGAAAAATTCTTAAGGCGGTCGCATCGGGAACGCGCTAATTGGCCCCTTGAGAACCTGAGAGGCGGAACTGGTGAAGAAGCTCCTGATCCTTGTCCTAGTCGCTGGCATCGCCTGGTTCGGGTATGCAAAGTACAGGTCGCCATCTGCGAACGGCTCCGCTTGGCAACGGCCTGAAAGCACGGCATCCCCCTCGATTCCGCTAGCTCGCGAAGACAAAGCCGCCGCCTCATTGTTCAAATGCGACGGGCGCACTATGTGCTCCCAAATGACTTCTTGCGCTGAAGCGACGTACTTCGTCCAGCACTGCCCCAACACCAAGATGGACGGCAACAACGATGGCGTTCCTTGCGAGCGGCAATGGTGCAACTGACCGCGGCGAAGGACTCTGATTGGCCCATCTGTGCTTATGGCGACGCTGCCATCGTCACCAGGTGACCGCTAACGACCCAAAGCGGACATTGGGTCTAGGCGACCGAGCGGCCGTGCGTGTGTTGTTGGTCGACCGCCGCTTGCTTGGGCTAGCGCGGACTCAGAGGGTTACATAAGTGGTCGTCACATGAGACAACCTCACCCCTTTCCCGAGATTTATATCGACCTCAACGCAGCGATGATCGAACGCGGCTACTTGCTGTGTCGCGGCTCTGTGGACGATCTGGCCAAGTTGGGCTTGACGCCCGCTGACGCCGTTGGGATGCGCTTTACGTTCGTTCAAGACGAAGTAGATGAGCAGGGCAATCCTGACGACATCATGTTCAATGGCATCGTGATCCACGATCCGAAGTGGGGCCACCTGGCGTTCGCTGACGAGGACGGGGTCTACTGGCGCTCTGAAGTTGCCAAGTTGTAAGTTGGCCAACTGAGTGTCCGCTTCTGGCCGATAGCGGACACTCGCTCCACGCTCTCGACTTCACTCCAACCCCATGCACCGAGAATTGCTCATCCCATTCTGGTTCACGACAACCCCGGGCTTCGGGTACGGGGTCACCGCTGCGTCGCAAGACGACGCAATGCAGCTGCTTAGCGATTTCGGGTACCCGCGCCCGGGCGAGAAGATCGTCGAAGTTTTATCGGACGTGGAGTTCAGCGCCCTTGATCAGAATCACGTCGTTCCGAATGCCGGCCCTATCGTGATCCGCGGCGTCTGGTTTCCATTGCACAACCTGTAGACGCCGAATGTCCGCTTCTGGCCGAAAGCGGTCATCCCTTACGGCTTCCCTCACTTGGAACCAGAGAAGCATCGATGCGCGTTGACTTGGCTCTCTTTGACAACAACGATGCGCTGCTAGCCCGCACTGAAATCCGTGTCGGCGCCGAGCAGGTCGTCAGCACTTGCCCCGCGTTTCGGGCCACGCACAAGCTGGGTCAGGATGCGGCGGACATCGTCCTGTCCGAGTTCCCTGCGCACATCGACCTCAGGACCGTCACTCTGGACATGCCAATCCACGAGCCCGCAGATTGGGAGTCGATTGACTTGGGGAGATACACGCTCGCCTTCTGGTGCCGGCTTGACTAGTCAAGGGAACGAGTGACCGCTTCTGGCCGAAATTGAACGTGGTCCGGTAGGCTGCACGAATGACCCGCGCTGATGAACTCGCATGAACCTTTGCGACAACGTCTCCATCCTGATCACATCGACGCCCCCTGGGGAAGCGCCCCTGTGGGTCCGGCAGACATGGGTCGGCCTGTCCTTGCCGCTCGCACAAACCTGCTCGCACGCACACACTCATCACACCTTCGGCGTTCTGACGCGCCCTCGAACTCGCGTCGGCCAATGGTTCGCCCGCATGTTTCGTCGAACCGCGCGCGGGTCGGGATACCTGGTCGAAGCACAAGCAGCCATCCATCTCCTCGCTGACGTTGACCCGGTCGCGGCGAACTGGTGGCGTGAGCACGCGCCACACTTGATGCAGCCGGGCCAGTACTTTCTTTTTCAGGTAGGCGTGGCTCAACTCGCGCCTCGCCGGACGCGACCGCCATCTCCGCCCGACCTGCTCGCTGACATCACGCTTGTTTCCGGCCTGGTTCGAGGACGCCGGAGTGGCTGGCGCCCAAACAATGACTTCGGTCTAAAGCATCTCGGGCATACGATGTTCAACGACGCGCATATCGAGTTCCTCGACTGCCAAGAGGTCCAGCCAGGTCAATCCGCAAGGGCGGAGTTGTGGTTTCTGGCGCCGGACCTGCAGGCCGGACGACTGAGGCCGGGATTCGAATTCACCGTTCACGATGGCAGCCCCATCGTCGTCGCGCATGGCGTGGTGATCAGTGTGCTGCGGCAGGAACTACTTGCCTCCAATTAGCCGCCATTCGTTCGCGCCGAAGCGCGATGTCCGGTCGAGGGTTAGACAGCATGAAAGATCTTAGACATCCAATCCCTAAGTGGGTGACGTCTGGCAAGACGATCCGACAGCTCATTGAGGAACTGCAGACATTCGAGAACCAAGACATGCCCGTCCGCATGTCATTGGACGATGGCGCAACCCATCACGGCATCAGCTTGGTCATGAAGCGCGTCAATGCACTGTGCTTACTTATCAATAGCGAGCACTACTACGAGAATGGATGGCAAGATTCCATGGATGGCCAATTGCCTGATGCGTAGCGATTCGTTATTGCCCGCTATTGGCGACCCTAAGCGGACATCAAGATATTGTGCTGCAGGGACTCTCGGGTGACGCAATGACAGACCTTCGCATCTCCAACGACAAGGCCGAGTTGGACATCCCGCTCATCCATCGCTTCCTCTCGGAGGAAACGTATTGGGCCAAGGGCATTCCACTCGCCCTGGTGCGGACCTCCGTCGAGCACTCGCTCTGCTTCGGCGGTTACCTCGCGGATACCCAGGTGGCATTCGCGCGCGTCATTTCGGACTACGCCACGTTCGCCAACCTGGTGGACGTCTTCGTCCTCCCGGAGCACCGCGGCAAGGGCTACGGCAAGGTGCTCATGGATGCCGTGTTCTCGCACCCGAGGCTCCAGGGACTCAGGCGCTTCACGCTCGCCACGGGCGACGCGCACGGGCTGTACGCGCAGTATGGTTTCACTGCCCCACTCCACCCCCGGACCCTCATGGAGCGGTATGTCCCGGGCGTTTATACCGATGCGCCTCGGTGATCGCTTTCGAGCCAAAGAGGTCACGCGTTCGACTATTCTGCGCCCGTCTATAGGCCAAGGCGCCACAGCCATGCTTCGTCGCGGGGTTCTTTGCCTCCTGTCACTCGCCGCTGTTTCCTGCACGAATCCCCTGCCCTTCGGTCCCGGCCGGGTTGACGTCACACTCGAAGACGCCTCCATTCAAGTTCTCGAGAACGAAGCAATCTTTCCCGAAGATGTGTTTGCCGAAAGCCGACACGTGCCGAGGCAGGTGATCCAGTTCCGCATTTCCAGCCGAACTGACCTTCTCAAATACTTCAAAGACTGGGATCGCCAGCTTCAGGTGCGTTGCTCAGTCGAGGGCAGCGCCAACGGCCGCGCGTATCACAGCATTGGGTATGGAGGTCTGCACAAGTGCGCCGAGGACGGAGGGAGGGAGTGCAAACCCACTCCAGGGCGCTACCGTTACACCGTGTACTCGTTTATCGACTTGGAAGCCAACGACGACGAGTACGCAAATGGAAAGCCAGCGACAACACTGGGCCTCAAGACTGATCGCTTCGAGTCGTTGAAGTGCCACCTTATCGGGGTACAGAAGGCGCCAGTCCTCTTCCCCCGGTCGAACGATTTTTTCGTCTCTGCTTGGGAATTTCAGAACCTGCTTCGCGAGACAGTCATGCCTGGCAAGCAACCGGCTCAAAGCCGCTAAACCACTTGCTCAGTGGAGGCAAGAATGGCTGCTTCTGGCCGAAAGCAAGCTCCTGGCCCATGTGGTGGCTTCCGCGCCCTCTGAGTGACCGCTTTCGACCCAAAGCGGACATTCAAAGGCGCTGCCCAGTAGACCGGCCATGCATCGCCTTGTTAGCCGGGACTAAGTCCCGTAATTTGCAGTCCCGATCCTCCCGTCCGGTCTATCAGGCATTCAAAGCCATGCAGAGAACGGTCATAGCTTCCGGGCTTGCGGCAAGCACAGTCGCCGTACTTGTCGGCTTCTCGCTTCTGTCGTTCTCGGCCACTCCGTGCGCATGTGAATCACCCATCGTGTTGGTTCTGGCATCAGCTGGCCTGCCGACCTCTACGCCATATGAGGTCTCGCCAGATCCGTCTCGCCTGGAGGTCGGAATGGATAAGAACCTGCAAGGCCAGGTCGTTCGTGCCGGCGACGATGACTACTACTTCTCCATGTGCACCCAAGACTCTCCCCGTCGCGTTACATGCAGAGTCGTCACGGGTCAGTCCAAGCTGCAAGAACGTGGATATCTGATTCATCTCGACACCGACAGCGGTGGAGCATTCCAGAAGAGTCATGTTTCCCGCTTTACGGGATGGCTCTAGCGAAAGTTGAATGTCCGCTTTTGGCCGAAAGCGGACAGTCGGTCCTTTCGATTGCTTCCGGGAGTCTGAGTGACCGCTATCGACCCAAAGCGGACATCACGTTTGGACCAGGCACCCGCCGCGTCCGTTCCGGGAGCAACCACCCGTCATTACCGCTTCCATGGGTCCGGCGGGCCGTCGGGATGCCAAGGGTCAGCATCGGCCGAGCGTCGCCTGCACAGGGGCGTAGCCGATAGCTTTGGCCAGCCGACCCTCGTTGTCGCGGAAGCCGTGCCGAGGAGGTTCCACAGGATTGCCCGTGCACGAGAGCGGCGCTGCGTCAGCGATTGATACTTCATTTCGGGGACATGTCTGCACAGCTTTCCGCGCAGCGGCGACTGGCTTCAGCACACTTGGACGTCTCGGGATCGTCCAGCCGGCTACAGGAATCTGCGCATTGTTCGCAGATCGATGCGCACGCTGCGCATGTGTACGAATGAACACCTGCACCACGAAGCATCGTGTCTGCGCTGGTGCGGCAAATGTCGGCACATGAAGCCAACAACGTGATGTGGTGTTCGGCCGCATACTTGCCGCCTTTCGACAGGCAGTAACTGATCGTCTCGATGCAAACCGCGTGGCATTCCGTGCAGTTTGCGATGCATCGATTCATCTCCGGGCTGCGGTGGCCAGCCGAATGATGGGTCACGGGTTGGCCTCCGTTCGAATTTCATGCCGCGTCGTCGTCAGCGGCCAGCCTTCGTTCTCGGCAGCAGCCAATGCGCGATCGCACGCTTCGTCCGGACCGTGCGCGGCAAGCAATGGCTGAGGCGTCTTGGGGTCGGCGGAAAAGCCAGCGGAGGCCCAACGCCAGGGGCGCCACTTCACCATTGAATAGGTGGATGACATTTCGCCTTTCTCCTGCAAACCGGCGCGCGTGCGCGCGGGGCAATTCGCAGGTCGGCGGGATGTCGAGAAGCGCGAACGGCGCGGCTGGATCGACGCACGATGAGCCGACGGCCGTGATCAAGCCGTGACCCCATCCCAAGTCACTTACTCGCGTGGCAGATAACGACGCAGGTGGTTGTAGCGCGTGTTCCAAGCGCCCATCGTTCTAAGCGTGTCCGGTCCGCCGCGGCGCTCCGGATAGCGGACGGCAACGGCGAGATCGCCACTGACGACTGCCAGCAGCTTCGTCAGATCTGGAGGTGCAAGGATGGCGCGGCTGCGGGCACCCTCTAATTCCTTCAGGAGTTCGCGCAAGGTGAACGTCCGTGTTCCGCGACCTGGGCGTAATGCCGACGAGCTGAAGGCAAAGACTCGCTTCATATGCCTTTGCATGGTGGAGAAAACGGTAGTCATGGCGCAGTCCTCTGGTGCTCGGTAGCGAAGCGGCGGGCCATGAGGCCCGCCGCCTGGTCACGACACCAATTACTTCTTGGTCGGAATATTGACCTTGTCGATGCCGTGGAGAATGCCATTGCTGGACGTAATGTCAGCCGAGGTGACGAGCGCGCCATCGATGCTGACCTGGTCCTTCGTCATCGTGATCGGGGCGGATTGACCGTTGACGGTTCTGGCGGCCTCCCACTTGCCGACGTCGGCGATGGGCTTGCGGCCGCTGACGACATGGTAGTTGAGAAGCGAAACGAGCTCTTCCTTGCTCTCGTCCTTGAACAAGCTATCAAGCTTGCCGGTAGGCAGCTTCTCGAATGCGGTGTCGGTCGGGGCGAAGATGGTGAAGGGGCCCACGCCACGCAGCATGTCGCTCATGCCAGCGCGTTCGATGGCCTTGCCGAATGTCTTGAACGACCCGTTGGCAGCAGCGGTATCGACGAGGTTCTTGGTGTTAACGGTGTTGGTGACAGTGTTCATAGAAGTTGATGCCTTTGAAGTACGAACCGCAGAATTGCGAGCTCGCGAATCGGCCGAAGCCGTGGCTCCTGTCGAGGCGACAGGAACGCGGGGCTCAGTGCGGAGGAAGGAATGGGGGGGCGTGCAGCGCCGCTGAGTGGCCGTTACGACATTGCGTCGTAATGCCATGGCAGGTTGCGCCACGTGACGTGAGTTGACCGTGAGCTACGCCAACGTGATCAGCGGCGCACGAATCGTTGCGAATCTATCGCGAATCCGGCAGGCGGAGCGTTCTGTCGCGCTGTAGCCTGGCGTATGCCATCGCAGACTCCAAGTTGTCATACACGAACTCGCCGTACCGATATTTCGAGTGGCGCTCCTCGGTTACGGCAAGGCCGCGCATTTCGGCCTCCAATAGCTGTTGCCGGCCAATCGAAGCCAACGAGCCTTGGGACGAATGTGGTTGATCGAGGTCGCGGGTCATCATGGGGAATCCTCTGGTGCACCCAGCAATCTGTTCCCAAGGTGGTGACCACCTTGCGTGAGCTGGAGGATGACAGAGCCTTTCCCACCGACTTTATCCCGACTATGCCACGCTGCTTGGACTGCTCGAATTGTCGAGTGTTTGCGCGCTCTTGGAGAACGAGATGGCTAATGAATGGTCCAATCAACGGCAAGATCGAATAGAAGATTCCGACAAGCGCTCGGCGGCGATTTTGGCATCTGCGTTGGTTGCCGGAGGGCATACGAGTCCAATGGCAACTAGCGTGGACATGGCTGCAAAACAAGCGGTTGAGATCTATTTCGCCGTGCTCGGAGAGCTCCGCAAGCTGCCGCCGTCATCGACGGTTTGAAGTCAGTACGAAAAACGGGGCCTTAGCCCCGTTTCCCGTTGCCGCATGCCTGCGGACTTACTTCATCGTCCTGCTGGCGAGTGCGCCGCACAACCATTCACGTACGCCGGCCTTGGCTTCGTCCTTGCTGTCGAAGGTTGCGCTTCGACGCTCGTTATTTGGCCTATGCAAGTTGACCGTGGCGACCCACTCATCGTGAGGGCCCGCCGGGGCCACTCTGGCGTAGTCAATCCCGTTGGTTCCACATCGCAGGTGATCGCCTGCATGCGTTTCTAACGGGTACCAAGAGAAATCTTCAATGACCATTTCGCATTCGTAATGGTTATGGGGATTCGCCTCGAATCGATCTGCTCGATAAGCCTTCGCTTCTCTTCAGTCAGGACCTCTGTCTCTGCCTTCGTCAGGTTTTCTGGCCTCGATCCAATCCTTAAAAACGATGTCCTCCCGGGAACCTCCCGTGGCATGGCGGGAGGTGCTGGAACATTGGGGAGGCGGAACTTGTCGCAGTTCATAACTAGGTCTCGTTTTGATTGGCGCCCACTGTTCTTTCGTTCAACCGGCCTGGGGAGACGGCGCACGGAATGAGAACCAACGAGTTGATCGTCTCTTGAGCAACCTAGTAGGCACTGATAGCAGCCTCTGTGCAGTCGCCTTCGGGACTCGGGCAAACGCGTGTTCTGCGATCTCGCGAAGGACGAGGCGTTGTTCTGAGTCGGTCAGGCGGCAAATTGGGAATCCCCCCTCATGGCGCAGAACACCAAATGCTCGCGTTGCAGCAGAAGTGGGCTGCCCCCGGACGAGGATCCATGGGATGTCGCGATGGGAATAGACTTGGAGCACGGTGCAATCTCCAGTTGGAGCTGCACGGGGGCTCGGGGCACGACCAGAAGTACGAATCGAGTGCCAGATGATGATAGGCCCTTTACGCTCCCATCCCCGTGAAACTCCACTGAGCTGGCGGATGACAGCGCCCTTCCCATCAAGATCGAGTCGAAGATTCCGACAAGCTCTCGGCGGCGATCCTGGTGTCTGCGCTGGTTGCCGGAGGCCATACGAGTCCCATGGCAACCAGCGTGGAGACGGCTGCAAGACAAGCGGTCGAGATTTGTATCGCAGTGCTCGGTGAGCTCCAGAATCTGCCGCCACCGTCGCTTGAAGTCGGCACGAGAAGGTTCGACCACCCACTTCGGCGTTCGCGAGTCTCCGCTTCTGGCTGATAGCGCAGTTCCGCTAGGAGGCGCGTCAACGGTCAAAGAGTCGAAACTTCATTCGCCAGGACGCGGTGACCTTTGGGTGGACGCGCCGCGGCGCCGGCTTCCCAAGCTGCGCGGACGCGAGATTTGACTTCTGGCCATCGCGCACCAGCTCTTTCCGATGCAGGCCACGCTTCTTCAGCATACGAACCCACGACATCCCAACCCGCCTCTCGGAAGCAGCGGTTGAGCGTTGTGGCAAAAGACTGGATTTCCAGTTCCACCGCGGAGAGGGCATGTTGCGCATGCATGACGGGCCACCTTCAAGAGATCGGACTCAACGCTTCCATTCGTGCGGGGATTCATCCAGATGCCAAGGCGGCGCGTCAGTTTGGCGCCGGCGTAGCAAGGGTGTTTCAGACAAGGGCGGCCATCCCGTCCGCGAAGGTGCGGGGTGCGGCGCGAGACTTCGGACGACGACGTTGGCACGGCGTCGAAGTTTGCTTCTAGGGGACTCCATTGCGCTTTCCTCGGGCCGCAAAATTCTCGCCTCAGGGGCGTGGCGGCAAGGGCGCTTCTGAGAGGGCTTAGTAAACCGATTCGCAAGCTAGCCCACTCAATATGGACCTGTTTGCCACGGTGTGCGGATTCTCGTCGCAATTCAGACGAGCGGTGCGGCGTACTCCAATAACTGAAGACGACGAATGTCCGCTTCTGGCCGAAAGCGGACACTCGACCTCTCAATTGGGACTTGCGCTCACTCGAACGGGTTTGCCAGTGCTTCGAACGCGTTCCCAACGCACCCATTTGGGTCCTGGGCCCGTTCGAGTGCGCTTGAAGGGCGTTCGATTGCGTCTGCAAGGCACTTGAACGCATCGCCGACGTCTCCGAGTGCGTTCCGAACCCACTTGAACGCGTTGCCGACGTCTCCGAGTGCGTTCCGAACCCACTTGAACGCGTTGCCGACGTCTCCGGGTGCGTTCGGAACCCACTTGAACGCGTTGCCGACGTCTCCGAGTGCGTTCCAAGCGCACTCGAACGCGCTCGCGACCTGTTTCTGATCCATTCGCTGGAGCTGCGGACGCCTCCAGTCCGCTTCGGGACGCATCCGCCTGAAGTTGCGCCGCTGTCCAATAGGCGTGCACGCAAGGGCAATTCACGATCAGCATCGAGACTGATATCTCGCATTAGACCGACGCGCTCAACGTCGGAGTGCCGGCGCGCTTCCTGCGTCGGGAGGATGGCCAATAAAAGACCTTGAAAGAGGGAATACGTCATTCCGTCCTAATGCGGATATCAGCCTCCCGACTCCTTGCGCCGTTCGTGCGGCGCAAGCGCCCCCACGAATCGTTGGAGGTCCCAATGCAACCCGCGCCCACCCTGCGTCACCGCGAACCGACCGTCTTCTGCATCCCGGAGGAAGCCCACCTCGCCCTGATCAAGTTGCACGAACACCTGCGCATGATGTCGCGCCTCGTCGAGCCTGGCACTGTTGCCAGCGAACACGACTTCATCCTCCGCCCCTACGCCTTGTCCTGGTTCATGACGCAGCTTTGGAGCGACGTCGGCAAGATCCTCCAGACCACCTATTGGTCCGAAGACCACACCGAAGACCTCGAAGAAGCGCACCGCCGCATCGCCGCACTGCGCGAACAAAACGCAGAACTCCGCGGCTACATCGAATAGCGCCCTGCGCTTCCAAATCGCGGTGAAGGACCGACACGCACTCGGTTATCGCGACTGCAGGGCGGCCATGGATGGCCACCCGGGCGGAGCTCCGGTTGCAGGATGCGGCTTGGAGGCGCTCCGACAGGCGCGATAACCGAGGGCGTGGCGGTCCGTCCCTCCGGAGCCGAGGCTCTAAACCGCGCTCGCTATACTGCGCGAATGACCGCCCCCGTCTCCGAACTGATCGAACTCCTCTCGCTGGAACGCCTCGAAGACAACCTCTTCCGCGGCCAATCCCGCGACATCGGCACCAAATACGTCTTCGGCGGCCAGGTTCTGGGCCAAGCCCTCTCCGCCGCCCAAGCCACCATGGACTCCGTGGAAGACGCCCGCAGCGCCCACTCCCTGCACGCCTACTTCCTGCGCGCAGGCGACATCGAAGCCCCCATCGTCTACATGGTCGACCGCACCCGCGACGGCGGCAGCTTCTCCGTCCGCCGCGTCACCGCCATCCAGCACGGCCAACCGATCTTCTTCCTCGCCGCCTCCTTCCAACGCGAAGAAACCGGCGGCGAACACCAACTCTCGATGCCCGAAGTCCCCAAGCCCGAGGACATCGCGCCTACCCCCGACCTCCCGCCCGAAACGCTCGCGCGCCTGCCCTCGAAAGTGCAGCGCTGGCTCTCGCGCCAGGGGCCGTTCGAATTCCGCCACGTGTATCCGCGCGACGAGTTGAATCCGCCGAAGCGCCCGCCTTACCAGCACGTGTGGTTCCGGCTCTCCGAACGCGTCGGCGATGCGCCCGAGTTGCATCGCGCCCTGCTCGCCTACGCCTCCGACTTCCACCTGCTCGGCACCGCCACGTTCCCGCACGGCATCAGCTACTACCAGCCGAACGTGATCATGGCCTCGCTCGATCATGCGTTGTGGTTCCATCGCCCGTTCCGCGCGGACGAGTGGTTGCTGTATTCCATCGACAGCCCGACGGCGCAGGGCGGACGCGGTCTCGCGCGCGGCCTGGTGTTCGACCGCCACGGCAAGCTCGTCGCGAGCACCGCGCAGGAAGGCGTGATCCGCGTCGCGGAGAAGGGCTGACATGCGGCAGGTGTTTGCAAGCCCGCGCCTCGAGAACGTCGAAGGCATCGCGAAGTTCCTCGAAGAGCACGGCATCGAAGTCCGCATCACGCACCCGCGTTCCTACAAGGGCGGCTGGGGCGGGCGGCGCACGTATCGCGACGACGAAGGCCCCGTGCCCGCGGTCTGGGTGATCAAGTCCGAAGACCAGCCGCGCGCGCGCCAGTTGCTGCGCGAAGCGGGCTTGCTCGGGACCACGCGCGCGAGCGGCAGCGACAGTTTCCTTTCGCCGTCGATGCACGCGGGCCTGCCCGAGCCGAGTGCGGCACCGCCGCCGCAGAAGCGCGCGTTCCGCTACAAGATCGCGTTGTTGATCGCGATTGTCGTGGCCGTCGCATTGGCGTGGAGTGCATCGCGCAAGACCTCGACCGGTGAAGTGGCGCATGTCGCGAAGCCTGCAGTGCACGCCGCGAGCAAGCCACAGGCGCCCGCCGCCGCTTCGACGCAGGTACCCGCTGAACCCGTCCCCGGCGCCTACGCCGTCGAAACCCCGCCCGTGCTCGCAACCACGCTCGCCACGACCGAGCTGGACGTGCACGACGCGAAGGTCGTCTGCCTGCAAATCGACGGCACGCCGGCGAGCGATGCAGTGATCGCGCAATGGAAGCACCCGGCCAACGTGCGCCTGGCTTGCACCGGCAACCTGACCGCCGACGCCCTGGGGCTCGACGTCAAGAATTGGCGCACCGACGGTTCGGGCACTGGCACGGTGGAACTGGCGGTCACCAGCACCGGCACCGACGGCCGCCCCAGCACCCAGGTCCGCACCCTGCTCGTCCGTCGCATCGAGGCCGACTGGCACGTGGTCCGGGTCCTGTCGGTCGAGTAAGGTCACATCCTTCCCGCGGCGGCGTCAGAGTCAGCATGGACACCACCATCGACCTGCTGATCCGCCGCGACCTCCCGGCCGCCCGCACAGGCGACCACGCCGCCTACGGGCGCATCGTCGCCGCCTGCCAGAACACCGTCACCGCGATCGCGCTGGCCATCGTCCGCGATGTGCCGAGCAGCGAGGACATCGCGCAGGACGCCTTCATCAGCGCATGGCAACACCTGCGCCGCCTGCAGAATCCCGACAGCTTCCTGCCCTGGCTGCGGCAGATCACGCGCAACCTCGCGCGCGACCATCAGCGCGCGAAGATGCGTTCGCCGTATCCGGCCGACGACATGGAAGCCGCGATCGCCGCGGCCGCCGATCCTGCGCCCTCGCCCTTGCATGCGCTGATCGATGCCGAACAACAGACCGCCGCGGCGGACGTGATCTCCGCACTGCCGGAGGAAAGCCGCGAAACGCTGCTGCTCTACTACCGCGAAGGCCAGAGTTCGAAACAGGTCGCGCTGCTGTTGGGCTTGTCGGACGCGGCCGTGCGCAAGCGCTTGTCGCGCGCACGCCAGGCAGTGCGCGATGACCTGCTCACGCGCTTCGCGGATTTCGCGAAGAGTTCGGCACCGGCCTCGGCGTTCGCGACCGTGGTGACCAGCGCGCTCGTTGTCGCGAGTCCGCCTGCTGCCGCCGCCACGATGCTCGGCGCGGGCGCGGTCGGCGCGAAGACGATCGGGCAGATCCTGCTCGGCGCGGCCGGCAGCATCGGGTTCGCGTTCGTCGCCGCGTTCGGGAGCATCTGGTGGGGCCTGCGCAAACAGCTGCGCGAGGCGATGGATGCGGAAGAACGTCGGGCGCTGATCCGTTCGGCCATCGTGAACGTGGTGGCCATCATCGGCTTCCTCGCTTCCATGCTGTGGACGGCGGCGTCCACGCACGGCTGGCTGGTGCCCACGCTCGCCACCTGCGCGTTCATGGCCGTCGTGTTCTGGCAATCAGCCGTGGTCCAGCCGCGCGCCATGGCCCGCCGGCACGCGATGGAAGCGCGCCTGGACCCCGAAGGCGCCGCCCGCCGCCGTCGTCGCGAGCGCCTGATGTGTCGCATCGGGATGATCGTCGGCGCGCTGGGCGGGATCGGCGGCCTGGTCGCCGGCTTGGTGATGTCGGGTCGGATCGCGTTCTGACCTAGCCTTCGCATCGCTTGGCGCTATGCTCGCTCCATGGGCGCCAACAACTCCCCGGAGCAGGACGAGCTCCGCGTGTTCCACACGGGTGACCACGCTTGTGGTTACTGGCCCACCCGCGTCGCCCGCGACCTGGTGCTCGACCCGCGCGATCCGCGCATGCCCGATCTGTATCCGCTCGCACTCGGCTGGGGCTTCCGCCGCAGCGGCGACATCGTGTATCGCCCGCATTGCCAGGGATGCCGCGCGTGCGTCGCGGTGCGCATTCCCGTCGGGCGCTTCAAGCCGGACCGCAGCCAGCGCCGTTGCCTGGCGCGCAACGCGCATGTCGAGTCACGCATCGTGCCGGCAGAACGCACCGAGGAGCAGCTCGCGCTGTACCAACGTTACCTGCGCGCGCGCCATCGCGGCGGCGGCATGGACGAACACGGCGGCGTGGAATTCGATCAGTTCCTGATCGGCAGTTGGTCGCACGGGCGCTTCATGGAATTGCGCGAGCGCGACGAGGCGGGCCACAACCGCTTGCTCGCGGTGGCGATCACCGACGTGGTCGAGAACGCGCTGTCGGCGGTGTATACCTTCTTCGATCCGGACCTGGCCGAGCGCAGCCTCGGCACGCTCGCGCTGTTGCGGCAGATCGAATGGGCGCGGCGCGACGAGCGCGCGCACCTGTACCTGGGCTACTGGATCGAAGGCCACGGCAAGATGGATTACAAGCGGCGCTTCCGTCCGCTGGAAGCCTTCGACGGCCGACGCTGGTTGCCGATGGACTTCGTGACGATGGCGGTCGTCTAGCCTTCCGGCGGCAGCTTCGACTGATCCTGGAGGGTGAACTGCGCGGGCGCTTCGTCCGTCTTCGGAATCGCTTGCGGCGGCGCATCGGGCGCAGGTGCGTTGCCCGCCACCGGCGGCAGCGAGGACATCAACGCGGGCGCGACGCGCGGCGAGAAGCCGAACGACGCATCGCTGCGCGCGGACACGACCATCTTCACCATCGACTGCGGCACCATCAGTTCGAGCGACACCGAACGTCCGTCGTTCGTGGTCGCCATGATGGTCATTTCGAGCAGCGCGCCGCCGGTGTCGATCTCGTGGCAGAGCACGTGTTCGCCGCCCGGGCCTTCGCGCAGGTAGGGCTTGATCGCTTCGCCCAGCGCTTCGAGCGCCTGGGGGAAGAAGAAGACAACGTAGCCTTCGGATTCGTTCATCGGCTCATTCTTCCAGACGGATCGTGATGGCGGCGGCGGCATCGCGCGCACGGGCGCGGGCGTCGTCGATGTCCTTGCCGCGCGCGAGCGTGACGCCCACGCGGCGGTGCCCGGCCACGCGCGGTTTGCCGAACAGGCGCAGCGCGGTGTCGGGGTCGCGCAGCGCGCCTTCGACGTTGTCGAAGACCGGCACGCCGTTGCCGTGCGCGAGCATGGCGCACGACGCCGTCGGGCCGAGCTGGCGGATCGCGGGGATCGGCAGGCCGAGGATGGCGCGTGCGTGCAGCGCGAATTCGCTCAGGTCCTGCGAGGTGAGCGTGACCAGGCCCGTGTCGTGCGGACGCGGCGAGACTTCGGAGAACCACACCTGGTCGCCGCGCACGAACAGCTCCACGCCGAACACGCCCCAACCGCCGAGGTCGTCGGTCACGGCCTTCGCGATGTCCTGCGAGCGACGCAGCGCTTCGGCCGACATCGCCTGCGGCTGCCAGCTTTCGCGATAGTCGCCGTCGCGCTGCAGGTGGCCGATGGGATCGCAGAACGCCGTGCCGCCTGCGTGGCGCACGGTGAGCAACGTGATTTCGTATTCGAAGTCGATGAAGCCTTCGACGATGGCGCGGCCCGCGCCGGCGCGGCCGCCGGTCTGCGCGTAGTCCCACGCTTTCTGGATGTCATCGTCGGTTTTCACCGTGCTCTGGCCGTGGCCGGACGAAGACATCACCGGCTTCACGACGCACGGCAAACCAACCGCGTCGATGGCCGCGCGATATTCCTCGAAGGTATCGACGAAGCGATACGGGGACGTCGGCAGGCCGAGCGTTTCCGCGGCGAGTCGGCGGATGCCTTCGCGATCCATCGTCAGGCGCGCGGCGCGTGCGGTCGGGATCACGCGAAGGCCGTCGTGTGCGCCGGCCTTCGCTTCGTTCTCGATCTCGATCAGCGTGGGCGTGTGGATCGCTTCGATCTCCGGCACCACGATGTGCGGACGTTCCTTCTCGATCACCGCGCGGATCGCAGCGCCGTCGAGCATGTCGATCACGTGACGGCGATGCGCGACCTGCATCGCCGGCGCATGCGCGTAGCGGTCGCAGGCGATCACTTCCACGCCGAAGCGCTGCAACTCCAGGGCCACTTCCTTGCCCAGTTCGCCCGAGCCGAGCAGGAGCACGCGCGTGGCGTAGGGGGACAGCGGAGTGCCGAGCGTCGTCATGGCGGGCATGGGGAGTCTGCGCAGGGCGCGTAGTGTACCCGCGCGGCCCATGTCATCCTGCCGAGCATGTTGCGTGCCCTCTCCTTCGCCGCCTTGCTCCTGGCATTGCTCGCCGCGTGCGGTGAGTCGGGCCCGCCGCAGCCGCGCCTGTCGGGCGTGGTGCTCGACGGCAAGCTCGACGAGATCAGCGGCATCGCGGCGTCGGGCCGGTTCACCGACACGTTCTGGCTGATCCAGGACGGCGGCAACGATGCCTTGCTGCATGCGATCTCGCGGCGCGGCAGCCGGCTGGCCACGGTACGCGTGGCGGGCGTGCACAACACCGATTGGGAAGACCTCGCGTCGTTCACCGAGCAGGGCAAGCATTGGTTGCTCGTCCCGGACACGGGCGACAACGGCGGCTTGCGACGCACGCTGCTCCTGCACGTGGTGCCCGAGCCCGACCTCGTCGACGGCGGACAGGTGTCGCCCGCGTATTCCATCGCCTTTCGCTGGCCCGACGGCCCGCGCGATTGCGAGGCGGTGACCGTCGATGTGGCGACCGGCGAAATCCTGCTGATCTCGAAGAAGCGCAATCCGTCCGAATTGTTTTCGCTGCCGCTGCATCCGGGGCCGGGGCTGCAGACCGCCACGCGCGTGGCCTTGCTCGCGCCGCCTGCCGATGCCGGGAACCAGACCGGTGGCGCCGCCGATGCGCGCGGCCGCGCGCTCGGCCGACAGGTGACCTCGGCGGATCTCTCGCCCGACGGCATGACCCTGGCGGTCCTGACCTACGACCGGCTGCTGCTCTACCCGCGCAAACCCGGCGAAGCGTGGAAGACCGCCGTCACCCGCCCGCCGCGCACGACGACGCCCCTGCCCTGGCTCAACCAGGCCGAAGCCATCGCCTGGCTGCCCGATGGCAAAGCCCTGCTGGCGACCGGCGAGTTCAGCCCGGCGCCTCTCGTCTACCTCCCCGCGGGGCCCTGACGCACCGCCGTCCGTCGCCTGTCCGTTGCGCAGTTGATATCAGAGTGATATCACATGCAGGCGCCCTACTTTCCGGGGCGCCCAACGAGGCCTTCGATGAAAGAGAACCCCCTCCGCTCCGCCGCCGGCATCCCGATGCTGCTTGCCTTCATCGTGGCGGTGCTGTTCGGCGCGTACCTGATGTTCAACGGCGTCCGGGCTGGCGCCCCGGCGTGGATCGTCGCAGGCCTGCTGGTCGCCCTGCTCTCCGTCTTCTGCAGCTTCGGCCTGTACATGGTCGAGCCCAACCAGGCCGCGGTGGTGAGCCTGTTCGGCAAGTACGTGGGCACGGTCAAGGAAAACGGCCTGCGCTGGAACAACCCCTTCTATACGAAGCGCAAGGTCAGCCAGCGCGTGCGCAACTTCGAAAGCGGCAAGCTCAAGGTCAACGAGCTCGACGGCAGCCCGATCGAGATTGCCGCGGTGATCGTGTGGCAGGTCGTGGATTCGGCCGAAGCCGTGTTCAACGTCGACGACTACGAAAGCTTCGTCCAGATCCAGTCCGAATCCGCGCTGCGTGCGATGGCCACCAGCTATCCCTACGATCAGCACGAGGAAGGCCAGCTCTCGCTGCGCAGCCACGCCGCCGAAATCAGCGCGCACCTGGCGCAGGAACTGTCCGAACGCCTGGCCGATGCCGGCGTGCAGGTGCTCGATGCGCGCATCAGCCACCTGGCCTACGCGCCCGAAATTGCGCAGGCGATGCTGCAACGCCAGCAGGCGAACGCGATCATCGCGGCGCGCACGCGCATCGTCGCCGGCGCCGTGGGCATGGTCGAAATGGCCCTCGCGGAACTGCAGAAGAATGGCGTCGTCCATCTCGACGAAGAGCGCAAGGCGCAGATGGTCAGCAACCTGCTGGTGGTGTTGTGCGGTGAACGCGCGACGCAGCCGATCGTCAACGCGGGCACGCTGTACTGATGGCTGAGAAGAAAGCCTATCCGCTGCGCATCAACGCCGACGTGCTCGGCGCTGCGCAGCGATGGGCCGACGACGAACTGCGATCGCTCAACGCGCAGATCGAGTACGTGTTGCGCGACGCATTGCGCAAGGCAGGCCGGCTCCCCCCCGGCCCTGCCGCGCCTCCGACGGAGAACGACGATGGTGAATGATCGCTGGAGTTACCAGGTCGTGGAGTTGAAGGGCTTCATGGGCGTCAGCCGCGACGTGGTGCAGGAAAAGCTGACGCAGCTCGGCCTGCAGGGGTGGGAACTGGTGAGCGTCGTCATGACGCACCCGCTCCGCCCCGTGCAGCTCTACCTCAAGAAACCGATGTAAGGGAGGACGTGCCATGGCCACTGCTCCATCTCGTGGGTACATCACCGTGTCGGCGACGATCTTCAGCGTCATCGCGCTGCTCCAGGCCTACCGCGCCTTCGCAGGCCTGCCCGTGGCGATCGGCCAGTTGCAGGTGCCGACCGCCGCTTCGTGGGTCGCGGCGCTCGTCCTGGGCGCGTTGGCGGTCTGGGGCTGGCGCACGCGCTGAGGTACATTGGCGCGCATGCGCGCCGTGCCCAGGATCCTCGTCAATACGCCCGACATCGAAGTCTGGCCCGGCGGTCTGTTGCGCGCGCGCAGCAACCATGACGCGCGCGTCCTCTCGCGCGCGACGCGTGTCCTGCGCCGCAAGCGCGACGGCCGCTATCTCGCCGCCGAAGTCCCCGAAGGCCTGATGCCGCTGGTGCATGCGCTCGGGCGCGAGGACGGCTTGCAGGACGCCCTCGATGCGCTCGACGACCGTTCGGCGCATTCGCGCGCCGGGCTTGAGCGCATCTACGAACTGCCTTTGACGCGCCTGCACGAACGCCTCGACGCGCTCGGGCTGGACGAGGACGACTACAGCGAACGCAGCGGACTCGACCTCGTCGCCGAACCCGACCGCCTCGGCTTCGCCGGCTTCGATCGCTTCCGCCGCCCGCTCTGGCTCCTGCCCGATGCCGCGCGCGCATGGCAGCACATGCAAGCCGACGCGATGCGCAGCGACGTCGTCCTCGAATCGATCAGCGGCTATCGCTCGCACGACTACCAGTTCGGCATCTTCGAACGGAAGCTCGCGCGCGGGCAGACCGTGGAGGAGATCCTCAAGGTCAATGCCGCGCCAGGCTTCAGCGAACACCACGGCGGCCGTGCGCTCGACATCGGCACGCCGGACGAACCGTCGGCGGAAGAGAGCTTCGAAAAGACACGCGCCTTCGCCTGGCTGCGGGACAACGCAGGCGCGCACGGCTTCGTCATGAGCTACCCGCGCGACAACCCGCACGGCATCGTGTACGAACCCTGGCACTGGCGCTGGCAAGGACACTGAGCGAATGCGCACGCGCACCATTGCGCAAGCCTGGTCCGAAGGCCGCAACCACTTCAATCTCATCCGCCTCATCGCCGCGTGGATGGTGGTCTATGGCCATGCCTGGGCGATCACGGGCACGCCGGGCGGCGACCTGGTTGCGCAATGGACGAAGTACAAGTTCGCCGGCGGTGTCGCGGTCGACATGTTCTTCGTCATCAGCGGGTTCCTCATCGCCGCGAGCCTGATGCGCAACAATGTGCGCGGTTACCTGGCTTCGCGCGCGCTGCGCATCCTGCCGGCGCTGGTGGTGTGCGTGGGCTTGTCGACCTTCGTGCTCGGCCCCCTGCTGACCACCGCCGCCGACTACTGGCGCACGCCGCAGACCTGGCAGTACTTCTTCCACAACGCCACGCTGCATCGCGCAGAGTTCTTCCTGCCCGGCGTGTTCGAAACGCTGCCGCGCACCGCGATCAACGGCTCGCTGTGGACGCTGCCCATCGAGGTCCAGCTCTATATCGCGTTGCTGATCGCCGGCCTGCTCGGCATGGTCGATGCACGTCGTTATCTGTTGCCGTGGCTGCTGATCGTCCTCGGCGTGACGGGCCTTGCCTGGTGGGGCCAGCACGCGGGGATGCCGATTCCGGAAGCGCGCGTCAACGAACTCTGGTGCGTCCTGTTCTTCATCACCGGCACGGCGGCATGGCTGTACCGCGACCGCGTGCCCTTGTCGGGGTGGATCGTGCTGGCCTTGCTCCTGTTGGCGGCACTCACGCGCGGCACGCTGTACTTCGCGGTGCCCTACTTCCTGCTCGTGTGCTACGGCACGCTGTGGCTCGCGTTCCTCCGGCCTGGCCGGGGCTTTGCGCACCACGACCTCTCGTACGGGCTGTATCTCTACGGTTGGCCGGCGGCGCAGCTTGTGCAGCTGTATTCGCCGGGGACGCCGATGCACAACGTGCTGTTCGCCAGCGTTATTGCGATTGCGCTCGCGGCCTTGTCGTGGTTCTGCGTCGAGCGGCCCGCGTTGCGAATCAAGCGCAGGTTCGGAACGCGCACGCCCGTGGCATCGCCGGCGACCGCGGGCGCTTAACCCTGCGAGCGCTTCACCGGTTTGGCGTCCTTCGGTTTGGGCGGTGAAGCCTCATCGACGATGCGCCATAGGTACAGGCTCGCGTAGGTGCGGTAGGGCCCCCACTTCTCGCCGCGCGCCATCAACGCCTTCGGTGCGGGCATCTCCTCGAGCTTGTCGACGATCTGCGCGCCCTTGCGAATGCCGAGGTCGTCGACGGGCAACACGTCGGGGCGGCCCAGTCGGAACATCAGCATCATCTCCACCGTCCAGCGCCCAATGCCGCGGATCGGCACCAGCGCGGCGATGATCGCGTCTTCGTCCATCGACGCCATCTGCTGCAGCGTCGGGATCTCGCCGCGCTGCTCGCGCAACGCAAGGTCGCGCAGCGCCAGCGACTTGTTGCCCGACACGCCGCACGCACGCAAGGCCACATCATCGATGCGCGCGAGCGTGTCGCAGTGGAAGCGATCGCTCTCGATCGCCGCCTCCACGCGCCCGACGATCGTCGCTGCGGCCTTGCCGCTCAACTGCTGGTAGAGGATCGCGCGCGCGAGCGCATCGACCGGATCGAAAGGCTTGCGCCAGCGCACGTCGGGCGCGATCGGCCCGATGCGTTCCATCCACTTGCCGAGCTTGCGATCGCGCTTGGTCAAATATGCGAACGCGGCTTCGGTATCGAATCCTCGGGCACGGCGCGCCATCGATCGCTCCTCAGCGTCGCAGGGAATGGGCGGCGAGCACGAGCCAGCCGCCGATGAGCAGCATGCCACCGACAGGTGCCGCGGCGGTCGACCAACCGCGCAACACTGCGCCCGCCAGGCTGCCGCAGAACAACACGACGCCGAGCAGCAAGGCTGCGAGCCCGAGCGTCTTCAACCAGCGCACGGTGTGGCCGGCGAGTGCCGCCAACGCGACGCCATGGCCGAACGCGAACGCCGCCGCGAGCGAGAGCCGTGCACGCGCATCGCCGTCCACGCCATGCGCCGCATACGCGGAAAGCGCGACCGCCGCGCCCGCGAGCAGACATCCGCTGGCAGCGAACAAGCGACTGATCGGCGGGCGTGGGTGCTGCATCGTGTCGCGCATGTTTCGCCTCCCGGAAACGAAGAACGCCGCAGGCGCGGCGTTCGTCGTAGCGAATCAGTGAACGGCAGGACCGTTACTTGACCTGCCAGAACATCTGGAACTGACCATCATCGGTGAAGCCCGGCTCGAGGCCGCCGGTCCACACTTCGAACGGACGGCCGGTCGTTTCCAGGCCGCGCGTCATGGTCCAGGCGCGCAGCGAATCGCGCATCTTGGCCAGGCTCATCATGTGGCCCGTGAAGCCCGCCGTGGCGTACTTCGCCGGCTCGGTGCGCAGGAACTGCACCGGGCCTTCGAGCTTCGGCGACACCGCCGTCGGCTCGCCGGTCTCGCCCTTCTTCTTCACCGGCTGCGCGGTGTCGAAGGAGTAGCTGTCCGCCGCGAATTCCGTGGTGATCACGCGGATCGGGCCGGCGGCTTCGAGACCGTTGGCGTCCATCACCTTCTTGATCCACTGCAGGTTGTTGCTCATCGCGAGCTTGATCTTGTCCGGGTCGCGCTCGACGGACGCCGAGGCGAACAGGAGGTTCTCGGCCGGGAGCTGCGCAACCTTCGGCAGGTTCGCCGGATCCTTGCGACCGAAGTCCTGCGCGTAGTCGTAGTTCGGCACGCCAGCGAGCATGTTGGTCAGCTTGCCGAGGCCGAGCTTGATGTCGTCGCCGACGCTGCGGATGTACAGGCCGGAGAAACGACCGAGCAGGTCGAAGCCGAAATCGACGTCGAAGGTCTGGGTGATTTCGACGTTGCGGTTGTTGCGACCGGTGGGCTTGAGCGTGAACGTCGTGCGCTTGTTGTTGCCGCGCATCGGGCTGGTGATCGCGTACTCGATCGTGTTCGGCTCGCTCTTGGTGATCGTCCAGCTGCCCTTGCCGAGGTCGCGCACGGTCGAGACGTATTCCGCGCCGGCGCCGACGCCGGTTTCAGGACCGGTGAAGGTCCACTGCATCTTGGGGTCGCGCAGCGCGAGAGGATTCCAATCCTTCAGGCGGCGCGGGTTGTTGAGCGTGTCGCGCACGATCACCATCTTGCGGTTCGTCTCGATGCTCTCGCTCACGTGGCGCGAGGACGGCAGCACGATGCCGACGATGAGGAACAGCGCGGCGACGATCGCCAGGGAAATCAGGATCTCGATCAAACGGGTCATTCGGTAGGTCTCCAGACCGGGCCGCCGCCGGGCGGCCCGCACAGACCGGCCATCCTAGCAAAAGGCCCCGCCGCTAAACACCAGCCTGTGTCACACCAGCTGCAGCTCGAAGGCCTTCAACACGGCACGCGTGCGGTCGCGCACGCCGAGCTTGGACAGGATGTTGGAGACGTGGTTCTTGATCGTCCCCTCGGCCACGCCCAGCGAATTGGCGATTTCCTTGTTGGAGAAGCCACTGGCCATCAGGCGCAGGATCTCGGTCTCGCGATCCGTCAGCGGGTCCGGACGGTCGAGGCTGACGAAATCGTTGCGCATGTGCTCCAGGCCCGACAGCAGGCGCTGCGTCACGGCCGGTTGGACCAGCGAGCCGCCCGCGGCGACGGTCTGGATCGCACCGACGAGCTGTTCGAGCGTCACGTCCTTCAGCAGATACCCCTTCGCGCCGGCCTTCAGGCCTGCAAGGACGAGTTGGTCGTCGTCGAAGGTGGTGAGGATGATGGTCGGTGGCAGGGCATTCGCGCGGGCCAGGGCCTGCAGGGCTTCCAGGCCCGACATCACGGGCATGCGCATGTCCATCAGGACCACGTCGGGGCGGACCTGCGGAATCATGTCGACGGCCTGGCGGCCGTCGCCGGCCTCGGCGATGACCTCCATGCCCTCGGCAAGCGCGAGGAGGGAACGGATGCCTTGCCGCACCAGTGTTTGGTCGTCGACCAGGCAGATGCGGATCGTGCCGGTGTTCATCAGGCCATCGCTCCTTCGGGCGTGGGTTTCAGTGGACCCGCTGTGGTCGCGGGAAGGTTCAGGCGCAGGCGGAAGCCTTCACCCGGGCGGCAGTCGACCTGAAGGTCGCCGCCGTGTTGCGCCAGGCGCTCGCGCATGCCGCGCAGGCCGTGGCCGGGCGTGAGGACTTCTGCGCCGGTCCCGTCGTCGCGGGCCTCGATGCCGATGCCGCCTTCGATCCGGTGGGCATCGATCCACAGGTTCCGCGCGCCGGCATGGCGCACGGTGTTGGTGATGATCTCCTGCGTGCAGCGCAGCAGGACGTGGGCGCGCTCGGGGTCGTCGAGCGTGAGCGGCTCTTCGATGTCCATGTGGATGGCGAGCGACGGGACATTCTCGGCGAGCGGCCGCAGGGCCGCGCCCAGGTCGATCGCCCCGCCCTCGCGCAGCTGGCTGACCGCTTCGCGCACGTCGGTGAGCAGCAGGCGCGCGAGGGTGTGGGCCTGCTGCACATGCTCCTTCACCCGGCCTTCCGACAAATGGCCAGCGACTTCGAGGTTCAGGCTCAGTGCGGTGAGGTGATGGCCGAGCAGGTCGTGCAGCTCGCGGGAAATGCGGGTGCGCTCGTTGATGCGGGCGCTTTCTGCCAGCAGCGCGCGGGTGGCGCGCAGCTCCGCATTCAGGCGCCGCTGCTCCTCGCGGGCCTGCGCCTGCTGCCGGGCCACGAGGCTGGTGACGAACACGAAGCCGGAGAAGCCCGCATACAGCACGGACTGCATCAGCGCCTCGAGCAGCGGGAAATTGAGGCCGTGCACGAACACCGGCACCACCGCCAGCTGGCTCAGGACCAGCCAGGCCACGCCCAGCGGCAGCGGCAGCAGCCACGGCAGCACGCAGGCCGCGACCATCAGCAGCACGCTGCCCAGGCCGCTCTCGTTGTAGTAGCTCACCCCCACTGCGGCGAGGGTGAGGATCAGCAGGAGGGCGAAGTCGGTGAGCACGCGCCGGCGCACACCGAGGCCGCGCGTCAGCCACGCATAGCTGATGCCGAAGGCGAAATACGACACCCATCCCTGCCAGGGCATCGGGCGCAGGGCGAGTTCTTCCGCGCCGTCGCCGAACAAGGGGACGAGCCAGGAATAGAGCAACGGAATGCTGACGACGGCCCAGGTGAACAGGCCGGCGTAGCGCAAAAGGCGGTCATGGCCGAAGCGGGCAAACATATGAGCTGAATCCTAGCCCCATCCCAGCGGCCGGCGGGGAGCCGAAAGTCATGCCCCCCGGTGGCGGGCCCATGCGATAATCGCGCCGCGCCGGGGGGCCTGGTCGCATTACCCGTCGAACGTTTTTCGGAAGAGCCGGAGTCTTCAATGTCGATTGTCGTCCGCGACGTGCGCGAGCACGAGCTGGATTCCGTCCTTGCACTGAACAACGCCGCTGGCCCCGCCATCCTGCCGCTCGATGCGGCCAAGCTCCGCAGCTTCTTCGACTCCGCCGAATATTTCCGGGTTGCCGAGCGCGACGGGACGATCGCGGGCTTCCTGCTGGGCTTCGGTTCGGGCGCCGCGCACGAAAGCGACAACTTCGCCTGGTTCCGCGCGCGCAACACGGCCTTCTTCTACATCGATCGCATCGTGGTCGCTTCGCGCCGCCGCGGCGGTGGCGTGGGCCGCGCGTTGTATGCCGACGTGTCGAGCTATGCCGAGCTGCGCTATCCGGAGCTGTGCTGCGAAGTGCTGCTGGAACCGGGCACCGACCACGCCCTGCTCTTCCACGGCAGCTTCGGTTTCCGCGAAGTCGGCCAGAACCTCATGCCCGGCGGCCATCGCGCCGCGATGCTGATGAAGGACTTGTGCAGCTACGCATGGGTGCGCGAGACCTACGGCGACGCGCTGCCCAACGCGGACTGGCTGTTGCAGCCGCGCGCCAACCTCGCGGACGTCGCACCGCTGGCCGCGCACCGCCCCACCGGGACCGCCGCGTGAGCACGGCCATCGATTACGAACAGGCAGGCGAACTCAAGATCGGCCAGGTCGGCATCGCCAACCTGCGCGTGCGCACGCTCGACGTGGCGCAGCTCACCGCGGAAATGCGCGATCGCGTGCAGCGCGCGCCGAAGTTGTTCGAACGCGCCGCGGTGATCCTCGACTTCGGCGGCCTGACGAAAACCCCGGACGCCGACACCGCGCGCAAGCTGGTCGAAGGACTGCGCGAAGCCGGCGTGCTCCCCGTGGCGCTGGCCTACGGCACGCGCGAGATCGAAGAACTCTCGGTCGCGCTCGGCCTGCCCCTACTCTCCAAGTTCCGCGCGCAGTACGAACCGACGGACGGTGCGCGCGCCGTAGCGCCCGAACCGGCGCCCGCGCGCAGCAAGCAATCCGCGCCCGCCGCCGAAGCCGCCCCGCCCGCCCCCGCCTCGCGCATGGGCGCCGCACCCGGCATGATGCAGGCATCGCCCGTGCGCAGCGGCCAGCAGGTGTATGCGGAGAACAGCGACCTCACCGTGCTCGCCACCGTCGGCGCCGGCGCGGAAGTGATCGCCGATGGCTCCATCCACATCTACGGTGCGCTGCGCGGCCGTGCCCTCGCGGGCGCGCAGGGCAATGAAAAAGCGCGCATCTTCTGTCGCGAATTCCACGCCGAACTGGTCGCCGTCGCCGGCCACTACAAGGTGCTGGAAGACATTCCGAAGGACCTGCGCGGCAAGGCCGTGCAGGTCTGGCTCGACCAGGGGCAGCTCCACATCGCGGCGCTGGACTGATACAACAATCGAATAAGAATTCCTCAAGGGAGGACAGCACTTGGCCGAAATCATCGTTGTCACCAGCGGCAAGGGCGGCGTGGGCAAGACCACGACCAGCGCGAGCCTGGCCTGCGGCCTGGCGCGCCAGGGCAAGAAGGTCGCCGTCATCGACTTCGACGTCGGCCTGCGAAACCTCGACCTGATCATGGGTTGCGAGCGTCGCGTGGTGTACGACTTCGTCAACGTCATCCACGGCGAAGCCTCGCTCAAGCAGGCGCTGATCAAGGACAAGCGCTTCGACACGCTCCACGTGCTGGCCGCTTCGCAGACGCGCGACAAGGACGCGCTGGCGAAGGAAGGCGTGGAAAAGGTGCTGAAGGAACTGGCGGACGACGGTTTCGACTACATCGTGTGCGACTCCCCCGCCGGCATCGAGAAGGGCGCGTTCCTCGCCATGTACTTCGCCGACCAGGCCGTCGTGGTGGTGAACCCGGAAGTCTCCTCGGTGCGCGACTCCGACCGCATCCTCGGCCTGCTCGCCTCCAAGACGCGCAAGGCGGAAAACGGCGAGCGCGTGAAGGAACACCTGCTGCTCACCCGCTACTCTCCCTCGCGCGTGGAAGGCGGCGAAATGCTGTCGATCACGGACGTGGAAGAAGTGCTGGGCCTGAAGACGATCGGCGTCATCCCCGAATCGGGGGATGTCCTCAATGCTTCGAACAAGGGCGAGCCCGTGATCCTCGACCTCGAATCCAATGCAGGCCAGGCCTACGACGATGCCGTCGCGCGCCTGATGGGCCAGGAACGGCCCATGCGCTTCATCACGGCCGAGAAGAAGGGATTCTTCAGCAAGCTGTTCGGGGGCTGACGCATGTCGATCTTCGATTTCCTGAAGCCCAAGAAGAACACCGCCTCGGTTGCGAAGGACCGCCTGCGCATCATCATCGCGCAGGAGCGTTCCGCGCACGGGGGTCCCGACTATTTGCCCCTCCTGCGCCGCGAGCTGCTCGAGGTGATCCGCAAGTACGTCAACGTCGATGTGGATGCGGTCAAGGTCGACGTGGTCAAGGACGGCGAGCACGACGTGCTGGACATCTCCGTGGCGCTGCCGGAGGAGCGCGCCGCGGTGGGGTGATCCCATGCTTGTGTTGACGTTGTCGGATATCGATCGAAGCCACGTGGCCGCCCTGCTGGGCGGCTACGGGTTGCAACTGGTGCACGTCGACGACGGCGCCCCCATTCCCGGTAGTTACTGGGGCGAGCCCGAAGCCGGGCTCGTCGGCGCCACCGTGTTCGCGCGCGGCGATACGCCCGTGCATTCCCTGCTGCATGAAGCCGCGCACCTGATCGTGCTGCCGCCGGAGAAGCGCGCGGTGGTGCATACCGACGCCACCGATTCGGTCGCCGAAGAAGATGCGGTGTGCGTGCTGCAATCGCTGCTTGGCGATGCGATCCCGGGCGTGGGCGCGGCGCGCGTGTTCGCCGACATGGACGCGTGGGGCTACACCTTCCGCATGGGCTCGGCGCGCGAGTACGTCGAGCGCGATGCCGAGGAGTCGTGGCAATGGCTCGCCGAGCGCGGACTGGTATGCCCGAAGACGCGCAGCCTGCTGGTCCCCCCGCCCTGATGGGCCACTTGTTGTAAGGTTCGCCCGGGGCTCCAGGCCACTCCGGGCGGTTCGGCATGACAGGTTCGCTGTTCGCCGAGTTGAAGCGACGCAAGGTCGTCAAGGTCGGCGCGGTCTATCTCGTCGCCGCCTGGCTGGCCGTGCAGGCCGCCAGCATCGGCTTCCCCGCCTTCGATGCCCCGCCCTGGGCGCTGCGGGTCTTCATCCTCGTCCTGCTGCTTGGCTTCCCCATCGTCGTGGTGCTGACATGGGTGCTCGACGTCACGCCCGAAGGGGTGCGGCTGGAGACTTCGCCCGTCGGCAACAAGCGGGTGATCGGGGTCGCCATCGGGCTCGCTGCCCTGGGGGTCGCCTGGTATTACCTCGGGCAACCGAGCGTGCGGCCGGGGCAAAGCGTGGTCGATACGGCGAAGCCTGCCGCGAAACCCGCGCCCGCCGTCGACAACAAGTCGATCGCCGTCCTCGCCTTTACCGACCTCAGCCCGAAGCACGACCAGGACTATTTCTCCGACGGCATGTCGGAGGAGATCCTCAACGCGCTCGCGCAGGTCCGCGACCTGCGCGTGGCGGGGCGCACGTCGTCGTTCTATTACAAGGGGCGCAACGAAGACCTGCGCACGATCGGCAAGGCGCTCGGTGTCGCGCACGTGCTCGAAGGCTCGGTGCGCACGCAGGGCAACAAGGTGCGCATCACCGCGCAGTTGATCCGCAGCACCGATGGCATCCATTTGTGGTCGAAGCAGTACGACGGCGACTTGTCGGATGTCTTCAAGCTGCAGGACCAGATTGCGCGCGCGATCGTCGATGAGCTGCAGCCGGTGCTGGAAGGCCAGCAGAAGTCGCGACTGGTCACGCAGGCGACGAACAGCCCGGAGGCGTATCAGTTGTATTTGCGCGCCGCCGAAGTGTTGAGCAAGCGCGACTACACGCGCGCGGCGGACGCGATTGCCTGGTCGGAGAAAGCGCTCGCGCTGGATCCGAACTTCGTGCGCGCGCAATCGCAGCTTGCGCTGCTGCAGGCCGTCGTCAACCTGCGCGATCCGAACCATATCGCCGAAGCCGAACGGCACGCCCGCGCCGCGATGGCGAAGGATCCGAACCTCGCCCAACCCGTGTACGTGATGGGGATTGCGCTGCGCAGTGCGCGGGATTACGTGGGCTCGCGTCCGTATCTCGATCGCGCCGTGCAATTGGCACCGCACGATGCGTCGGCGCACATGTACCTGGCGCAATGGCTGCTCGTCGCGGGCTATACCAAACAGGGCATCGAGGAAATGGATCGCGCGCTCGCGCTCGACCCCATGTTGCCGAACGCGGCCAACTGGCGCGCGTATCAATACCTGTACGCCGGCGACGTGGAGAGCGCACAGGCCTTGTTCGAACGCACCGAATCGCTGGGATTGTCGCTGGCCAAGCCGGGCCTGGGCGAAGTCGCGCTTGCGAAGGGACAAGTGCAGGAGGCGCGCAAGTTGATTGCGCTGTCGCCGCAGATTCGGTTGGTGTCTTGTGGCGATCCATCGCCCACGAAGTTCGACACGCTGCTCGCAGGCACCTTGGGCGGCGACGCCGCGGCGCAGGCGCGCGCGTTGCAGATCATCGACGACTGCGTCGGGACGAAGCCTGCAGAAATTCCGGCGTGGGTCGTGGCCTCGCTGGTGCGCCTGAAGCAGTATCCGCGGGCGCTCGACCTGATGCGCTCGCGCACGAATGACGATGCCGGTGTCGGCTTCCGTCTCTGGTCGCCGGAAGGCGCGCCGCTGCGCACGCTGCCCGGGTTTGCGGACGTGAGCGAGGGTTGGGGCTTGGTGGATGCGTGGGAGAAGTACGGGGCGCCGGACCTGTGTACGCGGGTTGCGGCGAGGCAATATCGCTGCCACTGATGGGGATCGCACAGATGCATGAACTCGCACACGTCGTGACGGTGCTGGCGCTGCTGTGTTCGGGGGCGCTGTTCGGCGCGGCCTTGTACGACACGGTGGTGCTCGCGCCCAATTTGCGCGGCGGTCCGCAGGGGCTGGAGCACGGGCGTTTGTTCATGGCCGCGGCCACGCCCGCGAATTTGTTTCGGGTGCTCTCTCCGGCGACGCAGTTGCTCACGTTGGTTGCGATTGCAACGCAGTGGTCGGACCCGGATCGGCGATGGCCATTGATCATCGCGCTTGTTGCGCTCGTGGCGAGCGACGTCATCACCTTCAAATTCCACTATCCACGCAATCGGTTGCTGTTCACGACGCCGCTTTCAGTGCCGGCCGAAGAGCTGGGTGTGGCTGCGCGGCAATGGGCCACGGGGAATCTCGTTCGGGTCGTGCTGGTGCTGGTGGCGTGGATGTGCATCCTCACTGCGTTGCTGCGGTCGGCGCACCACTGAAGATGTCAGACCTGCCTCCTGAAATTCGGGACGCGCTCGCCCCGCTGGCAGGCGTCCTGGCCACAGGACACCTCTCACCGGTCACGTGGCAGTACTCCGAGAAAGCCTTCGGCAATTTCGTGGTCGATTTCCGTGGCCCGGGCCGCATGTTCACGCTGACGCGCGACCGGGGACAGTTCCTCGTCAGCGGCATCGATCGCAGATCAGCGGAAAAAGCGGGTCTCTGTCGGGCGTTCGACTCAGCACAGGCGTTGCTGCCTTCCCTCTCGAGCTGGCTCGGTCACTGACGGCTCGCGCCCGGCCACGCGGTCCGGTAGCCTGACGGCCGCAATTTCCGGGGAAACCAAGTGAAGTCTTCTGTGCGTCGCGTCGTGCTGCTCGCCATTCCGCTGTCCATCGCCATGCTCTCCATCGGATGCACTGTCGCCCAGCCCGAACCGGGCGACGTGGCCGTCTACCAGGACCGCCCCTACTTCTTCGGCCATGAAGGCATCCGGCCCGAGGTGCTCGCGGAAGGCCGCGACATGACCTGGCCCTCCACCACGATCATCTACGTCACCACCGCGCCGCAGACGTTGCACGTGCCGTTCCAGGACCTGTCGTCCATGGACAACATCCTGCTCGACTTCGACACGAGCGTGCAGCTGCGCGTCGTCGACGCGGCGGACACGCTGAAGCGATTCGGCCCGCACTGGTGGGAGAACAACGTGCTCTCGCCCTACAACTCGATCGTCCGCAAGGCGGTCAAGTCGGAAAAGATGGCGCAGATGATGTCCGACCCTGTTGCGGCCGAGAAGGTCGACCAGGAAGTGACGGACCAACTGCGCGAACTGGTGAAGGCCTCCGGCATCCGCGTGGAAGTGATGGCGGTGAACCTCGGCAAGGCGAAGCCGAACGACAACGTGCTGGCGCAGATGAACAACACCGCGGCCGAACAGCAGCGCAACCTGACGCTCGTGGCCGCGACGATCGCCGAGCAGCAGCGCAAGCTGGAGCAGGAAGCGACGGCGGATGCGGATAACGCGTATCGCAACAAGATGGGCTTGTCGCCGGAGCAGTACCTGGCGCGGCAGTTGGCGGAGATCCAGGCGGAGGCGTGCAAGAAGGCGATTGCGTGCTATGTCGTGCCGCAGGGGACGAACGTCGTCGCGAAGTAAGTGATTCGACTGTGGCGTAAAAAAGGCCGCCTCTCGGGCGGCCTTTTTTTGTCGGAGCCTCAGCCCCGCTTCGTTGTCGCCGCACTCGCCGGCGCACTCGCCACCGGTGTCGTGCTCCACCCACAGGTCTGGCCTTCGTTCTGCTTCTTCAGCCAATCCTGCAGCGGCGCGAAGTATTCGAGCACCGGCGTCGCGTCCATCTTGTCGCTGCCGGTCATCTCCTTCAGCGTTTGCGGCCACGGCTGGCTGGCACCGCGCGCGAGCATCGCTTCGAACTTCGCCCCCGCCGCCTTGTTGCCGTAGAAGCTGCACGCATACAACGGACCCTTGTAGCCCGCCGCATCGCACAGCGCCTTGTAGAACTGGAACTGCAGGATGTGCGAGAGGAAATAGCGCGTGTACGGCGTGTTGCCCGGCACGTGGTACTTCGCGCCGGCGTCGAAGAATTCCTCGCCACGCGCCGTCGCCGGCGCCACGCCTTGGTACTTGGCCTTCAGGTCCCACCACGCCTGGTTGTAGTTCTCGGGCTTGATCGTGCCGTCGAACACGCCCCAGCGCCAACGGTCGATCATCAAACCGAAGGGCAGGAAGGCGACCTTCGCCAGCGCCATGCGCATCTGCGCGTTGATCAGTGCCTGGTCGCTCTGTTGCTGTTCGCCCACCAGGCCAATCGACTGCATGTAGTCCGGCGTCATCGCGAGCACGATGGTATCGCCGATCGCTTCATGGAAGCCGTCATGCGCGCCGGTCTGGAAGATCGGCGGCAGCTTGTTGTAGGCCATGTAGTAATACACGTGGCCGAGCTCGTGGTAGATCGTGGTGAAGTCTTCTTCGTTCGGCTTGATGCACATCTTCGTGCGCACGTCGCCGGCCATGTTCATGTCCCAGGCATTGGCGTGGCACACCACTTCGCGGTCGCGCGGCTTGATGAACTGCGTCTTCTCCCAGTAACTCGCGGGCAGCTTGGGCAGGCCCATCGAGGTGTAGAAGTCCTGCGCGCGTTCGGTCATCGCCTTGGCGGTCGCGAGGTTGGCGGCGACCTGCATGTCGGCGAGATCGCTCGCGGTCGGATTGCCGGTGTGCTTGGCGAGCGCGAGGTTGTACTGCTGGCGCTGGATGTCCTGCAGCTTCGCGGTGACGTCCAGGTCGCCCGCGTTGGCGTAGGGCTGCAGCATGTCCCACAGGTTGCTCCAGTCCTGCTGCCACATGTTGCCCATCAGGTGCGCCGGCAGCATGCCGCCGGCCACTGCGCCGCGGTCGCCGTACTTCGCCGTCAGTTGCGTGCGCGCGTAGCAATGCAGTTGTTCGTAGAGCGGCTTGACCTGCGCCCACAGGCGATCGGTTTCCGCGGCGAATTGCGCGGGCGTCATGTCGTAGCCCGAGCGCCAGAGTTCGCCGGTGTCGGCGTAGCCCATGTCGCGCGCGCCGACGTTGAGCAGTTCGGCGAAGCGCGTGTAGTCCTTGCGCATCGGTTGCGCGGTGGAGTGCCAGCCTTGCCAGGCGTCGAGCTGCGCGTCGTAGTCGCGGTTGGTGCGCAGCACGTCTTCGAGTTCGCCGAGCTGGCGGCACTGCTGCTGCGGGCCCGCGCCCTTGCAGTAGGTGCCCTTGCCGTACATGCCTTCGAGCTTGGAGGCGAGCTTGGTGAGTTCGGCGAGCTGCTTGGGATCCTTCGGCGGCGGCATCGAGACTTGCGTCTTGAGCAGCATGATGGCGCGCGCGGTGTCGGGCGACATCGGTTGGCCTTCGAACTTCTTCGATTGCTCGATCCACCCGCGCAGCTGCGCGAGGTTGCGTTCGTTGGCCTTGGCGGCGACCAGTTCGCTGTCGTCGGTGATGTAGGTGGACGAGAGCCACTGGGCGGAGGTGAGTTCGGGGTAGCCGGCGCGGATTTCGTTGTTGACGCGGGCGATGAACTGGTCGGCCGTCTCGCCTTCAGGCGGGGGCGTGGTGGCGACGCCGCCCGGGGTCGGGGCGGCGGATTCCGGCGCTTTCTTGCATCCGGCGAACGTGAGCACGGCGGCCGAGACGGCGAGTGCGAGCAACAGGTGGCGTGGCTTCACGGGGTGGGTCCTGCCTGGGGCGCCGGAAGGCGCGTCGGGGGGCAGGCTATGGGGTTGGGGGTGAAGGGCGCAACCCTTGCCGCCTCGGGCTGATGTGCCACGTCAGAGGGGCTCGCGGCTCCTACCCCGCCGGGGCTTTGACGTCGCCGTTCTCGCGTTGCTGCAGGATCTTGGCCACCTGTGCGTCGGCGGCAACCCGATGCTGCAGCGACTTGCACATCTCGATCCCAGCCGATGTCAGTTCGAGCCCTTCATCGTTCTCAGCTACCAACCCGCTCTCGATCATTCTGTCGCGAACGACGGAGTCATCATCGGTCAACGCCTCGTGTCGAGAGATTCTTTTCAACACCTCGAGCAAGGCGAGTTCTTCTAGCGAAATTGCATCCATGGCCGTCCAGGGTTGCGGAAACGCGAGGCGTTGCCCAAGCGGAACTATATCAAGCGAAGCTTTTGGACGACGGTGTGGGGTCCGCATTCAGACTTGCCTGCGGCACCCCGTCAGTCCCGCTTCGCGCGCGCAAACGCAGCAGCCAGCGCATTGTTCGCGGGCGGCTGCGCAGCTCTCGGGTCACGCGCGCCACGCGCATCGTCGCGCTTTCCACTGACGGGCGCATCGCGCTTCGGTTCTCGCGCGGGCGCCGGCGTGTCGTCGAGCCGTCGAGTGAGCGCAATGCGCTTGCGCTGCACGTCGACCTCCAGCACCCGCACCTTGACGATGTCGCCCGATTTGACGACCTCGCGCGGGTCCTTGACGTACTTGTCCGACAACGCCGAGATGTGGATCAACCCATCCTGGTGCACGCCGATGTCGACGAACGCACCGAACGCAGCAACGTTGCTGATCACGCCTTCGAGGATCATGCCGACCTTGAGGTCCTTGAGGTCCTCCACGCCTTCTGCGAATCGCGCGGCCTTGAACTCGGGGCGCGGGTCGCGGCCCGGCTTCTCCAGTTCCTTGATGATGTCGCGCACGGTCGGCACGCCGAACTGTTCTTCGGTGAACTGTTCCGGCTTGAGGCTGCGCAGCAGCGCGGTATCGCCGATCAGTTGCTTCACTTCGCGCCCGCACTTTTCCAGGATGCGCGCGACCAGCGGATAGGCTTCGGGATGCACCGAGGAGGCATCGAGCGCTTGGTCGCCATCGGCGATGCGCAGGAAGCCTGCGCACTGTTCGAATGTCTTCTCGCCGAGCCGCGGCACCTTCAGCAAGGCCTTGCGGTTCTTGAACGCGCCATTCGTGTCGCGATACTCGACGATGTTCTCCGCGACCGTCGACGATAGACCCGAGACGCGGGTAAGCAACGCGGCGGACGCGGTGTTGACGTCCACGCCCACGGCGTTCACGCAGTCTTCCACGCGCGCATCCAGGGCGCGCGCGAGGCGGTATTGGTCGACGTCGTGCTGGTACTGGCCGACGCCGATCGCCTTGGGTTCGATCTTCACCAGTTCGGCGAGCGGATCCTGCAGGCGCCGCGCGATCGACACCGCGCCGCGCAGCGACACGTCGAGGTTCGGGAATTCCTTCGCCGCGAGTTCGGACGCCGAGTACACCGACGCACCGGCTTCGCTGACGACGAGCTTCTGCATTCCACCATTCGGCATGCGCTGGATCAGCTCGCCGGCGAGCTTGTCGGTTTCGCGCGATGCAGTGCCGTTGCCGATCGCAATCAGCTCGACGCCATGCTTCGCGCACAACGCATGCAGGACCGCGAGCGATTGATCCCATTGGCGCCTGGGTTCGTGCGGGTAGATCGTTTCCGTCGCGACCACCTTGCCGGTGCGATCGACCACGGCGACTTTCACGCCGGTGCGCAGGCCAGGATCGAGACCGAGCACGGCCTTCGGGCCGGCGGGTGCGGCGAGCAGCAGATCCTTGAGGTTGTCGCCGAAGACCTGGATCGCTTCGGCTTCCGCTTTCTCGCGCGCCTGCTGGAACAGGTCGAGCAGCAAGTGCAGATGCAGTTTCGCCTTCCACGCCAGGCGGCAGGTGTCCTGCAACCACTTGTCCGCCGCCCGTCCCTGCGCCCTGATGCCGACGTGGTGCGCGATGCGTCCTTCGGCCAGCTGGTGCCCGGCGTCGGCGTCCGTGCCGGGATCGAGGTCGATGTACAGGATTTCTTCGCGGCGCGCGCGGAACAGCGCAAGCAGGCGATGCGACGGAATGCGGGCGAGCGATTCGCGATGATCGAAATAATCGCGATACTTTGCGCCTTCGTTTTCCTTGCCTTCGGCCACGCGCGCGCGGATCACACCCACTTCGTGCAGCCAGGCGCGCAGTTCGCCCACGAGCGCGGCGTCCTCGCCCCAGCGTTCCATCAGGATCCAGCGCGCGCCGTCCAGCGCAGCCTTCGTGTCGGCCACGCCCTTGTCGGCATCGACGAAGCGCGCGGCGCAGTCCTCCGGCGCCAGCGTCGGATCGGCCAGCAGCGCGTCAGCGAGCGGCTCCAGGCCGGCCTCGCGCGCGATCTGCGCCTTGGTGCGGCGCTTGGGCTTGTACGGCAGGTAGAGGTCTTCCAGGCGCGACTTGGAATCCGCGGCCTCGATCTCCGCCCGCAGCGCATCGCTGAGCTGGCCCTGCTCGGCGATGCTCGCCAGCACCGTGGCCCGGCGGTCCTCGAGTTCGCGCAGGTAGACCAGGCGCGTTTCAAGGTTGCGCAATTGGGTGTCGTCCAGGCCCCCGGTCACTTCCTTGCGGTAGCGCGCGATGAAGGGGACCGTGGCGCCCTCGTCCAGCAGGGCGATGGCGGCCTGGGCCTGCGAGGCCTGGGCGCCGATCTCGGCGGCGATGGTGGACGCGATCTGGCGGGCGAGCTGCGGGGAAAACTGGGGCATTCGGCGTTCTGCGGGTTGCGGCGGTTCTGGCCCGATTGTGGCAAGGCCTTTGGCGCTTCGTAAGGATTGACAGAGCGGCCCGCTCCCTACACCGGCTTGCGCGGATGCACCGTCAGTACGCGCTGGATGAAGGCGATGTATTCCTTGAGGTAGTTGTGCAGGAACTGCCGGGTGCTTTCGTCGGTGACGTTGTCGTCGTCGTCGATCAGGCCGGGCTTGAATTGGATGTAGGCCTCGACCGTGTTCATCAGCGGCGAGTTGCAGAAGCACAGCACGCCGCGCAACTGCTGCTGCGCGACCGCGGTGCCGATCGAGCCAGGTGAAGTGCCGATCAGACCCGACGGCTTCCGCGCGAAGGAGTTGTGCCCATACGGACGGCTCGCCCAGTCGATCGCATTCTTCAGCGCACCCGGGATGGAACGGTTGTACTCGGGCGTGACGAACAGCACCGCATCGACATCGGCGATCGCCTGCTTGAACTTGCGCGCGACCTCGGGGAAATCCTTGTCGTAGTCGTAGCTGTAGAGCGGCAGCTCGCCGATCGGGATCTCGTGCATCACGAGGTGTTTCGGCGCGAGCTTCGTCAGCGCCCTGGCGAGCTTGCGGTTGATCGACGCCTTGGCCAGGCTGCCGACGAGATAACCGACGCTATACGTTTCCATTGCCGCCTCCACATCGCTGCCGAATGGGGAGTGATGCCGGAGGGGGCGTTAGCAGGGCGTGCAGGTACGGCCGACTCGCGATCCGGAGACTGATCGCATCGCGATTGCGCTGCCGTCGCATTTGCACGCGCTGTCGAATGGCGCACGCTCGATGCAGGAGATCGAGCGCGTCGATGGGCATCAACTACCACCCGGATTTGGGCGAAGCGCTGTGGTGCGACTACTCAGGCATGGCGCCAGAGATGATCAAAACGCGCATCGCGATCGTCATTGTGCCGAGGGCGTGCCAACGCGCTCGCCTGACAACGGTCGTTCCATTGAGCACGACGCCGCCGCAGATCGTCCGACCTTGGCATGTACGGCTCGATCGGGATCCCTTGCCAGGGGGAGGCGCGGGCGATGTGTGGGCCAAGTGCGACATGATCAACGTCGTGTCATTCGACCGTTTGCGCGGGTACTTCCGACGTTGGAGAGGCAGGCGTGAGTACTACAAGATGAAGGTCTCGCTCAAGGAACTCGAGGCCATCCGGCAAGGCGTTTTGAACGCATTGGGACACCCGTGGCAGGAGCACTTGTGATGAGTTCCGCACGCAGGTAGAGTCCGCCGCGTCCCCGCTCTGCGGGCTAAAGTCCTTCGGTCAGGTGCGCCCCCCGGAGGCAGGCTGGAAGGCGTGGCCAAGCCAACCAGCCTGGGTCGATCAGAAGCCGCCCGAGAGGGCGGCTTTTTGTTGGTCCTGTTGCCGCGTGGATTACGCGGCCACGGCCTGATCGATTGCCACGCCACGAAGCGACGCCCTTCGATCGTAGTCATCCGCCAACGCCCGCAACGCACTCGCGCCATCGCCCGCATACGACGGCCCGTGCATCAACGCCAGCGTCCGCGGCGCCAGCGCCGACAGCGACCGGATCGTCGTCCCCATGTTCGGATTCAACGACGAATACCCGAACATGTCTTCGCCCACGAGCGCGGGCCCAACGATGTCGCCATGGATCAGCGCCGGCGCTTTGCCGACCTGCGTGAACAAGTCACCGCACAGCAGCGTGCCACTCGACTCCTCGTACATCACGCCGGCGTCCCACCCGTGCGGCGTATGCGGCGTATCGAGGTAACGCACGCGCTTTCCGCCGCCCAGGTCGATGACCTCGCCGTTCTTCAGCATGCGCGGCGCGCGGTCCGCGAGGTCGTTGAGCGACACCATCACGGCGATCTCGCCATGCGCCACCTGCGCATCGGGCGCCACCGCGAGCCACTCGTTCATTGCGCCGCACTCGTCGGCTTCCACGTGCCCGAACGAGATCCAGCGCAATCGCGAGGGCGCGATGACGCGACTCACGGCCTCCTGCACCAGCGGGAACATCTTCCGCGGGCCGGTATGGAACAGCAGCGGTTCGTCCCCGAGGACCAGGAACTGGTTGAAGGTGAAGCCGGCGGGCGGTGCCACGTCGGGCACGAAGGTCGACAGCCGGTAGATGCCATCCGCGATTTCATCGACTTGGGTTTGCATGGGGCCGTGCTCGCTGGGGAGGGGGCGCCCTATTTGGGCGAACGCGAATGTGCTCCCAATATCCATGCTTGTCAATATGGCCGAACACAGGTGTATAGTGAATCCACATGACCCGCACATACACCCTCGGAAAGCGAGCTGAGCAGCAGGCCGATACGCGGCGGCGGATCGTCGAGGCGGCCGTGGCCCTGCATACGGAAGTCGGCCCCGCGCGCACGACCTTCAGCATGGTCGCCGAGCGCGCGGGCGTGCAGCGCAACACCTTCTATTCGCACTTCCCCGACGAGCGCACGTTGCTGCTCGCCTGCTCCGCCCTTTCGCTGGAACGCGATCCCTTGCCCGATGCCGATGCATGGCGCGCCATCCGTGATCGCAACGAACGTCTCTCGACGGGCCTGTCCGCGCTTTACGCCTGGTACGAACGCAACGCCGACCTCACCGGTTGCGTGCTGCGCGATGCCGACGCGCAACCGTTGGTGCGCGAGATCGTCGAATTGCGCTGGGCGCCCTATCACGTCGCCTACGACGAAGTGCTCAGCGAAGGCCTCGGCGCACCCGCACGCGCCCTGCTCCGCCTTGCGCTCGATTTCTTCACCTGGCGCAGCTTGGTGCGTGATAGCGGACTGACGCCGGAACACGCCGTGCGCACGATGGTCACTGCGATCAGCGCCGCACGCTGATCACGCACGCCACGCGCTCGGACCGTCGTCCGGCCAACCGTAGGTGCCGATCAACGGCACGAACGCCACGTGGTCGGTCCACAGCTCTTCGAAAGTCACTTCGTCAACGCGGGTCACGCGCACCAGTTGCTGGTGATGCAGCGACTGCCCCACCGGCATGACGAGTCGACCACCGATCGCGAGTTGCACGCGCAACACATCCGGTACATCGGGCCCGCCTGCGGATGCGAGGATCGCATCGAACGGCGCCACCTCCGGCCATCCCGCCGTGCCATCGCCCGTGCGCACTTCGATGTTGTCGTAACCCAGTGCGACGAAACGCCGCCGTGCGAGCTCCGCAAGTTGTCCGACACGATCGATGGTGAACACCCGTTCTGCGATCTGCGCCATCACCGCCGCCGCATAACCGGACCCCGCTCCGATCTCCAGCACGCGATCCCCGTGCGCTATGCGCGCAAGTTCGATCATGCGCGCCACGATGTAGGGCTGCGAAATCGTCTGCCCCGCCGCGATCGGCAGCGGTCCGTCCTCGTAGGCGTACTCCAGCATCGCCTCGTCCACGAAGCGCTCGCGCGGCACGTGGCGCATGGCCTCCAGGATCCCGAGGTCGTGGACACCCCGTGCCGCGATCTGCCGCCGCACCATGGACTCGCGCTGGATACCGAAATCGCGCATGGGCAAGCACCCCTCCGCAGCGACCGTAGCGCGGGGCCGATCACAGGGGCGTGACCCATCACGGACGCGCCGACGGGCCGCGCGGCATACTTCCGCAATGACGCGCACGACCTCCCGCCCCGCCGTTCCGCCGCCGCCTTCGGACCTCGATCCGCAGCCGCTGGACCACGCCACCGCCCTGCCCGCGCGCTTCTATGCCGATCCCGCGTTCGTCGCGGTCGATCGCGCGCTGATCTTCGATCATGGCTGGCAACTCATCGCGCACGTGTGCCAATTGCAGAACGCGGGCGATCACGCGATCGCCGATTTCGCGGGCCTGCCGGTCATCGCGGTGCGCGGTGCGGACGAGGTCATTCGCGTCTTCCACAACGTGTGCCGCCATCGCGCCGGCCCGCTCGCGCAATGCGATGGCCTGGGGGCGAAGGCGCTGCGTTGTCGCTACCACGGTTGGACGTACACGCTCGACGGCACCTTGCGTTCCGCGCCCGAAATGAGCGGCGCGCCGGACTTCAACGTCTCCGACGTGAAGCTCCCGCAACTCGCGGTGCGCGTGTGGCAAGGCATGGTGTTCGCGTGCGTGGATCCGACGCGCTCCCCGGATTTCGATGCATTCGTCGCCGGCATCGATGCACGCATCGGCCCCGATCGTGGACTCGAACATTACGGCCATCACCATCGCGTCGGGTACGACGTGCCGTGCAACTGGAAGGTGTACGTCGACAATTACCTGGAGGGCTACCACGTCCCGCACATCCATCCGGGCCTCAACCGACTGCTGGATTACCGCAGCTACGTCACCGCGACGGCCGAGTGGTATTCGTTCCAGTGGAGCCCGCTGGAAAGCGACGACAGCCTCTACGGCGGCGGCGACGCGCTGTATTACTGGATGTGGCCCAACACGATGCTCAACATCGTCCCCGGCCGCCTGCAGACCAACCGCGTGATCCCCAAGGGCGCGGACCGATGCCGCGTGGAGTTCGACTTCTACTACGCGATGGACGAGAGCGACGCCGGCAAGGCGCGTCGCGCGGCGGACCTGAGCTTCAGCGACGAGGTGCAGGTGGAGGACCTGACCATCTGCGAGGACGTGCAGCGCGGATTGTCGTCGGGCTCCTACGTCCCCGGGCGGCTCAATCCGCTGCGCGAGAACGCGGTCCACCATTTCCACGAGCTGCTGCGGGCGACGTACAGGAACGGCAAGTAGAATACGGCGCACGTTCACAAGCCCAAGGGGTCGCCATGCGTCTTGCCCTCATTGCTTCCGCCCTGCTTCTCCTCGCGCCCGCGCTGCATGCGCAGGACGCGAAGAAGACCTTCACCGCGACCGGCGCGTCCGAAAAGGCCGCGTGCGATGCCGCCAACAAGCAGGCGCGCGATTGGGTGAAGCAAGGCAAGTCCGCGGGCCGCGCGCGTTCGCTCGCGGGCGACGGCCAGTGCACGTGCACCGCCGCCGGTGCGCAGCAGTCGTGCAAGCTCGAGGTCCCCGTGACCGACGAACAGCGCGAGGAAGAAGAGGAACGCTGATCGTGGCTGGGCCAGGGACGGCAACACTTTCCACGCGTCGCCTGGCCGTCCTCCTCGGCGGGCTGGCGATGTTCGGCCCGTTTTCGATCGACACGATCTTCCCGGCGTTCCCGCAGATGGGCGCCCAGCTCGCCGCCGACAAGGTGGCGATGCAGCAGACGATCAGCGCCTACCTCATCGCCTATGCGCTGACGAGCGTGGTGCACGGGCCCTTGTCCGATGCGATCGGCCGCCGCCGCGTGATCCTGGGCGGCCTGGCGGTGTTCGCCGTTGCGTCGGTCGGCTGCGCGCTCGCGCATGACCTGACGACGTTGTTGTGGTTCCGCGGCCTGCAGGGATTGAGTGCGGGCGTCGGGCTTATCGTCGGCCGCGCGGTCATCCGCGACGTGCTGCACGGGCACGACGCGCAACGCCTCATGAGCCAGGTGTCGATGATCTTCGGCATCGCGCCCGCCATCGCGCCGGTGATCGGCGGTTGGATCCTGGGATGGTCGGCGTGGCCGATGATCTTCTGGTTCCTGGTCGCGTTCTCCACGCTCTTGTGGTTCGCCACGTTCGTGGCGCTGCCCGAAACGCATCCGCCACAGGCGCGCTTGCCGCTGCGTGCGAAGCCCTTGTTGCGCGACTACGTTGCGATCTTCCTCAATCCGCGTTTCCAGCGGCTCGCGGCGGCGGGCACCTTCAATTTCGGCGCACTGTTCCTCTACATCGCCTCGGCCCCTGCCTTCGTGATGGACCTGATGCACCTGGACCAACGCAGCTTCGCGTGGTTCTTCGTGCCGATGATCAGCGGCATGATGCTCGGCGCGTACGTGTCGGGCCGCATCGCGGGCAGGATCGACGGCACCCGCCAGGTGCGCATGGGGTTTGCGTTCTGCGCGCTCGCCGTCTTCGCGAACATCGGCTACAACCTGCTGGTGCCGCAGCCTTCCGTGCCGTGGGCCGTGTTGCCGATGATGCTCAACTCCTTCGGCATCGCGCTGGTCTTTCCGATCCTCACGCTCGCCATCCTCGACATGTATCCGCGCCAGCGCGGCAGTGCGTCGTCGCTGCAGGCCTTCTGCGGGCTGGTGTCGAACGCTGTGATCGCTGGCGTACTCTCGCCCTTGCTCAGCCATTCCGCGATGCACCTGGCGCTGGGCGCCGCGGTCTTCAGCACGCTGGGCTGGTTGTTCTGGCGTTGGGAGTCCAGCGCGAATGCGCGCATGCCCGCCCCCATCGCGGGCGAGTCGGCGGCGCTGGAACCGACCGAGCGTCTCTGACGCGTCAGCAGTGCTTCGGCGTTTTCTGCGCCGGCACCTTGCCGCTTTGCTGCAGGTCGGCGATCCACTTTTCGATGGAAGGCGTGTCCCACGCATCGCCCGTCCAGGCGAGCGACGGCGCGTAGGTTTCGTTGTGGCCGCGTGCGCGGTCGCGGTAGACCTTGGTCGCATACACGATGGTGCCGGTACCACTCGGCAGCGGGCGACGGGCGACGTCCATGTACGCGGTGTCGCCGCTGGTCTCGCCACCCACGTGCACGACGTTCGGCGCGCACAGCATCAGGTCCGCGAAATCCAGGCACGCGCTCGCGCAATTTGCATCGGTGAGGAAGAACACGCGACCGTGGTACGCAGGATCGGGGCGCGGCGCAGGCGTGGTGTTTGGCGCGCCGTAGACGGCACGCTGGATCGCGCGATCGTCGAGCAGCTTGTCGCCGCGCGCAACGGCCGAATCCAGCGCCGCGACGATGCGTTCGAAGTAGCGGTAGTCGCCCGATTCCTTGCCCGCACCTTTCGCCATGCGCGGCAATTCGTTGCGGAAGTGATCCGCCGTGGCCTGCGACACGCGGAACTCGACGTACGTGTTCGCCTGCTTGCGCGTCGCCTCGTCATCCATCCACTTGCCGAAGGCCTCGCCGTAGATCGCCGCGAGGGTGGCGCTGCCCCAGTAGGAGCTGCCGCCGCCGTTGCCGCGCACGTCGACCACGATGTAATCGCTGTCGCGATGCGTGGCGAGTTGCGCGAGCACGGCCTTGGTCGCGTCGATCTCCGTGCCCTGCAGCGTGAAGCTCGGCAGGCTCACCCACGTGCCGTTGCCGGCGACCGCACGCACGCCCAATGGCGGCGGTGCGCCCGTGCGTGCGGCCGCCAGCAACGGCGCAAGGCGATCCCACTGCGCGCGTCGCCAATCCAGCGCGATCGTGTGTTCACCGCTTGCGCTATGGAACGTGCAATTCGCCGGTGACGCAGGCTTCTCGGTGGATGTGTCGACCAGCAGGCGCGGCGCGGACACCACGCGACTGCTGCGGATTTCCGGATTGCCGTAGAACGGAGCCACGCGGCGCGCATACAGATCGTCGGCGCCGACGCCGTCGCAGGCCACCAGCACATCGCCTGCATGGGGCGAGGCGACATCGCTCGCCACCGAGTGCACGCGCCACGCGTTGTCGCGCCAGGCCATCACGAAACCAGGCCACCACGCGCGGCTGGTTTGCATGTCGAGATTCAACGACAAGTGCCCGTCGTGGAAGCCGTTGACGTAGGCGCGCAACGCACTCTCGTACCCCGGGAAATCGGTCGCCTTCGCCGCAAGCGCCATCGCTTCGTCGTAACCCTTCGCATTCCATTGCGCGAAGGCCGGATTGCGCGTGTCCAATGGCCCGGGATGGCGCTCGCCGATCGTGTCGCGGATCGTCGCCAGGTCCTGTTCCGCCATGTGCCGCCACGCCGAGTCGTTGCCCGTGACGGCCACCGTGGCGGCCGCGACCAGGCCGCACACGGCAAGCAGCAGGAAGAACAGCGCGGGGCGGAGATCCATGGCGTGGGAGCGAGCGGATTTCATCTTCGGATGCACGAGGGATCAAATTGGTTGCGGCAACGCGTCGATCGGCGGTTCCGGGGCGTCGGGAGCGGCCACGGGGGCGCGTGCGGGGGTGTCACGACGGATGCGATAGGCCCACGCATACAGGGTGGGCAGCACGATCAGCGTCAGCAGCGTGGCGACCGTGAGCCCGCCCATGATCGCCCAGGCCATCGGGCCCCAGAACGTGGAGCGCGTGAGCGGGATCATCGCGAGGATGGCGGCCAGCGCGGTCAGCACGATCGGGCGGAAGCGGCGCAGGGTCGAGCCCACGATGGCCTCCCACGGCGTATGGCCCTGCGCCAGGTCCTGGTCGATCTGGTCGATCAGGATCACCGAGTTGCGCATGATCATGCCGGCCAACGCAATCGTGCCGAGCAGCGCGACGAAACCGAAGGGCACGCGGAAGATCGCCAGGATCAGCGACACACCGATCATGCCCAGCGGCGCGGTGGCCAGCACGAGCGCGGTCTTCTTCATGTCCTGCAGCTGCATCATCAGCAGCACGAGGATCACGGCGATCGCGAACGGCACCACCGCGGCGATGGAGGCCTGGCTCGTCGCGCTGGATTCGGCCGCGCCACCGATCTCGATGCGATAGCCCAGCGGCAGCGTGTCGATGATCTTCTGCACGGCAGGCCAGTTGCGCGCGGTGACGTCCGGGCCTTCCGCGCCCACGACATCCGCGCGCACCGTGACGGTCGGCATGCGGTTGCGACGCCACACCACGCTCTGCTCGCTGCCCAGCTCGATGCGCGCGACCTGCGAGAGCGCCACGAACTTGCCATCGCGCGTATAGAGCTTGGCGTCCTTGATGTTATCCAGGTCGGTGCGTTCGGCGCCTTCCAGGCGCGTCACCACGTCGATCAGCTGGTCGCCTTCGCGATACTGCGTGGTCGCGTGTCCCGACAGCGAGTTCTGCGTGGTGTCGGCGATCTGCTTCGACGACACGCCCAGCGTGCGCGCCTTGTCCTGGTCGACGATCAGGCGCACGGTCTGCAGGCGTTCGCCCATGTCGGAGTTCACGTCGCGGATCGCCGGGTCCTTGCGCAGCACGGCCTGCACCTGGCGGACGACTTCGTCGAGCTTCTGCGGGTCGGGGCCCGACACGCGCAGCTTCACCGGATAGCCGACCGACGGGCCGTTCTCCAGGCGCGACACGCGTCCGCGCAGGTTGGGGAAGTCTTCGCGCAGCGTCTTTTCCAGGCGCGCATACACCTGCTCGCGCGCCTCCTCGCCCTTGGTCATCACCATGACCTGGCCGAAGTTGGTGTTCGGCAACTGCACGTCCAGCGGCAGGTAGAAGCGCGGGCTGCCCGTGCCGATGTAGCCGGTGACGGCTTCGACGTCGGGATCGTGCTGCAACTTCGCTTCCAGGCGCGACACCGCGGCGTCGGTGGCGGCGATGCTCGCCGCTTCCGGCAACCACAGGTCCACCATGAGTTCCGGGCGGCTGGAGGCCGGGAAGAACTGCTGCGGCACGGCCTGGAACAAGGCCATCGCGCCGATGAACATCGCGACCGTCCAGCCGAGCACGAGGCCGCGACGCGCCAGGCACCATTCGAGCAGGCGGCGAAACATCCCATAGAAGCCGTGCTTCGCATCGATCGCATGATCGTGCGCGTGCGCGCCGGCCTTGGGCTCGGGCAGCAGCTTGTAACCGAGGTAGGGCGTGAACAACACCGCCACCAGCCACGACAGGATCAGCGCGATGCCCACGACCTGGAAGATCGAGATCGTGTATTCGCCCGCGCTCGACTTCGCCAGGCCCACCGGCAGGAAGCCAGCGGCGGTGATCAGCGTGCCCGTGAGCATCGGGAAGGCCGTGGCCGTGTAGGCGAAGGTCGCCGCACGCGTGCGATCCCAGCCCTGTTCGAGCTTCAGCGCCATCATTTCCACCGCGATGATCGCGTCGTCGACCAGCAGGCCGAGCGCGATGATCAGCGCGCCGAGCGAGATGCGCTGCAGATCGATGCCCAGCGCATACATCACCAGGAAGGTCGTCGCGAGCACGAGCGGGATCGACAGCGCGACCACGATGCCCGTGCGCCAACCGAGCGACAGGAAGCTCACCGCGAGCACGATGACGATGGCTTCGGCCAGGCTCTTGGTGAACTCGTGCACCGATTCGTGCACGACCTTCGGCTGGTTGGAGACCGCATGGATCTCGACGCCGACCGGCATCGCGCGGCGCACGCGTTCCACCGCGGCGTCGAGGTCGTGGCCCATGCGGATGACGTCGCCGCCGTCGCGCATGGCGATGGCCAAGCCGATCGCGTCCTTGCCGTTGAAGTGCATCTTGCTTTCGACCGGGTCGCTGTAGCCGCGATACACGCGTGCCACGTCGCCCAGGCGCACGATGCGTCCGTTCGCGTTCAGCCCGATGTCGGCGATGGATTCGACCGAGTCGAACTCGCCCGTGATCTTCAGGGCCACGCGTTGTTCGCCGGCCTGCACGATGCCGGCGGGCACGACGGTGTTGGTCGCGCGCAGCGTGTCTTCGAGCACCTTGGGGTCGAGGCCGATCGACGCGAGCTTGGCCGAGGACGTCTCGACGAAGACCTTTTCTTCCTGCAAGCCGAGGTACTGCACCTTGCTCACGTCGGGCACGCGCAGGAATTCGTCGCGTGCCTGGTCGGTGAACTTGCGCAGCTCCGCGTAGCTGAAACCGTCGCTGGTGAACGCATACAGGTTGCCGAAGGTGTCGCCGAACTCGTCGTTGAAGAACGGGCCCTGCACGCCTTCCGGCAACTCGCCCTGCGCATCGCTGAGTTTCTTGCGGATCTGGTACCAGACGTCGGGCACGCGCTTGGGCGGCACGGACTCGCGCAGCACCACGGTGATCTGCGTGATGCCGGGTTTTGAGTAGCTGTTGAGGTAGTCGACTTCCGCGACTTCCTGCAGCTTGCGCTCCAGGCGATCGGTGACCTGCTGCGCCATCGTGTCGGCGCTCGCGCCGGGCCACTGCGCCTGCACGACCATCGCCTTGACGGTGAAGTTCGGGTCTTCGGCCTGGCCGAGATGCCGCCACGAATAGACGCCGCCCGCGACGAACAGGAGCATCAGGAACAGCACGAATTGCGGATGGGCGAGCGCCCAACGCGAGAGATTGAAACCTTTCACGAATGACCTCAGGAAGCGGGCGTGGTGCGGACCTTCTGGCCCGCATGCAGCATGTGCACGCCGGCGGTGACGACGACTTCGCCGTCGCGCAGCCCGCGGCTCACGAGCACGCCATCGTCCTGCGCGTGCGCGAGTTCGACCTGGCGCATCGCCACGCGCTGGGTCTTCGGATCCACCACCCACACATAGGACTTGCCGTCCGGGTCGTAGATGGCGGTGAGGGGCAGGCGACGCAACGTGCCCGAGGCGGGCAGCGCGACATGCAGCTTCGCCGTCATGCCGAGACGCACCGCGTCGTCGGCGCCGAGTACGCTGATCTTCGCGGTGTAGGTGCGCGTCACCGAGTCGGCGTCGGGCGAGAGTTCGCGCAGGCGGCCCGGGTAGCGATGACTCGGGTCGGCCCACAGTTCGACGCTGAGGTTGCGCGCCGCACGCAGTTCGTTGATGCGCGACTCGGGCACGCTGACGAGCAGTTCGCGTTCGCCGTCTTCGGCGATGCGCGCGACGACCTGGCCAGCGGAGACCACCTGGCCGGATTCGGCTTCGAGGCTGGTGACCACACCGGCCACCGTCGAACGCAAGGTCGTGTAGCTCGCCTGGTTGGCAACCACGCCGTTGTTGGCTTCGGCCGCGCGCAAGGCTTCCTGCGCGGTCTGCAGGTTCATGCGTGCCTTGTCGAGTTCCGAGCGCGAAACGTATTGCATGCCCGAGAGCTGCGAGAACCGCGCGTAGTCGGCCTTCGCCTGTTCGTACTGGCTGCGCGCGGAAGCGACCTGGCTGCGCGAGGCATTCGCGTTGAGCGCAGCGTCGGTGGGATCCAGGCGGAACAGCACCGCGCCCTTCTCGACCGTGTCGCCGATTTCGATCGCGCGCTGCTGGATGCGGCCACCGACCATGAAGCCGAGCGCGGCTTCGCGGCGTGCGCGGATTTCACCGGAGTACGTGGCGCCGGCGGTGTCTTCGGCAGCACCGACGCGCAACGCGCGCACGGGGCGCGCGTCCTCTTCGGTCGGCGTTGCGGCGCGCGAGCACGCGACGAGGGCAAGGGCCAGGGCGGCCGGGAGCAGCAACGGACGAACGAAACGGGACATGGGGGTTCCAGTCGTGGGGACTATTCGGAAGAAGGAGGTGGCACGTCCTTGTGCCCAGGGGACCGACGTGTCGTGCGCATTGCCTCCCACAGTTCGGCGATGGAGTGGAACGGCCGCGTGCGGCCGGTCTTCACGTCCTCGACGACACCGTGGAGGCCGTTCCGCCCGCTGCGGTAGATGCGCACGACGAAAGAGCGGATGGGGGCCAAGCGGGGTCTCCGGAGAGGGCACGGAGAGGGTCGCCCGGGGGGCGGCACTTATTGGCTACGGATTGCCGTCGTGCCTGAAGCTCATCAATGGCGGAGCGATTGGTAGAGCCGTTCGCTCGCGCCGGAGGGCTGCAATCCGAGGGTGATCGAGAGGATCTGCCGCATGCGCTGGTAAGCGGCAATGGCTTCGCTGCGGCGACCCAGGCGGTCGTAGCAGCGCATCAGGCCCTGGTAGAAGGATTCGATGGCCGGGTCGGCGTCGATGCCACGCAGATAGGCGGCGATGGCGGCGGTGTCGTCGCCCTCGCGTTCGAAGGTTTCGGCCTGGCGCGCGAGCGCATGGATGAAGCGGCCGCGCAGGCGTTCGCGCGCGGCGACGGGCCAGGATTCGCCCTCGTCCTCAACAAGGAACGCGCCACGGTAGAGTTCCAGCGCACGTTGCAGCGGTGCGCGTTCGGCGCCCGCATCATGGCGATGCGCCGCTTCGTCGGCCATCACGAGCGCGCGGTCGAACGCGAACATGTCGACCCACACGCGCTGCGGATTCAGGGAGACGCGCCCCCCGCGTTGTTCGATCGCCGCCGCATCGCCCAGCAAGGTGCGCAGGCGCAGCACGGTCGCATCGAGTGCGCGTGCACCTGCATCGCCCTCTTCGTCCGGCCACAGCGCATCGAGCAGGCGTTGCTCCGACACGCTGCGTCCGCCCAAGGCGATGATGGCTTTGAGCAACGCGAGCGTCTTGCGCGGCAGCTTGCGCGAGAATGCGAGCGGCTGGCCTTCGCGCAACACTTCGAAGCCGCCGAGCGTGCGCACTTCGAAGGGCCACGGCCAGCGCGGCGGATCGGGGTTGGGGGCGCGCAGCGAGAAGTCGCGGATCGCGCGGCGTGCGTCGCCTTCGGAGATGCCGAGTTCCAGTGCGGCGCCGTAGACCTCCGAGAGCAGCGTCGGGTGTGCGCGCACGAGGAATTGCCCGTGGTGTGCGTCGCGTCCCGCGAAGCTGCGTTCGATCAAGGGCCGCGCGGCTTCGAGGCCATCGCGGCGCAAACACATCCACGCTTCGGTGGCATCGATCGCGTATTCGTACCGGCCAAGGCACGTGCCCACGAGCAAGGCGCGCGCCTCGGCGAGGATGGGCGCGACGTCTGCGGCGGGATCGGCTTCGAACTCCGCGATCGCAACCAGCAAGCGTCCGCCGAAGCGCAACCAGATCGGTCCGTACGCATCCATGCCTTCGACTTCGGCGCGCGCGCAGGCCAGCGCTTTCTCATGCTCGCCGCGCTGGAGGGCGATCCAACCGCTGATCGCAGCGTCGAGCGCGCGATCCAGCTTGCGCGCGAAGTTCCAGTACGCCGCCGCTTTCACGCGCTCGGCTTCCGCCATGTCGGGGTCGCCTGCCTGCAACGCGACAATCGCGCGCCCCAGGTGCACGAAGATGCGCAGCGGCGGCAACGACAAGGCATTGTCGTCGGCAACCTTCTCGCATTCGTCGTAGATGCGCATCGCTTCGGCTTCGCGCCCCTGCTTGGGGCGCAGGTGCGCAAGCTGCAACAACCACAGCGCACGATAGGCCGGTGTGGTGGCCGGATCGGCGACCCACGGCGATGCCATCGCCACGATGCGTTCGGCTTCCTCCAGGTCGCCGATGGTCTGGTGGTGCGCAAGCATGAGCGTCGCGGCATCGACGCGCGGGTTGACGGGCACGTCCGGGCGCTGCAGTAGCACGCGCAAGCGGGCCAGGCACGCATCGATGAGCGGCGCCTTCGGGCGTTGGAAACTCAGCGCGAACAGAAGGGCGGCGTTCACGCGCACCTCCGCCGCGGTGGCGGGGAACTCCGGCGCGGCTTCCAGTTCGGGCAACAGCAGGTCGAGCCAGTGGTCCACCTGGCCGTGGTCGAACTCCAGGTAATGCGTGGCGATGATCGCGCCGAGGCTCAGGATGCGGCCGATCGTGTCGGCTTCGCCGAAGCGCGCATGGGCGGCTTCGAAGATGCCGCGCGACTGCAACGGGGCGAACGGAGAGAGCGACACACCGCGCCAAAGCATCAGCCACGGCGATGCGTCCTGGACCTCCAACGGCAACACGTCGAACCAACTCTTCAACGTGGCCACGCGCCCCTGTTCCAGCAAGCGCGGCGCGCACTGCAACGCGAGTTGCGCAGCCGCCGGCCAATCGCGCGCGGCCGCGGCGCAATCGAAGGCCGCTTCGATCTGGTCGGCTTGCGCGAGCAGCGTGAAGGCATGGCGACGCAAGGCCGTGACCGCCTCCGGCGACACCGTCGCTTCCAGGCGTTCGACCAGGAATGCGCGGAACAGATCATGGAACTGATAGGCCTCGCCGCGACGCTCGACGAACAGGCGCCTGCGATACAGGGAATCGAGCAGATGGTCTGCGCCCGCATCGCCCGAAATCGCGGCGGCCTGCGCCGCAGTGGCGCGCGGCAACAGCGCGATGCGCATCAGGCTCGCCTGCACGGGCTCGGGCAGGGACGCGAGGATCTGCCCTGCAAAGTAGCCAAACAACACTTCGCGCCCCTGCGAGGCGGCGGTCGTCGCATCCACGTGTCCTCGTCGCACCTGGTCGAGCGTGAGCACCAGGCCCACCGGCCAGCCGTCGGCCTGTGCATGGACGGCGCGTAGCGTGGCGTCGTCCAGGTGCTGGCGCAGCGCGGCGATGCCGCAGGTTTCATCGAACGTCAGGCGCAATTCGTCCCAATCGACGATCGCGATGCGATCCATCGCGCGCAGCTCCGCGCATTCCGGCGGCGGTTCGCCGCGACTGGTGGCGATGAGCAGCGTGCGCTCGGGCACCTCGCGCGCGATCGCGTTGAACAAGGCGTGCAGCGGCGCGCCCGGCGGCAGCTCGTGGTAGTTGTCGAACACGATCGCGGCCGGCGGCTTGAAGCGTTCGAACATCGACCGGAAGAACAGGCGCGCGAACCCCGCGGGATCCGACGCGTGTTCGGCGGTGAACGGCGGCAGCGGTGCATCGCGCTTGCGCGTGGCGGGCGCGGCGAGACCGAGGTAATGGAAGAACGTCGACAGATCCCGGTCGCCCGGATCCACCTGGTACCAGACGCCGCCCACCTTGTGCGCGTGCAACCAGCTCGCCACCAACGCCGTCTTGCCCGCGCCCGGCGGACCGACGATCCACACGATGGGCCGCGTGGCATCGTCCAGTCGCGCAAACAGGCGCTCGCGCGCCAACACCTGGTGCAACTTGGGTCGCGTCAGCTTGGCCAGTGGCATACCGCTATCAACGATATGTGGGCGGCGGCGGGGCCATCCTGATGCCGGCGTCCGCGAACGCGCCCAGGATCATCAGGCGCAGGTCGCTCGCGATGCGGCGGCGGTCGGTGCCGGGGCGCAGTTCGATCCAGTAATGCAATGCAAAACGCAGGCCGTTGTCCGCGAATTCGTCGAGCAGCACGGTCGGTTCCGGATCGTCGGCCAACTGCCCGTGGCGCGCGGCCGCCGCCAGCATCGCATCGCCCACGGCGCGCGAATCCGAGTCGCCATCCACCACCACGTCGAGCACCTGGTGGTGCATGCGCGAGCGGTAGGTGACGTTCTTGACGTTCTCTTCCATCAACACCGAATTGGGGATCAGCGTGTCGGCGCCGTCGGCGTCGCGGATCACGGAGGTGCGCAGGTCGATGTCCACCACGGTGCCGCGCAGCGCGCCGACTTCGATCACGTCGCCGAGCCGGAACGGACGTTCGATCAATACCAGCACGCCGCTGATGAGGTTCTTGAACAGCGCCTGCATGCCGAAGCCGATGCCGATCGCCACCGCGCCACCGATGAAGGCGAAGGCCGCGAACGGAATGCCGGCGATGGCCAGGCTCGCCAGCACCGCGGCGGCGATGAGCAAGGCGAGGACCCAGCGCCGCAACAGCCGCGCATTGCCCTCCTCCACGCCGCGGCGGCGATGCAGCCAGCGCTCCCACCAGGCCGTGAGCTTGATCGCCGCGAACAGGCCGAACACCAGCAGCAAGGGCGCCTTCACCACCTTGCCCACGGTCACGCCCCGCGGCACCTCGGTCTGGCGACCGTCGACTTCGACGGTCTCCTGCACGGTGAACAGTTCGAAGTTCCAGAAGCGCGACACGCCGTCGCGCATCATGGCCCAGGCCACGCGCGCACGTTCCTGCCACGGCGCCATGCGCATGCCCTGGTCGAAATCGGCGCGCACGCGCTCGATCATGTCGGCCACGCGTCCTTCGTCGTACTGCGCGCGATGCACCATCTGCAGGCGCGCATCGAACACGTCGCGCAACATGCGCTTGTCGGCGACATCGGGGGCGTTTGGCGCCTGTTCGATCTCGGTGTCGAGCGCGCCGGTGCGGGCCAGCACCTGTTCTGACATCGCGCGCAGGAAATCGCGGCGACGCTCCAGGCGTTCCTTGAGCACCGGACCGAGCTTGTGCGCTTCGACGAGTGCAGAGGGATCGCGGTCGCGGTAATGGCGCAGCACCGTCTGCCACACGGCCTGCTCGGTGGCGAGGTTGGTCAGGGCTTCGCGCGCGAGTTCGAGATCGATGTCTGCGTTGGCGACGCGCTCCTTCAACGCCTCCAGGCGCAGCGGCGGCGTGGCGGGGCTGGCACGCAGCAGCTCGGCGCGCGCACGTTCGCGGGCGATGGCGGACACCGCCATGCGGCGGCGCAACTCATCGCCCCGCGCGCGGATGCGCGCGTCGATGGTCGCCTCGTCCTGCGCGGTGACACTGATCTTGCGTGCATCGACGTGCGACAAGCGGGTGGCGATGGCATCGTGCTGGGCCTGCGCCAGGTGCTGCTGCACGTCGATCAACGCCAGCATCTGGTCGATCTCCGCGGTGGAGGTCTCGACGAGTTCGGTTTCGAGCCTGGCCACTTCCAGCGTCGCGGGCGCTGCACCCGCGTCGACGAGGGCGCGCTGGGCACTGAGTTTCTGCGTGAGCATCTGCGCCGACGCGTCGCGTTCTTCCTGAAGCAGGGCGCGGCGACGCAACCCACCCGCCAGTTCCTGTTCGAGGCGTTGCAGCTCGCGGCGCTGGTCGTCGAGCGCCAGCACGCTCTGCGGTGGCGGGACCTTCGTGGCCGAGGGCTGCTGCGCGAGGCGGGCGACATCGCGGATCGATTGCGCCATGTCTTCGCGTCGCTCGAGCGAGGCGAGCAACTGCCGCCGCAGGAAATCCGCGCGGTCTTCCGAAAGCGATTCGGCGGCGGGGTCGATGACGGCGCGCAAGGCCTGGATGCGCGCGGCGAGGTCCTTGGTGCCTGCGCCCTGCGCAGTCGTGGTGGCGGCCGCAGGCGCGGTGAGTGCGTTGCGCAGCGCGGCGCCTTGCGCGAAGGCGGCGCCGCACGCCATGCACGCGAGCGTGGCGAAGGTGAGCGACAGGAGCGCGCGCTTGCTCATGCGGCCGAGCGCCGCCGCGTGGGGGCGTCCTGTCGCAGCATGTGCAGGACCGGATAGGGATGCCCTTGCCCGTCGAGCGGTGAACGCGCCACCTGGCGGAAGCCGAGGTGGCGATAGAAGCCGACGCCCTGCGCGTTCTGCTCGTTGACGTCCACGCGTTTCGCACCGAGCGCGGTCACTGCATGTTCGAGGAGGCGCCTGCCCGCACCGCGCCCGCGCCAGTCGTCGTGCACGAACAACATTTCGATCGTGCCATCGGCCACGCCGAGGAAGGCATACGGCACGCCCGTGGCATCGCGGATCACATGCAGGGGCACGAAGGACGCGAGGAGATCGCGGACCAGCGGCGACAGCCGATCGATTTCCGCGGGCGGGAGGAACGCATGGGTGGCGCGCACCGACGACTCCCAGACCGCGAGCAGGCGCGGGAGGTCGTCCGGCGTGGCGAGCGTGATGGCGGGATCGTGCATGGGCATTGGGACCGAACGGTAATCGCAACCGGGGGGCGGCCAGAAGGCCGGAAGGCAGCTTCAGGTTCGAACGCGAACGAATGGCCTATTTATTGGAGACCTGTCGAATTTGCAAAAAAGAAACGGGGCCGGAGGAAACCTCCGACCCCGTCGGGTCAACGTGGCGCCGGGATCAGCCGCCGTTCTTCTTCAGCCAGGTGTCGATGGCCGGCAGGCGGTCCTGCTTCACCTTCGTGCGGTACTCGATGGTGGCGATCGCGGTGTCGGTGGGACGACGCGAGCCGGCGGCGATGTACTTGTCCGCGTAGGCGCGCAGCTTGCCGACCATCGCCGGATCGAGCGAACCATTCGCCAGGCCCGGGTAGTAGCGGCTGCTCGAGGTCGAGTCCACGCGCTTGCCGACTTCATCGCGATGCGCGGAGGCGAAGTCGAACGCCATGTCCGGATGGTCGCCGGCGACGGCCGCGATCATGCCCGCGCTGTTGGTCTCGCCCGGTTCGTCGGTGAGCGCCAGGTCCAGCGCCTTCTGCGCGATGGCCGCATCATCGGCGATCGACAGCATGGTGTAGAGCTGGTCGCGCACGAGCGGCGTCTTTTCGTTCTTCGCCATCGTGTGCAGCTTGTCCCACGTCGCCGCATCGGCATGCGAAGCGACCACGCCGAGGATCGTGCGACGCAGCGGCGCCGGCATCGCGTTCGGATCGGTCTCCGAAGCGGCGAAGCGACGACGCGCTTCGGCGATCACCTGCTCGTCGCCGAGCTGCGAGAGCGCGGCGATCAGGTCGGTGCGCTGGATCGCCACCGGATCGGGTTCGCCCGGCTTCGCATCCCAGCCCACGTGCGCCATCACCGGACGCAGCGTGGCGACGGCGAACTTGCGAAAGCGCGCCTGGCGCTCACCCGTGCCTTCGTAGTAACGGTCCAGGCCGCGCAGGCTGTCGGCAACGTCGCCCCAGATCTGCGGATCGGCATCCACCGGCACGCGCTTGGCGAGGTCGAGGTAATCCGACGAGGGCTGCAGGCCGGCCATGCCGAGCGCCCAGATGTCGTTCATCAGGCCCAGCTGGTCGATCGGCGCGAGCGAAGTGAACTTGTCGCGGATGGTGGCGAAGTGCTGCGGCGTGTAGAGCGTGCGGTAGTAACCGCTCTGGCCGGCGTTGAGCACGACCGGCGCGCAACCCGGCACTTCCAGCGTGCCCGTGCCGCCCTGCACCACCGTGCGCACCGGCTGGCCGCCGACCGACTGCGCGATCACCGGCACGCGCCAGGCCAGCGACTGCTTGCCCGGACGGTCGCGCGTGAATTCGCCCTGTTTCAGGTGCAGCGTGGTCTTGCCGCCGGCGCAGGTCGCCGATTCCACGGTGATCAGCGGGATGCCCGGCTGCAGCGTGAAGTCGTGCGCGATGTCGACGATCGGCGTCCCGGACGCTTCCTGCACCGCATTCCACAGGTCATCGGACACCGTGTTGCCGTACGCGTGCTTCTTCATGTACGCGCGCACGCCTTCGCGCCAGGCATCGGCGCCGACGTAGCCTTCGAGCATGCCGATGACGGCGCTGCCCTTCTGGTAGGTGATCGAGTCGAAGGCCTGCGCGGCCTGCTCGACGGTTTCGACCTTCTGCACCACCGGGTGCGTGGTCGCCACCGAGTCCAGGCCCATCGCAGCTTCGCGCTGGTTGACCTTGCCCAGCACCGTGTTCCATTCCGGATGCAGCTTCTGCGTGGTGCGCGCGGCCATCCACGTCGCGAAGCCTTCGTTGAGCCACAGGTCGTCCCACCAGCTCATCGTCACGAGGTCACCGAACCACTGGTGCGCCATTTCGTGCGCGGCGATGGAGAACACGCCCTGCTTGTCCGACTGCGTGGAGATCGTCGGGTCGAGCAGCAACGCGTATTCGAAGGTGTAGATCGCGCCCCAGTTTTCCATCGCGCCGAAGAACTGGCTGCGGCCTGGCGAAGCGACGTTGTCGAGCTTCGGCAGCGGGTACGGCGTGGCGAAGTAGTCGTTGTATTCCTTCAGCACGTCGGCCGAGGAATCCAGCGCGAACTTCGCCTGGTCCACCGAGCCGCGCTGGGCGACGACACCGATCTGCGTATCGCCGACCTGCTTGGTCGCGCGCTCGAAATCGCCCACGCCGAAGAACAGCAGGTAGGTCGACATCTTCGGCGAGGTCTGGAACTTCACGCGCTGCAGGCCGTTGCCCAGGTCCTTCGACTCGGCGACCGGCATGTTGCTGAGCGCCATGTAGTCCTTCGGCACGTCGGCGCTGAGGTCGAAGACGGCCTTGTAGTTCGGCTCATCCCACGAGGGGATGAACTTGCGGGCGTCGGAGGCCTCGAACTGCGTGTACAGCGCGCGCTGCTTGCCCTGCTTGTTTTCGTAGTCGATCGCGAACAGGCCGTTGGCCTGCGTGCCGATCTTGCCGGTGTAGTCGAGCTCGAGCACGTAGCTGCCCGTGGCGAGCGGCTTGTCGAAGGAGAACGTGGCGGTCTGCGTGTCCTTGTCCGTGCTGACCTTCGCGGCCATCGGCTTGCCCTTGGCGCCGCTGAGCGTGGCCTTCGGGAAGGTCATGTCGACCGCGTTGAGCACGATCTTGTCGGTCGGCTGCAGCACGTCGAGCGCGATCTTGACGTTGCCGTCGAAGGTGAGCGACTGCGCGTGCGGCACGACTGCGATCGTGTAGTGCGTCGGGCGCACGGTGCGCGGCAACTGCGTGGTCGCGTTGACGACCGGCGGAGCGGTGTCCTGTCGGGGCATGGCGGCTTGCGCGAAGGCGTCCGTGGCGGCGACGGAAAGGGCAAAGGTAATGGCAGCGGCGAGCGTGCGACGCATGGGAGGTCCTGGGTTGGGGTGTTCCGCCAAACCGGCGGGAGTGAGTTGCCCGATGGTGCGGGGTCCGGGCCGCCCTGCCCTCGGCCGGAAGTCATGGCGAAGCCCACCCTCTGCACATCGCGTGCACACGGCGTTGACATTCGCTAGCCGTCCTTCAGCTTTGCGAGGGTCAAGGGGCCCCGGCGGGCGGTCACACGTCGTCGTGCAGTTCGATGCCCGACTCATCGTCGGGCCAATCGCCGGTGCTCGACAGTTCGAGGAAGTCCAGGACGCCGCCCACCACATAAAGCATGAAGAACATGATGTTCTGGCCATCGGGATGGCCCCCGGAACACTCAAGGACGAACGGTTCCTCGCCCTGATCGCGCTTATAAGACGAAACTTCGAAATCGACGTAATACCCGAACGCGCGATCAGGCGTGCGGGTCAGCGTCGCCTCGGCGAGTTGCGCCCGGAGTTCCTCTGCAACCTCGGCCGGCGCCTTTGCGATGCATCTGCGAAGGACCCGGACTTCCAGTGGCGTCAGTCCGGGATCCATCGCAAGCCGTCAGGCAAACGGATCCTGCAACACGATATTCGCGTCGCGATCCGGCCCCGTCGACACGATCGCCAGCGGGCAACCCGCCAGCTCTTCCAACGCGCGCAGGTACGCACGCGCCGCGACGGGCAGCTTGTCCCACTCGGTGATGCCGTGCGTGCTTTCGCTCCAGCCCGGGAATTCCAGGTACACCGGCGTGCACTCTTCCCAACCGGCGGCATCCAGCGGCGCATATTCGGTGCGCTTGCCGCGATATTCGTAGGCCACGCAGATCTTCAGCTTCTCCATCCCGTCGAGGATGTCGAGCTTGGTGATGCACAGGCCGGTGATGCCATTGATGGCGACCGCGCGCTTGAGCGCCACGATGTCCATCCAGCCGCAACGACGCGGGCGGCCGGTGGTGGCCCCGTATTCCTGGCCGCGGTCGCGGATGCCCTGCCCGACTTCGTCGTCGAGTTCGGTCGGGAACGGGCCGCCGCCCACGCGCGTGGCGTAGGCCTTGGCGATGCCGAGCACGTAATCGATCGCATCCGCGCCGACGCCGGTGCCGGCGAGCGCGCCGCCGACCGTCGTGTTCGACGAGGTCACGTAAGGATACGTGCCGTGGTCGATGTCGAGCAGCGAACCCTGCGCGCCTTCGTACAGCACCTTCTTGCCCTGCTTGCGCAGCTCATGGAGGATGCCGGCGACGTCGGACTTCATCGGTTCGACGTACTGGCCGAACGCGAGCGCTTCGTCGAGCGTCTTCTGGAAGTCGACGGCTTCGACCTTCAGGTAATTGGTCAGCACGAAGTTGTGGTAATCGAGCGTGGCGCGCAGCTTTTCCGCGAGTTCCTTCGGATAGCTCAGGTCGGCCACGCGGATGCCGCGGCGCGCCACCTTGTCTTCGTACGCCGGGCCGATGCCGCGGCCGGTTGTGCCGATGGCCTTGCCGCCCGCCGCCTTCTCGCGCGCCTGATCCAGCGCGATGTGGTACGGCATGATGATCGGCGTGGCCGGGCTGATCTTCAGGCGCGAGCGCACGTCGACGCCCGTGGCTTCGAGTTCGTCGATTTCCTTGCGCAGCGCACCGGGGTGCAGCACCACGCCGTTGCCGATGAGGCACAGCGCGTCGGGGCGCAGGATGCCCGAGGGAATCAGGTGCAACACGGTCTTCTTGCCGTTGATGACCAGCGTGTGGCCGGCGTTGTGGCCGCCCTGGAAGCGCACGACGGCGCCGATTTCCTCGGTCAGCAGGTCGACGATCTTGCCCTTGCCTTCATCGCCCCACTGGGCCCCGAGTACGACGACTGACTGGCCCACGGTTTCGCTCCTTTATGCACGGAAAAAGCCGGAGGGCGCGTGCCCGTCCGGCTTTTATGGATTATCCGGCATTCGGGGCCCCGCCGGAACCCCGTTGGCGTGAAGACCGGCCCGAAGGCCGGCCCGCCGACCTCAGCGGTCGCTGCGCATGTACTGCAGGAAGGGGTCGTTCTTGTCGAGCACGATGACCGTGTTGCCGTCCTTGAACGACTGCCGGTAGGCCTCCAGGCTGCGCTGGAAGGCGTAGAAGCCCGGGTCCTTGTTGGCCGCCGCGGCGTAGATCTGCGCTGCCTGCGCATCGCCCTCGCCGCGCAGCTTCTGCGCGTCGCGTTCGGCCTCGGCTTCGATCACCTGCTTGTCGCGGTCGGCGGTGGCGAAGATCTGCTGGGCCGCCTCGTCGCCTTCGGCGCGCAGCTTGGCTGCTACCTGTTGGCGCTGCGCGCTCATGCGGCGATAGACCTGACGGATGACTTCGCCTTCCGTCGGCAGGTCGACCTGCTTGATGCGTAGGTCGACGATGCGCACGCCCAGCGTCGCCGCGCCCTTGTTGATGGTCGCCAGCTGGGGCTCGACGATTTCCGAGCGGTCGCCCGACACCACTTCCGACAAGGTGCGTGCGTTGATCTCGTTGCGCAGCGCGTCCTTGATGATCGGCGCGAGGCGTTCGATCGCGGTGGTTTCGTCGCCGCCGGTCGCGCGGTAGAAGGCACGCAGGTCTTCGATCTGGCCGATGGCGAAGAAGTCGACGCTCACGTCCTTGCGTTCGGAGGTCAGGTAACGCTCGGGGTCTGCGTCAAGCACCTGCAGGCGCGTATCGAACACGCGCGCGCTTTCGATCAGCGGCCACTTGAAGTGCAGGCCGGGGCCGCTGTCGGTGCGCACGACGCGACCGAGGTTGAGCACGATGGCGCCATGGCCTTCGCTCACGGTGTACACCGAGCCCAGCAGCGCCAGCAGCGCGGCGACGACGAGGGGGATCCAGACGGGCACTCTCATCGGGCAGGCTCCTCGCGGCCGGGGCGGTCAGCGCTGCGCGCGGGGCGGTCGGCGCCGGTGGTTTCGACGGTGGGCGATGCGAGGTCGAGCGGCACGACCGGAGGCGTTGCCTGTGCGGGCGCCGTGGTGCCGGGCAGTGGCACGTACAGCAACTGGCGACTGTCGCCACCGACGATGCGGCGGCTGTTGTTGCCCAGCACTTCCTGCAGCGTTTCCAGCCACAGGCGCTTGCGCGTAACGTCCGGCGCGCCGTGGTACTGGTCGACCAGCAGCGAGAAGCGTTCGGCGTCGCCGGTGGCGCGCGCGATGCTGGCGGTCTTGTAGCCCTCTGCGTTGGTGCGGATCTTCGCGGCCTGGCCGCGCGCGGTCGGCACGACCCGCGCCGCGTAGGCGCGCGCTTCGCTGATCAGGCGGTCCTTGTCCTGCTGCGCGCTGTTGACGTCGTCGAAGGCGGGCTTCACTTCTTCCGGCGGGCGCGCGTTCGGCAGGTTGAGTTCGGTGACGACCAGACCCGTGCGATACGCATCGAGCGACTGCTGCAGGCGCTGGCGCGCGGAGACCGACAAGGTGCCGCGCGCGTTGAGCACTGTGTCGAGCGTGGAGCGGCCCACTTGTTCGCGCACGGTGCTCAGCGCGGCCTGCTGCAGCACCTTGTCGGCGTCGCGGGTCTTGAACAGGTAGCCCTGCGGATCGCGGACGCGGTACTGCACGTTGATTTCCACGCGCACGATGTTCTCGTCGCGCGTGAGCACGGACACCGTGTCGCCGAAGGTCTTGATCTGGGTGGCGTCGACCTTGGTGACGCGCTCGATCGGCCAGGGCCACTTGAAGTGCGGGCCGGGCTGCAGGACGCGGGCGAACTGGCCGAAGCGCAGCACGACGCCGCGTTGCTGTTCGGTCACCAGCACGAAGGTGTTGAAGGCGAGCCAGAGGACGGCGAGCACGCCGATCCAGCGCGCGATGCCGCCGCCCCCGCCGGGACCGAAGACGCCGCGCAGCGGATCGAGGAAGCGGTCGAACCCGCCGGAGCCGCGACGCTGCCAGGGGTTGCGGCCGTCCTTGTTCGAAGAACCGCCGGGGATGTTCCAGGCCATGCCTGCTCCTGTGGAGGGGAACCCGGGTCGAAAGCGACCTGAGCCGGGCGATTCTAGGTGGGGGTGCCCGCACCCTCAAGCAAGAGCGGGCGCAAAGGTTCGCCGTAGGCGTGCGCGACGATGCGCGCCGCGTCGGCCTCGGCCAAGTCCAGGCTCAGGATCCAGCCGTGCTCATCATGGCGCTCGGCCAGTACGGCGCCCAACTCGTGGAGGCGCGCGCGCAGGCGCCCGGCCCCCGGCGGGAGCTGCACTTCGCCCGAAACGCGGCGCAGGCCCAGGCGCGAGCCCAGCGCGTCCCGCAGCAGGTCGATGCCGTCGCGGTCGCGCGCGGAGAGCCAGACGCGCTCGCGCGTGGAGCGGGCATGGCTGTCGCCGTCGTCGCCGGCATCGCCCGGGAGGTCGTGGCGGGCCACGGCGCCCTCGATGCGATCGATCTTGTTGTAGACGAGCAGTTGCGGGATCTCGCCAGCGCCGATTTCCTCGAGCACGGCGTCCACCTGCGCGATGCGCTCCTCGCGCAGCGGATCGGCGGCGTCGATCACGTGCAGCAACAGGTCGGCTTCGCGCGCTTCGGCCAGCGTCGAACGAAACGCGGCGACGAGTTCGTGCGGCAGGTCGCGCACGAACCCGACCGTATCGGCGAGCACCACCGATCCGCCCTGCAATGCAACGCGGCGGACGGTGGGGTCCAGCGTCGCGAACAACAGGTCGGCGGCGTAGGCATCCGCGCCCGTCATCGCGTTGAACAAGGTCGACTTGCCTGCGTTCGTGTAGCCGACCAGCGCCACGCGCGGCAGTTCGCTGCGCACGCGCGCGCGTCGCATCTGCGTGCGTTGCACTTCGACTTTCTCGAGTCGACGTTGCAGCTGTTCGACGCGCTTCTGCAGCAGGCGACGGTCGGTTTCCAACTGCGTTTCGCCGGGGCCCCGCAGGCCGATGGCACCACCGCGCTGGCGTTCCAGGTGGGTCCATCCGCGCACCAGGCGCGTGGCCATGTGCCGCAACTGCGCGAGCTCCACCTGCAGCTTGCCTTCGTGGCTGCGCGCGCGCTGCGCGAAGATGTCGAGGATCAGGCCCGTGCGGTCGACCACGCGACGCTCGAGCGCCTTTTCCAGGTTGCGCTCCTGCACCGGGCTCAGCGGATGGTTGACCAGCACGAGGTCGGCGCCGCTTGCATCGGCGGCGACCTTCACTTCCTCGAGCTTGCCGCTGCCGATGAGCGTGGCCGGATTCGGGCGGTCGATGCGCGCGGTGAGCAGGTGCGCGACCTTCGCGCCCGCGGAGCGCGCAAGGTCGGCGAACTCTTCGACGGCGCCTTCATCGGGCGGACCACCCGCGTGCGGCTGGATCAGGAGCGCGGTCTCGCCCTTCTTTGAACGTTCGAACATGCGAGGGTTTTACACCACGGGGCGTGAGCGATCACTCCGCCTCGTCGGTGCCTTCCTCGTCCCCGCCGTTGTCGGCGGCCTGCACGTAACCGCCGCCCGGGCCCACGCGCACGTTGCGCGCCGGCACGACGGTGGAGATCGCGTGCTTGTAGACCATCTGGCTGACCGTGTTGCGCAGGAGGACGACGAACTGGTCGAAGGATTCGATCGTGCCCTGCAGCTTGATGCCGTTGACGAGGTAGATCGAGACGGGCACGCGTTCGCGGCGCAGCGCGTTCAGGAACGGGTCCTGCAAGGATTGGCCCTTGGACATGGGTGTATTTCCCAACTGTTGTTATGTGGTGTGGTCCGCGGCCTGCGCCGCGCATCGCCCGACCCGCACTCCCCACGGCGGCGACCGGCCGATGGTACACCCCCGGCGGCCGGGGCGGCTCAGCCGAGGAAGTCCGCCACCAGGCGGTCCATGCGACGCACGTCTCGCTGCGGGTCGCACCAGAAGGTGTCGAACTCCGAGCGCAACCAGGTCCACTGGCGCTTGGCGAGCTGGCGCGTGGCGGCGATGGCGCGCTCGCGGAAGGTGGCCGCGTCGCTCTGCGCGTCGAGGAATTCCCATGCCTGCCGGTAGCCGACGGCGCGCACCGCAGGCAGATCGCGCGGCGCCGGATGCGCCTGCATCGCGGGTAATGCGCGCAGCGTCCGCACCTCATCCAGAAAGCCCGCCTGCAGCATCGCGTCGAATCGCGCCTCGATGCGTGCGTGCAACACCGCACGATCCGACGGTGCCAACGCCAGCTTGAGCACCTTCACCGGCAAGCGGTCGACGTCGTGCATGCGCTGCCATTCCGAGATCGGGCGCCCGCTCGTGCGATACACCTCGAGCGCGCGCTGGATGCGTTGCGGATCGGTGGCGTGGATGCGCGCGGCGGCGACGGGGTCGACCTGCGCCAGCTGCGCGTGCAATGCCGCCCATCCGTCGCGCTCGGCCTCCGCGGCGATCTGCGCGCGCAAGGCCGGATCGGCTTCGGGCATCGGCGCCAGGCCATGCAGCAGTGCCTGGAAATACAGGCCGGTGCCTCCGGCGAGGATGGGCAGCTTCCCGCGCGCGAGGATGTCGTCGACGGCAATGCGTGCGTCGCGCGCGAAGTCGGCGGCGGAATACGCCTCCCACGGATCGCGCACATCGATCAGGTGATGCGGGACGGCGGCCTGCTCGTCGCGCGACGGTTTCGCCGCACCGATGTCGAGCCCTCTGTACACCAGGGCGGAATCGACGCTGACGATCTCGCCGCCATACCGCGCCGCGCACGCGAGCGCGAACGCAGTCTTGCCCGACGCCGTCGGCCCCGCGATCGCAAGCGCGCGGGGTCGTGCGTCTTCGCGCTCGTCAGTAACCATGCTCCGCCAACGCCGCGTGCACCTGGTCGTGCGTGTCGCGCACCGCGCCCACCGGCACGCGGTCAAGCAGGCTGGCCGCCACGATCGAAACGGAGGCCGCGAGGAAGCCCGGCACCATTTCGTACAGGCCGCTGCCGTACTGGTCCACCGCGATCTGCTTCCACAGGATCACTGTGACCGCGCCGACCACCATGCCCGCGAGCGCGCCGTTGCGCGTCATGCGATGCCAGAACAGCGAGAACAGCACGACCGGGCCGAATGCGGCGCCGAAGCCCGCCCAGGCGTAGCTCACCAGGCCGAGCACGCGGCTGTCCGGATCGCGCGCAATCCAGATCGCCAGCAGCGAGACCGACAGCACCATGGCGCGACCGAACCACACCAGCTCGCGCTGGCTCGCCTTCGGCCGCATGAAGCCCTTGTAGAAGTCTTCGGTCAGCGCGCTCGAACACACCAGCAACTGGCACGAGAGCGTGCTCATGATCGCCGCGAGGATGGCCGAGAGCAGCACGCCGGCGACCCACGGATTGAACAGCAGGTTCGACAGCACGATGAACACGCGCTCGGGATTGGCCTGCACGGCTTCTCCGCCACCGTGCGCGGCGAAGTAAGCGTTGCCGAAGAAGCCGACCGCCATCGCGCCGAACAGACACGCCACCATCCAGGTCATGCCGATTCGGCGCGCCTTCGGGATCGAGCGCAGATCGTCGGCGGCCATGAAGCGCGCCAGGATGTGTGGCTGCCCGAAATAGCCCAGGCCCCATGCGAGCAGGGAGACGATGCCGACCAGTCCCAGCTCCCCGCCCTTGAACGGATCGAGCTTCGCCGGATTCACCGATTCGATCAGCGCCAGGCTGTCGTGGAAGCCACCAGTGCTGAGGATCACCACGACCGGCGTGAGCACCAGCGCAAAAATCATCAGCGAGGCCTGCACGGTGTCGGTCCAGCTGACTGCGAGGAAGCCGCCGATCAACGTGTACAGGATCGTCGCGGCCGCGCCCCACCACAGCGCCTGCGCATACGGCACGCCGAACACGCTTTCGAACAAGCGCGCACCGGCCACGATGCCGCTGGCGCAATACACCGCGAAGAACACCAGGATCACGAGCGCCGACAGCACGCGCAGCACGCGGCTGCGGTCGTCGAAGCGATGGGTGAAGTAATCGGGCAGCGTGAGTGCGTTGCGCGTGCGCTCGGTGTAGACGCGCAGCGGGCCGGCGACGAATTTCCAGTTGCACCACGCACCGAGGACCAGGCCGACCGCGATCCAGCCTTCCGACAGGCCACCGAGGTACAGCGCGCCCGGCAGGCCGAGCAGCAGCCAGCCGCTCATGTCGGAGGCGCCCGCCGACAAGGCGGTGACATAGCTGCCGAGCGAACGGCCGCCGAGGATGTAGTCGTCGAAGCTGCGGGTAGAGCGCCACGCGATCACGCCGATGGCGATCATCGCGAGCAGGTAGATGGCGAAGGTGACGACGAGCGGCGTGCTGGCGGTCATGCGGTGGTTCCCCTGGATGCCCGGGGAGTGTAGCCGCAGGAACCGCGCCGGGTCAGTCGTCGTCGGGCCAGCGGATCGTCGGCTTCTCGTCGCGGCCGCGGGGCATGGGCACGGCGGCCACGGCTTCCCACACCTTCAGCGCATCCACGGTCGGCGCGACGTCGTGGACCCGCAGGATGCGCGCGCCTCGCTGCGCCGCCACCAGGTGCGCGGCCACCGAACCCGCCACGCGCGCGTGCGGATCCTCGCGCCCCGTGAGCTCGCCGATCGTGCGCTTGCGCGACAGACCCGCAAGCACCGGCACGCCCAGTTCGGCGATCTTGTCCAGCCGCGCGAGCAAGGTCATGTTGTGCGCGCTCGTCTTGCCGAAACCGAAGCCCGGGTCGACCACGATGCGCGCCTTCGCGATGCCCGCCATCTCCGCCGCGAAGATGCGTTCGGCGAGGAAGCGGTGCACGTCGGCCACCACGTCGTCGTACTGCGGCGACGCCTGCATCGAGCGCGGCTCGCCGAGCATGTGCATCAGCACGACCGGCACGCCGAGCGAGGCGGCTGCATCGAGCGCGCCTTCGCGGCGCAGGCCGAAGACGTCGTTGATCATGCCCGCGCCGGCGGCGACGGCCGCGCGCATCACTTCGGGCTTCGACGTATCGATGCTGATCGGCAGCGACGTGGCGCGCACGAGCCCTTCGATCACCGGGATCACGCGGCGGAGTTCTTCTTCGATCGACACCTCGGCGGCACCGGGGCGCGTGGATTCGCCGCCGATGTCCAGGAGGTCGGCGCCCTCTTCCGCCAACTGCACACCGTGCGCGATCGCCGCTTCCGTCGTCGCGTGCTCGCCGCCGTCGGAGAACGAATCCGGCGTGACGTTGACGATGCCCATGACGCGGGCGCGATCCAGGCGCAGCACGCGGCCATTGCAGTCGAGCTGGGGGACGGTGTCGAACATCGGCGGTCTCCTGTCGCAGGCCGGCATTGAACCACGCGCAGGCGATCACCGCTTCTGGCGCAGCCTGGCCTTGATCTGCTCGAACTTCGGATGGCCCTGCAGCGAGCGGAAGTCGGAGTCGTGTTCGATCCATTCCAGCGCGCCCTGGCCGCTGTCGATGGCGCGGCCCAGCAGGTCGAGCGCCTCGTCGGTGCGGCCCTCCAGCGCGTAAAAGCAGGCGCCGTTGTAGAGGACGTCGAAATCGTCGGGACGGATGCGCAGCGCGTAATCCATCTGCGACTGTCCGCGATCGCCGACGCCGAGGTGCTGCATCAGAGAGGCTGTCATGTAATGCGCGCGCGCATTCTCCGGATCGATCTGCGCCTGGTGGCTCGCGCAGGCCAGGCCTTCGATCGCGATCCGCTTCTTGCGTTGCTCGTCGCCCGCGGCGTCGGCCGCGCCGACCGCGAGCGAGAGCGCCTGGAACTCGTCTGGCTTGGCGCGGTGCGCGGCCTCGAACAGGTCGACGGCGCGCGAATAACGGCCCTGCGTGTAACACAGCCGCGCGTAGTAGTAATACGCGACGTACAGCTCCGGATCGAGCTTGATCGCGTGTTCGAAGGAGGCCGTCGCGCCTTCGATGTCGCCGCCGATCATCAGGGCGTGGCCCATGGCGACGTGCGCTTCGGCGAGGCCGGGGTCGAGTTCCAGCGCGCGTTGCGCGGCGGCGCGTGCTTCGTCGAGCGCGACGTCGCGATGCACCATCCTCCACAGCATCAACTCGCACAGGGAATCGGCAAGCCCCGCCCACGCCTGCGCATATTCCGGATCGATTTCGATCGCATGGCGGAACATCACCGGCGCCTGCTTCTGCGACTCCGCGGTGATGCGCACGCCGAACTGGCGGCCGCGCAGGTAGTACTCGTAGGCGCGCATGTCGCGCGGTGCGTTCTTGCGCAGGTCGAAGGCGGGTCCGGACTGCAACAAGGCCGGCCGCACGGCGTTGACGACATTGCTCGCGATCTCTTCCTGGATCCCGAAGATGTCCGCAAGCTTACGGTCAAAATTGTCGGACCACAGGTGGAAGCCGTTCGATGCATCCACCAGCTGCGCGGTCACGCGCACGCGGTCGCCGACCTTGCGGACGCTGCCTTCCATGATCGCGGCGACGTTGAGCTGGCGGCCGATCTCCGACGGCGCCATGCCGCCGCCGCGGAAACGGAACGACGCGGTGCGCGACGCAACGTGCAGGCCGCGCACCTTCGCCAGCGCATTGAGGATCTCCTCGGCCAGGCCGTCGCAGAAGTAATCCTGGTCGTGCGCTTCGCTGAGGTCGGCGAACGGGAGGATGGCGACGGAGGCGTCGAGGATCTTAACGGGTGGCGCGGCTTCGGGTGGCGCGGGGTCATCGGGCAAGGGCAACGTGCGCTCGATGCCCGAAGGCTGGATGTCGTAGATCCACGACAACACGCAAGCAAGCAGGAAGCCGATCGCCAGCAGCACGATCAGCAAGCGCGACGACCACGGCGGCAGGCCCATCGGCTCGAAGGTCGCATCGGCGATCTGCACGAGCAGCCACGAGAAGATCAGGTACGCAATCGCCACCCGCACCACGCGGCGCCGACGGAACTCGGCGATGAACCGGCGCAGGCTCGCGGACCAATCGCGCATCGGCTCACGCGTCCTGGCGCGGCTTGAGCGTCGCCACCAGGGCCTTGAACCGCGGGAGGTGCTGCACGTGGCGGAAGTCCGAATCGTGCTCGATCCAATCGAGGAAACCTTCGCCACGTTCGACGGCGCGCTCGAGCAGGTCGAGGGAACGGTCCGGGTCGTTGCCGAGCGCGTAGTAGCACGCGCCGTTGTACAGCACGTCGAAATCGTCGGGACGGATGCGCAGCGCGAATTCCATTTCCGCACGCCCTTTGTCGCCGACGCCCAGGTGCTGCATCAGGCCCGCGGTGAGGTAGTGCGCGCGTGCATTCTCCGGATCGATCTCCGCCTGGTGGCTGGCGCAGGCCAGGCCTTCGATCGCGAGCCGCTTCTTGCGCTCTTCGTCGCCCGCCGCATCGGCCGCGTTGACGGCGAGCGTGATCGCCTGGAATTCGTCGGGCTGCGCACGGTGCGCGGCTTCGAACAGGTCGACGGCGCGCAGGTAGCGGCCCTGCGTGAAGCATTCGCGCCCGTAGTAGTAGTTCGCCACGTACAGGCCGGGATCCAGCGAGAGCGCGCGTTCGTAGGCTTCGGTCGCGGCGTCGTGGTCGCCGGACATCGACAGCGCGTGCGCTTTCGCGACGTGCGCTTCGGCGAGGTTGGGGTCGAGTTCGAGCGCGCGATGCGCGGCGTTCTTCGCTTCCTCGAGCGCGCCGGAATGCGCGACTTCGAGCCGCCACATCAGCAGCTCGCACAGCGAATCGGCCAGGCCCGCCCAGGCCTGCGCGTACTCGGGGTCGATCTCGATCGCGCGGCGGAACATCAGCGGCGCCTGCTTCCACGACAACTCCGTGGTGCGTCCTTCGAGCTGGCGCCCGCGCAGGTAGAACTCGTAGGCGCGCATGTCGCGCGGCGCGCGTTTCTCCAGGTCGAACTTGATGGGCGACTGCAACGTGGGCCGCACCGCATTGACGACGTTGCGTGCGATTTCTTCCTGGATGGCGAAGATGTCCTCCAGGTTGCGGTCGAAATTCTCCGACCACAGGTGGTAGCCGTTGGAGGCACTCACCAACTGCGCGGTGACGCGCACGCGATCGCCGGCCTTGCGCACGCTGCCTTCCATGATTGCGGCGACGCCGAGCTGGCGCCCGATCTCCGACAGCTCCGCATCGCGGCCGCGGAAACGGAACGACGAAGTGCGCGACGCCACGTGCAGGCCACGCACCTTCGCCAATGCGTTGAGGATCTCTTCGGCGAGGCCATCGCAGAAGTAATCCTGGTCGTGGGCTTCGCTGAGGTCGGAGAACGGGAGGATCGCAACGGAAGCGTCGGGCGGCGCGGGGGGTGCAGGCGGCGCCACATCGGAAGCGCGACGCGCGGGCGAAGGCGCGGGGGCTTCCACACTGCTCGCTTCGGGCAGGGCCGGCGTGCGTTCGATCCCGTGCGGCTGGATGTCGTAGATCCACGACAGCACGCAGGCCAGCACGAAGCCGAGCGCGAGCAGCACGATCACCAGACGCGTCGCCCAAGGGGGCAAGCCGAGCGGTTCGAAGGTCGCGTCGGCGACCTGCACCAGCACCCACCCGACGATCAGGTAGGCGATCGCCACGCGCACGACGCGGCGTCGACGGAATTCGGCGAAGAAGCGACGCAGGCTGGCGGACGTGTCGGGCATTGCTGCTCCTGGAACGACGGTCACCTGAAACAACAAGGGCTCCCGAAGGAGCCCTGTCTGTGAATCAACGCATTTTCCGCGCCACTACGGCCGAGTCAGGTCTGCGCCGCCGGGCCGCCGATCGGCGGCAGCGGGCGCGCCTCGCCCTTCGCCGTGCGGGTCCAGCCCTGCGGCGGCGGCGGTTCGCGGCCTTCCATGATCGCGTCGATGATCGGCACGTCGATGGTCTCGTACTCCAGCAGCGCCTTGGCCATCACGTGCAGCTTGTCGAGGTTCTCGGTGAGGATCGTCTTCGTGCGGTTGTAGGCCTTGTCGAGGATGCCGTGCACGACTTCGTCGATCTTGCGCGCGGTGTCGTCGGAGACGTTCTTGTGCTGCGTGACCGAGCGGCCCAGGAACACTTCGTCTTCCTCTTCGCCGTAGGCGATCGGGCCGAGTTCTTCGGACAGGCCCCACTTGGTCGCCATGTTGCGCGCCATCTTGGTCGCGCGCTCGATGTCGTTGGACGCGCCGGTGGTGACCTTGTCGTTGCCGAAGATCAGTTCCTCGGCGACGCGGCCGCCGTACAGCGAGCACAGCATCGATTCGATGGCGGTGCGGTTGTACGAATACTTGTCGCCTTCCGGCAGGTACATGGTCACGCCGAGCGCGCGGCCGCGCGGAATGATCGTGACCTTGTAGACCGGGTCGTGTTCCGGCACGAGGCGGCCGACGATGGCGTGGCCGGCTTCGTGGTACGCGGTGAGCGTCTTTTCCTGCTCGCTCATCGCCATCGAACGGCGCTCGGTGCCCATCAGGATCTTGTCGCGGGCGCGGTCGAAGTGCTCCATGCGCACGTCCTTCGCGTTCTCGCGCGCGGCGAACAGCGCCGCTTCGTTCACGAGGTTGGCGAGGTCGGCGCCGCTGAAGCCCGGCGTGCCGCGCGCGATGGTCATCGCTTCGACGTCGTCGGCCAGCGGCACGCGGCGCATGTGCACGCGCAGGATCTGTTCGCGGCCCTTCACGTCCGGCAGGCCCACGGTGACCTGGCGGTCGAAGCGGCCCGGGCGCAGCAGCGCGGGGTCGAGCACGTCGGGGCGGTTGGTCGCGGCGATCACGATCACGCCTTCGCCGCCTTCGAAACCGTCCATTTCCACGAGCAGCTGGTTGAGCGTCTGCTCGCGCTCGTCGTGCCCGCCGCCGAGGCCGGCGCCGCGATGGCGGCCGACCGCGTCGATTTCGTCGATGAAGATGATGCACGGCGCGTGCTTCTTCGCCTGTTCGAACATGTCGCGCACGCGGCTGGCGCCGACGCCGACGAACATTTCGACGAAGTCCGAACCGGAGATCGAGAAGAACGGCACCTTCGCTTCGCCGGCGATCGCCTTGGCAAGCAGCGTCTTGCCGGTACCCGGCGGACCGACCATCAGCACGCCGCGCGGGATCTTGCCGCCGAGCTTCTGGAACTTGCCCGGATCGCGCAGGAACTCGACGAGCTCGGCGACTTCTTCCTTCGCTTCATCGCAACCGGCGACGTCGGTGAAGGTCACCTTCGTCTGGTCTTCGTTGAGCAGCTTGGCGCGCGAACGGCCGAAGGACATCGCGCCCTTGCCGCCGCCCTGCTGCATCTGCCGCATGAAATAGATCCAGATGCCGATGAACAGCAGCCACGGCAGCACGTTGATCAGGATGTAGACGAGCGAGACGCCGCTGGCCGGCGGGGCCTGCTTGATCTCCACTTTGTGGTGGATCAGGTCGTCGATCAGGCGGTCGTCCCGACGCGGCGCGATCGTCGTGCCGGAGCTTCCGTCCTTCTTCTCGAACTTGATGGTCTTCTCGTCGTCGGAGAAGTCGACCTTGCGGATGCGATCGTTCGCAACGTCGTCGACGAAAGCGGAGTACACGACTTCCTGCCCGCCACCCATCTTCGGGCTGAAACTCTGGAACACCACCATCAGCACGACGGCGACGACCACCCACAACATCAGATTCTTGGCCAAGTCGTTCATCCTGTACTCCACCCGGGAGTCAGCTCAGTTTGCCCTGCGCGAGGGCGTAGACCTCCGGCGACCGCTTGCGCGACGCCGCCGGCTTTCGGATGGCCACCCTGGCGTAACGCTGCCGGAGCGACCGCACGTATTCGTCGAAGCCCACGCCCTGGAACAGCTTGATCAGGAACGCACCGCCGGGCTTCAGGTGGCGGTCGGCGAACTCCATCGCCAGTTCGGCCAAGTGCATGGCACGGGGCTGGTCGACGGCATCCACTCCGCTCTTATTGGGGGCCATGTCCGACAGGACAAGGTCCACCCGGTCGCCCCCGAGCGCGGCTTCCAGCCGTGATAACACGTCATCATCCCTGAAATCGCCATGAAGGAAGTCCACGCCGGCCAGGCCGGGCATCTCCAGGATGTCCAGGGCGATGACACGGCCGCTGTCGGGCGAGCCTTTCGACAGCCGGTCGAGTTCGGCCCGGACCCACTGCGACCAGCCGCCGGGCGCCGCGCCGAGGTCCACGACCGTCATGCCCGGCTTCAGCAGCCGGTCGCGCGCCACCAGTTCCTCGAGCTTGTAGGCCGCGCGCGAGCGCAGGCCCTCGGCCTGCGCCTTCTTCACATAGGGATCGGAGAAGTGTTCCTTCAACCATCGCTGGCTGGACTTGCTGCGTGTGGCCATACAGGGAAGGTCCAGCGGGGTCGACATGATAACCTCGCCCTCCCCCGTTCAGCCCCCGTCGTTCGCCATGCCTGCCGCTTCCGCTTCCCCCTCTTCAGGCCCCGTCGTGTTGACGAGCGCCCAGGTTCGGTTCCTCCGGGGGCAGGCCCATGACCTCAAGGCCCTCCTCCAGGTCGGCGGCAAGGGCATCACCGATGCGCTGGTCTCCGAAGTGGGCAATGCCCTGGAACAGCACGAATTGATCAAGGTGAAGATCGCCGGCGAGGACCGCGAGGTCCGCGACGCGATGATCGCCGACCTGGCGCAGCGTTCCGGCGCCGCGCTCGTGCAGCGCATCGGCCACACCGCCGTGCTGTACAAGCCGAGCCGCGAGAAGCGCCACATCGTGCTGCCGCGCGGCTGACGCATCGGCGGGCCGCGATGCAGCTGAACCTCGAACGCCCCGATTACACCTGGTACCTGCGCGGCGCCGACGGGCACCACGCGCTGGTCAACGAACGCACGATCGAACGCAGCTTCGCCATCGCGCCCGAATCGCTGGTGGAAGACTGGCCCGTCGTCGATGCGAAGGCGATGCAGCCGGACGATCTCGCACCGCTGTTCGCGCTCAAGCCCGAGCTGATCGTGCTGGGCACGGGGCCCACGCAGCGCTTTCCTTCCGCCGCGGTGATGCATGCCTGCCTGTCGCAGGGCATCGGCCTGGAAGTGATGGACAACGCGGCGGCTGCGCGCACTTACAGCGTGCTGGCGGGCGAAGGGCGTCGCGTGGTCGCGGGGTTCATTTTCCCCGCTTGAATCAGCGCTCTTGAATCAACGCTTCGGCAGGTACGCCTGCGGATCCACCGGCTTGCCGTTGTAGCGGATCTCGAAGTGCAGCATGTCGCGCGCGGCGCCCGTGTGGCCCATTTCCGCGATCTGCTGACCGGCCTTCACGATCTGCCCTTCGTTGACCATACGCATGCGGTTGTGGCCGTACGCCGACAACCATGCATCGTTGTGCTTGACGATGATCAGCTCGCCGTAACCGACCAGGCCCGCGCCGGAATACACCACGACACCATCGCCCGCCGCACGCACGGGCGCGCCGCCGTCGCCGCCGATGTCGATGCCTTGCCTGGTCTGGTCGCCGGAAACGTAGCTGCCGACGAGATCGCCGTTTGCGGGCCAGGTCCACGCAATGGGACTCGTGGCGGGGGCCGCAGGCGGCGGGGCCGGACGCGGTGCCGTGGGTGCGCTGGGCACCGTCGTCGGCGGACGCGGGGATGTCGGTTTCGTGCCGACGGGACGCGGCGCGGTGGACGCCACGCTGCCGCCGTTCTTCGGATACAGGTGCAGCCGCTGCCCCGGATAGATCGTGTACGGCGCGCCGATGCCGTTCCAGGACGCGAGGTCGCGCACATCGATGCCGTTGCGGAACGCGATGCCGTACAGCGTGTCGCCGCGGTTCACCACCGCGGTCGCGCCGTACTTCGGCGTCGACACGCGCGGCGGCGCCGACGACGGTGTATTGCGCGTCACCACCTTGCTCGAACCGCACGCGGCGAGCGCGAGCACGAAGCCCAGCGCGATGCAGCGGACGAGCGTCGCGCGCGTCATGCGCCGTGGGCCCGCACGATGAGCCAGCCGACCAGGCCGACGACGAGCACCGTCGCCGCCCAACCCACCGGTTCGATGTACTTGCGCAAGGTTTCTTCCGCGCGTTCGCCCCCCAGGCGCACCACGAGGGCGAGCAGGTACACGCGCTTGCCGCGCCCCACCGCCATGCTCGCGATGTACGGCAGCAGCGGCACGCCCACGATGCCCGAGGCCCACGTGAACACCTTCATCGGAATCGGCATGAAGCCGCCGAGCACGAGGAAGGTGAACACCGCCCACGGCGATTGCGCCATTTTCGCCTGCACGATCGTGATGCCCGCTTCGATCCCGTGCAGCAGCCCGACCGCGGCGAACACCGGCTTCAACGCTTCGAACGCGTAGTGCCCGAGGAAGTAACCGACCAGCGCGCCCACCATCGAACCGGCCAGGCTGATCGTGGCGAACCAGAAGCCGCGCTTCGGCTTGGCCACGCACATCGGCACCAGCATCACTTCCGGCATGATCGGGAAGATGATGGCTTCGAAGAAGCTGAGCAGGACCAGCCACAGGGACGCACGCGGGTGGCGTGCGAGCGCGATGGTGCGTTCGTAGAGCGGGCCGAACAGCTTCATTGTCAGTCCACCATCCCTGGCAGGAGCGGCACGAAGGTGACGGGCGCGAGCTGCGCTTCGTCCACCGTGCCGGCGTCGTCCTTGCGCAACCGCACAAGCGATTGCGCGCTGCTGCCGCCGACCGGGCACACCAGCGTGCCGCCCGGCGCGAGCTGCGAGGTGAGTGCATCGACCAGCGCAGGCGCGGCCGCGGTGACGATGATCGCATCGAAGGGCGCGAGTTCCGGCCAACCGATGCGGCCGTCGTCGTGCTTGCTGCGGATGTTGAAGCCGAGCGTGCGGAAGCGCTTGCGCGCCGTGCGCAGCAGCTCACCGATGCGTTCGACGGTGAAGACTTCCAGGCCCAGCGCGGCGAGGATCGCGGCCTGGTAGCCCGAGCCGGTGCCGATCTCGAGCACGCGCATGGTCGGCGCGCCGGCGGGGCGCGGCACTTCGAGCAGCGTCTGCGTCATCTTCGCCACGACCCACGGCTGCGAAATCGTCTGGCCATGGCCGATCGGCAACGCAGTGTCTTCGTAGGCGCGCGTGGCGAGCGCCTCATCGACGAACAGATGGCGCGGCACCGCACGCAGCGCGTTCAACACGCGCTCGTCGGAAATGTCGTTGGCGCGCAGGCGTTCGATCAGGCGATCGCGCACGCGCTGCGAGGTCATGCCCATGCCGACCGCTGCGGGTTGCAGATGGATGCGCGCGGTCATGCCGGGCGCTCCTGCAACGAAGCGGCGAGGCCACCGACCCAGCTCGCCACCTGCTCCAGCGCCTGGAAGCGCGTGAGGTCGACATGGATCGGCGTGATCGAAATATGGCCGGTGCGCACGGCGTGGAAATCGGTGCCGGGGCCTGCGTCCTGTTCGGGACCGGCGGCGCCGATCCACCACCAGGTGCGGTTGCGCGGATCCTGCTGCGGGATGCACGGCTCGGCGCGATGGCGGTTGCCCAGGCGCGTGACTTCGAATCCGGCGACGTCGCCCCAGGCGATGTCGGGCACGTTGACGTTGAGGATCGTATCGGCCGGCAGCGGGTCCACGGCGAGGCGCGCGATGATTTCCACCGCGGCGCGGGCGGCCGTTTCGTAGTGCTGGCCGTTGTGGTCGTGCGCCGCGAGCGACACCGCGACCGCGGGCAGGCCGAGGAAGCGGCCTTCCATCGCAGCGGCGACGGTGCCGGAATAGATCACGTCGTCGCCGAGGTTGGCGGTGGTGTTGATGCCGGAGACGACGATGTCCGGCTCGGTTTCGAGCATGCCGGTGATCGCCACGTGCACGCAGTCGGTGGGCGTGCCGAAGACACGAAACCGGCCCGGCTCCATTTCCACCACGCGCACGGGACCGTCGAGGGTAAGCGAATTGCTGGCGCCGCTGCGGTCACGGTCGGGCGCGACCACGGTGACGAGATGTCCCGCATCGCGCAGCCCCTGGGCGAGGATCCGGATGCCGGGGGCGTCGACACCGTCGTCGTTGCTGACCAATACGCGCAAAGCTGTTGTCCTTCCGTCGACGACCGCATCATAGCCGAAGCATCGCGGTAGGCTCGTGGCATGGCACGCAAGACGCATGAAGGTCCGCCGGAAGACCCGCCCGCCCGGGGCGAACCGGACGACGCCGCGCTGTTCCGCGACGCGATCGGCCCCGTGCGCGCGTTGCCTGCGCAAGCGCCGCCGCCCGAGAAGCCCCGTCCGCGCCCCACCCCGCGCATGGGCCTGCGCGACGAGCGGGAGGCGATCAGCGAATTCCGCCGCGCGCTGACCGCCGATGCGCTCGAGGCCGGCGATGCCTTGTCCTACCGCCGCGACAACGTGCCGCCACGCACCTTGCAGCGGCTCAAGCGCGGGCATTTCGCTTCGCAGGACGAGATCGACCTGCACTGGGCCGACGCGCGCCAGGCCGAAGCCATGCTGCGCGACTTCCTCCACCACGCGCGGCAGCAAGGCCTTGGCTGCGTGCGGGTGATCCACGGCAAGGGCCTGCACGGCGACAGCAATGCGCCCGTGCTCAAGAACCTGGTCGACCGGCAATTGCGGCATCGTGCCGACGTCCTGGCCTTCGCCTCGGCGCCCGCGAACCAGGGCGGCACGGGCGCGGTGCTCGTGCTGCTGGCGGCGAAACGCTAGCCGTCGATCTTGCCGAAGTCGCCCAGTTCGGCGAGTACGGTGGTGGCGTAGGAACCGGGCGGCAATGCGAAGCCAAGGCGCAGCACGTCGTCGCCGAGCCATTCCCATTGCAGGTCCTGCGGGCGCAGGCGCAGGGCGCGACGTTCCTGTTTCATGCCCGCGCCTTCGAGGCCTGCACGCAATGCGCGGGATTCTTCGTCGTCGAGTGCGTGCAGTTCGAGCGCGCGGACCGCGTCGGTCGTGCGCAGGTCGCCGGCGCCCCACAGCGGTCCGGTCGGATGGATGTCGAAGGCAGCGAGGCGTTGCGCGAGGGTGTCGTCGAAAGGCTCGGGACCGAACACGCTGCGCGACCCATCGAGCATCCACACCTCGCCGTCGAGCGCGCGATCCCACGAATCGTCGGTGATCCGCGCATCGAGCGCGCGGTTGAACAGCGCCGAACGCGCGGCCGACAACAACATCGTGCGCTGCTCGCGCTTCACGCGGCGGCCGCCGAACATCGCCAGCGCCTGCGCGACGTTGTCGCCCGCGCGACCGAAGCGTTGTTCACCGAATGCATTCGGAACGCCGCGTTGCGCGATGGCCTGCAAGCGCGCTTCGATCCGCGCACGCTCGCCGACGATCTCGCGCAAGGTCAGCACGAAGCGATTCCCCGACAAGGCGCCGCGCGGCAGCTTGCGCGCATGCCAGGCCGAATCGATCACGTGGAAATCGTCCGCTTCCAGCAGCGCGAGTTCGGGCGCGACCTTCTTCGGCAGGTGCACGGTGAAGCGCTGCCGCGTCACCGCGTGCCGATCCTTCAGGCCCGCATAGCTCACGCCCATCTCGGAGATGCCGGCCCACGTTGCGAGTTTCTTCGCCGCGAAGGCCGTGTTCATGCCGCGCTTTTCGATCGTGAGCAGCAGGTGCTCGCCCTGCCCGCTCGCGTCGAAGGCGTCGATTTCGTCGACACGGAAATCTTCCGGCGTCACCCGCAAGCGGGCGGTCAGCACGGCCTCGCCGTGCGCGCGCGGCGCAGCGTTCACTCGCGCACGAGCAGGCACACCGCCTGCGCGGCGATGCCTTCCCCGCGGCCGGTGAAGCCGAGCTTCTCGGTGGTCGTCGCCTTGACCGAAATCGCATCCACGGCGACGCCGAGGTCGGCCGCGATCAGGCCGCGCATTTCGCCCGCATGCGGCCCGATGCGCGGGCGCTCGCAGACCACGGTGATGTCCACGTTGCCCAGCGTGTAGCGATGTTCGGCGAGCAACTGCTTGCAGTGGCGCACGAACAGGCGGCTGTCGGCCCCCTTCCAGCGCGGGTCGCTCGGCGGGAAATGCTTGCCGATGTCGCCCAGCGCGAGCGCGCCGAGCATCGCATCGCACAGGGCGTGCAGCACCACGTCGCCGTCGGAATGCGCGATCACGCCGCAATCGTGCGGCACGCGCACGCCGCCGAGCATCACGTGGTCGCCCGGGCCGAAGGCGTGGACGTCGTAGCCCTGTCCGATCCGGATGTTCATGGCGCGCTCCCCAGGCGTCGTTCGCGCGCAAGGCGCAACAGGAACTCGGCCAGCGGCAGGTCCGCGGGCGTCGTCACTTTGAGATTGTCGTCGCTGCCTTCCACCAGCAGCGGGCGATGGCCCAGTCGTTCCATCGCCATCGCTTCGTCGGTCACGGTGATGCCAGCGTTGCGCGCGGCTTCGAGCGCGCGCGTGAGCTGCAGGCGACGGAACAGTTGCGGCGTGAGCGCGCGCCACAGGCGATCGCGCGATTCGGTGGCGTCGATGCCGCCGTCGTCGCCCGCGCGCTTCAAGGTGTCGCGCACCGGTGCGGCGAGGATGGCGCCGACCGGATCGCCGCGACCGAGGTCGAGCAGGCGTTCAAGGTCCGCGGCGCGCAGGTGCGGGCGCGCCGCATCGTGCACGAGGACGAAGTCGTCGGGCCGCACATCGTCCGGCAATGCCGCCAGGCCGGCGAGCACGGAATCCGCGCGTTCGGCGCCGCCGATGCATGTGCGCACCGGCTTGCCGTCGATCTCCGTCCAGCCCGGCCACAGCGTGTCGTCTTCCGACAACACCACCATCGCACCGCCGACGGAAGGATGCGCGAGCACCGCGCGCAGGGAATACGCGAGCAAGGGCGCGCCCGCGATTTCCAGGTACTGCTTCGGCAAGGCACCGCCGTAACGCGAACCGCGCCCTGCCGCGGGCACGATCGCCCAGATCACGGCGACTCCCCGCTGTCGGAGGCCGCGTCGGGTTGGGGCGCGGTCGAAGTCGACGCCGGCTCGACCACGCGATAGAACGTTTCACCCGGCTTGATCATGCCGAGCTCGCTGCGCGCGCGTTCTTCCACCGCGGCTTCGCCGGACTTCAGGTCTTCGACTTCCGCCGCCACTTCCGCGTTGCGCTGGCGCAGGCCCGCGTTGTCGCGGGCCTGCTTTTCCACTTGCGTCGAGAGCGCCTGCACTTCACCCGCACCGCCGTGGCCGAACCACAGCCGGTACTGCAACCACGCCAGCAGCGCGATCAGCAGTACCAGGACGACGCGAAGTACGCGCATGCAGCCTCAGCGCCTCAGCGACACGAAGGCGGATCGGCCGGCGTAGCGCGCGGCGCCGCCCAGCTGCTCTTCGATGCGCAGCAACTGGTTGTACTTCGCCACGCGGTCGGAGCGGCACAGCGAGCCGGTCTTGATCTGCGTCGCCGTGGTCGCGACGGCGATGTCGGCGATCGTCGTGTCCTCGGTTTCGCCCGAACGGTGCGAGACGACCGCGGCGTAACGCGCCTTGTCGGCCATCGCGATCGCTTCCAGCGTTTCGGTCAGCGTGCCGATCTGGTTGACCTTGATCAGGATCGCGTTCGCCACGCCCTGCTCGATGCCTTCCTTGAAGATGCGCGGGTTGGTGACGAACAGGTCGTCGCCGACCAGCTGCACCTTCTCGCCCAGGCGCTGCGTGAGCAGCTTCCAGCCGGCCCAGTCGTGTTCGGCCATGCCGTCTTCGATCGTGATGATCGGGTACTGCGCACACCAGCCGGCGAGGAAATCGACGAACTGTTCCGAGGTCAGGCGCTTGCCTTCGCCGGTGAGGTTGTACTTGCCGTTGTCGAAGAATTCGCTGGAGGCGACGTCCAGGCCGAGCAGCACGTCTTCGCCCGCCTTGTAGCCGGCCTTGCCGATCGCTTCGAGGATGGTTTCCAGCGCTTCTTCGTTCGAGCGCAGGTCGGGCGCGAAGCCGCCTTCGTCGCCGACGGCCGTGCTCAGGCCGCGGCCCTTCAGCACCGACTTCAGCGCGTGGAAGATCTCGGTGCCGGCGCGCAGCGATTCGGCGAAGGAGTCGAAGCCGACCGGCAGCACCATGAATTCCTGCAGGTCGACGTTGTTGTCGGCATGCGCGCCGCCGTTGACGATGTTCATCATCGGCACGGGCAGTTCGACGGGATTGCCGTTCGCCAGGTGCTGCCACAGCGGCATGCCGCGCGAAGCGGCGACGGCGTGCGCGTTGGCGAGCGAAACACCCAGCAGCGCATTCGCGCCCAGGCGGCCCTTGTTCTCGGTGCCGTCGAGGTCGATCAGGCGGTGGTCGAGCGCGACCTGGTCGCCGTCGAAACCGTGCAGCGCATGGGCGATCGTCGTGTTGACGTTCTGCACGGCGGTGCGCACGCCCTTGCCGAGGTAGCGCGTCTTGTCGCCGTCGCGCAGTTCGACCGCTTCCTTCGTGCCGGTGGAGGCGCCCGAGGGCACCATCGCGCGGCCGAAGCTGCCGTCGGCGAGGGTCACTTCCGCTTCGAGGGTGGGGTTGCCGCGGCTGTCGAGGATTTCGCGGGCGTGGATCTTGGCAATGGTTGTCATGGTCAGGAGTTTTCGAGGAATCCGTTCTTTTTGGTGATGCGGTCGATTTCGAGCAGCGTCTCGAGCAGCGCGCGCATCTTCGGCAGCGGCCAGGCGTTGGGGCCGTCGCTCAGCGCCTTGTCGGGGTCGGGGTGCGTTTCCATGAAGATGCCGGCGATGCCCACCGCCATCGCCGCGCGCGAGAGCACGGGCACGAATTCGCGCTGGCCACCGCTCTTGCCTTCCGCGCCGCCGGGCAACTGCACCGAATGCGTGGCGTCGAACACCACCGGGCAGCCCGTATCGCGCATCACCGACAGCGAACGCATGTCGCTGACGAGGTTGTTGTAGCCGAAGCTCGCGCCGCGTTCGCAGACCATGATCTGCTCGTTGCCGGTCGCCTTCGCCTTCGCGGCGACGTGCTTCATTTCCCAGGGCGAGAGGAACTGGCCCTTCTTGATGTTCACCGGTTTGCCCGCGTTCGCGACGTTCTGGATGAAGTCGGTCTGGCGGCACAGGAACGCGGGCGTCTGCAGCACGTCGACCACGCTCGCCACTTCATTCATCGGCGTGTATTCGTGGACGTCCGTGAGCACAGGCACGTTCAACTGGCGCTTCACTTCGGCGAGCACCTTCAGGCCTTCTTCCAGGCCGGGGCCGCGGAAGCTGGTGCCGCTGGTGCGGTTCGCCTTGTCGAAGCTCGACTTGAAGATGAAGGGAATGCCGAGTTCGCTGGTGATTTCCTTCAGCGTGGCGGCGGTGTCGAGCTGCAGTTGCATCGACTCGATGACGCACGGACCGGCGATGAGGAAGAACGGTTTGTCGAGGCCGACCTCGAAGCCTGCGAGCTTCATGCGCTCGCCTCCTTCAGCAGGCGGCCGCCCGCCTGGGCTTTGTATTCGCGTGCCGCGCGGATGAAGCCGACGAACAGCGGATGGCCGTCGCGCGGGGTCGACAGGAATTCCGGGTGCGCCTGGCAGGCCAGGAACCACGGATGCGCCGACTGCGGCAGCTCGACCATTTCGACCAGCAGGTCGTCCATCGACTTCGCGCTGACCACCAGGCCCGCGTCTTCGAGCTGCGTGCGGTAGCGGTTGTTGAATTCGTAGCGATGGCGATGGCGCTCGCCGACCACGTCCTTGCCGTACACCTTGTGCGCGAGCGTGCCCGGCTTGATGCGCTGGTCCTGCAGGCCCAGGCGCATGGTGCCGCCGAGGTCGCTCTCTTCGTTGCGGCGTTCGACGTCGCCCGAGGCGGTGCGCCATTCGGTGATCAGGCCGATCACCGGGTGCTTGCTCTGCTTGTCGTTCTCGGTGCTGTTGGCGTCGTCCAGCTTGAGCACGTGGCGCGCGTAATCCACGACCGCGGCCTGCATGCCGTAGCAGATGCCGAAATACGGCACGCGCTGTTCACGCGCGTGCTTGGCCGTGAGGATCTTGCCTTCGAAGCCGCGATCGCCGAAGCCGCCCGGCACGAGGATGCCGTCCACGCCTTCCAGCGCCTTGCCGCCGTCCTTTTCGACGTCGGAGGATTCCATCCACTTCAGGCGCACGCGGGTGCGCTGGCGCAGGCCGCCGTGCTTGAGCGCTTCGGCCAGCGACTTGTAGGCGTCCTGGTGGTCGACGTACTTGCCGACGACGGCGATGGTGACCTCGTCGACCGGATGCTCGGCCGCATCCACCACGGCCTCCCATTCGGACAGGTCCGCATCGGCCTTCGCCGCGAGAGCGAGGCGCTCGACCACGATCTTGTCCAGGCCCTGCGCGTGCAGCCACATCGGGATCTTGTAGATGTTGTCCAGGTCGACGGCGGAGATGACCGCTTTCTCCGGCACGTTGGTGAACAGCGCGATCTTGCGGCGCTCGCCGTCGGGCAGCGGCTGCTCGCTGCGGCACAGCAGGATGTCCGGCTGGATGCCGATTGACCGCAGTTCCTTCACCGAGTGCTGCGTCGGCTTGGTCTTCAGCTCGCCGGCGGCCGCGATGTAGGGCACCAGGGTGAGGTGCATGAACAGCGCATGCTCGGGGCCGCGCTCGGTGCGGATCTGGCGGATGGCTTCGAGGAAGGGCAGCGACTCGATGTCGCCGACCGTACCGCCGATCTCCACCAGGCCGACGTCGTAACCGGCCGTCGCGTCTTCGATGCAGCGGCGGATCTCGTCGGTGATGTGCGGGATCACCTGCACGGTGCCGCCGAGGTAGTCGCCGCGGCGTTCCTTGCGGATCACGTTCTCGTAGATCCGGCCGGTGGTGATCGAGTTCTTGCGGCTCAGGCGCGTGCGCACGTAGCGCTCGTAGTGGCCGAGGTCGAGGTCGGTCTCCGCACCGTCGTCGGTGACGTAGACCTCGCCGTGCTGGAACGGGCTCATCGTGCCCGGATCGACGTTGATGTAGGGGTCGAGCTTCATCATCGTCACGCGCAGACCGCGCGCTTCGAGGATGGCGGCCAGCGAGGCCGCAGCGATGCCCTTGCCGAGCGAGGACACCACGCCGCCGGTGACGAACACGAGCGGCGTCCTGGAAACTGAGGGCGTCATGGGAAATCAGGCTTCCGGAAAGCCGTAGTCTACCGGGAGCGGCCCTCGCCCGCGACTGGCACAGGCCCTTCGGCCCGCCGGCCGCCCGTGCCGTTCACGCTATCCTTCCCGTCCGACGTACCCCCGGCAAATCCCCCACGCGATGAATTCCCGCTACAACGCCGCCGACATCGAAGTCCTGTCGGGCCTGGACCCGGTCAAGCGCCGCCCCGGCATGTACACCGACACCGCGCGCCCCAACCACCTGGCGCAGGAGGTCATCGACAACGCGGTGGACGAAGCGCTGGCCGGCCACGCCGACACCATCGAGGTGGCCCTGTTCGAGGACGGCAGCTGCGAGGTGTCCGACAACGGCCGCGGGATGCCGGTGGACATCCACCCGGAACAGAAAATCCCGGGCGTGGAACTGATCCTCACGCGCCTCCACGCGGGCGGCAAGTTCAGCAACAAGAACTACACCTTCTCCGGCGGCCTGCACGGCGTGGGCGTGAGCGTGGTGAACGCGCTGTCCAAGCACGTCGATGTCTTCATCAAGCGCGACGGCACCGAATACCGCATGGCGTTCAAGGACGGCGACCGCGCCTCGGCGCTGGAGACCGTCGGCACCGTCGGCAAGAAGAACACCGGCACGCGCCTGCGCTTCTGGCCCGACCCGAAGTATTTCGATACCCCGAAGTTCAACCTGCGCTCGCTCAAGCATCTGTTGCGCGCCAAGGCCGTGCTCTGCCCCGGCCTGCACGTGAAGCTGTTCGACGAAGCCAGCGGCGAACGCATCGAATGGCATTACGAAGACGGCCTGCGCGATTACCTGCGCGGCGAACTGCAGGCCGAAGGCGCGCGTGAAGTGCTGCCACCGGAGTTGTTCGTCGGTTCGCTGAAGAAGGACACCGAGATCGTCGACTGGGCCGTCGCCTGGGTGCCCGAAGGCGACCTGGTGCAGGAAAGCTACGTCAACCTGATCCCGACCGCGCAGCACGGCACGCACGTCAACGGCCTGCGCACGGGTTTCACCGATGCCCTGCGCGAGTTCTGCGATTTCCGCAACCTGCTGCCGCGCGGCGTGAAGCTCGCGCCGGAAGACGTGTGGGACCGCGTGGCGTTCGTGCTTTCGCTGAAGATGACCGACCCGCAGTTCAGCGGCCAGACCAAGGAACGCCTGTCCTCGCGCCAGGCCGCCGGCTTCATCGAAGGCGCCGCGCACGACGCGTTCTCGCTGTACCTGAACCAGCACGTGGAAATGGGCACGCGCATCGCGCAGCTGGCCATCGAACGCGCCAGCGCGCGCCTGAAGACCGAAAAGCAGATCACCCGCAAGAAGGTCACGCAGGGCCCCGCCCTGCCGGGCAAGCTCGCCGACTGCATTTCGCAGGACCTCTCGCGCACCGAACTGTTCCTCGTGGAAGGCGACTCGGCAGGCGGCAGCGCGCGCCAGGCGCGCGACAAGGACTTCCAGGCGATCCTTCCGCTGCGCGGCAAGATCCTCAACACCTGGGAAGTCGCCTCCGGCAGCGTGCTCGCCTCCACCGAAGTGCACGACCTCGCGGTGGCCATCGGCTGCGATCCCGGCAAGGACGACATCAGCGGCCTGCGCTACGGCAAGGTGATCATCCTGGCCGACGCGGACTCCGACGGCCTGCACATCGCCACGCTGCTCACGGCCTTGTTCCTCAAGCATTTCCCCGCGCTGGTCACCGCCGGCAACGTGTTCGTCGCGATGCCGCCGTTGTTCCGCGTGGACGTGGGCAAGCAGGTGTTTTACGCGCTCGACGAGGAGGAAAAGCGCCTGCTGCTGGAGCGCATCGAGCGCGAGAAGGTCAAGGGCACGGTGCACGTCACCCGCTTCAAGGGCCTGGGCGAAATGAACCCGCAACAGTTGCGCGAGTCCACCATCCACCCGGACACCCGCCGCCTGGTCCAGCTCACCGTGGACGACGACGGCGAAACCCGCTCGCTGATGGACATGCTGCTGGCGAAGAAACGTGCCGGCGATCGCAAGACTTGGCTCGAATCCAAGGGCGATCTCGCTACCCTCGAGGTCTGATCGCTACCGAAAGCGGACACCCCGCTTTTTTCCTATTGGTGCGCCTGCGGTCGGACGCTACCCTGTGCGCGCCTCGGGGAGAGGCGAACGCACTCCAAGGATCACCCAATGCAATTCAAGTCCCTCGCGCGCTGGACGTGCGCGCTGCTCGTGGCCGTCGCCGCGCCGGCCATGGCCCAGCAGATTCCCATCACCGATTTCGCCAAGCGCTCGGAAGCCTGGGGTGCGACGCTCTCGCCCACCGGCGAGTACGCGGCGATCGAGGTGCCGACGGCCGACGGCCAGGAAACGCAGCTGCAGATCGTCAAGCTCGATGGCAGCGGCAAGACGCAGGTCCTGCGCTTCGGCAAGATGGAACACGTCTCCGACGTGACCTGGACCGCCGACGACCGCGTCGTCGTGGCGCGCGCCAAGCTCGAACCGCTCATGGCGCGCCCGTATTCGACCGGCCAGCTGATGACTGCCGACATCAACGGCAAGAACCAGGACGTGCTGTTCGGTTACGTCCCCGACGCCGGCCTGGTGCGCGGCAAGCGCAAGGACGAAGGTTGGGCGGACGTGATCAAGGTCCTCGACGACCAGCCGGGCATGGCGTTGGTCGACTTCACCTGCGCGACCTGCGGCAAGGAACCGGACACGGTGATCTTCCGCGTCGACACGCGCACGGGCGAACGCAAGGAAGTGGAACGCGGCGACAAGCTCGCCTGGTACCAGTTCGACCGCACGGGCGAGGCGCGCATCCGCCGCACGCTCGACGACAACGACGAGCCGGTGATGTCCTACCGCCGCACCAAGGGCGCGGCGTGGGAGCCGATGCCGAAGTCGATCGCCGGCCGCATGCTGTGGAACAGCCGCTGGGAAGCGGACAACAACACGCTGTATGCCTTCGTCACCGATGGCCTGGAGCCCGAGCAGGCATACCGCATCGACCTCGCCGCAGGCACGCGCACCAAGCTCGCCGGGCGTCCGGACGCCGAAGTGGCGAACTGGATGATCGAAGGCCGCGACGGCGTGCCGTTCGCCGTGTACTTCAACACCGACAAGCCTTCCATCCAGTACATCAAGATGGATTCGGAGTGGGCGAAGCTGCATGCCGGCCTGATGAAGTCCTTCCCGGGCAACATCGTGTGGTTCAACGACGTCAGCCGCGATGGCAACAAGGTGCTCTTCTCGGTTTCCTCCGACCGCAGCCCCGGCGACTGGTACCTGTACGACCGCGCCGCCAAGAAGGCGCAGAAGCTGGTCGAGTTCCGCCCGTGGGTGAAGCCGGAAACGATGGCGACCACGCGTCCGATCTCCTTCACCACGCGCGACGGCACGCAGCTGTTCGGCCTGTACACGTCGAAGGGCAACGGCCCGATGCCGACGGTCGTCATGCCGCACGGCGGTCCGTACGGCGTCGCCGACGAATGGGGCTTCGACTCGGAAGTGCAGTTCCTCGCCAGCCGCGGTTACGCGGTGTTGCAGATCAACTACCGAGGTTCATCCGGTCGCGGTCTCGCGTTCGAGCGTTCCGGCTGGCTGGGCTGGGGCGACAAGATCCAGAACGACATCACCGACGGCCTGAAGTACGCCATCGACAACAAGCTGGTGGACCCGAATCGCGTCTGCATGTTCGGCGCGAGCTTCGGTGGCTATTCCGCGCTGATGCAACCGATCGTCAACCCGGGCACGTACAAGTGCGCCATCGGCTACGTCGGCGTGTACGACCTGCCGCTGATGCGCAAGACCGACGGCAACCAGGGCGAGAGCGACCGCAGCACCCGCTTCTGGAAGCGCACCCTGGGCACCGACACGGCCGCACTGGCGAAGATCTCGCCTGCCCTGCGCGCGAAGGAAATCGGGGTGCCGGTCATGCTCGTGCACGGCAAGGCCGACAACACCGCGGACCTGAACCAGTTCAAGGCGATGTCGGCGGCGCTGCGCGAAGCGGGCCATCCGGCAGAGGAATTCCTCGCTGCCGGCGAAGGCCACGGTTTCGCCAAGCCGGAAAACATCGCGGAGCTGTACACCCGCATGGAGAAGTTCCTGGACAAGTACATCGGTCCGGGTGCGCAGACGGCGGCGACGGGGAAGTAACACACGCACGATGCAACAAAAAAGGGCGGCCCGATGGCCGCCCTTTTTTTGCGCGCTTGCCGCGCTCAATGCACCAGCGCGTTCCAGTGCGTGCGCATCCACCCCGCGACATGGTTGACCTCGCGGTCGTAGCGTCCGCTCCACGCCGCCCAGATCAACGCGGCGAACACGGCGAACACCAGCACCGAGGACAAACGCTGGCCGGCGGTGGCGAAATGCAACCTGCGGCCCGACGGATTGTCGTTCTTCATGCGAGCGCGGCCGTAAGCAAAGTGCGGATCATGGCTTGCGCGCGCGGCGCGCGTTCGTCGCTCCATGCGAAGGTGGCTTCGTCCATGTAGGTGCGCTGGCTCATCTCCAGCTGCACGGCATCGATGCCCTCGCCCGGTGCGGCGTAGTGGCGCGTGATGTAGCCGCCCTTGAAGCGCCCGTTGGCGACCCAGTCGTAGTCCGTCTGCGACGCGAGCGCGGCTTCGAGCCTGCCCTGCAGCGCGGGCGAGCAGCTCGCACCGCCCGAGGTGCCGAGGTTGAGGTCCGGCAGGCGCCCTTCGAACAGGAACGCGAGGTCGCTGCCCTTGATCGTGTGGCCTTCCCATAACAGCGCGCGGCCGTGCGTCGTGCGGATGCGCTGCAACTCGTCCTGCAACGCGGCGTGGTACGGGCGCCAGTAGGTGTCGACGCGCGCTGCGACTTCCGCTTCGTCGGGCGCCTGCCCATCGACGTACACGGGCTCGCCGGTGAACTGCACCGCGGGGCACAGGCCCGTCGTGTTCTGGCCGGGATACAGCGACACATCGTCCGGCGGCCGATTGAGGTCGACGACGTAGCGCGAATAGCGCGGACGCAGGATCGATGCGCCGAGCGCAAGCGCCACTTCGTACAGGCGCGCGACATGCCAGTCGGTGTCGGGTGCGATGCGTGCGCGTGGCGTCATGCGCGCGGCAAGTTCCGCCGGGATCTCGCTGCCGTCGTGCGGCACGCTGACCAGCAGGGGCGCGGTGCCGCGATGCAGGGTGAAGAGATCGGCCATGGCGCGGAGTCTAGGCGAAGCGTGCCGGCGAATAGGGGGCAGGATCGACCGACGGTGCGCGGCCCGCGACGAGATCCGCGATGAGCTGGCCCGTTCCGGTGCTCATGCCGATGCCCATCATTCCGTGCCCGGTGGCCAGCCACAGGTTCGCCTGGCCCGGCACCGCGCCGATGATCGGGATGTCGTCGCAGCTCATCGGTCGCCAGCCGTACCACCGTTCGCGCACGCGCGGGCCGACGGGCTCGTGCAGGTATTCGGCGGCGCCGCGCTCCAGTGCGGCGAGGCGGCGCTCGTTGAGCGTGGTGTCGTAGCCGGAGAACTCCATCGTGCTGCCCAGGCGGTAGCCGCTCGCCCAGGCCGTCACGCAGACCGAACGCTCGCGCAGGATCAAAGGCCGCGAAGGCACGCGCGACGGCGGGTCGTAGGTGATCGAGTAGCCCTTGCCCGGTTGCATCGCGTTGCGCAACGCGGGAAAGCCGATCGCGCGCGCGAGTTGCGGCGACCATGCCCCGGCTGCAATGACCACGTCGCGCGCTTCGATCGCGCCTTGCGTGGTCTGCACGCACATGCGGCCGTCGCGCAGGCGTTCGAGGCTTTCGAATGCACAGCCTTCGGCGATTTCGCCACCGCGCGCGCGCAGCGTGCGTGCGAGCTCGGCAACGTACTTGTCCGGCCGCAGCGCGGCATCGCCCGTGAAGCGGATCGCGCCGACGACGCCGGGCTTGAGCGCCGGCTCCGATGCCTGGTAGGTGGGTCCATCGAAGGTTTCCACCGGCACGCCGAGTTGGCGCAGGAACGGCACTTCGTGCAGGTCCTTGTCGCGACGGCGCGGGTCGCGGAACACGTAGTCCTCGCCGGATTCGACGAATTCGCAGTCGAGTGCGTAGTCGCGGATCCAGTCGGCCAGGCGCGTGCGCGAGTCATTGAGGAGCCGCGACTTCGCGCGTGCGCTCGTTTCCCAATCGCGCGCGTTGCAACGCCCCGCGAAGGTGAGCAGCCAACGCCACAGGCGCGGATCCACGCGCGGTTGGATGTACAGCGGCGCGTCGGGCTGCAGCATCCAGCGCAACGCGGTCTGCACCATGCCCGGCGCGGCCAGCGGCGGGGCGTGGCTCGGCGTGATGGTCCCGCAGTTGCCGTGCGAGGCACCGGCGCCGACGCGGGTGGCTTCGATCACGCGCACCTGGCGGCCGGCCTCGCGCAAGGCAAGCGCGCAGGCCAGACCCACGGCACCGCCTCCGACGATGAGGGTTTCGACTTCCGTCGTGCTCTGCATGAACGCGCTGAATTCGTGATCTCCGGAGAAGCATGACATTGCAGAGCTTTCCGGGCGACCTGCGCAACCGGGCCGCCTTCCCCCGGCGCCCCGCCCGCCAGCCCCGCAGCGCAGCGCCGATTGTCGCAGTGCAGCGTGACGTCCGTCACAGATTGGTCCGACTCTCGGGTCGGGCGCCCCGGAGGGCGCCCTTCCTTTCCTTTGCCACATTTCGAGGGTTTCGCATGTCACGGACTCGCACGCTCACCTTCGCCATCACCCTGGCGCTCGTCTCGGGAACTGCCGCGGCCGGGAAGGCCGACCATCCCGCCGTCGGCCGCGCGCTCGGCCTGATCGACGGCCACGCCGCCGCCTTCAACCGCAACGCCTCCGACGCTTTCGCCGTCAAGGATGTCGTGGTCGACGCCAACGGCACCGAACACGTTCGCTTCGAACGCACCTATCGCGGCATGCCGGTGATCGGCGGCGACTTCGTCGTGCATTCGCGCAACGGCGTCCTCAAGTCGACCAGCCAGACCCTGAAGACCGCGGTCCGCCCGGGCCTGGCCGCGCGCATTTCCGGCGACGACGCGACGATCGCCGCGGGCGCCGACTTCGGCACCGGCTTCGACGGCATGCGTGCCGCGAGCAAGGTCATCTATGCCCGCAACACCACGCCGCGCCTGGCCTATGAAGTGGTGTTCACCGGCACGAAGAAGGACCAGACGCCGACCGAGATGCACTATTTCATCGATGCCGCCAACGGCCGCATCCTCGACAAGTGGGACATGGTGCATACGGCGAAACCCGGGGGTGGCGGCGGCGGTGGCGGCACGCCTGCGGTCGGCACCGGTCGCTCGCTGATTTACGGCAACGTCACGCTGAACACCGCGGGCTCGGGCAACAGCTTCAACATGACCGACACCACGCGCGGCGGTGGCGCCACCTACGACGGCAACAACGTCGGCTACCAGACGGCGGCGCGCCGCGCGGTGCTGTTCACCGACAGCGACAACACCTGGGGCAACAACGCCCTGTCCGATCGCGCGACGGTCGCGGCCGATGCGCATTTCGGTGTCGCGACCACGTGGGACTACTACAAGACGACCTTCGGCCGGAACGGCATCTTCAACGACGGCAAGGGCGTGAAGAGCTACGTGCACGTCGGCAACGGCTGGGTCAACGCCGCGTGGTACGCCAATGCGATGTACTACGGCGACGGCGGCGGCAGCTACGTCCCGCTGGTGGCGATCGACGTCGCCGGCCACGAGATGAGCCATGGCGTGACGCAGGCGACTTCGGGTCTGGCCTACTCCGGCGACTCGGGCGGCCTGAACGAAGCGACCTCGGACATCTTCGGCACGATGGTCGAGTTCTTCGCGAACAACGCCTTCGATACGCCGGACTACGAGATCGGCGAAAAGATCTACGCCTCGAACCCGAACAACACCAAGGCGCTGCGCTACATGTTCAAGCCGAGCGCGGCGGACAACGGTGCCTCCTACGATTGCTATCCGGCCGGTGGCTTGGGCGGCGTCGATCCGCATTACTCGTCGGGCCCGGCGAACCACTTCTTCTACCTGCTCGCAGAGGGCGCCGTCTCGCCATCCGGTTTCAACTTCACCCCAGGCCAGCTCGTGTGCAACGGCGACACCGGCGTGACCGGCATCGGCCGCGACAAGGCCCAGCGCATCTGGTATCGCGCGCTCGACCTGTACTTCACCTCGAGCACGAACTATCCGCAGGCGCGCGCGGCCACGCTGTCGGCGGCGGCGGACCTGTACGGCAGCGGCTCGGCGGAATACGCCGCGGTCGCGCGTGCATGGAGCGCCGTGTCGGTGAACTGACCGGGAGGGAGCGACAGGAAACGGCCCGCATGCGGGCCGTTTTCTTTTGCGGGGTCACGCCGGCTGCAATCGCTCCAGCCGCATCGACGGCGCGCGCAGGTAGGTGATCGCCCGCCACACCCACTCCATCGGGCCGTAGCGGAAGCGCGAGAGCCACAGGTGGCATGCGGCCAGCAGCACGGCGAACACCACGACGCAGAACACCAGTTGCATCGCGCGCCCCATGCCGTACCACCCCAGCCCGTAGCCGTAGAACACCGTCGTGCCGATCACCGACATCGTCAGGTACACGGTCAGCGCCATGCGCCCGGCCGGCGCGAAAAGCGCCATGAAGCGGGTGAAGCGCGGCGAATGGAACAGCAGCACGATCGCCGCCACGTAGCCGAGGCATGCAGGCAACGCGGCCACCATGCCCAGGCCCATCGAGAAGGTGTACAGCGCGTCGTTGACACCCTTGACGTGCGTCGTGGCGATCGCGGCCGCCACGATGGTCAGGCCGATGCCGAAGGGAATGCCGAACATCGCGAGCTTGCGATACAGGTCGAGGTGCATGCCGGGCTGGGTCATCAGGCCGGAGCGGATGAACCACGCGCCTAGCAGGAACATGCCGAGCACGAAGAACAGCGCGAAGAAGACGTGCTGTCCTGCCGTCTGCGGAAATTCCTGGAGGCGGAACGCAACGTTTTCAGCATAGGTGCCGCGCGAAGTGATGCGCGTTTCTTCGGCAACCTTGTCCGCGTGTTCCTTGCGTGCTTTCGCGGCTTCGGCGAGGTCCTTGCGCACCTGCGCCTTTTCGGCCGGCGTGTGCGCGTCCTTCAAGGCGATGCGATCGCGTTCGACCTGGGTTGTCTGCGGCGTGACGAGGCCACCGATCATCATGCCCATGCACGGCAACAGGAACAGCGTCAGGCCTGCGTTGCGCAAGCCGTTCGCGGGCCACTTGCGGATCGCCCAGGCCACCAGTCCCAGCGTCAGGACCGGCACGCCGATGCCGAGCAACGGCGCCCAAACCACCTGGTCGTACCCTGCGAGCTTCGCGCCACCGAACACCGCGGCACCCAACAACGCCACGCCCGCAACCCACAACATCGCCTTCGGCTTCGCATGGAAGACGATCAGCAGGAAGGCCGCGCCCATCGCGTAGTCGAACAGGATGTCGCCGTTCCACACCAGCACGGCATGCAGGAAACCGAACAGCGCCAGCGCGAGCGTGCGGCGCACGTAAGGCCCCAGGAACGGACGCCCCGCCGCATGCGCGCGCGAGAGCATCACCGCAAAGCCCATGCCGAACAGCAGCGAGAACATCGTCCAGAACTTGCTGCGGATGAACACGTGGACGAACCAGCCGGCCCAGTAGTCGATGCCGGTGACGCCTTGCGGAAGTCCGACGTCGAGTTCGGAGATCGGGCGGTTGAACCACTCGATGTTCATCAGGAAGATGCCGAGCAGGGCGACGCCGCGGATGACATCGAGCGTCGTGATGCGTTCGTTGACGGCCACCGGCGTGAAGCGTGCGTCCGACATGGAAACTCCTGCGCGAGTGGCCGCATTAGCGCACGCACGGGAGCGGCCGTCAGCGGCCGGAAGTCACTGAACCGGCGGCACCCCTGCCCCGACGCGCAGCCCATCAACGCGAACGGCCCGCATGCGCGGGCCGTCCGGAGGTGTCGCCTTGCGGGGCCGATCAGTGCTCGTGGCCGCCTTCGCCATGCACGTGGCCGTGCTGGAGTTCTTCTTCGCTCGCCTCGCGCACGTCGACGATGTCGACGTCGAAGTGCAGGTCCTTGCCGGCCATCGGATGGTTGAGGTCGACATCGACCACGCTCATGCCGACCTTCTGGATCGTCACCGCGCGAGGACCGAAGTTGGTGTTGAGCACGACCTGCATGCCCGGCGCCAGGCGCTGTTCGCCGAAGTGCTTCTTGGGGATGCGCTGGCTCAGGCCTTCGCGCACTTCGCCGTAGGCATCGGCGGCGGCGACGTCGGCGGCGAACGAATCGCCCGCTTCCTTGCCTTCCATCGCCTTCTCCAGGCCCGGGATGATGTTGCCGTGGCCGAACAGGATGGCGAGCGGCTCGCGGTCCTTCGACGATTCGATCGGCGTTTCGCCGGCCTCGTGGGCATTGCGTTCGTTGACGGTGTAATGGAAACGGACGACGCGGTCTTTTTCGATCTTCATTGGGGGTCCGGGCCCAGCATCGGGCGGCAGGGGGCGCTTGCTAGCGCCGCGTGAAAGCGGCCACACTCCTCGGCGATGAAGCCAGAACAGCGTGCGGCCTGCGGGGCCGCGCATTATCCCGGCAAGGCCCGGCCCGCGCCAGCGCGGGGGCCTCTCGCTTTCCTTCTTCTCCTGTCGGTGTGTGCGCTGCTCACGGCATGCGGTGGTGGCGAAGCCGTGCGTTCGAACGCGCCCCCGAAGTCGGTGGCGATGCCGCGCACCTGGCCGGTGGTGCCGCCGGAAGATCCCGAACACGCGAACGCGGTGCTGATGCGCGCCATCGGCCTGGTCGGCACGCCCTACCGTTACGGCGGCAATACGCCGGAGGGCGGCTTCGACTGCAGCGGCCTGGTCAACTATGTCTTCCGCGACATGGCCAACGTGAAGTTGCCGCGCACCGCGCGCGACCTGGCGGCCTCGCAGGGTCCGCGCATCGCGCCCGAACGCCTTGCGGCCGCCGACCTGGTGTTCTTCGCCAGCGGCGGCGCGGTCACGCACGTGGGCATCTATGTCGGCGAAGGCCGCTTCGTGCATGCGCCGAGCACCGGCGGCACGGTGCGCCTGGACCACCTCGATGGCCCGTACTGGCGGGACCACTACAGCGGCGCCCGACGGGTCCTGCACTGAGCGCATTCATGTGAAAGCGGTCGCGGCCGATCGTCGCTGAATGCACAAAGTCGAGCAAAAACGGGCACTTGTTCACAGCGCCCTAACGAAATCTGAACCTTCACCCCCTCATCAAACGGTAAGGTCGCTCGGTCTTCAAACCGTGATGACCTCGTGACGACCGACGACCTGACCGCAGGCCAGCCCGCCGCCACCCGTGCATTCCGCCAGCGCGTCCGCGTTGGCGCGCTTCGTTTGCTTTGCTGCGCGGCGCTTTGCGCCGGTGGCACTTCCGTTGCTTTCGCACAGACCGCGCCGTCCGCCGATGTCTCGACGCAGGCCGTGGCGGCCACCGCCATTGCCGCTGCGCCGGCCGCCGCCAACCGCACCACGCACGTCCGCCCGATCTTCGGCGACCTGTCCGACCTCGCCGATGCGGAGCCGGGTTCGACGGTGCAGTTGGACAGCCTCGGCAAGCCGCGCCTGACCGATCGCATCCAGAACGTCCTCACCAAGGCGATGACGCTGCTCGGCACGCCGTATCGCTGGGGCGGTGAATCCACCGACGGCTTCGACTGCAGCGGCCTGGTTGGTTACGTCTACCGCACCGTGCTCGGCATGGACCTGCCGCGCGTGTCGCGCCAGATGGCGCAGAGCGGCGAAGCGGTCAACGACCGTGCCGCGCTCGCCCCGGGCGACCTGGTGTTCTTCGGCCTGCGTGGCCGCGTGAGCCATGTCGGCATCTATGTCGGCGAAGGCCGCTTCCTGCACGCGCCGAGCCGCGGCAAGGACGTCCGCGTGGACAGCCTGTATTCCTCTTACTGGAGTGGCCGTTACCTCTCGGCCCGCCGCGTGGCGATGTAATCGTCGTCGCAACGCCGCTCTTCCGAAGGCCGCCGCAAGGCGGCCTTCTGCGTTTCAGGGCAGGTCTTCGGGCGTGATGCGCGCGACCGTTTCCTCGATGCCCTTGCTCAGGGTCATGACCTTCTCGGCGTAGTCCGACAAGCGGCGGTCGGAATCGCTGTCGGCTTTCCACGACGGCACGGCGACCGCCTTGCCTTCCACCCCATCGAGCGCGACGAACACGATGATGCAGTGCGTGCACAGGCGCGAGTCGCCGCCCATGGGATCGCGCGCGCGCACCTCCACCAGGAAGTTCATCGAGGTGGTGCCGGTGCGCACGAGCGTCGCCGACACGGTGACGAGGTCGGAGATGCGCACCGGCGCGACGAAGCGGATGCCGCCCACCGCCACCGTCACGCAATAGCGCCCGCTCCATCCGACCGCCGCGGCGTATCCGGCCTGGTCGATCCACTTCATCACCACCCCGCCATGCACCTTGCCGCCGTAGTTGACGTCGGTGGGTTCGGCGAGGAATCGGAGCGTCAGGGAGCGCGCGTGGCCGGCCATGGCGGCGAGTCTACGCCTGCGCCGGATCAACGCCGGTTTCATGCGGGCGCCCGCTTGCGGACCCCGCGACGGCGCCGCATGCTGGCTGCATTCCACGGCGGAACGGATCGATGCTCCAGGCCATCCTGCGTTGGTTGCTCGGCGTGCTGGCAGGCGCGGTCGTGACCTTCCTCGTGATCATGGGCGTCGAATGGATGGGGCACCGGATCTATCCCCCGCCGCCGGGCCTCGACCCGGCCAACACCAACGACATGGCGACGCTGATCGCCACCGCCCCGATGGGGGCGCTCGTCGCGATCGTCGTCGCGTGGGTGCTGGGCGCGTTCGCCGGTGGCGCCGTCGCTGCGTGGATCTCGCGCACCTGGCCGAGGTCGGCGGCGATCGTGGTCTCGCTCGTGGTGCTCATCGGTGTCGTGGGCATGATCCTGATGATGCCGGGCCATCCGACGTGGATGGCTGCGCTCGGCCTGATCCTTCCCGTTCCGTCTGCATTGCTCGGCGCGTGGCTCGCAAGGCCGCGTCGCGCCTCGTCTTCCCCCTGAAGGGCTCCCCCATGCGCCATCGCTTCGGGACGCAGCGCGTCCCCGCTTTCGCCTTCGCGATTTCCGTGCTCGCCTGCGTCTCCGCGTTCGCCGCCGATGCGAACAAGGCGCCCCTGCTTCCGCCATCCGGCCGTTACGAAACCGACGACGCGTGGCGCCAGCCCGTCGCGCCGTTCCGCATCGCCGACCACACCTGGTACATCGGCACCGAAGGCTTGAGTGCGTTGCTGATCGACACGCCGCAAGGCGCCGTGGTGATCGACGGGGGCCTGGCGCAAGCCGCCGACATGCTGCTCGCGCACGCACGCACGGTTGGCGTGGCGCCGGACAAGATCCGCTGGCTCCTGCATTCGCACGCGCATGCCGACCACGCGGGCGCACTCGCCGCACTCAAGCGCGCGACCGGCGCGCGCGTGGCCACCAACGCCGAGTCCGCCGCGATCCTCGCGCGCGGCGGCACCGACGACATCCACTTCGGCGACAGCCTCACCTTCCCGCCCGTGCAGACCGATCGCTTCCTGCAGGATGGCGAGGCGGTGCAGATCGGCGACATCGCGCTCGTCGCGCATTTCACGCCGGGCCACACGCCGGGCAGCCTGAGCTGGACGTGGACCGACACGCGCGACGGCAAGCCGGTGCGCATCGCCTACGTCGACAGCCTGAGCACACCGGGCTACAAGCTCGTCGACAATCCGCGCATCCCGCGCATCGTGGATATGTACAAGGTGAGCTTCGCGACCGTGCGCGGCCTGCCGTGCGACGTGCTGCTCACACCGCACCCGGATGCGAGCGGCTGGACGCCGGGCGCGAAGAACGCGCATCCCCGGCCGATGACGTGCACGGCCTACGCGGACAAGGCGGAAAAAAACTTCGACGCGGAACTCGCGAAACAACGCGCGGCGCGCTGATCCCTACTTCGGCTGGAGGTGCGCCGTGCTGCGCACCCCGCCGGCTTCCATCACGTATTCCATGTTGACCGCGACGGGCGCGCTTTCGACGAAGCCGAACTTCGCATACAGGTGCTTCGCATCGCCGTCGGCCACCAGCGTGACGTAGGCCGACGGCGGCACGTTGCGCTGCAGCCACGCGTCGAGCGCGGCCACGATGCGCTTGCCGAGCCCGCGCCCCTGCAGATCCGGCACAACGGCGATGTCGACGACGGTGAAGAAACACCCGTTGTCGCCGATCACGCGCCCCATGGCGACGATCTGGCCATCGCGCTCCAGGCGGACGCCGTAGAGGGTGTTCGGCAACGCGCGCGCCGCGGCCTCGCGGGTCTTTTCGTGCATGCCGGCGGCGGCACGCAGGCGCAGGTAGTCGTCGACGTCCGGAAAGCGTTCGACGAGGACGATGTCATCGGTCATGCCGGTTCTTCCGCCGCATCCTCGAGCGCGAAATCGCGCGGCGGACCATCGTACACCTTGCGATCCAGCAGTCCGGTTTCCTGCGCCACCAGCACCGGCACCACCATTTGCCCGGTGACGTTGGTCATCGTGCGCATCATGTCGAGCACGCGGTCGATCGCGTACAGGTACCCGATCGCTTCCAGCGGCAGGCCCGCGGCGCTCAGCACCACGGTGGCCATGATCACCGCCGTGCCCGGCACGCCCGCAGTTCCGAAACTGCCGAGCACCGACGCAAGCGCGATGGTCACGTACGTGCCCGGCCCCAGTTCGATGCCCGAGTACTGCGCGATGAACACTGCCGCGAGTGCCGGATAGATCGCGCCGCAGCCATCCATCTTGATGCTCGCGCCCAGCGGCACGGCGAATGCGGCGTAGTCCTTGTCCACGCCATGGTTGCCCACGACGCTGCGCAGCGAGACCGGCAAGGCACCGAAGCTGCTCGACGCGACGAAGCCGACTTGCATCGCCGGCGCCGCGCCGCGGAAGAACTTCCACGGATTCAATCCGTGCACCAGCAACAGGCTGCCGTACACGACCACGATCTGCACGATGCACGCGATGAACAACGCGATCACGAAGTTGCCCAGCGGCAACAGCTTTTCGAAGCCGTACGCGCCGACCAGCCCCGCGATCAAACCGAAGGTGCCCAGCGGCGTGAATTCCAGGACGAAGCGCGTGACCTGGATCATCATCTCGTTCGCTTCGCCCGCGAGCTTGCGCAGGCCTGCGGTCTTCTCGCCGAGCCTGACGAAGGCGAAGCCGATCAGCGCCGCGAAGAAGATCACCTGCAGGATCGTGCCGTTGCTCGGCACGATCACGCTCGTACCGTCCGCGGTCTTCGCCGCCGTGGTCGCCGACAACGCGCGGAAAGGATTCTGCGGCACGATGTTGAACAACACGTCGAGCGGCCCGGGCACCTCCTTCGGCGTGTAATCCGACGCGACCTGCAAGGCACCGACACCGAAGCCTGGCTTCACGATCCAGCCCACCGCCAGGCCCACGCAGACCGCGAGCACCGCAGTGACGGCGAACCACGCGAAGGTGCGCCCGGCGAGCGCCGCGATCGACTTCTGACCGTGCAACGCACCGACCGCATTGATCACCGCGAACAACACCAGCGGGATCGCGATCATCTTGATCAGGTTGACGTAGACATCGCCCAGCGGCTCGAACCACGTCGCGGCCTGCGGCCCCAGCAGCCAGCCGGCCAGCGCGCCCAGGGCGAAGCCGCCGAGCACGCGCTGCCAGAAGGGAATCCTCAACCACGCCGACACAAGGGCCATCACACCACGCCATCCGGAAACACGAAGGAGCGACCATACCGGCCCGGGACGGCGGGTTCGACCGCACAGGCAGAACACCGGTGTGCCGCAATGCGCAACGGTGCGTCATTTCGCAACGTTTGCGCCGTTATCATCGGCGGCCCTTCGCAGTTTCCTGAACGCATGCGCGCATTTGCCCTCGCGACCTGTGCCTCCTTCCTCGCCGCGTGCGCCACGCAGGCGCCGGTCCCCGCATCGATGGCCGCGCACACCGGCGATGTCCTCGCAGTCGACGTCCCCACCGTCGCCCATCCCGACGGCGAAACAGCCGCTTGGTGGTATCGCTCGGGCGCCGCGCGCGCCGCGGGCAACGGCGCGATGGCCGGACGCGCGCGCAACGTGATCATTTTCCTGGGCGATGGCATGAGCCTGCCGACGGTCGCCGCCGCGCGCATCCTGGAAGGCCAGCGCCACGGGCATCCGGGCGAAGAGAACCAACTCTCCTTCGAAACCTTCCCGAACACCGCGCTGAGCCGCACGTACAACACCGATTACCAGACGCCGGATTCGGCGGGCACGATGACGGCGATCGCCACGGGCGTGAAGACGCGCCTGGGCGTGATCGGCATCGGCCCGGCGGCACGTCGCGGCAATTGCGCGGAAGCGGATGCGAATCCGCTGTTGAGCATCGTCGAACTCGCGGAGAGCGCGGGCCTGTCGACCGGTGTGGTCACCACCACGCGCCTCACGCATGCAACGCCTGCCTCCGTGTTCGCGCACGGCCCCGATCGCAATTGGGAGGACGACAGTTACCTGCCTCCCGCAGCCGCCGCAGCGGGATGCCACGATCTCGCGCGGCAGTTCCTCGAGTTCGGTTTCGGCGACGGCATCGATGTCGCGCTCGCCGGCGGCCGAGCGAAGTTCACGCCGAACACGCTCGCCGACATCGCCGATCCTTCGGTGAAGGGCCTGCGCAAGGACGGCCGCAATCTCGTCGCCGAATGGCAGGCACGGCATCCGAACGGCGCGTATGTCTGGAACGAATCGCAGCTCGAACAGACGAACGCGCCGCAAGTCCTCGGCCTGTTCGCGCCGCAGCACCTGCCCTACGACGCGGACCGCAAGGCCGGAGACCCGACGCTCGCACAGTTGACCACCGCCGCATTGCGCCTGCTCCAGCGCAAGGACAAGGGCTTCGTGCTCGTCGTCGAAGGCGGCCGCATCGACCACGCCCACCACGACGGCAACGCACGTCGCGCGCTGGAGGAAACCATCGCCTTCTCCGATGCGATCCGCGCCGCCGACGAAGCGACCTCGGATGACGACACGCTCATCCTGGTCACCGCCGACCACGCGCACACGATGTTCTTCGCCGGCTATCCCAAGCGCGGCAATCCGATCCTCGACAAGGTCCGTGGCATCAGCGGCGAGGACAGCAAGGGCGGCGAGTACGCGCTCGACAAACTCGGCCTGCCTTACACGACGCTCGGCTATGCGAATGGCCCGGGTTACGTTGCGCCGAAGCCTGGCCAGCCGCGTCCCGACCTCACGCACGTGGCGACGGACGAAGAGGACTACCTGCAGGAATCCCTCATCCCGCTCGGCGCGGAAACGCACGGCGGCGACGATGTCGGCGTGTGGGCGAAGGGGCCCGGTGCGAGCGCGGTGCGCGGCAGCGTCGAGCAGAACGTGCTCTTCCATTTCCTCGTGCAGGCGACGCCCGCGTTGCGCGAACGCCTCTGCAAAGCCGGCACCTGCAACGCAGACGGCGTGCCGGTCGAATTGCCGACGCCGGCTGCGTTCAAGCCTTAGGAAATCTCGAGCGCCGTCGCCCGCTCGCGCAGCGCGGGCGACAGCCACAGGTGCGAACCCACCTGCGCAAAGCCCACTGCGTCGAAACGCTTGCGATAGAAGGACGCAGGCCGCTGCTGGAAGTCATGCTCGTCGCCGACGGCCTTGTCCTCGCGCGCGAAGGTTTCCAGGAATGCGACGCCGCCGCACAGTTCGGCCAGGCCCGGCAACCCGCGATCCAGTTCCTTCGTCGACAGGTAATGCAGCACGTCGCTGCACACCAGCAGGTCCACCGGCGCGCAGGGGCGCAGGTGTTCGAAGTCGCCGAAGCGTGCCAGGTGCAACTGGCGGCTGCGGCCATAGCGCCGCACCGCGTACTCGCTGGAATCAAAGCCGAGGTAGCGCAGCCCCGGCCGCAGCTTCAGCAGCGGCGCGCGCCACACCGCTTCGCCCGCGCCGATGTCCAGCACCGTGCGGATGGGGCGTTCGAGGTGGTATTCGGCGGCCGCCACGGCGAGCGCCACCTTGCGCGCGAGCCGCGCTCGGTCGCCGATGCCGCCCAGGCGGTACCAGCGGTCGAAGTAAGCCTGATCGTATTGTTTGTGCATCGTGCGATCCTACCGCGCATCGCCCACCTGCCCCCGAGTCGCCGATGGCTGCCTACTTCTGGATCAAGACCGCCCACGTCGTGTTCGTCATGGCCTGGCTGGGCGGCGTGTTCTACCTGCCGCGCATCCTGGTGAACATCGCCGAGGCCGGCGACGTGCCCGCCGTGCGCGATCGCCTGGTGCTGATGGGCAAGCGCCTGTATCGCTTCGGCCACATGATGTTCGGCTTCGCCTTCGCGATGGGCCTGATGCTGTGGCTGTACTTCGGCATCAAGGGGCCGTGGTTGCACGCGAAGCTCGGGCTCGTCGTGCTGATGCTCGTGCACTACACGGTGGGCGGGCGCTGGCTGAAGGGCGTGGAGAAGGGCAAGCCCCTGCCCTCGTCGAAAGCGCTGCGCTGGTTCAACGAGATCCCCGTGCTCCTGCTCGTCTTCATCGTCTACCTGGTGCTCGCGAAGCCAGCGTTCTGACTTCGCGAGCGATGCACCGGGTCAGGCGTACTGCGCCGACTTCACCAGCAGGTGCTTGGCGAACAGGCCGTGCATCTTGCCCATGCCGCGCACCAGGTGCAGCGTGCCGAACAGCAGCGCCACGCCGAAGACGAACACGATCGGGTATTCCCACCAACCCAGCGTCGACGAGACCAGGTGGTCGTCGAGGTACCAGTTGTCGAAGGCGCCGAACCCCAGCAGTACGGGCGCGACGATGCACGACACGGCAGTGGTGAGCAGCGTCACGCTGAGCGTGAAGTACAGGATGCCCAGCGGCAGCATCGCGACCATGTAGAGCACCGTCGACCACGTGCGCGGGTCGGTGAACATGTCCTTGATGCGTTCCATCCACGTCTTGCCGCGCGAGGTGTAGAGCGGGCGGCGCGGCATGCGTTCGCCGAGCATCGCTTCCACGATGCGGCCTTCCACCAGCGAGAGCAGGCGCACCGAGCCGAGGAACAGGATCGCGAACGGGATGCCGACGATCAGCACCGCCAGGCCCGCCGACAGCGAGAGGCCCGTGACCACCCAGGTGAAATAGAAGATGCCGGTGGCCAACGCGAGCACCGAGTAGAACAACGCGCCGTAGGTGCGCGGATCGGCGGCGACGCCGAAGAAGCGCCCCAGCGGGGTCGAACGCGGCGCGGGCTTCGGCGCGCGCAATGCAGTCTGCACGCGCACTTCGGTGTCGCGATAGATCTCCGCGACTTCATGCGGTGCGCCGTAGCTGCTCGCCACCGACGCGATCACTTCCGCTTCCGATTGCTCGGGGTGTTCGCCGAGTTCCGAGCGCAGGTACTCCTCGGCGTCGTAGAGCGCGTCCTGCACGAGCGCCGGATCGGCGCCCGACAGCGCGGCGCGCAACTGGTCGAGGTATTCGGGGATGGAATGCGGCAGCGGCAGGCCGTTGGACGGGGCATTCATGGCAGGAGTCCTTCGAGGACGGAGTCGACGGATGTGCGGGTGGCGCGCCAGGCAGCGGCCCATTCGGAAAGCGCGGTGCGGCCCGGCTCGGTGATTTCGTAGTAACGCCGCGGCGGACCGGCGACGGAGGGTTCGACATGGCTGCGCAGGAAGCCGGCCGATTCCAGGTTGCGCAGCACCGGGTACAGCGCGCTCTGCTTGCCGCTGAGCACGCCTTCGCCGCTGCGTTCCAGGGTCTTGGCGATCTGGTAGCCGTACATCGGGCCCGGCGCGGCGGCCAGCACGGCCAGCAGCGCCAGCGAGACAGTGCCGGCACTCAGTTCCCGCTGGAATTTGCGCAGGGCCAGGTCGAGGGTTTCGCGGTCCATGGGGGCAGGTCCACTAGGTTGAAGCGCAGACTAGTGTCTGGTTCGGTATAGCGGATGTGCCGGTAGTAATGGGTCCGCAGTAATGGGTCCGCAGTAATGGGTCCGGGTCAGAGGCCCCCCGGGCCTACTTCAGCAGCGGGGCCAGCGCCTTCCACACATGGTCGCGGATCGCGGGCTGGGCGCTCGCGACCGGATGCATGTTGTCTTCCTGAAAGTTGGCGCGGTCGGCCACGATCGGCTCCAGCAGGAACGGGACCAGCGGCACCGCGTGCTGCTTCGCGAGCGCGGTGTAGTTCGCGGCGAAGCCCTGCGTGTAATCGCGCCCGTAGTTCGGCGGCATGTGCATGCCGACGAGGAGGACGCGGGCCTTCGCGGCCTTGGACGCCTGGATCATGCGATCGAGGTTGGCTTTCGTCTGCGCGAGCGGGAGGCCGCGCAGGCCGTCGTTCGCCCCGAGGGCAATCACGACGATTTGGGGATGAAGGCGCTTGAGTTCCGCATCGATGCGTGCCGCGCCGCCCGACGTCGTTTCTCCGCTGATGCTCGCATTCACCACGCGCCAGTCCGGATTCGTCTTCGCCATGCGCACGCCGGTGAGCGATACCCAACTCTGGGAGGCCGCGATGCCGAAGCCCGCGGACAGCGAATCGCCCATCACCAGCACGGTCTTCGTCGTCGCGGGTGCGGCCTTCACGGGGCCTGATGCGCGCACCGGAGTAGTAACGAGCAAGGCCAACGCAAGCCATGCGAGCGCGGCCGCCATGACCATCCGCCATTGAATCCCTGTAACGCGTGCCGCATAAGTCGACGTCATCTCAGCCTTCCCGAGGTACGACACTCCGGTGTCGATCACAGCATGGCCGATTCAAGCAGACCCGGCGCTGAAACGCGCGTGCACACACCCCTCGCCCTCGAGGTCCGCGGCCTCGGCAAGCGCGTCGCGCTGCCCGACGGCGAGCTGACCATCCTCGAAGACGTGGACTTCACGGTCGAACGCGGCGACGCCATCGCGATCGTCGGCGCCTCGGGGTCGGGCAAGAGCACCCTGCTCTCCCTGCTCGCCGGGCTCGATACGCCGACCACCGGCACCGTGCTGCTCGACGGCGCGCCGCTGTCGACGCTGGATGAAGACGGGCGTGCGAAGGTGCGTGGCGAAAAAGTCGGCTTCGTGTTCCAGAGCTTCCAGTTGCTGCCCACGCTGACCGCACTGGAGAACGTCATGTTGCCGCTCGAACTGCGCGGCGATCCCGATGCGATGGGCCCGGCCCGCCGCATCCTCGAAAAGGTCGGACTCGGCGCGCGCCTCGGCCACTATCCGCGCCAGCTCTCCGGCGGCGAACAACAGCGCGTTGCGCTCGCGCGCGCCTTCGTCACCCGGCCGTCGCTGCTGTTCGCCGACGAACCCACCGGCAACCTCGACACGCACACGGGCCAGGCGATCATCGACCTGCTCTTTTCGTTGAACGCAGACGCGGGCACGACGCTCGTGCTCGTCACCCACGACGAACACCTCGCCGCGCGCTGCCGCCACGCGATCCGCCTCGACAGCGGGCGCCGGGTGGACGCGTGAATCCCTGGTCGCTCGCCTGGCGCCAGTTGCGGCGCGATTTCGCGTCGGGCGACGTGCGCATCCTGTTCGTGGCGGTGGTGCTCGCCGTGGTCGCGATCACCTCGGTCGGCTTCGTGACCGACCGCGCCGAACGCGCACTCGCGCAGGAATCGAACCGCCTGCTCGGCGGCGACGCAGCGGTGCGGGGCGATGCCCCCATCGCGGGCGTCGTGCGCAAGGCCTCCAACGCCTCCGGCCTGCAGCACGCCGAAACCCTCGAGTTCCGCAGCATGCTGCGCGTCGGCGACAACCTGCAGCTCGGCGAATTGCGCGCACTCGACGCGCAGTACCCCTTGCGTGGCGAATTCCAGCTCGTCGATCGCATCGGCGGCCCGGAACGCAGCGTCCGCGGCGGTCCGGCACGCGGCACGGCGTGGATGAGCGTGTCCGGCGCGCAGACGCTCGGTGCGAAAACCGGCGACACCATCGCGATCGGCGACGCGCAATTCCGGATCGCGGCGCTCATCGCGCAGGAGCCCGACGTCGCCTTCGACTACTTCGACGCCGCACCGCGCGTCGCCATCACGCTCGCCGACGTGCCTGCGACCGGCCTCGTGCAGGAAGGCAGCCGCGTGCGCTATCGCCTCGTCGTCGCAGGCGATCCTTCGGCGGTCAAAGACTTCACCACGCTGGCGCGTGCGAACCTCGAGCGCGGCCAACGCCTGGAAACCATCGAGGATGCGCGACCCGAAGTGCGCTCGGCGCTCGACCGCGCAGGCCGCTTCCTCGGGCTCGCCGCGCTCGTGTCGGTCATCCTCGCCTCCATTGCCGTCGCGATGGCCGCGCGTCGCCACAGTGCGCGCCACCTCGACGGCAGCGCGGTGATGCGTTGCCTGGGTGCGAGCCAGCGCACGCTGGTGCTGGTGCACCTCGGCGAGTTGTTGTGGCTCGGCTTGTTCGCTTGCACGGCGGGCGTTGCAATCGCGTTCGCGCTGCAATGGGGCGTCGGCGCGTGGCTCGCGCGCACGCTCGATGTCGCGATCCCGCCAGCGGGCATCGTTCCGGCCCTGCAGGGCTACGCGGTCGGGCTCGTCGTGCTGTTCGCCTTCGGTGCACCGCCGGTGCTCGCCTTGCGCCGCGTGCCGGCCTTGCGCGTCTTGCGTCGCGACCTGGATCCCACCGAGCCGAGTGCTTGGCTGGTCGGTATCGCCGGACTGGCAGGTCTGGCTGCGTTGCTGTGGTGGAAGGCCGGTTCGCCGGCGCTCGCCACCGCGATGCTCGGAGGCATCGGCGTCACGTTCGCCGTCCTTGCCTTCCTGGCATGGGCGCTGATCCTCGGCGTGCGCGGCGTGCGCGGGCGTTTGCGCGGCAGTTTGCGTTACGGGTTGGCGAACGTCGGTCGCCGTGCGGGCACCGCCGTGGCGCAGATCTCAGCGCTCGGCATCGGATTGATGGCGCTGCTCCTGCTGACGTTCGTGCGCACCGACCTGCTCGATCGCTGGCAGGTCTCGCTCGCTTCGAGTGCACCCAATCGCTTCATCATCAACGTGCAGCAGGACCAGTTGCAGCCCGTGCGCGATTTCATGGCGCGCCAGGGCCTGCAGGCGCCCACGATGTATCCGATGGTCCGCGGGCGCCTGCAGGCGCGCAACGGCAAGGCCATCACGCGCGCGAGCTTCCCCGACGATCCGGACATGCAACGTCGCGCGGAACGCGAGTTCAACCTCTCCTTCGCGAGCACGCTGCGCGACGACAACCGCATCGTCGAAGGCCGCTTCTGGGGAAACACGACGCCGAAGTCGCCCGAGTTGTCGGTCGAACAGAAATTCGCCGACTCCTTCGGCTGGAAACTCGGCGACCACCTGGTCTTCGATATCGCCGGGCAACGCTTCGCGGGCACGATCACCAGCCTGCGCGACGTGAGCTGGGACAGCTTCCAGCCGAACTTCTTCGTCATCGCCTCGCCCGGTTCGCTTGAGCAGTACCCGGCGAGCTGGATCACCTCCGTGAACGTGCCGACGTCGAAGACGCCGCGCTTCACCGCCGACACCGTGGCCGCGTTCCCCAACCTGACGGTCATCGACATCGACGAAGTGCTCAAGCAGGTGCGCAGCACGGCGGATCGGGTGTCGAAGGTGGTGCAGGTGGTCTTCTGGTTCTCGCTCGCCGCGGGCGTGCTGGTGTTGCTCGCCGCGATCAGCGCGAGCCAGGACGAACGATTGCTCGAAGGCGGCGTGATGCGCGTGCTCGGCGGCAGCCGGCGGCAGTTGCGGCTGGCGCAGGCGTCGGAGTTCGCGGCGCTTGGCTTGTTGTCGGGGCTGGTCGCGGCCATCGCGGCTTCGCTGCTCGCGGGCGTCGTGGCCACGCGCGTGTTCGACCTCCCCTGGTCGCCGAACTGGACGCTCGCCGCGGTGGGCGGTGCAGTCGGCATGCTCGCGGCGCTCGCCACGGGCCTGTTCGCCACGCGCCGCGTGCTCGATGCACCGCCCTCGGTCACCTTGCGCGAATTGCAGAACTGACCGGCCGGCGGGCTAGACTCCGGCGCATCCATTCGCCGGAGCCGTCCCGATGTCGAAGCGTCCCCTGGTCCTTGCCCTCGCCCTGACCCTGCTCACCGGTTCGGCGCTTGCGGCCGATCCGCCGAAGGAGAAGCCCAAGGTCGCGTCGATGCAGGACATCCTCGACGCCTCGCCCGCCTCCGACTGGCGCACGCTCGACCCGGCCCGCACGCTGTATCTCCAGTTGCCCACCGGTCGCGTGGTGATCGAGCTCGCGCCTGACTTCGCGCTCGAACACGTCGCCAACATCGCCACGCTCGCGAAGGAAGGCTATTGGGACGGGCTGTTCGTCATCCGTTCGCAGGACAACTACGTCGCGCAGTGGGGCGACCCGGAAGAAGACGAAGCGAAGAAGAAAAAGATCGGCACCGCGAAGCCGCACCTGCCGGCGGAATTCGAGCGCGACGCAAAGGGCGTGCCGTTCGTGAAGCTCCCCGACGTCGACGGCTGGGCGCCGGAAGTCGGTTTCTCCGGTGGCTTCCCCGCCGCGCGCGATCCGAAGGCCGGCAAGGCCTGGCTCACGCATTGCTACGGCATGGTCGGCGCGGGGCGCGATGTCGCCGCAGACAGCAGCGACGGCACGTCGCTGTATGCGGTCACGGGGCAATCGCCGCGCATGCTGGACCGCAACATCACGCTGGTCGGCCGCGTGGTGCAAGGCATCGAATTGCTGAGCGTGCTGCCGCGCGGCACGGGCCCGCTCGGGTTCTACGAGAAGCCGGAACAATACGTGCCGATCGTGTCGGCGAAACTCGCGAGCCAGGTGCCGGAGGCAGAGCGCACGCAACTCCAACTGCTGCGCACGGACAGCAAGACCTTCGAGACCGTCGTGGAATCGCGCCGCAACCGCCGCGACGAGTGGTACAAGCGTCCCGCCGGCCACATCGACCTGTGCAACGTGCCGCTGCCGGTGCGCGCGCCGAAGTGAGGGCTGCGATGGCGCGCGTCCGCCAGGCGCGCGCCATCACGCGTTGTTAGCTTGCCGCTGCCTAGCCTCGGAACCGTCCTCCGACTTCCGAGAGATCCGCGATGCCTACCCTGCGACTGCGTGTTACCGGCAGCGACGACGACACGCGCGCGATCATGAACCTGCTGCAAAGCCTCGACGGCATCGAGCACGTCGAGGAAGTCGCCGACCTCATGCCGCACATGGATGATTTCGACTCCAGTTCGGCCGGCCTCAGCGACCTGCGCAGCGGCGGGGACATCCACGAGGTCGAGATCGAAGCGCCCAACGATTCCACTGCACGCAAGGTGCGTGAGGCGGTGGAAGCGCTGGCGTTCGACCTCGACGTGCTCGCGGAATTCGGCGACGACGAGGACGAGTGATCGCGACGCTGGTTTGAACGACGCTGGCCTGAATCAGGGCACCGTCTTCAGCGCCGCAACGATGGGCGCTTCCAGCGCCTGCAGCGCAGGGTCCTCGCTGCGATCGGCTTCCAGGTACAGCCCGGTGAGGAACGCAAGCAGGTCGTGGCGTCGCGCAAGCCACGCTTCATCATTGTAGGCGAGCTTTTCGTCGCCAAGCTTCGGGGTCAGCGCCGTCAGCCACGTTTCCCACTGCGCGGGCGTGTACATGCCGCGCTTTGCGATGGCCAGCACCGGGCGTCCGAGCCGTCCCGGTTCGCCGAACACGTAGGCATGCGGCTTCTCCGGCACGACCTGCATCGCCACCGCGTCGAGGATGCGATCGAGCTGCTTGCCGTTGAGCGAGGGCATGAGCGCGAGCTGCAGCAGCCAGTCGCTGCCGTGCGCGACCCCGTGGCGCCAGCCGTCCTTGTTGTCGAAGCCGCGATAGTCGTCCACCGACGCGAGGTAACGCGTGGCGATCTCCACCATCTTGCTGCGCTCCTTCGGCTTCATCCATGGCTTGACGCGATCGGTGCGCGCGACTTCGGACAACACGAGCGCTGAAAACGGATGACGGAAGCCTTCCGGATCGTCGGCCTTCAGGCCTTCATACAAGCGATCGCGCAGGGTGCGCAGCGTGGCTTCGCTCAACGCGCCCTCGCGCATCCAGTGCGAAAACGCCTCGAATGCCAGGCCGTCGCGCAGCGCGGGATCCGGATCGCCCAGGCAATCCACCAGCCCCAACGCGAGCTTCTGCCGCGCCGCAGCATCGTCCATCGCGAACTTCGCGGCTTTCAGCGCCTCCAGCGATTCGCGCGTCTGGCCTTCCGGTGGACAGGCGGCCTGCGCTTGCAAGGCGACACACGATCCGAGCAACAACGCCACGACTGCGAGCGTCCTGCGCATGGCCTGGTCTCCGGGTTGCTGGCGGGCAGCCTAACAGGGGCCCGTGCGCGACGGCGTTCACCCCGCGTATGCTCGGCGCCTTTCCGCCCAGGACCGTCCCGATGCGCCGCAACATGCTCGCCGCTGCCCTCCTCGTCGCCACCCTCGCCGCGTGCCAGGGGCAGCAGGCATCCACGACGCCGGCCGAATCGACACCGGCCGCCGCCCCTGCAGCGTCCCAGGCCGATGCGCAGTTCGCCGAGCTTTCGAAGTTCTGGCTCGAAGGCTGGATGCAATTCAGTCCGGTCAGCGCCACGCAGATCGGTGATCACCGTTTCGACGGCGAGATCGATGACCTCAGCGAGGCGGGGCGCGGCAGCTTCGTGAACTTCAGCAAGGACGTGCTGAAGCGACTCGATGCAATCGACATGAAATCGCTCTCGCGCGAAAACCAGATCGATGCCCTCCTCCTTCGGAACCAGGCGCAATCGGACATCTGGACCATCGAAACGCTGCAATCGTGGGCCTGGGATCCGCAGGTCTACAACAGCCTCGCCGGCGGCGCGCTGTACAACCTCATGGCGCGCGACTACGCACCGATGCCGCAGCGCCTGAAATCGGCGACCTTGCGCATGCAGAAGATCCCCGCTCTGTTCGCACAAGCGCGCGCCAACCTCGACCCCGCGCGCGTGCCGCTGATCCACGCGCAGACCGTGGCGAAGCAGAACGCCGGCGTGCTCAGTCTGGTGGACACGTTCATCACGCCGAACGCCGACCAGCTGACGGGCGAAGACCGCAAGCAGCTCGATGCCGCCATCGCAGGCCTGAAGCAGGCCGTCGCCGAACAGCAGGTCTGGCTCGACAAGACGCTCGTGCCCAACGCGAAGGGCGACTTCCGCATCGGCCAGAAGCTGTACGACGAAAAGCTGCAGTTCGCGCTGATGTCCTCGCTCTCGCGCGCGGAGATCAAGACGCGCGCCGAATCCGAACTCACCCGCGTGCGTGCGCAGATGTACGACATCGCGCGCCAGGTGTTGAAGGACAAGCCGAACGCGCCGGCCTCGATGCCCGACAAGCCGACCGACGACGAACAGCAGAAGGCGATCGAAGCGGCGCTGGAACTGGCGTATGCCGACAAGCCCAAGCGCGAGGACGTCGTGGCCTTCGCCAAGCAGACGCTGGCCGATGCGACGAAGTTCGTGCGCGAAAAGGACCTGGTCACCGTGCCCGACACGCCGGTCAAGATCATCCTGATGCCGGAGTTCCAGCGCGGCGTGTCGGTGGCGTACTGCGATTCGCCGGGTCCGCTCGACAAGGGCCAGGACACCTACTATGCGATCTCGCCGATCCCCGACGATTGGGACGACAAGCAGGTCGATTCATTCCTGCGCGAATACAACACGCGCATGATCCACCTGCTCTCGATCCACGAAGCGATGCCGGGGCATTACCTGGAAGGCGCGCACTCGGCGGAGAACAAGGACGTGTTGCGGGGCGTGCTGCGCTCGGGCCTGTTCGCCGAAGGCTGGGGCGTGTACAGCGAGCGGATGATGGCCGACGCGGGCTACATGAACAACGACCCGCTCTTCCGCCTGGTGCAGCTCAAGTTCTACCTGCGCACCATCGGCAATGCGATCCTCGACCAGGGCGTGCATGTCGACCACTGGTCGCGCGAGCAGGCGATGGACCTGATGACGCGCCAGACCTTCCAGCAGGAGCGCGAAGCGGCGGGCAAGTGGGTGCGCGCGCAGCTCACGTCGGCGCAGTTGCCGACCTACTTCGTCGGCGTGTCGGAACACCTGGACCTGCGCAAGGCGATGGAAGCGAAGGAAGGCGACAAGTTCAACGCGAAGGCCTACCACGACCAGGTGTTGAGCTATGGCGCGCCGCCGGTGCGGTTCGTGCGGGAGATGATGTTGGGCGAAGAGATCAAGTAACCCTCACTCCAGCGCCAGCTCCATCCGGATCTTGTCGTCCTTCTCCTGCGTGGTCTTCGTCGTGTCGACGAAGACGCGCGTGGGATCGACCTTGCCGCTGGAGAGCAGCGCGTCCTGCACTTCCGAGGCGCGCGTCTTCGCGAGTTGATCCGCGGCCGTTGCGTTCGCGCGGAAACGCGGGCGCAGTTGTGCTTCGAGCCATTCGACTTCGGAATTGCGGCGTGCGGCCTTGCGTTCGTGGCGCGAGGGCTTGCCGGGTTCGACCTTCGCCTGCGCGGCACTCGCGACGGTTGCCGGCGATGGTGGCGCTGAAGCAAGCGCCGCTGCGCCGGTGGTCGCGGGCGGCGGCAAGGTCGTCGGCACAGCGCTGGACGCCGGCGCGTCGAGCACGACCTCTTCCTTCGCAGCGTCATTGAGCGCGATGTCGTTCTGCAGTTGCCCCGCCAGTTGCGAACGCTCGTCCTTCTGCGATTGCATCGTCGCCGCGTCCGGCACTTCGGGCCGTTTGCCGAACTCGCGGCGATACAGGTCCTCCAGCACGTTGATCTTGTCCTTGTCCTCCAGCTCCGCGTAAGGCGTGTCCGCACCACGCCTGCCCGTGCGGAACTCGGCCACCGCAGCCTGGAACGCCTGGTCGTCGAGCGCCGCCTTGTCGGTCGCGCTGACTGGGCCCGCCGGAATATCCAGGCGCAACTCGGGTCGCGCCGCGAGGCTGTCCGCCAGTTTCGGCAATGCGCCCTTCGCCTTGTCCGGCAACGTGGACGAACCCGGCGCGAAGTCGACGTACTGCGCGTCCTCCGCGCCCTGGAACAGCGACGCGAGCAACTTGAACGGCGCACTCACGATCTTGACGACGATGTTCTTGACGATCTGCCAGATGATCGGCCACAGGCGGAACTTCGGATCGTCGAGCGTGCCGGTGACGGGAACGTCGAGCGTGATGGTGCCGTTGCTGTCCTTCAACAGCGAGGTCGCAAGGCGCACCGGCAGGCTGACCTTCTCCTTGCTGTCCGTCGCCTCGCCCCATTTGAGCTGGTCGATGACGACATGGTGCTGCGCGACGAGGCGACGGTGGTCGATCTTGTAATCCAGCTCCGTCGTCAGCTTGCCTTTCGCGATGGCATAGCCCGCCCACTTACCCGAATACGGATTGAAGATGGGCAGCTCGATGTTGCGGAACTGCATGGCCATGTGCGTGCGTTCGTCGTAGACGAGCAGGTTGGCCGAGCCCTTGATGGTCACCGGCGAGTAGCGATTGATGACATGGCCTGAGAGATCGACCTGGCTGATCGTGCCCGGTGCCGTCGAAATATTCCCGATGCGCCCGCGCAACGCATCGATCTTCGCCTGAAAGTTCGGCTGGATCGAGAAGTCGGCGAACTGCAGCGTGCCATCGTCGAGTTTCACCTCGCCCACCTTCAGCGGCGGCAGCATGGACGCGGTCTTCCTTCCCGTTGCATGTGCTTGCGACGTGCCCGGCGTGGCGGCGACCATGTTGGTCGTCGTGGTCAGGTTGAGCTTGCCGCTCGGCGAGATCTCCACGCGCGCCACGGGTTGCTTGACGGTGATCGTGCGGATCGCGATGCGATCGGGCGAGGCCGCATAGTCGATGCCGCCGACATCCACGCGCGCCCACGCCAGGAACGGCCGACCGCTCGCCTTCTCCACCAGATCGAAGCGCGCGATGCTCGCATCGCCCTGGTACTCGAGTTCCGGCCCCGGCGCCTCGGCAGGCCGCAACACGACATGGCCTTTCGCACCGACCTCGCCCGAGCGCAGGTCGAGCGCCGGATAGTCCGGCAGGTAGGCCAGCAGCCCGCGCATCGGCAGCGCGGAAACGTCGACGTGCAGATCCGCGGAGAACGGATCCGGAACGACTGTCCCTTCGAGCGTGAGCGGCGCCTTGTCGTTGACCGTCGCGGTGACGGTGATCGGAATCCCGCGCTTCATGTCAAAGCTCACGCCACCCGCGGTCGCCACCAACCGTGACAGGTCGAACTTCGCCGCGGGCTTCACCGTGCGATCCTCGAACCGGATGTCCGCGCCCTCGATGCGCGCCTGCGCCACCTCCACGCTCCACTCGCCGCCCGGCGCCTGCTTCGCTTCCTCGATGACCTGGCCGGTGAACAAGCGGAACAAACTGATGTCGCCATTCGGCTCCATCCACGCCTCGACCTGCACGCCGTCCGCGCGCAACGCACCGATGCGGATCTCACGACGCGCGAGCGACAAGCGCGTATCGGTGACCGTCGCCGAGGGAATCACCACCCAATCCTCGTCCACCCCCTGCGCGCGCAGCCGCAGATCGCGCACACCGATCTTCGGCAGGTGCGCATCGAGCTGCATCCCACCCTGCTTCGGCAGCGAGAACGTGTAATCGCCGCCGAGCTCCACGCGCCCCGCCGGCAACCGGAACGGCAACAGATCGCCCACGAAATCCTCGATGGTCTTCGCCTGCAACCCTGCCAACGTGAAGCGCCCGGTCGACGCGACGGGCGTCAGCGACACATGCCCCTGCCACGACAACGCCTCCCCATCCTGGCTGCGCGCCTGCAACTGCGCATTGCCGCCTTCGGCCGTCGTGCGGAACTGCTTCAGGTTGAACGCGATGGGCGAAAACGACTTCGTCGGCGCCCGCTTCGTCCGCCGATCCGTGAAATCGACGCGCCCACCCCCGATCGTCAGATCCTCGACAAGAACCTTGGGCCACGGCTCGTTCGGATCCGTCTTGGGCAACAACTTCGCGAGATTCAGCGACCCGTCCGCCTCCAGAACCGTGCGCGCATACGGCCGGTCGAGCGTGACCTCCCGCAACACATGCATGCCCTTGAACAAGGAAACCGCCTGGTAGTCGGCCAAGAAATAACGCACACCGACGAGCGGCTTCCCCCGCTCCACCACCATCGCATCGCGCAATGTCAGCTTGAACGTGAAGGGATTAAACGTAACCTCGCCGAGTCGAAGCTCATCGTGCTTTTCCTGCACGTACTTCGTGGCCTGCGAACGGACGAGCCAAGGCACGCCCCAGAACCCAAGCGCTGCATAGGCCGCCAAGGCCAGGACCAGCAGCGTTGGAACCAGAACGAGCGGAGCAAGCAGCACTTTCCGCAGTGCGCCCATGCGCTTGAATCGCGCAGAGACAGTTATGCGCTTGTGACGGGGCAGTTACCGCCGAAGCGACACCCCATCAAATCGCGTCGAAGGCCCGCCACACGCCCCCATAGGCCCCAGAGCAAGGCCATGGATGGCCTTGCGCTCGCGACTTTGTGGGCAGGATGCCGCGTCAAGAGTTGCGACGGGGCCTATGGGGGCATGTGGTGGGCCGACCATCCGGAGCCGAGGCGGTTCGCCGCGCAACGATCGAATTGAGACGAGACCAAAACCCACAAGGGCTGTCGCGCAACAACCAAATCGCGAGCGTGCCGGATCGTCGCGGCGTTTGCCCCTTCTCGGAGCGTAAAAGCGCGCCCGGAGTGCGCGCGCGGAGAAAAGGGGCAAACGTCGCGGCGATCACGGCGCGCCCCTCTCGTGGATTCGTCGTCTTACTGCTTCTCGACAGGCGCCAACCGCAGATCCTGGAAGTCGAAACTGAAATCCGTCAAAGGCGAAATCGGCTCCATCCGCGCTTCGCGAATCTTCCCATCCGCATCGAGGTCGAAGGTCAGGAACGCATCCGCATTGAGCCACCGCTCCCGCCACTTGATCACGAACGTATCGTTCTGCCATGGCTCGATATCACCGACCAGATCCGCCGTCTTCGAGAAGCGAATCACCAGCTTCCCGCCTTCCTGCTTGATCACGACATCCCCGTACCAAGGATCCCGATACGTCCCCGCGTACTGCCCCAACGGCAACGACGGCGGCGAATTCGGCTTCCGCGCCGCCACATGCTTCTGCCAATCCTCGTCCGCATTGCCCTGCTGCTTCGCCACCGCCTTCGCATACGCACCGAGCCAATCCGTCTTCGGCGCCTCCAGCATCGCGTCGAGCGCCTGCATCGTCACCGCGTTGAACGCTGCGCCGACTTCCTGGCTCGTCAGCACGATCACACCGATCTTGCGATCCGGCACCAGCGTCAGGCGCGAGACCATGCCCGGCCAACCGCCCGTGTGCCACACCAGCTTGTTGCCGCGGTAATCCGACAGCTGCCAGCCCTCGCCGTAACCGAGGAAGTTCGGCTTCGCGGGCCGCAGCTCCGGCACCGACGGATCGTTCACCGGGATCGGCGTGACGATCGACCACATGCCGTCCTGGCGCTTCTTGCTGAAGAGGCGTTGTTCCTTGCCGTTCGCATCGGTGTACACGCCGCCGGCGAGTTGCATGCGCATCCACTTCGACAGGTCGTGCACGCTGGAATAGATGCCGCCCGCGCCCGACACGTTGCCCCACGTCATGCGCGGCGCTGGCTGCAGGTCCTTGAAGTCAGCCTTGGCATAACCGGTCGCGACGTTGTCGCCCTTCTCCAGGCGATCGCTGTTGAAGCGCGTGTCGTTCATGCCGAGCGGCTTGAAGATGCGCTCGCGCAGGAAGCTTTCGTAGCTTTGCCCGCTGGCCTGTTCGATCACGAGCTGGGCGACGCCGAACAGGATGTTGTCGTAGGCGTACTGGCCGCGGAAGGAACCGCCGAGCGGCACGTCCTTCAGGCGATGCGCGACTTCCTCGGTGGTGTAGGAGGTCGTCGGCCAATACAGCAGGTCGCCCGCGCCGAGCGTCAGGCCGCTGCGATGCGAGAGCAGGTCGCGGATGCGCATTTCACGCGTGACATACGGATCGGACATGCGGAACCACGGCAGGTGGTCGATGACGCGATCATCGAGCTTGAGCTTGCCTTCGTCGGCCAGGATCGACAGCGAGGCGGCGGTGAAGGCCTTGGTGTTGGAGGCGATGGCGAACAGCGTGTGCTCGTCCACCGGCGTGGGCTTGCCCATTTCGCGCGGGCCGAAACCGCGTTCGAACACGATGCGGTCGTTCTCCACGATCGCCACCGCGATGGCGGGCACGTCGAACTGCTTGCGCACGGCGTCGACGTAAGCATCGAAGCCGGCGAGGCGCGCGTCTTCTGCGGATTGCGTCTGCGCCTGCGCGGCGGGTGCAGCCTGTGCGAACGCGGCGGATGGCGCGACGAGCGCCAGGGCGATGGCGAGCGGAAGGAACGAACGGGTCATGACGGGAAGTTCCGGGATGAGGCTGTCGCGGAGTATCGCGGCCTTGTGCAGGCGGCGTCGATGGCTCGCAAGTCATGGCGCGCTACCCTCGCGGCATGGCGACGCCTCGTTCCCCCAAGCCCGGCCCCAAAGGGGACGCCGACCTCGGCCTTCCCGAGCCGCCCGGCGCGATCGACGGCATCCGCGTGGGGGTGGGCGGCTGGACCTTCGCGCCCTGGCGCGACAACTTCTACCCCGCCGGGCTGGTGCAGCGCCGCGAGCTCGAATACGCGAGCCGCCGCCTGAGCGCCATCGAGATCAACGGCACCTACTACGCCGCGCAGAAGCCCGACACCTATGCGCGCTGGCGCGACGAAGCACCGCCCGGCTTCGTGTTCACCGCGAAAGCGCCGATGCGCATCGTGCAGGCGAAGGTGCTCGCGAACGCGTTGGGGCAAGCCGAAGCCTTCGTCGGTGGCCTGTCCACGCTGGGCGACAAGCTCGGCGCGGTGTTGTGGCAGTTCGAACGCAAGCTGGATCGCGAGGACTTCGCGAAGTTCGTCGATGGATTGCCGACGGAAGCCGGCGGGCGCAGGTTGCGGCATGCGCTGGAAGTGCGCGACGCCGCCTGCGTCGATACCGCGCTCGTCGATCTTGCACGCGCGAAGAACGCCGCGTTGGTGTTCACCGATTCGACCGACTGGCCGTCGTTCGCCGATGCCACTGCGGACTTCACGTATGCGCGTTTGATGCGTTCGCAAAGTGCGTTGAAGACCGGCTATGCGCCCGCTGACCTGAAGGCTTGGGCGAAGCGCGCACGCACCTGGGCACAAGGCGGCGAACCCGACGACCTGCCGAGGCTCGCCGGCTCCGCGCCGAACGCCGAACACCGCGACGTCTTTGTCTTCTTCATCAACGCCGGCAAGGAACGCAATCCCGCCGCGGCGATGGCGCTGATCGAACTGCTGGGGAAATGAGCCCGAACTGAGGGTCTCCGCGGCACATTTGCATTCGGCCGCGTTCGCTGGCGGAATGCGCGCTGACCCAGGGGAAGGGGAGCGGATAAACGTGGAAGCGTTGCTGAGCATCATCGCGATCGTGATCGCGATCGTGGCCTGGAGTGCGATGTCGGGGCTGAAGCACCGCATCGGCATGCTGGAACAGGATCTGTGGGACTTGCGTGCTCGCACGCCGCGGCCCTCCGAGCCGGTCTCCCGGCCTGCACCGACGCCCGCCCCCGCGCCTGCGCCTGCGCCGCCGCCACCACCCGTTGCCGGACCAACGCCCGCACCGCCGCCGCGACCAGCGGCGCCTGCGCCCGCGCCGATCCATGCGCGCGAACCGATCGCAGCGTCCGCACCGCAGCCCGCCGCGACGTGGGGCGAACCCGAACTCCCGTCCCTCTTCGATCGCGCCATCGACGCGGTGAAGCACTGGTTCACCGAAGGCAACGTGCCGGTGAAGGTCGGCATCCTCGTGTTGTTCGCCGGCGTCGCCGCGCTGTTGAAGTACGCGAGCGACCAGGGCTGGTTGAACGCGCCCATCGAATTGCGCCTGGCCGCTGTCGCGGCCGCGGCGCTCGCAGCACTCGTGTTCGCGTGGCGAAAGCGCGACGCCAACCGCGTGTTCGCGCTGAGCCTGCAGGGCGGCGCGATCGGCGTGCTGTTGATGACGATCTTCGCGGCCTTCAAGTTGTACGGCCTGCTGCCCGCGGGCGTCGCGTTCGCGCTGAGCATCGTGATCGTCGCGGGTGCGATGGTGCTGGCGGTGCTGCAGGACGCGAAGGCGCTGGCGTTCTTCGCCACGCTCGCCGGCTTCCTCGCCCCGATCTGGTTGTCGACGGGCAGCGGCAACCATGTCGCGCTGTTCTCGTACTACGCGATGCTCAATGCGGGCATCTTCGGCGTGGCCTGGTGGAAGCGCTGGCGCGTGCTCAACCTGCTCGGGTTTGCCTTCACGTTCGGCATCGGCACGGCCTGGGGCGTGCTGGACTACGCGCCGTCGAAGTTCAACACCACCGAACCCTTCCTGCTGCTGTTCTTCGCGTTCTACCTGCTCATTCCGCTGCTGCATGCGTTGCGGCAACCGATGGAGCGCCGGGATTTCATCGACGGCACGCTCGTGTTCGCCACGCCGTTGGTGGCCTTCGCCCTGCAGGCCGGCCTGCTGCACGGCGAGCGGATGCCGCTCGCGTTCAACGCGCTCGGACTCGCGGTGCTGTATGCGGCGCTGGCGTGGGTCATGCGCGCGCGCGTGCTCGGTGAAGCCTATGCCTTGCTTGCGGCGGCCTTTGCGACCTTGTCGGTGCCGCTCGCCTTGTCGGCGCGCGCGACGGCGAGCGTGTTCGCGCTGGAAGGCGCGGGCCTGGTGTGGCTTGGCCTGCGCCAGGATCGGCGCATCCCCGAATGGTCCGGCATTGCGTTGCAGTTGATCGCCGCGTTCACGTACCTGGCGACGATCGAAGGCAGCGTGGACCGTGACCTGGCGCCCGTCGCGAATGCGGCGTTCATGAGCGCGCTGATCATCGCGATGGCGGCGTTCGCCTCGGCGTGGCGCTATCGCAACGGACTGATGGCCGGCGTGTTCTACGTCTGGGGGCTGTTGTGGTGGATCGGCAACGGCACCGCGGAGATCCTCGCGGACCTGTCCGACAAGCACGCACCCGATGCGTTGCTCGCCCTCGCCGCAGTCACTGGTTGGTTTGCGGCGGAAGCGCATCGCCGCCGTCCGGGTGGACTGCTCGCCTTGACCACCTTGTTCGCGTTCGTCGTCGCAGCGCCGCTCGCGCTGTGGCAAACGCTCGAACACGACCAACCCTTCCAGGGTTGGGGCCTCGCCGCGTGGGCGGTGTACGCCGCGCTCGGCATGCGCAGCCTCGCCTGCCTGCGCGGCGCCGAACATCGCGTCGCGGCGAATGCGCAGTTCGCCTGGTGGTTGGTGTGGCCGTCGGTGCTGTCGCTCGCCTTCGGGTGGGCCGCGAACGAGTTCGACCTCGACGACGGATGGGTCGTCGCCGCGGTGTCGCTGCCGTGGCTCGCCGTGGCGATGGCGAGTCTGTATCGCTGGGCGTGGCTCGCCGCGCCGCTGCACGAGGAGTTCGACCGCAAGCGCAAGTCGTTCACCACCACGATGTTCGTGCTGATGGCCCTGGGTTGGATCGGCAGCCTGTTCGTCGCAGGCCCGAGCGCGCCGCTGCCGTGGGTGCCCGTCGCCAATCCAATGGAACTCGTGCAGCTCGCGACGATCGTGTTGTCCGCCGTGTGGCTGGCGACGGATCACGCACCCGCACTGTTCGTCAATCGCCGCATCTCACTTGTCTCCGTGTTCGCTTTCGCCTGGATCACCTCGGTCGTGCTGCACGTCGTGCATCACTGGGGCGGCGTCCCGTGGGGCGACGGCCTCATCGGCACGAGCCTGGCGCAGACCAGCCTCACGGTCGTCTGGAGCATCCTGGGCGTGGTCGCGTGGGTGGTCGGTTCGCGCCGCGGCCAGCGCGGTCTGTGGCTCGTGGGCGCGGTGCTGATGGCGGTGGTGCTCGCGAAACTCGTGTTGATCGACCGCAGCAACCTCGGCAACGGGCTCGGCATCGCGTCGTTCCTCGCCTTCGGCCTGCTGTGCACGATCGTCGGTTATCTCGCGCCGGCACCGCCGCGCGCGCCCGCCCCGGAGGCGACCGCATGAAGCGCTGGATCGTGGTGTGTGCCCTGCCCTTGCTCGTCGCGGCGAGCGCGACGCCGGATTACGCGCGCAAATGGACCGTGCAGTTGCCGAGCGCGGATGCCGGTGCGTACCGCGTCGAACTCACGCCCGAGGTGTATCGCACCATCGCCTCGTCCGACCTGCGCGATCTCGATGTGATGGATGCAGGCGGCAAGCCGGTGGCGTCGGACGTGTTCGCGCCCGATGCGCCACTCGCCTCGAAGCCCACGCGCACGCAGGTGCCGTGGTTCGCGTTGCAGGTGCCGGACGGTGGCGATGCCGGTTCACTGGCCTTGATCGCGCAGCGCGATACGGCGGGCCGGATCCTGTCGCTGCAGGCGCAGGCCACGCGCGAGGGCATCGGCAGCAATGCGCGCGCGTTCCTGTTCGACCTGAGCGCGGTGAAGGGACGCATCGATGCGCTGGAACTGGGTTTGCGCCCGGATGCGCAGGTGGATGCGGCCTTCCGCGTGGAGGGCAGCGACGACCTGCAGCAGTGGCGCACGCTCGCGACGCACGCGCAGGTGCTGTCCCTGGCGCAGGACGGCCGTCGCCTGGCGCGCACCGATGTCGCGCTGGAAGGCGCAGCGCGTTACGTGCGCCTTGTGCCCGTCGACGCCGCGCCCACGTTGCCCTTGCAGCAGGTCGCTGCGCGCATCGCGACGGCGCCGCAGGAAGTGCCGTGGCAATGGGAAGCGTTGCAGTCGACGTCGAAGGGCGACAACAAGCAAGGGTACGAATTCGAGCTTGGTGGTCGTTTCCCGATCGAACGCGTCGACGTGCAATCCAACGGCAATGCCGCGATCGAATGGCGCGTGGAATCGCGCGCGGACGACGATGCACCGTGGGTGCTGCGCGCCGGCCCGTGGATCGCCTATCGCGTTGCCGACAAGGCAGGGGCCGCGGCGTCCGCGCCGGTCGGGACCTTAGGTGGCCCCGTGCGCGATCGCCATTGGCGCCTCGTCGCGCAATCGGGGAAGCCGACCGAATCGCCGACGCTCCGCCTGGGCTATCGCCCGGAAGTCGTCGTCTTCCTCGCACAGGGCACGCCGCCCTTTGCGCTCGTCGCAGGCAGCGCGCGTGCGCGTCGCGCGGAGGCACCGCTGCCGCGCCTGGTGGAAGCGATGCAACAGCAACGTGGCGATCAGTGGCGACCGGCAGCCGCGACGCTCGGCACCGGTGTCGCGCTGGCCGGCGATGCCGCACTCGCGCAGCACATGACGCCGCAGGACTGGCGGCAAATGGTGTTGTGGGGCGTGTTGGTGATCGGCGCGCTGGTCGTCGGCTTCCTTGCGCTGCAGGTGCTGCGCAAGGCGCCGGAACAGCGCTGAAGGATTACTTCGCGCGCTGGCTGAAGGCGACGCTGCCGAGGATCAGCAAGCCGGCGGCGAGCATCGTCGGCGTCACCGCTTCGCCGAGCAGCAGCCATGCCCACGCGATGCCGAACACCGGCACGAGGTAGGTCACGGTCGCTGCGCGGCTCGCGCCGACGCGCGCGATCAACCGGTAATACATGACGAAGGCGATGCCGGTGCACAGAACGCCCAGGGTCGCCGTGGCCAGCCAGGACTTCGTCGAGATCGCATGGTCCGGCCATTGCGCGATCGCGAAGGGAAGCAGCAGCAACGCGGACGTCGTGAGCGTCGCGGACGCCACGGCTGCCGGCGGCAGGCCCGTGAGATGGCGGCGCACGAGGTTGATGCCGATGCCATAGAGCACCGCCGCACCCGTGCCGGCCGCGACCGCCCAACCGAGGCTCGCGCCTGCGGTCTTGCCGCTGGCGAGCACGACCACGCCGAGGAAGCCGACCAGCACCGCTCCCGCGCGTCGCGCACTGATCTTCTCGCCGAAGAACAGTACGCCCACGATCGCGGTGAACAACACCGTCATCGAATTGCAGATCGCGCCGACGCCCGCAGGCGCGCGCTGCGCGGCCCATGCGAACAACACGAAGGGCACCGCCGAATTGATCGCGCCGATCAGCGCAAGCTTCGGCCACAGCTTCAGCGGGAAATGCGCGCGCGAGCGCCACAGGAACGGCAGCAGCACGATGGCGCCCAGCGCCAGCCGCACGTCGACCAGCGGGGCAGCGCCGAACTCCGGCGCGGCCACGCGCATGAACAAGAACGAGGCTCCCCAGATCGCACCGAGCACGCCGATCTCGAGGGGGGTGATCCAGGCGCGGGTGCGCGTCGCTTCGAATCCAGGGGAGGGAGCGGCGACGGAATTCACGGGGGAGCCTCAAAAGTCGCTTTTGGCGGACCGCACATTTTCCGCGCTGCACAATGCCCCGCAAGCGCATACTTTGCACGCCAGACACAAACCTCGCTTGAGGCTCCGCCATGGTCCTGCGCCCCGATTGGCTCCCCGCCCTCTCGGCCTTCGAGTCCGCCGCCCGCCACCAGAACTTCGCGCACGCCGCGGAGGAACTGAACCTCACGGCGAGCGCCGTCAGCCACCACGTGCGCAAGCTGGAATCGCGCCTGGGCGTCGCGTTGTTCCAACGCCACGCACGCGGCGTGACGCTCACCGTCGAAGGCCGGCGCCTGGCCGATGCCTCGGGCAGCGCGCTCGCCGACATGGAAGGCACGTTGCGCAGCCTGCGGACGGATCGGGACGAGGAACACAAGGTCCGCGTCACCACGCTGCATTCGCTCACCTACACCTGGCTCACGCCGCGGCTGGCGGAGTTCCAGAAAAAACACCCGCACATCCGCCTGGCCTTCGATACCGAATCGACGCTCGCGCGTTTCGACGAGGGCGGCCCCGACCTCGGCATCCGCCATGGGCCCGGGCATTGGCCGGGGCTCACCGCGCTGCACCTGATGGACGAGACCTTGTTCCCGGTCGCCTCACCGCGGCTGGCCGGATTCGACGAAGTGCGCACGCCAGAAGACGTCGCGCGCCTGCCGCTGATCGTCGACCACGCGCGCCAAGGCTGGCACGACTGGTTCCGGCATGCGGGCGTGCACGGCGCACGGCTCGACGAGCGCCACAGCTTCAGCGATACGACGGATGCCTTCATGGCCGCGGTCAACGGACTGGGGGCGGCGCTCGCGCGCGAACGCGTGGTGGTGCCCTATCTCCAGGCGGGCACGCTGGTCGAACTGCCCGGCCCTCGCTTGGCGGCGCGATGGAGTTACCACATCGTGTATCCGACCCATAAAAGGCTGCGGCCCGCGGCGCAGTCCTTCGTGGATTGGCTGATGGCAACGGCGGCCGCCGGCTAGCGGCGCGAGGGCGTCTTGCGCGCGGGTTTCGCGCGGCGCTTGCGCGCACGGGCGGGCGGCTTGCGCAGCACCGCCTCCCACGCACGCTGTGCCCAGGGCAGGAACTCCTGCGGCGAATCCATGGCCTCGGCCGGCAAGGACCAGTAGGACATCGCGATCTGCTTGTCGCCCGCGTCGTACAGGAAGGGCGCGCAGCCCGCGGCTTCGAAGAACGGCACCGTTTCCGCGTCGGCCTTCAGGTAGAGCGCGTCGTCGATGACGATGCCCAGGATCTTCCCCGCGTGGTACACGCCGTGCCCACCGAACATCGCCCGCGAGGTGATCGGGCCGAAGTCCGAGAACAACTCATCGAGGTAGGCAAGGAAGTCGTCGCTCATGACGCGATAATAGGCCCATGTCGATGACCCCCACCAACCGCGCCTACCTGCAGATCCACTTCTGCGTCGTGCTGTGGGGCTTCACGGCCATCCTCGGCAAGATGATCTCGCTGCCTGCCCTTCCGTTGGTGTGGTGGCGCCTGGTGATCGTGGTGGCGGCGTTGCTGTTGTTCCCCGTCGTGTGGCGCGGGTTGCGCGCGATGTCGTGGCGAACGATCGGCGCGTATGCGGGGATCGGCGTGCTCGTCGCGCTGCATTGGCTGACGTTCTACGGCGCGATCAAGTTGTCGAATGCGTCCGTGGGCGCGACATGCATCGCGCTCGCCACCGTGTTCGTCGCGTTGATCGAGCCCTGGGTCGCAGGCACACGCTTTTCCAAGCGCGACATGGGCCTCGGCATCGCCGTGCTGCCGGGCGTTGCGCTCGTCGTAGGCGGCGTGCCGGCGGGCATGCGCGTGGGCATCGCGGTCGGTGCCTTGTCGGCCTTCCTCGTGGCGATCTTCGGCTCGCTCAACAAGCGCATGGTCGAGCACGGCGATCCGCTCACGGTGACGGCGGTGGAACTCGGCGCAGGTGCGGTGGCGCTCACGTTGTTCGCGCCGCTGATGCCGCTGTTGCCCGGGATGTCGCACGCCTTCGCGGGCGATACCTTCGCGGTGCCCGGCACGCGCGACCTTGCGTTGCTCGCCACGCTCTCGATCGCCTGCACGCTGCTGCCCTTCGCGCTGTCGCTGGCTGCGCTGCGCCACATGAGCGCCTTCGCGCAGCAACTGGCGGTCAACCTCGAACCTGTCTACGCGATCGTGCTCGCCATCCTGCTGCTCGGCGAACAGCGCGAGCTGACCCCGGCTTTCTACGCCGGCGTGGCCATCATCCTGGCCGCGGTGTTCGTCCACCCGCTGCTGGGGCGGCCCAGGCCGCTGTCGCAGCCGGAAGTGTTGTGCGCCGCGGAATCCAAGGGCGTGGCGGAATAACGCGCGAACCCCGGCTTTTCTGGCACCCTAGCTGCCACCACGCCACCGGGCCAGCCTCCCATGTACCTCGAGCACTGGGGCCTGAAAGAGCCACCGTTCTCGATCACGCCCGATCCGCGCTTCGTCTTCCTCAGCGAGCGCCACCGGGATGCGCTCGCGCACCTGCTGTTCGGCATCGGCCAGGGCGGCGGCGGCGGCTTCGTGCAGCTCACCGGCGAGGTCGGCACCGGCAAGACCACGCTGTGCCGCCTGCTGCTGGAGCAACTGCCCGAGAACACGCGCGTCGCGCTGATCCTGAATCCGCGCATCACCGCCATCGAACTCCTCGAAACCCTGTGCGAGGAGTTGCACCTCCCTATCGAGAACACCCGCGGCAGCGTCAAGGCGCTGGTCGACGCGCTGAATGCGTACCTGCTCGACGCCTACGCCAAGGGCCTGCGCGTGGTGCTGATCGTCGACGAGGCGCAGAACCTCTCGGTCGATGCGCTGGAACAGGTGCGCCTGCTCACCAACCTGGAAACCGACACGCAGAAGCTGCTGCAGATCATCCTGCTCGGCCAGCCTGAACTGCGCGAGATCCTCTCCCGCAGCGACATGCGCCAGCTCGCGCAACGCATCACCGCGCGCTACCACCTGATGCCGCTGGACGCGATCGAAACGGGCGCTTACCTGCGGCATCGCTTCCGAATCGCGGGTGGCTTGCATTCGCCCTTCACGCCCGGTGCGGTGCAGCGCGTGCACAAGCACTCGGGCGGCGTGCCGCGCCTGATCAACGTCATCGCGGAACGCGCCTTGCTCGGTGGTTACGCGCACGATGCAACGAAGATCGACAGCGCCGACATCGACCGCGCAGCGCGCGAAGCCCTCGCGCCGAACAAACGCACGCAGGCGCATCCGATGCGCTGGGCCGCGGCCGCCGCGGTGGTGGTGGCGGGCATCGGCGCGTGGTTCCTGTGGCCGCGCGCCGCGCCGGCCGACCTGAAGGCGATGGAAGTGCATCCGGCGAAGGTCGCCGCGGCCACACCTGCCGCGCCCAAGCCCACGCGCAACCCCCTGAAGGCCGCGCCCGCCGTGCCCGTGCTCGAAGGCGACGCGTTGCCCGCGCGCCTGCAAGGCAGCGACGGTGGCATCGCGGCCTGGTCCGCGTTGTTGAAACTCTGGGATTCCGGCGCGGATGCGACGCTCGCCTCCAAGTGCGCGCCTGCGATCGAAGCGGGCCTGTATTGCCTGCGCGGCACCGCCACGCTCGACAAGCTGTTCGCACAAGGGCGCCCTGCCCTGTTGCACCTGCGCACGCAAGGCGCGAGCGACTGGGCGCTGCTCCTCGGTGCGGATGCCGTGCGCGCGCGCGTCAAACTCGGCAACGAGACCTTCGACATCGATCGCCTCGCGCTGCAGCAAGCCTGGACGGGTGAATACGCCGCCTTGTGGCGCGGCCCCGATGCACTCGCCGAACCGACCACGCCCGACGGTCGCGGCCCCGCGGTCGATTGGGTGCATGCGCACCTGGCGCCGGCCTATTCAGGCCCCGCGGTCCTCGACGCGGCGATGCGCGACGCGGTGCGCGCGTTCCAGCAGTCGCGCGGGCTCGCGACCGATGGCGTCATCGGTCCCGAAACCCTCCTCGCCCTCGGCGCGCGCGACCCCGGTCCGCGCCTGCGCACGCAACTGTACTGAGGACGCCCGATGTCGCTGATCCTCGAAGCGCTGCGCAAATCCGAAGCCGAGCGACGCCGTGCGCAGGTGCCCGACCTGCTGACCGAACCGCAGGTGGCCGCACCCGTCGCAGTGCGCGGGCCGAATCGCATGCCGCTGATCGCGGCGACGTCGGTCGTCGTGCTCGCGGCGGCGTGGTTCGCATTGCGCCCCGCCGCACCGCCCGCGACGACGGACACCTTGGCCGATGCACCGCAGGCCGCGCCCGTCGATGCGACGCCCGCGCCGCCGACGCCCGCGCCCGCCACGCCCGCGCCGGCCTTGCGTCGCCCGCTGGTGGTCGCTGCGCCAGCACCCGCGGCACCGCCGCAGGCCGCGCCTGCCGAAGCGACGCCCCGCATCGAATCGCCGCCGACCGCGCCGATCGAACCGCTCCCTGCCGCCGCGCGCGCCGAAGCCGCACCGCCGCCCGCGCCCGTCCCTGCAACCGACGCCTACCTGCGCGTATCCGATCTGGGCAGCGAAGATCGCAAGCAACTTCCGCCCTTGAAGCTCAGCATGCACATGTGGAACCAGGTGGCCTCGCAACGCTTCGTGATCATCGACGGCACGCGGCTGAGCGTGGGCGACCACCTCGGGGCGCTCGTGGTCTCCGACATCGTCCCCGACGGGGTGGTGCTGGACTGGAACGGGCGCGCCCTGAAGTTGCCCCTGCGGTGACCGGGACACGCGACAGCAGGCCCCGCCGCCGCATATGCTCGGCGAGGGGAATTCCACAGGGGGAGTGATGAACCAGAACACCCAGAACGATCTTGGGCGGCTGATCCTGCGCGTCGCATTGGGCGCGTTGGTGCTGCTGCACGGGATCGCCAAACTGCGCGGCGGCATGGGCGGCATCGTGTCCATGGTCGAAGCGCACGGCATGCCGGGCTTCATCGGTTACGGCGTGCTGGTCGGTGAAGTGATCGGGCCGCTGATGCTGATCGCAGGCTTCCACGCCCGCATCGGTGCGCTCTTCGTCGCGATCAACATGTTGTTCGCTTTCGTGCTCGTGCACATGGGCGATCTCGCGCACCTGAATCCGCAGACCGGCGGATGGGCGCTCGAACTGCAAGGCATGTTCCTGTTCTCCGCGATCGCCGTGGCGCTGCTCGGGCCCGGTGGTTACAGCGCCAACGGACGTTGAGGCCGACCACGATGACATTCGAAACCAAACCCGCACGCTGGGCCGTCGGCCTGGCGCTCGCCGCCGTCTGCGCGGTGGCCGCGACCGCACAGACCGCCGCGCCCGTCGCGACGCCTGCCGCGCCCGCCGCCACCGACGACATTCCCTTCGCCGCACCCGATGCCGCCGCGGTCACCGTGCCGAGCGCGGACAACGCGTGGGGCGGTGCGCGCACCGGCAGCGAAGCGACGCTGTCGGACCGCGTCGTCGACTACAAGATCGCCGCCACGCTCGATCCGAAGAAGCACACGGTGACGGGCAAGCAGCAACTCACCTGGCGCAACCGCAGCGACCAGCCGATCAAGTCGGTGTACCTGCACCTGTACCTCAACGCGTTCGAGGGCCCGGGCAGCACCTTCTATACCGAGCAGCGCGAACGCCACTTCGGTTTCCGCAGCGAAGTGGCGGCCGATGAAGGCGGTTGGGGCTACCAGCGCCTGACGCGCGTCGAACAGGGCGGCGCTACCGTGCCGTGGTCCTACGTGCATCCCGACAACGGCCCGAAGACCGACCGCACCGTGGTGCGCCTGGATCTTCCGGAAGCCGTCGCACCGGGCGGCAGCACCACGCTCGACATCGACTTCCTCGACCAGCTTCCGCGCGTGGTCGCGCGCACCGGTTACTTCGGCACCTTCCACCTGGTGGGCCAGTGGTTCCCGAAGATCGGCGTGCTCGAACTGCCGGGCGAACGCGGTGCCACCGCGCCGCGCTGGAACGTGCACGAGTTCCACATGCACAGCGAGTTCTACGCGGATTACGGTAGCTACGACGTGTCGATCACCGCGCCGAAGGACTACACGATCGGCGCGACCGGCGAGCAGCAGGGCAATGCCGAGGTCAAGGGCGACATGGCCACGCATCGCTTCGTGCAGGGCGACGTGCACGATTTCGCATGGACCGCCGACAACCGTTACGCCAAGCCGCTCGACGGCGTGTACCACGGCGCCAACGGCCCGGTGCAGGTGCGCGTGCTCTACAACCCGGAGTACACGAGCAACGCCAAGCCGGTGCTAGATGCGACGATCGCATCGCTCACCTACTTCTCGAAGACGCTCGGCGACTACCCGTACAAGACCGTCACCGCCGTCATCCCGCCGTACAACGCGGCCGAAGCCGGCGGCATGGAGTACCCGACGTTCTTCACGTCCGAAAGCTACAAGGACGTCTCGAAGGGCACGCTGGGCCAGTACGCGCTCGACTTCGTGACCATCCATGAATTCGGCCACGGCTACTTCTACGGCATCCTGGGTTCGAACGAATTCGAAGAGCCCATGCTCGACGAAGGCCTGAACGAGTACTGGGACCACCGCATGAACGTCGCCAATCGCGAACAGGCGTCGGCGAACACGTGGCTCTCGAAACTGGTCGGCGCCAACGTGACCATGGGCGAGTTCGAAACGCAGCGCCTGGGCGCGATGCTGAGCGAACCGGCGGATGCGCTGGGCAACAACTCCTGGGACCGTTATTCCAGCGGCAGCTACGGCACGGTGTACTCGCGCACGGCGACCACCATGCACGACCTGGAACAGCAGGTCGGCAAGGACGCGCTCGAACGCGCGTTCAAGCTGTACTACGCGCGCTGGAAATTCCGTCATCCGAGCGTCGCGGACTTCGAAGCGGCGATGGCCGAAGGCACGGGCCAGCCCGCGCTGGTGCACCGCTACTTCGCCGAACAGGTCTACGGCGTGCGCAAGGTCGACGACCGCATCGCCGACTTCGACAGCGACGAAGTGCTCCCCTCGCCCGGCCTGGTCGAATGGAAGGGCAAGCCGGTCGAAGTGACGCAGAAGCAGCTCGACAAGGCCGTCGGCGACCTCCGCGAGAAGTGGAAGAAGGCGCATCCGAAGGCGAAGGACGGCGAAGGCCCGTTCCCGTACGAGACGCGCGTGATGGTGCGTCGCGACGGTGCCTCGGTGCCGCAGACGCTGCTGGTGCGCTTCGACGACGGCACCTCGCGCACGCTGCACTGGGACGACGCCGATGCACGCTGGGCCCGCTACCGCTTCGTCACGCGCAGCCGCGCGACGTCGGTGGAACTCGATCCCGAACGCCGCGTGTTCCTCGACCGCGACAAGCTCGACGACAGCCGCACGCGCGAAGCCGATGGCACCGCGTCGCGCCGCTGGACCGCCGACATCGCGGCCGCCCTCCAGTCCGTCTATGCCCTGCTGGTGACCCTATGAACAACCCCATTCGCAAGCAGGGGGCCTTCGGTGCCCTCGTTTCGGGACTCGGGCGCGCGCTGCAGTGGCGCATGCTCGTGCTGTGGGCCGTCGGCCTGTTGATCCCCACGCTCGTGATGGCCCTGCCGGTGTGGCAGGCGCTGTCCGAACGCCTGGATCATTCGGTGTACGCCAAGCAGATCGGCCAGGCCTTCGACATGGCGTGGATGGCCGAAGTGTTCGCGCCGATCACCAAGTACGGCAGCGCGTACCTCACCGGCGCGGGCATCGCCAGCTTCGGCCTGGCGTTGCTGTTCGCGCCGTGGCTGACGGGCATGGTCGTCGCCTCGATCCGCGCCGGCCAGAACCTGCGCTTCGGCAACCTGCTGCAGTTCGGCCTGCGCGAATACGGGCGCATGGCGCGCATGCTGCTGTGGGCCGCCATTCCGCTCGGCATCGCGTTCGCGCTGTTCGGCGTGGTGTCGAAGTGGGCGGACAAGCAGGCGGGCCTGGCGATCCTGGAATCGGGCGCCGACAACGCGAAGAACATCGCGTTGATCGTGCTGGCCGTGGCCTTCGTGATCGCGCATGCCTCGCTGGAACTCGGGCGCGGCGTGATCGCGGCCGATCCCTCGCGCCGTTCGGTCGTCAAGGCTTGGTGGCGCGGCGTGACGGTGTTCGCGCGTCGCCCGCTCGCGGTGCTGATCGTTTACCTGGGCACCTTCATCGCGGGCCAGGGCCTGGCGCTGGTATTTGCATTCGCACGCACGCAGGTGAGCGCGGCGAGCACGGGCGGCTTCGTCATCGGTGTGCTGCTGGTGCAGCTGACCGTGGCGGCCGTGGCGTTCGGCCGCATCGCGCGCTTGTATGCCATGTCCTCGTTGGCGCGCGACGCGCAGTTCCGCGCGCCGAAGCCCGCGAAGGTGGAAGCGGCGGCGGAACAGCCTGCCGCGACGGAAGCGGCGCCGACGGAAGCGGTCGCCGTGTCCTGACGCCAAGCGTCATCGCAAAAGCAAAGGGGTCGGAGATTCTCCGACCCCTTTTTGTTTTCAGCGACGCGGCGGTGGACCCTTGCGATGCGGCCGCGGCGGCGGACGTCGCGAGGGCGGCGAATGCGAAGGCAAGGGCCCCGATGCCGCTTCGCCCAAACGATGCAGGCGCATCGGCTGCCCCGCCACGCGCACCTTCTGCAGGTGCGACATCAGTTCCGGCGGCATGCCCTCGGGCAGGTCGAGCAGTGAATAGTCGTCGTGGATGTCGATGCGGCCGATGAAGCGACTTTCGAGGTCCGCTTCGTTCGCGATCGCGCCGACGATGTTGCCCGGCTTCACGCCATGGCGGTGACCGACTTCGATGCGGTAGGTCTCCATGCCCGCATCGGGCGTGCCACGCGGGCCCACGTCCTTCTTCGGACGCGCGGGTCGCTCGGCTCGGTCGAACGACGGCCGCTCGCCGCGATCGAAGTGCCCGCGATCGCCTTGCGTGCGTTCGCCGCGATCGAAACGCTCCGTGCGCGGCGGCGCCGCAGCGCGCGGCTTCTCCGGCGAGAGCAGCAGCGGCGACTTGCCCTGCACGAGCTTGGCGAGCGCCGCGGCGATGTCGGCGACGGGCATGTCGTGCTCGCGCTGGAAACGCAGCACGAGGTCGCGATAGAAATCGAGATCGCTGCCTTCCATCGCCAGCGTGTCGGTGATGCGGCCCAGGAACTTGGCGACGCGCTTGTCGTTCACCGCTTCCACCGACGGCAGCTGCATTTCCTGGATCGGCTGGCGCGTGGCGCGCTCGATCGCGCGCAGCATGCCCTTCTCGCGCGGCGTCACGAACAGGATCGCCTCGCCGCTGCGTCCCGCGCGGCCGGTGCGGCCGATGCGGTGCACGTAGCTTTCGGTGTCGTAGGGGATGTCGTAATTCAGCACGTGGCTGATGCGTTCGACATCCAGGCCGCGCGCGGCGACGTCGGTGGCGACCAGCACATCGAGTTCGCCGTCCTTGAGTTTCTGGATCGTGCGCTCGCGCGTCTTCTGCTCCACGTCGCCGTTGATCGCGCCGGCGGCCAGGCCTCGCGCCTGCAGTTTTTCGGCGAGCTCTTCGGTCGCCATCTTGGTGCGCGCGAAGACGATCATCGCTTCGAACGGTTCGGCTTCCAGGATGCGCGTCAACGCATCGAGCTTGTGCATGCCGGCGACGAACCAGTAGCGCTGGCGGATGTTCGCCGCGGTCGTCGTCTTCGCCGCGATGGTGACTTCCACCGGATCGCGCAGGTAGGTCTGCGCGATGCGGCGCACCTGCTGGGGCATGGTGGCGGAGAACAACGCGACGCGGCGGTTTTCCGGCGTCTTCTTCAGCACCGTCTCCACGTCGTCGATGAAGCCCATGCGCAGCATTTCGTCGGCTTCGTCGAGCACCAGGGTGTCCAGGCCCGACAGGTCGAGCGACCCGCGTTCCAGGTGGTCGATCACGCGGCCCGGCGTGCCGACGACGACGTGCACGCCGCGCTTGAGCGCCGACAACTGCGGCTGGTAGCTCTGCCCGCCGTAGATCGGCAGCACGTGGAAGCCCGGCATCTTCGCGGCGTATTTCTGGAAGGCCTCGGCGACCTGGATCGCGAGTTCACGCGTGGGCGCGAGCACCAGCGCCTGCGGCTTGGACTTGGACAGGTCGATGTTCGCCAGCACCGGCAGGGCGAACGCGGCGGTCTTGCCCGTGCCGGTCTGCGCCTGGCCGAGCACGTCGCGCCCTTGCAGCAGGGCCGGGATGGTGGCGGCCTGGATGGGCGACGGCGATTCATAACCGACGGCATCGACCGCCGCCATCACGGCAGGCGGGAGGCCGAGGTCGGCGAATCGAAGGGTGGCGGCTTCTTCGCCGGCGGGGGTCGACATGGGCACTCCGGCCTCGTCAGGGGGGCGCTATTGTGCGCCTTCGGCCGTGAGGCCGCCCGCCCAACCTTTTCTCCGTACCGGATCCGGCATGCCCCGCATCGAATTCCCGCTCGACGGCCACCCCTTCGTCGAACTGCACCAACTCCTCAAACTCGCCGGCCTGGTGGACAGCGGCGGCGCCGGCAAACACCTGGTGGCCAGCGGCGCGGTGCACGTGGACGGCGCGGTGGAATTGCGCAAGAGCTGCAAGATCCACGCGGGGCAGGTGGTGGTGATCGACGACGTCGAGATCGACGTCGTCGACTGAGCGTTACTGGATCAGCGTCGCCTTGACGAAGGCTTCCCGCGAAATCCGGAAATCCGCATGCCCGCCTTCCATCGGCGCGCGCACCAGGGCGACGCCGCCGTCGACCGACAGCAGCGTCGCGGTGCGCGGCGGGCCGTGCATCGTGATGAGCTGCAGGATGTGGCCTTCGTAACGCGGCAGTTCTTCCCAGTCGATGCGCCCACCCGGCGCCATCTGCGCTTGCGGCGCCGCAGGCAGGGACGAGGCGTACTGCGGATGCTCCGGTGCGGCGGCGGCCGGCGCAGGCGCGATGTTCGCCACATCGGTCGCTTCGGATTCGACCGACGCGTCGATTGCGGTCGGCACGAGCACCGGCGCCGACGACGGCGCGATGCCGCCGTTTTCCTTCGCCATCGCGGCGAAGGTCGCGCCGCCCAGTGCCTCCAGCGGGCGCGGCTGCGTGCCACGCCACTGGATCGGCGTGTTGCGGCCGCCGTGTTCGAGCTTCGCGGCCAGGCGCAGCATCGCGCTGCCGTTCTTGCGTGCGGCCGCGCGTTCGGTGCTGTGCAACGGCGCGGTGTATGCGCCGCCGAACGCAATCTGCCCGCCCTTTTCGGCGAAGTCTGCGTAGTCCATGGCAGTGGCCGGATCGACCGCCAGGCCGCGCGCTTCGAGCAGGCGCTGCACCGCCGCCAGGTGGCGGGCGACGAATGCGTGCGGATCGACACCATCCTGCTTCGCGCAGAACGCGTTGCGCGCGGCCACGAAACCGCGGTCGCTCACATCCCAGCGCTCGGACACGGTCGAGCTTGCGGTTTCGGGCAACTGCAGCAGGCTGGTTTCCTTCGCCAGCGTTTCCTGGCGGTCGAACTGCAGGCGCGAGGACCCCGGGGTGTTCAGCACGATGCGCGTGTCGACGCGGCTGTCGGCTTCGTGCAGCGCGATCTGGAGCGAAGTCGGCTCGAGGTCCAGGCCCATCTGCGCCAGGTCTTCGCGGGTGAATTTCGCGTGGGCCATGCAGCCCTCGCTCTCGAACGGCGATGCGCTCAATGCACCGATCGGACCCAGCGTGCCGAGCGTCGGTTCGAGGCCGGAGTCTGTGTCGAATCCGTCGAAGGTGAGCTGCAGCTCCCCGACGTCCGCGGTGTCGAGCCGGCGGTCGAGCAGGTTGCGGGCGAAGAACATCCAGCCGTCCTGCGTGTGGATGCGCAGGCGCTCGAAGCGCAGCACGTTGGCATCCGCTCCGGCGGGCGCCGGCGCGTCGGCCGAGCCTTCCACGTAGAGGGCCACGTCCTTCGCGACGATGTCGCCGTTGAAGTCCACCCAGACCGCACCGGATTCGGTGTCGGCATTGTCGAAGACGACATTGAGGCTGCGCCCGACCATGACGCGCGCCTGCTGGTGCACGAGATAGACCAGGCTGCCGACCAGCACCAGGCCGGCCAACGCCACCCAACGCGCGCGTCCCCCGCGCGAACCCGAATACCTGCGCCCCATCGAACTGATCCCCTATCCGTTCGCGGGGAAAACTAACACGGGCGCCAGAACGCGAACCGCGTCGCATTTCTCGCTTTTCGCGTGCGCTTCGGCGCTTCGGCGGCCGGGAGCGACCGCCTGTCGGTTGGCGCGTTACTGCGTGGCGTGCGCCGGCGCCGCATCGCCGGCTTCTTCGGCGGCGTCCGCGGCGGCCTTCGCCTGCGCGTCGAGTTCGGCCAGCGGGCTTTCGTCGGCGCACTTCTTGTCGGGAAAACCGAACTGCGGGCGCAGCGCCAGGCCGCAGGCGTTGATCGCATCGACGTCCTGCCCCGGCTGCGAACAACGCTGGGCGAACGCGCGGTGGAAGGCATCCTCGCGGCGCACGAAGTCCAGGCCGCAGCGGCGCACGAGGCCGATGCGCTCGAGGTCTTCCTGCGCGGCGTTGCGCCCGATCAGGCCGAAGGCCTGCAACTCGTCCGGCGACAGCAGGCGCAGGCTCTGGTTGGGCACGGTCATCATGAAGTCGGCGACCGCGACGCTGGCGCCGTTTCGCTCCAGGTATTCCTTCATCGCATCGTGCACTTCATGCAGTTCTGCGCTGAGCTGCGCGCGCGAGGTCGCGTCGGACTGGATGCGGATGATGCGATGCACGCCGACCGCGCCGGAGATCACGCGATCGTCGCCGCCGGCGAGCAGCAGCACGCACGCGCTGTGGCAGACGGCGCCTTCGCGCACCCACATCGTCCAGTTGGTGTTGGCGATGACATCGCCGGCGCGGATCGCGTCTTCGACCTGGCCGCCGCTGGAATCGATGTCGAGAATGCGCTGCCTGATCCCCATGCGCGTGGCCATGTTGGACACGCGTTCGACGAGCGTAGTGAAGTCGCCCGCCACGCGGCCCTTGTAGCGCAGGCGCACCACGCCGACGTCCTTGCACGGGAGCATCGCGTCGAGCAGCGTGAAGAAGCCGAGGTTGCTGAAGGCCTCGCCGTCGCCGTTGGCGACGTAGTCGGTGCTGCAGCTGATCGAGGCCTTGCCGGACTCGAGCTTCGCTTCCGGCCACTCGGTGGTCTTGGCGATGTCGACCGTCTTCTTTTTCGGCGGTGCGACGTCGACCGACACCGCACCGAAATCCGGACCGTTGTCGGCGCTGGTCTGCGTGTCCGGCGCGGCGGCAGGCGGCGTCGGCGGCGCCTGCCGGCTGCAAGCGGCCATGGCGAGCACGAGGAACGCGGCGAGGAAGGGCGCAGTGGACGAGCGAAGGGACATGACGCGAGCAACATTGTTCGAACCGTAGAGCCAGTGTAGGGGCTGGTGTCGCGAAAGAAAGGAATCGCACGTGAATCTTCACGAAAGTGCAGGTTCTGCCGCGTTCATGCCTGTCCGCTGCACCGCGCTGCGGGCGTTGGCTTTACGACCCCCTGCCCCGGAGCCCGCCATGGACCTCACCCGCCGCCGCTTCCTGGCCACGCCCGTTGTCCTGGGCAGCGCGGTCGCTTCTTCGGCTTGGCTGGCCGCACTGGCGGCGGAAACCGCGCCCATGCCGAACCTCTCGACCTGGGAGGCCGTGCGCGCCCAGTTCGCGCTGGATCCGGCGCTGGCGCATTTCGCGAGTTTCTTCATTTCCAGCCACCCCGCGCCGGTGCGCGATGCGATCGAGGCCTGGCGCCGCGCGATGGATCGCAATCCCTTCCACGTCATCGACGGCGGGCTGTTCGAGGATGAAGCCCACAACATTCCGCTGCAGGTGCAGGCGACGATCGCGCATTACCTGGGCGGCCGCGCCGAAGACGTGGCGCTGACGCGTTCGACCACCGAAGGCCTGGCGCTGATCTACCACGGCCTGCAGTTGCGCCCGGGCGATGAAATGCTCGTCACCACGCACGATCATTTCTCGCACCACGTGTCGGCGCAGTACGCCGCCGAGCGCACCGGTGCGAGCCTGCGCAAGGTGCCGCTGTACGACGATGCGAAGGACGCAAGCGTCGACAGCCTCGTCGCCAACCTGCTCAAGGGCATCGGCCCGAAGACGCGCACCGTCGGCCTGACCTGGGTGCATTCGAGCACCGGCATGCGCCTGCCGATCCGGGAGATGGCGCAGGCGCTCAAGGCGAAACACCCCGATGTGCTGCTCATCCTCGACGGCGTGCACGGCATCGGCGCCGTGGACGAAACCATCGCCACCATCGGCGCCGATTACGTCAGCGCCGGCACGCACAAGTGGATGTTCGGCCCGCGCGGGACGGCCATCGCCTGGTCGACAGCGGACGGCTGGGCGCGCCTGCGCCCGCTCATTCCGAGCTTCAGCGAATGGGAGTCCTACTACGCGTGGACCGAAGACCGCCCGATCAAGGGGCCCACCAACGCGTCGCGCATGGCGCCCGGCGGCTTCCACGCCTACGAGCACCAATGGGCGGTGAAGGCTGCCTTCGACATGCACGAAGCGATGGGCAAGGCCCGCGTGGCGCAGCGCATCCACGCACTCAATACACAACTGAAGGACGCGCTCGCGGGGCATCCGAAGATCCACGTGCACACGCCGCATGCGCCGGAACTGTCGGCGGGCCTGGTCGCTTTCGAAATCGCCGGCATGAAACCGGAGGACGTGGTGAAGCGACTCGGCGAACAGAACATCGTCGCCAGCACGAGCCCGTATGCGGTCGTCTATGCGCGACTCGCGCCGAGCCTGGTCAACACTCCTGCGGAAGTGGACCGCGCAGCGGCGGCAGTGCGTTCGCTGGCCGGCTGACGCGCTCGTCGGCGAGCAGCCAGTCGAGCGCTTCGGTGGTGGTGGCGAAGCGGCGGAAACGGAAGGCGCGCGCCTGCGCGTGTTGTTCGACGTCCTGGTTGATGCGCGCGCCCTCCGGGTAGAGATAGGCGATGCGGCAACCACGCAGGCGGTGCTCGCCGGCCAGGCGCTCGGCGAATGCAGCACTCGCTTCCAGGGGCTCGTTCGCGCAATGCGCGCCGATCATGTCGATGAGGATGCGATGGGGGCGACGGGTCGCACGGGACTGTTCGATGTGCGCGAGCACCTCGTCCAGCACCTTCGCGCGCTCTTCCAGCCAGACCTCGCCCCACAACGTGCAGGTGACCAGCCCGAGGTACGGGTTGGCTTCGACTTCGTGCGACATGCGCCCTGGTTCCCCTGCGCGATCCCCACGTCGCGCAAGCGGACAGTGTCATGCGCCATGGGCGCGCGAATGCGCCGATGGTCACGGGTGGCGACTTCACGGGTGGCGACTTCGGGGGTCAGGCCGTGTGCGCCCGCGGGGGTTCCGAGTCGTCCTCGGCCAGCTGCTGCATCAGCGACTGCCCGGCAGGCGTCAGGCTGATGCCCTCCTCGCTCACGTCGACGAGGCCGGAATCCTTCAACGCAGTCACGATGAACGGAAAGATCGGTTCTTTCCGCTCGAGTGCGTCCAGGATGAACAGATATTCGTATTCAGTCGGAGACATGGCGCAATGCTATGCGCGCCATGGTCAAAGCGAAGTGACAAAAAACAGTCGTAAGTGGCTGGATTTCTCGGATCAAACGCGCGAGACGCGTTTCCCGTGCACACGCGGCCACAAGCGCCGTGGCCGCTTGCGGAAGCAAGGATGCTTGCGGCCAAGCAGGGCCAGCGCTTCAGGCCATTGAAGCAAGGCAAACGCGTTCTGGTCGATTTCGGCGAGCAGGCGCGTACAGAGCGTGTCGTCGAGCGGGCCCGGCAGCCGGGCGCGTGCACACGGCGTGAGCGGACCATGCAGTCGTTCGGCCTGCTGCGTGGGGTGCATGCAGGCGGGCACCAGGACGAAGGTCCCGCCCGCTGCGGTGTAGAGCGCGACGTCCATCGAGGGACTGTAGGCCTGCTGTCGGGTTGCCGCGATGCGGCTTCCTGAACCGCTCAGCTTGGGCGGTCAACCGCGAGACGTGCCCGGCGTTCTCCCGACCACGCGCGGCATGTCGCCGCCCGGACGGAGACCTACCCCGATGAAAATCGCCATGCTCGCCGCCGCGTTGCTCCTGCTTCCGGTGGCCACCCTCCACGCAGAAGAAGGCCATCGCGGCCGCCACCATGAAGGCCTCGAGCGCCTAGACACCGACCAGGACGGCCGCATCAGCCGCGCCGAATTCGATGCGGGGCGCGCCGCGCGCGATGCACGCATGGCGCAGCACCCGGAGCGCGCCGAATGGAAGCGTGCCGAGTCGAACCAGGGTTGGCATGAACCTGATTTCGCCGCGCTGGACGCCAACCACGACGGCTACATCGTGCGCAGCGAACTGCGCGCCTACCACGAGCGCATGCGCCCGCTGCGCGAGGCCGAGCGCAACAAGCGCTTCGACGAACGCTTCGTCGCCGCCGACCTCAACCGCGACGGCAAACTCGGCCGCACGGAAGTGAGCGAAGCGATGCCGCGCCTGAGCGACGAGTTCAACTGGCTGGACGAGAATCGCGACGGGTTCCTGTCGCGCGCGGAACTGAAGGCCGATCGCGACCGCCGTTAACGCAATGCGGGCTGCAAGGGAGCGAGCGTGCCGTCGTTCGGAAGCGCCGGCACGCCGATCAACTTCGCCAGCAACGGATACACATCGACGTTGTCGAACACCGGCAAGCGCGCGCCCGCGCGGAACGCCGGGCCGCGCGCGATGAACAAAGCACGCATCGAAGGCAGCGCGGGGTCGTAGCCATGCGACCCGCGTGCATGCGCCGGGCGCTTCGCGAATTCGCTGCGGCGGATGGCATCCCAGCCTTCGTCCACCTGGCACACGATCGGCGGAATGCGGGGATGCGTGCCGAAGTGCCAGCGCTCGGGCAGCGCCTCTTTCTTCCAGCATTCGTAGCGATCATGGCGACCGAGCAGGCGCGCCTCGGCGGCGCGCGCGTGTCCACGCTTCGGAATGAAGCCCACGACCTGGCCGGTCGACACCACGTCGACATCCTCGACGTCGACCATGTCCTCGATCGCGATGACCTGCCCCGGCGGCACTTCCGCCATGCCGTGGTCGGAGACGATGACGAGGTTGGTGTCGTGCAGGCCGTGCGCATCGAGTTCCTGCACGAGGCGGCCGATCGCGGCGTCGATCGCCGCGATGTCGCGCTGCATCTCGGGTGAATCCGGACCGTTCGAATGACCCGTCTTGTCGAGCAGTTCGAAGTACAGCGTAGCGAAACGAATGCGCGGCGTGGGCTGCGCAAGCCACGCCACCACTTCGTCGACGCGTGCGTCGTTGGACATCGCCGCGTCGTAGGCCTTCCAGTGCGTCGGGCGCACGCCGCGGATCGGCGCCTGCGAACCCGGCCAGAACATCGTGGCCGCATGCAAGCCGGCGCGTTCGGCCGTCACCCAGAGCGGCTCGGCGCCGTTCCACCAGCGCGCGTCGCTCGCGTTGGCTTCGTCGCTGCCCTTGAAGCCGCCGAGCTGTGCATCGTGCATCGTGTTGTGCACGACGCCGTGGTGGTCCGGGCGCAGGCCGGTGACCAAGGTGTAGTGATTCGGGAACGTGAGCGACGGATACGACGGCGTCATGCCCTCGCCGCGCACGCCTTCGTCGGCGAGGCGCGACAGGTTCGGCGTCAGCCCGCGGTCGAGGTAGTCGCTGCGGAAGCCATCGATGGAGACCAGCAGCACCGGGGGCGCATCGGGCGACGGCGGTGCCGACGGCGCGACGCTCGCGCAGGCCGCGAGCACGGAACACAGCAGCAGGGCCAGCGCGGCCCGGATCGATGGCGTCATGGGGGGCCATCATACGGCCGGTGCCCGATGCGATAATCCCGCTCCCCGACGCCGGAGCCGACGATGTCCACCCGCAAGGATCCCAGCCGCACCATCCGCGCCCCGCGCGGCAACCAGCTCAACTGCAAATCCTGGTTGTCCGAAGCGCCCTACCGGATGCTGCAGAACAACCTCGATCCCGAGGTCGCGGAGAATCCGGCGGAACTGGTCGTCTACGGCGGCATCGGCCGCGCCGCGCGCGATTGGGAATGCTATGACGCGATCCTCAAGTCGCTGAAGGAATTGCGCGACGACGAAACGCTGCTCGTGCAATCGGGCAAGCCCGTCGGCATCTTCCCCACGCACGCCGACGCCCCGCGCGTGCTGCTCGCCAACTCCAACCTCGTCCCGCACTGGGCGACGTGGGAGCACTTCAACGAGCTCGATAAGAAGGGCCTGATGATGTACGGCCAGATGACGGCCGGATCGTGGATCTACATCGGTTCGCAGGGCATCGTGCAGGGCACCTACGAAACCTTCGTCGAGATGGGCCGCCAGCATTACAACGGCGACCTCACCGGCAAGTGGATCCTCACCGCGGGCCTGGGCGGCATGGGCGGCGCGCAGCCGCTCGCGGCATCGCTCGCCGGTGCGTGCTCGCTCAACATCGAATGCCAGCAGTCGCGCATCGACATGCGCCTGCGCACGCGCTACGTCGACGAACAGGCCACCGACCTCGACGACGCGCTGGCGCGCATCGAGAAGTACTGCGAAGCGGGCCAGGCGAAGTCGATCGCCCTGCTCGGCAACGCCGCGGAAATCCTGCCGGAACTCGTGCGCCGCGGCGTGCGCCCGGATGCGGTGACCGACCAGACCTCCGCGCACGATCCCGTGCACGGCTACCTGCCGATCGGCTGGACCGTCGAGCAGTGGCTGCGCATGCAGACCGAAGATCCGGGCCGCGTGCGCGACGCTGCGAAGAAGTCGATGCGCGTGCACGTCGAGGCGATGCTCGCCTTCGAAGACATGGGCATCCCCGTGTTCGACTACGGCAACAACATCCGCCAGATGGCGAAGGACGAAGGCTGCGCGAACGCATTCGACTTCCCGGGCTTCGTGCCGGCCTACGTGCGTCCGCTGTTCTGCCGCGGCGTGGGCCCGTTCCGCTGGGTCGCGCTGAGCGGCGACCCCGAGGACATCTACAAGACCGACGCGAAGGTGAAGGAACTCATCCCCGACGACGCACACCTGCATCGTTGGCTGGACATGGCGAAGGAACGCATCAGCTTCCAGGGCTTGCCCGCGCGCATCTGTTGGGTCGGCCTGGGCCTGCGCCACAAGCTCGGCCTGGCGTTCAACGAGATGGTGCGCAACGGTGAGCTCAAAGCGCCGATCGTGATCGGCCGCGACCATCTCGACAGCGGCAGCGTCGCCTCGCCGAATCGCGAAACCGAAGCGATGAAAGACGGGAGCGATGCGGTCAGCGACTGGCCGTTGCTCAACGCGATGTTGAACGTGGCCGGCGGCGCGACGTGGGTGAGCCTGCACCATGGCGGCGGTGTCGGCATGGGCTACTCGCAGCACTCGGGCGTGGTGATCGTGTGCGACGGCACGGAAGACGCCGACAAGCGCATCGCGCGCGTGTTGTGGAACGATCCGGGCACGGGCGTGATGCGCCACGCGGATGCAGGCTATGACATCGCGAAGCAGTGTGCGAAGGAACAAGGCTTGAAGCTGCCGATGGTCTAAGCGCAGCTTCGTACTTCCGGAGACTCAGCCGTGGCCGCAACAGATCCTGCATCCCTGCTCATGGAAGGCGAAGCCCTCGCCCACTCCGACAACCAGGGCTTTCGCACGACCCTGAACATCGCGGGGCACGCGATGGTCGCCGACGAGCCCACCGCCGTCGGTGGCACCGACAGCGGGCCCTCGCCCTACGGCCTGCTCTCCGGTGCGCTCGCCTCGTGCACGGCGATGACCCTGCATGCTTATGCGAAGTTGAAACAACTGCCCGTCACCGGCATCCGCGTGCACGTGAAGCACCAGAAGGTGCACGAACGCGATTGCGAACGCACCGACGACGCGAACGCGAAGCTCGACCGTCTGGAGCGCACGATCTGGATCGAAGGCGACCTCGACGACAAGGTGCGCGCGCGCATGCTCCAGATCGCCGAGCGTTGCCCGGTGCACCGGACCCTGGGCATGCAGGTGAAGATCGTCACGCAGGCCGGGTGAGCGGCGTTCCCGCGTTGGACCGGGTGCTACCACGCCGGAGCACCCCGATGCCGTCCGTCGATCCCCGTTCACGCCGCAAGGTCCTGATCGCAGGTGTCACCGCCCTGGCCTTCTCGTCCCGCTGGAGCGCTGCCCTCGCCGCCCTGCTGCCGACGCCGGAGCAGACCTCGGGTCCCTTCTATCCCAAGGTCCTTCCGCTCGAACGCGATGCGGACATGACGATGTTGAAAGGCCACGCGACCCGCGCCGCCGGTCAGGTCATCCACGTGGCGGGCCGCGTGCTCGACGAAGACGGCAAGCCCGTGGCGGGTGCCACGCTGGAAATCTGGCAGGCCAACGCACACGGGCGTTACGCGCATCCGGACGACAGGAATCCCGCGCCGCTGGATCCAAACTTCCAGGGCTACGCGAAGATCACCACCGATGCCGATGGTCGATACGCGTTCACGTCCATCAAGCCGGGCGCGTATTCGACGGGAAACACGCTGCGCACGCCGCACATCCACTTCGAAGTCGCCGGCGGGCGCGAGCAACTCACCACGCAAATGTATTTCCCCGGCGAGAAACTCAACGCGTCCGACCAGATCTTCAACGCGATTCCCGTGAACAAGGACGCTGCGATCGCGCACGCGGTGGCGCCCACCGAGGGGATGGCGTCGGATGCGCTGGCATTCGCGTGGGACATCGTGCTCGGCCCACAGGGTGGCACCGGACAAAGCGTGATGTAGGCGCTAGGGCTTCACGTCCGGCGGACCAACGCGGTCCATCGCCGGCGGCGGCACGCGCATGCGCATCGTGCCTTTGCGCAGGTGCTCGCAGCGCTCGGCCGTGTCCGCGCAGAAGAACGCGACGCCGATGCCCTTCCATTGGTCGCCTTCCATCAAACGATGGAAGCGCGTCGCCGTGCCGTCGTCGCGGTAGAACACCCAGACATCGTCGTCCGATTCGTAGACGGTGAACGCCTCGCGCGCCACCTGCACGCGACGCGTAAGCAGGACCATCGACTCCAGCGCGCGCAGCGTGGGCGCGAACAGACCGGTGCATTCCCAGTGCATGTCTTCGTCGTTGAAGGCATCGCCGGGCTTGGGGGTGCAGGACTCGGTGACGGGGCGGTCGGCGAAAGGGGGCGGCTCCACGGCCAAGGATTGTGCCGAAGCGAGGACCAAAGACAGGGCAAGGGCCGGGATGCGCATGTGCGGATCCTATCCGAGGCCGCACCGCTGAATCGCATGTAACCCCGCCCGCGCCTTCCCTCCGTTGTGCACGCCACGCCTCCGGCATGATCCGCCGCGCAGGTCGACCGTCGTCCAAAACATTCTTCGGGGAGAGAACGGATGCGCGCCACCCATTGGTCGGGATTTTGTTTGTTGGCCTTGTTGCTGGTGGCCTGCGACCGCGAACGCGCGGCCAGCGCACCGGCGGCGGCTGTTGCCGACGTCATGGAGCCGGGCCCACCGAAGCCGGCCGACGCCCCAAGACGCACGCTCGCCTACGAACACACGGTCACCATCAAGCTCGCGGAAGCCGACATCCCCCGCCGCATCGACGCGATGCAGCAGGCCTGCTTCTCGCAATCCGTCGGCGCGTGCGAAGTCCTCGATGTGCAGCAGCGTGGCGGCGACCACCCGAGCGGCTCGATCACCGTGCGCGTGGTGCCGAAGGGCGTCGACCTGCTCATCCGCCAGGCCGGCCAGGGCGGCGATGTCGCCGAACGCACGACGCGTGCGGAAGACCTCGCCGAAGCAGTCGCCGACAACGCACTGCGCCGCAGCCGCCTCGAAAAGGAACACGCGCGCCTGCTCGAATTCCAGGACAAACCGAACGTCAAACTGGAAGACATGCTGAAGCTGTCGGAGCGATTGGCCGACGTGGAAGCGCAGTTGGATGTCGCGAACCAGCAGTCCGCGCAACAGCAGCGGCGCATCCAGACGCAACTGCTGACGCTGCAGTTCCAACCGCCCGGCGTGCAGGCCGGCGGCTCCGAAATCGGCAATGCCTTGCGCGACTCGACGCAGATTGCGGCGACGACGATGGCGGGGCTGATCCGGGTTCTGGCGGCGCTGGTGCCGATGGGGCTGATCGCCGGCGTGGCATGGGCGCTTTGGCGCATGAAGCGGCGTTGGCGTGTCGCGCAGGGCGACTGAATGCAAAAGGCCCCGCGCATGCGGGGCCTTTCATTCGGATCACCGCACTTCGTTGATCCGCACGTGGTTCCCCGCCGGATCGCGGAATGCGCAATCGCGCACGCCCCACGGTTGTTCCGTCGGCTCCTGGATGACTTCCGCGCCGCTCGCCTGCAGTCGGTCGAACACGCCTTCCAGGTCCGCGCTCGCGAGGATCACCATCGCGTAGGTCCCCTTGGCCATCATCTCGTTGATGGTGCGGCGCTCGTCGTCGGTGAGGCCGGGCGCCGCGGCCGGCGGGGTCAGCACGATGCAGGTGTCCGGTTGGCCGACGGGGCCGACGGTGAGCCAGCGCATGCCGCCGTAATCCACGTCCTTGCGGAGCTCGAAGCCCAGCGCGTCGCGATAGAAGGCCAGCGCGGCGTCCGCGCCGGTGTGCGGGAGGAAGCTCGAATGGATGGTGATGTTCATCGGGTGCGATCCGGGTCCGTGGGGAGGTCCACGGAAGTCACTCTAGTTCCGGCTCGGGGGCCGGCGCTTCTCGATTCCTGATCGGTCTTGCTACTTGCTTCGCCACGCACGAAGGCAGCGCCTCTGCGGCGGGTGCATCCAGGCGGCGGAACGCGCTGGGCGACATGCCGACCAACTCGCTGAAGCGCGTGCTGAAGGTCCCGAGCGACGAGCAACCGACCGCGAAACAGATCTCGGTGACGCTCATCTCCGAGTTGCGCAACATCGCCATCGCGCGCTCGATGCGCCGCGTCATCAGGTAGCTGTAAGGCGACTCGCCGTAGGCCTGCTTGAACTCGCGGCTCAGGTGTCCGGACGACATGTGCACGCCGCGCGCGAGCGCTTCCACGTCCAGCGGCTGCGCGTATTCGCGATCGATACGATCGCGCACGCGACGCAGGCGTGCGAGGTCGCGCAGCGTCGTGTCGGTCTTCTCCGTCACTCGCGCCCCACGTAATCGGCGTACACCTTCTTCGGCCCCAGTGGCATCAAAGTCTGTTTCCAGAATCCTTCCGGCACCGTCTCCAGCTTCATCACGCCGTACTCCTCCGGCCACGTGCCGCTCGGCGGGCGCTTGAAGGTGCCCATCAGCATGTCGACCAGCGGCAGGTGGATCGCGTAGTTCACGTCCATGTAGTCGACGTGCCGAGCGTGATGCCAGTGGTGGTAACGCGGCGTGACCAGCACGTATTCGAGCCAGCCGAAGTTGGTGCGCAGGTTGGCGTGCGCGAGCACGGCCTGCACGCCGACGAGGATGACGTAGGCGTTGATCGCAGGCGCGGAGAAGCCGAGCACGACCAGCGGCAGCAGCACCGCCGAACGCGTCATCAGGACCTCGACGAGGTGGATGCGCGAGCCCGCGAGCCAATCCATCTGCCGGCTCGAATGATGCACCGCGTGGAAGCGCCAGAGCCACGGCACGTTGTGGTACACGCGATGCAGGCCTGCCTGGAACAGATCGGCGACGAACACCGCGATCAGGAATTGCCCCCAGATTGGCAACGACTGGATCGCCTGCTTGAGCGAAGGAAACGCCGCGAACGCCGCGATCGTGCTCGTCGACGCCGTCACCGCGATCAACACGAACTGCACGAGCACGTGGCTCATGAAGAAGTACGCGAGGTCGGTGCGCCATGCATGCCGCAACGGCGAGATCGGCCGCACCGCGAGCATGCGTTCGATCGGGATGAAGACCAGCGCGGAGAAGAACAGCGAGATCACGAACCAGTCCAGGCCCAGCGAGAACGGCGTGGACTCGATCTTGTCGAAATGCACGGTTGCCCCACCGAGCAGGACCGCGAGTGCAGCGGAGCCCACACCGACGAGCGCAACGCGCTTGCCCCGATCTCGCAGGATCGACACCGTGCCGAGCACGAACGCCGCGACCAAGCCGAAGAGCAACAGATTGCGCGCGAACTGCTCGGTGTAGACCGCGCGGAAGTCGCGGCTGGTGAGCAGCTCGGGGAAGTGGAAGCAGAGGACGCCAAGGAGTGCGGAGAGGCCCAGGCCGGCGGAAATGTGGGCGAGCCAGGAGGGCTTGGGGCGCGACATCGGGGTCCGTTCCATGTGTGCGAGTTGCAAGGACGATAGCGATTGGCGCGCGGGGAGGCCATCCCCCAGCCCTTGCGCCTCAAGCTCGACAGTGGAGTGGTCGAAACAGACCGCAATCGCTATCGTCACGAGATTCCAATGGAAGGTCGCTCGCGATGTTGCACCGGTCACATGCCGCATGGGCAAAGGAACGCCTGGGGCGCGCACTACAGCGAGTGCTCGGCCATCCCATTGAGGCGACTGAGTACGCCGAGGTGATTGCAGGCCTCAACGGCCGCCGCTTGTTGCAGCTCGATTCGGCGCTCTGGCTGGGTAGCTACGAGGCTGCTGAAGCAAAAGCCGTCATCCTCCAACTCGCCGACGCCCCCGACCGCGCCGTTACCTTGTTTGTCGCCGGCTGCGACAGCTCCGGCTACGCCCGCGAAGCCGCAGTGCGGGCGATGTGTGCCTATCCGGGGCCGGTCGCATTGTCGCTGGCACTGCTGCGTGCGGACGACCACGTGCCGCAGGTCCGCGATGCCGCGCTGGTGCTGTTGGCGAGCGTATTGCACGAGATTCCTGCACGGGCGCTGTTCGATCGCCTCGACCTCGTGTTCGCGCTGCGGGCACGGTCAAACTTCGATGCGTACGCGTGGCCGACCATGCACCAGATCCTCTTGGATGCGCGCAGCTCGGACGACCGCTGGGCTGCCGCGCGCAATGGCACCCAGGAAGTGCGCCGCTGTGCCTGGCGCCTGATGGCGCAGGCCGACACCGAAGTCATCGATGCACGCCTCGCGGACGCGGTGCGGGACCCCGACTTCTCCACCGCGCTTTGGGCGCTCGATCGGGCCAAAGGCATCGACGACTGGCGGGCCGTCGCGGACGCGGCGGCGGCACATCCGCACGCATCGGTCCGCGCCGAAGCACTGCGCCTGCGGGTCGCCCGCGACGGCGACGCCGCCCTGCCCCAGGTCGAGGTCGCTTTGTTCGATCGCGCCCAGACCGTCCGTCTGGCTGCTTCGTATCTGACCCGCGGCCGCGTCGATGCCATCGCGCGCTGGCGCGCTGCGGCCGACGGCACCGAAGAGCGTGCGCGAGTCGTCGGACTCTGCGCCCTCGCAGAACTGGCGCTTCCCGACGATCGGACGCGGATGCTCGACGCGCTCGCGGACTCGAGGCCCCTGGTGCGTGCCGGCGCGCTGTCGGCGCTGGTGCGCTCGAACACCGGAGAGGTCGCGCCGCATGTGTTGGCGGCCATTGCAGATCCGTCTCCGCGCGTCGCCCGCGTTGCCTTTCGCCTCGCGCGGAAGCGCTACGTGCGGATTCCGGCGGAACTCCTCGACAAGCGATTCAAGGAATCCCTGGCTGCGGCTGCACGCGCGCGCGTGGTGGCCAACGTTGACCTCGCGGGCAAATGGGAGGCCCTCATGCTGCTGCTCGCATGGTGCGCCGATGCGTCCGGCGACGACTCCCTGATGTTGCGCGACGCGCTGGGACATTGGCTACAGTCGGATGCGAGTGCGCAGTCGCCGATTCCCGCTGGCATGCTTGCACCACTTAAAGAAGCGATCGAGCGCGCCCGAATTGCCTGGCCGCAGTGGAGAGCATGGGAAGTCCTGGCCTTTGCTTTGCGGACCAGTTATTCCACGTAGGATCAAAAAGCGCCGCGTTTCCGCGGTGCGTTCGTCTGAACGCATCATCTGTCGGAATTAGCCGTCCAGTAAGCCGCGTCAACCACATCATCGATCTCGCGCGAAAAGTGGTTGAACCACCACGCGAGCAGCGCGGGCGTCAACAACGCCTCCCGGCGCGACTCGGGCGAAGCGGAAGCGCTTAGTTGCACCAACACGCGCAGGCGATCGCGCAACTGGAAGAGCGAGCGTTGGGCCGCGTCCGGGAGGACGAAGGCAGTTTGGGGTGGGGATTGCCGCATGGGAGACCTCCTCGATCGCAACGTGGGGACTTGCGCTGCGAAGGCGAGCGCAAGGAGTCGGGAGGGTAAGAAACCGTCTTGAAGTCGGCTGGGCGTATTTCCTCTCGCGAGGTGTTGCATTTCGCCCCCTCCCGACGCGGAACGCGCGTCGGTCAACCGTTCCGCGATGCCAGCGGCCCGATCAGCTTTCAAGAAGGAGTTCTTACACTCCAGCGCCGATGCTGCTATTGCGCTGCCGGGCAAACAATCAGACGCGAGCGCGTCCGATAGCGGACGAATCTGGGATTTGCGATGGATGCGCGCTTCGCGCACCCATCGATGGACCTCGCGCACCCATCGATGGACCCCGCGCACCCATCGATGGACCTCGCACACCCATCGATGGACCCCGCGCACCCATCGATGGACCTCGCGCACCCATCGATGGGCCTCGCGCACCCATCGATGGACCTCGCGCACCCATCGATGGACCTCACGCACCCATCGATGAACCTCGCGCACTCATCGATGGACTCCACGCACCCATCGGAGGCCCTCGCGCACTCTCCGGAAGATCGCGCCCACTCTCAGGAAAGCTTGGCGCAATCAAGCCAGCAACGTGCGCATTGCACCCGCGAACCCGGCCGCGATCTCCTCGCGCCTGCGATGCCGCCCCGAGCGCACCACCTCCACCCCACCTACATGCACGTCCCGCACCGCCGGCCGATTGCCGTTGAACAACCAACGATCCACCGTATCGTCCGGCGCGCTCCCCACGAACTGCGGCGCATCGCGATCGAGCACCAACCAATCCGCGCACGCACCGGCGTAGAAGCAGCCGACCGCATGACCGGTCGAGGCTTCCCCATCCGCCAAAACATCGTGCAGCAACGATTCGCCGACACTCGTCGTCGTGCTGCCGACTGCGATGTTCCGATGCCGCGTGACGAGGCGCTGCCCGTACTCCAGCCAGCGCAGTTCTTCCACGGGCGAAATCGACACATGCGAATCCGACCCGATGCCCCACGCGCCGCCCGCTTCCAGGAACGCGCGTAGCGGAAACAACCCGTCGCCGAGGTTGGCTTCCGTCGTCGGGCAAATCGCAACGGTCGCGCCGCTCTGCGCAATTCCGCGAATCTCCGCCTTCTCAAGGTGCGTCGCATGCACCAACGTCCAGTCGCGATTGACATCCGCATTCGCAAGCAACCACTCGACAGGCCGCGCATTGCGCAGCGCCAGGCAATCCGCCACCTCGCCCACCTGTTCCGCGATATGGATATGGATCGGCGTGCCACTCGGCATCGACGCCAGCACATTGCGCATCGCATCCGGCGGCACCGCACGCAGGCTGTGCAGTGCAATGCCCACGCGCAGCATGTCGTCCTGTTCCGCGCGCAGGAGGTCGAACAAGCGCAGGAACGCATCCACCTCGTGCCCGAATCGCCGCTGGCGCTCGTTCAACGGACGCCCGTCGAAGCCGCTGCTCATGTAGAGGACCGGCAGCAGCGTCAGTCGGATCCCCGTATCGCGCGCCGCCGCAATCAACGCACGCGACATCGCAGCCGGATCGCTGTAGGGCCGCCCATCCGGCGCGTGGTGCAGGTAATGGAACTCGCAGACCGTCGTGTACCCGGCTTCCAGCATCTCGGCGTAAAGCTGCGAAGCCACCGCATGCAACGTGTCCGGATCGAAGCGCCCCGCAAACCGATACATCGTGTCGCGCCAGGTCCAGAAGGAGTCTTCCGGATTCGTCTGCCGCTCGGCCAAGCCGGCCATCGCGCGCTGGAAGGCGTGCGAGTGCAGGTTGGCGATGCCGGGCAGGACCCAGGCCGAGCCTTCGCTGGGCTGCACGCGTTCGCATTCGACGATGCGCCCGGCGTCGTGGGTGAAGCCGGCATCGATGCGCCAGCCGTCGGGGGTCCAGAGACGTTCCGCGTGGAGGGTCTGCATGGGGGGCATTCTCGCCCCCCCGCTCCCGCTCCGACAAATCACCCCTACAATCGGGCTTCATGCCTGCCCACCCCGCTCCGTTCGATGGCCTGCTGCTCGGTGTGTCGCTCGCGACGCTCGAGGGCACGGAAGGCTATGGCGAGATCGCCGACGCGGCGTTGGGTTGGCGCGATGGGGTCTTCACCTTCGTCGGTCCGCGTTCGGCCTTGCCGGGCCCGCCAGCGGCGATCGCGAACGAGGTGATCGAAACGCAGGGTTGGGTCACGCCGGCACTGGTCGATTGCCATACGCACCTGGTGTTCGCGGGCGACCGCGCGCGCGAGTTCGAACTGCGCCTGCAGGGCGCGACCTACGAGGAGATCGCACGCGCAGGCGGCGGGATCATTTCGTCGGTGCGCGCCACGCGTGCGGCGAGCGAAGCCGAACTACTCGAAGCCTCCCTGCCCCGCGCACGCGCGCTGCTGGCCGATGGCGTGGGCACGATCGAGATCAAATCCGGTTACGGCCTCGACCTCGACACCGAACGCCGCATGTTGCGCGTGGCGCGGCGGATCGGCGAGGCCCTGGGCGTCACCGTGCGGACGACTTACCTCGCGGCGCACGCCTTGCCGCCGGAGTTCGCAGGCAACGCGGATGGATATGTCGATGCGCTATGCGAATGGATGCCGCAGCTGGCGTCCGAAGGATTGATCGATGCAGTCGACGCCTTCTGCGAAGGCATCGGCTTCTCCCCTGCGCAGACGCGACGCGTGTTCGAAACGGCGCGCGCGCTCCAACTCCCCGTAAAGCTGCACGCCGATCAGCTGAGCGACCTCGGTGGCGGCGGCATCGCCGCGGAGTTCGGTGGCCTGTCCGCCGACCACGTCGAACACACCAACCTCGACAGCGTGCGCGCGATGGCCGAACACGGCACGGTCGCGGTGCTGCTGCCCGGCGCCTTCCATGTGCTGCGCGACACCAAGCTGCCGCCGATCGACGCCTTCCGCGAACACGGCGTGCCGATGGCGGTGGCGACCGACTGCAATCCCGGCACTTCGCCGCTGCAGTCGCTGCGCCAGGCCATGCAGCTGGCCTGCACCCACTTCCGCCTCACGCCCGTCGAAGCGCTGCGCGGCGCCACCGTCAACGGCGCGCGCGCCCTCGGCCTGCAGGACCGTGGCGTGCTGCGCACCGGCATGCGCGCGGACTTCGTACGCTGGCGCGTCCAGCACCCCTCCGAGCTGTGCTACTGGCTCGGGGGCCAACTCGTCGATGCCGTCCACGTGGGCGGCGCACGTCTCGTCTGACCGCTGTTGAACTTGAACCAAGGGGAATTTTTGATGCGTCGAATCTTTGCCTTCACCCTCCTCTCGCTGTGCATCGCCGGCTCGCTGCATGCAGCCGACGCGACGGACGCGGCGCGAAAACTCGCACAGGACGCGATCATCGTCGACACGCACATCGATGCGCCGGAAAACCTCGAGTCGAAGTGGAACGACCTGGGGATCCTCGTGCCGGAACGCGAATTCGACTACCCGCGTGCGCGCGAGGGCGGGCTCGACGTCGCGTGGATGTCGATCTACACCTCCGCGGAAGAAGACGACAAGGGCACCGCGTGGCAGATCGCGAATTCGCAGATCGACCATGTCGAGGCGCTGGTGGAGCGCCATCCGGACAAGTTCGCGCTGCTGCGTTCGCCGCAGGACGTGGACAAGCTGCGCGCCGGCAACAAGGTGCTGCTGCCGCTCGGCATGGAGAACGGTGCGCCGATCGGCGATGACCTCTCGAAGCTCAAGTTCTTCTTCGACCGCGGCGTGCGTTACATCACGCTGGCGCACGGCGGCAACAACCGCATCGCCGATTCCTCGTACCAGGCGACGGGCAAGTGGGGCGGGTTGAGCCCGTTCGGCGAGCAGGTCGTGAAGGAAATGAATCGCCTGGGCATCATCGTCGACGTCTCGCACATCTCCGACGACGCCGTGCGCGATGTCCTGCGCATCACGGACGTGCCGGTGATCGCAAGCCACTCGGGCATGCGCCACTTCACGCCCGAGTTCAACCGCAACATGCCCGACGACATCGCCAAGGCGGTCGCGAAGGAAGGCGGCGTGATCCAGCTCGCCTTCGGCACGGCGTTCCTCGATCGCAACCAGGCGCGCGAGACGGCCGAGCGCCGCCAGACGCTGGAGAAGATGAAGCAGGAGGGCAAGTCGGAGGCCGAGATGGATGCCTACTCGAAGGCGTTCAGCGCCGCGCATCCGGCACCGGTGATGCACACCGACGCGGTACTCGACCAGATCGACTATGCGGTGAAGCTGGTGGGCATCGACCACGTGGGCATCGGTTCGGACTTCGATGGCGTGGACGGCGAACTGCCGGTCGAACTGAAGTCTGTGGCGGACTATCCGAACCTCGTCGCGGGCCTGCAGGCGCGCGGCTACAAGGAGGCGGACATCCGCAAGATCCTCGGCGGCAACCTGCTGCGCGTGTGGACCGAGATCGAGAAGCGCGCCGAGCACTGACGCGCGTTCGACAGGCAACAAAAAAGCCCCGCTCTCGCGGGGCTTTTCTTATCGCGCGGCGCGGAAGGATTACTCCTTCGAGGCAGCCTTCTTCGCGACGGCCTTCTTCGCCGGCGCCTTCGCGGCCGGGGCCGACTTGGTCGCGGCCTTCTTCACCACCGGACCCTTCGGGGTACCGGCCGCCTTGGCCACGACGTTCGGACGCGCGTTGCCATAGCTGGCGTTGTAGCGCTTGCCCTTGGCGGTCTTGCGGTCGCCCTTGCCCATGTGCGTTTGCTCCTGATCTTGTGCGGAAACTGCGCGCCCGTGCGCGCGAGGCCGCAAAGACTAGCAGATCACTGGGCGCAGCTGGCGTTGTGGGCGCAGTTGGCGTTGTGGATGTGGACCAGGCGCAGGTTGGCGAAGTGCGCGAGCCCGACCAGCGTGCCGCCGAGGGTCATCGTGATGGCGTGCGGTACGAGCGCATGGTGCAGGGGCCCGAAGAGATTGCCGAGCCAGAGCGCGGCCAGGCCGGGAAGCAGCAGGCCCAGCGCGCGAACCTCCCCATGGCGGCGATAGCCCCACACCACGCTGAAGAGGCCAAGCAGGGTCGCAAAGATCACGAAGCCGCGTTCGAAGCCCTCGCCCAGCCACGAGGCGACGCCGAGCGCCGGCAGGGTCGCGATGGCCACCGGCAGCAGCGCGCAATGCACCGCGCACACCAGCGAACCGGTGGCGCCGAGGCGATCGAGCAGGTGGTGCGAGCGTTGGGCGGGCGACATCCGGGGGATTCGGGGGCGCGGGGCAGCGGTTGGAACAATATAACATTGCCCGTCAAGCCGCCATCACGCCTCTCCCTGCCCCTTCAGCCCCTCAAGCGGCCTTGGCGGCGCAATCCGCACAAACGCCGTGCACTTCGAGCGTCTGCGCCTGCGGCGCGAAACCGAGGGCGCGCGCGGAGGCATCGAGCGCGGAGACGATCGAGTCGTCCTCCAACTCAGTCGCCGAATGGCAGCGGTCGCAGATGAGGAACGGCACCGCATGCATTTCGCCACCCGGGTGGTGGCAACCGACGTAGGCGTTGATCGACGAGAGCTTGTGCACGAACCCGTGCTCGAGCAGGAAATCGAGCGCGCGATACACGGTGGGCGGTGCGGCGCCTTCATGCGTCGCCTTCATCTTGTCGAGCAGTTCGTAGGCCTTCATCGGCCGGCCCGCATCGGCGATCAGCCGCAGCGCAGTCGCGCGCAGCGGCGTGAGGTTCAGGCCGCGCTTCTCGCATGCACGCTCCACCTGGTGCACGTACGCGTCGGCGTCGTGCACGTGGTGCTTGGGATCGGTGCAGGGGGAATGGTGGCCCATGCGCTCGATTTAGGCCTCGGCAGGCACTTTTGCAAGGGCGGCGTCGATGCGGCGCAGCGCTTCGTCGCGGCCGGCCAGGTACACCGTGTGCGAGATGTCGGGGCTGACCTGCGTGCCGGTGATGGCCACGCGCATCGGCTGCGCGACCTTGCCCATGCCGATGCCGAGCGCTTCGGCGGTGGCGTGCAGCGCCTGGCTCACGGTGTCGGCGGTCCACTGCGGCAACGCGGCGAGGCGTTCGCGCGCATCGGCGAGCGGCGCGCGGGCGGCAGTGTTGAGGTGCTTGGCGACGGCGGCTTCGTCGTATTCCGTGAGCGGGCCGAACCAAACGGCGGCGCGCTCGGCCATGTCCTTCAGCGTCTGCACGCGGTCGCGCATGGCGATGACGATGTCGGCGGGCGCGGGGCCTTTCGCCAGGTCGTAACCGGCAGCGCGCAGGTGGAATTCCAGGTGCTTGCCGACTTCGGCCGGATCGTCCGACTTCAGGTACTGCTGGTTGAGCCAACCGAGCTTTGCGGAGTCCAGGCGCGAGGCCTTCGAATTGACCTCGTTCAGCGAGAACAGTTGCTTGAGTTCGGGGATCGAGAAGATTTCCTGGTCGCCGTGCGACCAGCCCAGGCGCGCGAGGTAGTTCAGCAGTGCGTGCGGCAGGTAGCCGGCATCGCGGTACTGCATGACGTCCGCCGCGCCCGTGCGCTTGGACAGCTTGGCGCCCTGCTCGTCCAGGATCATCGGCATGTGCGCGAAGTGCGGCACCGGCTTGCCCAGCGCGCGATAGATGTTGATCTGCCGCGGCGTGTTGTTGACGTGGTCGTCGCCGCGCACGACGTCGCTGATTTCCATGTCCACGTCGTCCACGACGACCGCGAAGTTGTAGGTCGGGTAACCGTCGCTGCGGAAGATCACGAGGTCGTCGAGCTCGCTGTTGGCGATCTCGATGCGGCCCTTGATCTTGTCGTCCCACACGACGGTGCCGTCGAGCGGATTCCTGAAGCGGATCACGCGGTTCGGATCATCGCGGTGGCCGGCGTTCTTGTCGCGGTACGCGCCGTTGTAACGCGGCTTCTCGTTCGCGGCCATCGCGGCTTCGCGCATCGCCTCGAGCTCTTCCTTCGTCTCGTAGGCGTAATACGCCGTGCCGTCCTTGACCATCTGCTCGGCGACTTCGCGATAGCGGTCGATGCGCTGGGTCTGGTAGATCGGGCCCTCGTCGTAGTCCAGGCCGAGCCACGCCATCGCCTCCAGGATCGCGTCGATCGCACCCTGCGTGCTGCGCTCGCGGTCGGTGTCTTCGATGCGCAGGATGAACTTGCCGTCGTGGCGGCGTGCTTCCAGCCAGCAGTACAGCGCGGCGCGCGCGCCGCCGATGTGCAGGTAACCGGTGGGGCTCGGGGCAAAACGGGTGCGGACGGCCATGGGGGCGTTGCCATCGGGGGCGGAAAAGACGGGCGATTTTACGCCCCCGGCCGGTAGAATGCCGCGATGCCTACGTTGTTCATTTCCGACCTCCACCTCGACGCCGAGCGGCCCGCGATCACCGAACTCTTCGGCCATTTCCTGGCCGACGAGGCCCGTGGCGCCGACGCGCTCTACATCCTCGGCGACCTGTTCGAGGCCTGGGTGGGCGACGACGATCCCTCCGAGGTCGGCGCCTTCGTCGCCGATCGCATTGCGGCGCTTGCAGCGGCCGGTACGCCGACGTTCTTCATCCGCGGCAATCGCGACTTCCTGCTCGGCGAGGACTACGCACGCCGCGCGCGAATGCGCATTCTTCCCGACCCCGCGGTCGTCGTGCTCGAAGGCGAGCCGGCGATCCTGATGCACGGCGACACCTTGTGCACGGACGACAAGGCCTACCAGGCATTCCGCGCGCAGACGCGCGATCCGAAGTGGCAGGCGCAGTTCCTTTCGCAGCCCTTGCCGGCGCGCCTTGCGTTCGCGCACCAGGCGCGTGCGGCGAGCAAGGCGCACCAATCCGGGCTGAAGCAGGAAGGCCTGATGGAAGCGATCACCGACGTGGCCCCTGCGACGGTGGACGCCACCATGGCGCGCTTCGGCATTCCGCGCCTGATCCACGGACACACGCATCGGCCAAGGGTGCATGACGAAGCGCACGGCAAGCGCATCGTGCTGGGCGATTGGTACGAACAGGGATCGGTGCTGCGCGTGGACCGCGACGGCGCGCGGCTTGCCGCGCTGACGGCCTGATCAGGCGAACAGCGGCACGAGTTCCTTCGGCAAGGCCGCGCCCGGCAGGCGACGCGTTTCCTTCGCGATGTTCAGCACCATGTTGGTTTTCGCGATGTCCAGCAGCACGCCATCGACGGGGCGCTGCTGATGGTCCTGCAGCCAGGTGAGCACGCTGGCGAGATGCCACAGCGAAGGCGTGCCCTCGTGCACGGCCAGCGGGAACGTGGCGATGTTGCTGAGCATCAGCTTGCGCATGTTCTGGCGCGTGAAGCCCGCGATGTCCGCCAAGTCGCTCAGGCCGACGAAATCCGGCGAGGCTTCGATGAGTTCGGCACCCGGGATCGCCTGCTTGACGTCGCGCACGGCCGACGCGATGGCGGCCCATGCGGATTTTGATTCGCGTGCGAACACCAGCGCGATTCGACCGCGTTGGCCGAGACCCACGGTGGCATCGTCGCAGCCGGACGCCGCCAGCGCCTCCAGATGCTGGTCGGGATCCGCGGCCGGGTCGGACAGCCGGAACTTCAGGGTGAACTCGTATTCGCGCATCTTGGATGGTCTCCTGCCGATCAAACGCCCTTGCCGATTCGTTCGTGCGCGCAGTTGTCCACCACGCGCCTGAGCTGCCTGCCATGGATGCCGGGATTCTTCGGCGTGCTCCAGATCCCGGTGATGCAAAACTCGCCGCAGCGGCACGCGGCATCGTCGTAAGGGCAGAGCATGCGGCCCCACGCGTGTGCGCCACCGACCTGGATGCGCCATCCGTGCGATTCGGCATGGCGAATCGCCGACTCCACCTCGGGTTTCGGATGCCGCTTCCTTGCCATGTCGGGCTCCGCGCAGGCTAGAGGGTGGTGTCGTGGTTGTCAAGTGACAACCGCGACGACCGATGCGACATCCTCGCCTTTCGCTGCCCGCCCGGGTATCGGGGAATTCCGAATGACGCGCTAGCTGCGCGATTGCATGTCGAGCTGCTGCAACGCCGCGAGCTCTTCCTCGTCGAAGCCCGCCGCACTGCGCGCTTCCAGGTTGAACGGCCCGTGCAACACCGGCCGCGCGTACGCTCCGAGCAGCTCGCGGAACTTCGCACGGGGCTCGATGCCCTGCAGCGCGCAGCACCACCGATACCACCGCGATCCCGCCGCGACATGCCCCACTTCCTCGCGCAGGATGACCTCGAGGATGTCGGCCGTCGCGTCGTCGCCCAGCGACCGCAGCTTCACGATCATGCCCGGCGTGACATCGAGCCCGCGCGCTTCGAGCACGCGCGGCACCAACGCCATGCGCGCCAACGCATCGTGCGCGGTCTTCTCCGCCATTTCCCACAAACCGTTGTGCGCGTCGAAGTCGCCGTAGTCGTGGCCGAATTCGCGCAGGCGCGTGCGCAGCATCGCGAAGTGGCGTGCTTCATCGGACGCCACGCCGATCCAGTCCGCGTAATACGCCGGCGGGAAATGGCGGAAGCGATACACCGCATCCCACGCCAGGTCGATCGCGTTGAACTCGATGTGCGCCACGGCGTGGATGAAGGCCGCGCGCCCCTCGAGCGTGCCGAAACCACGGCGCGGCAATTCGCGCGGATGCACCAGGCGCGGGCGCTCCGGGCGGCCCGGCATGCGAATGGGTTCGGGCTCGCGATCGTCTTCCAGCAGCGCGAATGCACCGTCTGCGAAGGCCTTCGCCGCCTCCGCGGTGCGTGCGAGTTTGTCGTCCGGCGTCGCCGCATCGAGGCACGCGCGTGCCGCGTCGAACAGCGAGGCCATGGCGTCAGGCGCGGCGCTTTTTCTTCGCCTCGTCCGAGCGCAGCTGCCGGATGCGTTCGAAGTAATCCGGCTCAATGCCCGTGACGTATTCGCCGCTGAAGCAGGAGCTGTCGAACTTGCGCCCCGGGTGCTTCGGGCCGGCGACCGCGACTTCCAGGTCCTTCAGGTCCTGGTAGATCAGCCAGTCGCATCCGAGCATCTGTTCGATCTCGGCTTCGGTGTGGCCGTGCGCGACGAGTTCTTCCGACGACGGCATGTCGATGCCGTAGATGTTCGGGTAACGCACCGGCGGTGCCGCGGATGCGAGGTACACCTTGTTGGCGCCGGCCTCGCGCGCCATCTGCACGATCTGGCGCGAGGTGGTGCCGCGCACGATCGAGTCGTCCACCAGCAGTACGTTGCGGCCGCGGAATTCCAGCGGAATCGGATTGAGCTTGCGCTTCACCGATTTCACGCGCTCGCCCTGCCCCGGCATGATGAAGGTGCGGCCGACGTAACGGTTCTTGATGAAGCCCTCGCGGTACTTCACGCCCAGCACGTTGGCAATTTCCAGCGCGGAGTCGCGCGAGGTGTCGGGGATCGGGATGACCACGTCGATGTCGTGGTTCGGGCGCAGGCGCAGGATCTTCTCGCCGAGCGTCACGCCCATGCGCATGCGCGCCTTGTGCACCGAGATGTCATCGATCATCGAGTCGGGGCGCGCGAAGTACACGTACTCGAAAATGCAGGGCGCGAAGTCGGTCTTCTCCGCGCACAGCTGCGTGTGCAGCTCGCCGCGCGCAGTGACCACGACGGCTTCGCCCGGCGCGACGTCGCGCATGCGTTCGAAGCCGAGCACGTCGAGCGCGACGGATTCGGACGCGACGGCGTATTCGTTGCCCTGCGCCGTCGTGCGGCGGCCGAGCACCAGCGGGCGGATGCCGTGCGGATCGCGGAACGCCACCAGGCCCAGGCCGAGCACCGTGCAGACGACGGCGTAGCCGCCCTTCGCGCGGCGGTTCACGCCTTCGACGGCGCGGAACACCGCCTCAGGCGTCAGCGCCTTCTGCGTGTCGAGCTCGTGCGCGAACACGTTGAGCAGCACTTCCGAATCGGATTCGGTGTTGACGTTGCGACGGTCCTCTTCGAACACCTCGCGGCGCAGTGCGTCGGTGTTGATCAGGTTGCCGTTGTGCGCCAGCGCGATGCCGTAGGGCGAATTGACGTAGAACGGCTGCGCTTCGTCGTCGCCTTCCGAACCGGCGGTGGGATAGCGGCAGTGCGCGATGCCCACGCGCCCTTCGAGCGAGCGCATCGCTTCTTCGTCGAACACGTCGCGCACCAGGCCGTTGCCCTTGTGCACGCGCAGCTTGCCGCGGTCGGCGGTGGCGATGCCGGCCGCGTCCTGGCCACGGTGCTGCAGGACGGTCAGGCCGTCGTACAGCGCAGCGGCGACTTCAGTGGTTCCGACGATTCCGACGATGCCGCACATGGATTGGGGGGTTCCTGCTGCTTAGGGATGCGGGCGGACGACGCCGTCCAGCCCGACCTTGGACTTGACCTGCGCCTTCAATTGGTCCGCTTCGGCGCGATTCAACACGGGACCCACGCGCACGCGAGTGAGGGTGCCCTTGTCGGTGTTCACGACTTCGGTGAAGGCGCTGAAACCGGCGGCGCGCAGGCGATCGCGCAGCGCGTTGGCATCGGCGGCCTTGCTGAAGGCGGCAAGCTGGACGGCGAACCCGGTGCCGGACGCGGCCGGCGTCGAGGCCGGCTTGGAAGCGGCCGTGGCGACCGTCACGGGCTTGGGCTCGGCGGCTTTCGCAACGACCGTGGTGCCGGGCTTGGCCTGCGTGGGCTTCGCCACCTCTGCCGGTGCCGCGGGCTCGGCGTCCAGGGCCACGACCTGCGCCTTGACGTCATCGCGCACGTGGGCGGCCTTCAGGCGCGCGGATTCGGCTTCGGCGCGTGTCGCGTAAGGACCGATGCGCACGCGCTGCATCGCCTTGCCGTTGACCGTGGCGCCTTCGCGCTTGGCGGACAGGCCCGAGGTGCGCAGCGAGGCCACCAGCTTGTCGGCAGCCGCGGCGGTGGAATAACTGCCGAAGTTCACGACGTAGTTGCCGCCGGCGGTGGGCGCCGGAAGCATCTGCGCGGGCGCGGACTTCGTCGTATCGGGGAGTGCGGCGGTCGCGACGGTGGTGTCGCGCAGCGGCTTGGAGGCGATGGTGGTGGCGGGCGCGGGTTGCGCGCTCGCGGTCGCTGCGAGGTCCGCGGCGTCGGGATTGGCGAGTGCAGGATCGGCGCTCACCTGGGTCGTCGCTGCGGCGACGGGCGCGGTGGCCGGCGTCGCGTCCATGCCGAGCGCGCCGTCGGCGGGCGTCGCTTCCGGGGCCACGAGCGGGAGGTCGCGCGTTTCGAATTCGCCCTGCGGCGGGCGCGGTGCATCGAGGGGAACGTCGGCGATGCCACTTTCCGGCGCCGGGCCCTGGATCAACATGGGCAGGAAGATGATGGCGAGCGCGACCAGCACGGCCGCGCCGACGAGGCGCTGTTTCAGGGCGGGTTCCATCGAGGGCGGTTGGACCTGCGACCGGCGACGTTGCCGGGCGCAATTATAGACCGCTGCCTCAGCGGGCTTCTGAACCCAAGGCCGTGATCGCCGCCGCAACCGTAAAAAACGAACCGAACACGAGGACGCGATCGCCGGCCTTGCCTGCCTTGCGCGCGGCCTGGAGCGCCTCGGCGACGGTCGCATGGCGGGTGCCGGTGGCGGCGGGCGTGTCCCGCAGGCGGTCGGCGAAGGCCTCGACCGTCGTGCCGCGCGGGCCCGCGTCCGCGAGTCCGGCGAGGATCCACGCGTCGATGCGCGGGGCGAGCGCCTCCACCACGCCGGCCACATCCTTGTCGCCCAGCGCCGCATAGATCGCCACGGTCCGGCCCGATGCGGGCGATGCGGCGAGCCAGTCCGCCAGGGCGCGCGCGGCCTGCGGGTTGTGTCCGACGTCGACGAGGATCTCGACCCCGTCGCGTTCGAAGCGCTGCAGGCGCCCCGGCACATGCGCCGAAGCGATGCCCTCCGCGATCGCCTCCCGTGACATCGGGATGTCGAGCGCGCGCAGCGTCGCGATCGCGATCGCCGCGTTGCGCATCTGCACGGGCGCGGCGAGTGCGGGCATCGGCAGGTCGACGGCGTAATTCACTTCGCGCCAGCGCCAACCGCCATCGTCGCTCGCTTCGAAGAAGAAATCGCAGTTCGCGCGCACGGCCGAAGCGCCGATGCGGTAGGCGTACCCGAGCACGCTCGAGGGCGGATCGTCGTCGCCGATCACCAGCGGCTTCCATGCACGCGCGATGCCGGCCTTCTCCTTGCCGATCGTTTCGCGGTCCTCGCCGAGCCAGTCCTGGTGGTCCAGGTCGACGGTGGTGATCACCGCGACATCGGCATCGACGATGTTCACCGCATCCAGGCGGCCGCCGAGGCCGACTTCGAGGATCGCGAGATCGAGCCGCTCGCGTTCGAACAGCCACAGCGCGGCGAGCGTGCCGTACTCGAAATAGGTGAGCGACGTGTCACCGCGCGCGGCCTCGACCGCATCGAAGGCTTCGACGAGTGGCGCGTCGTCGATGTCGCGCCCGTCGATGCGCACGCGTTCGTTGTAGCGCAGCAGGTGCGGCGAGGTGTACGTGCCGACGCGCAGGCCGGAGGCGCGCGCGATCGATTCCAGGAAGGCGACCGTCGAGCCCTTGCCGTTCGTGCCGCCCACGACGATGGAACGCTCCGCTGGCGCAACGAGGCCCATGCTTTCAGCCACCGCGCGCACGCGATCGAGGCCGAGTTCGATCGACTTCGGATGCTGGCGCTCGATGTACGCCAGCCACTCGGAAAGCGAACGCGCCATCACAACGCCCGGTGCACGGCTTCGCCGAACAATGCCGTGGTGTGGCTCGCGTCGTTCATGCGCACGACGTCCAGGTGCTCGACGTCGGGACCTTCGAGCAGGTTGAGCGTGGTCGGCGCCTGGCGGAAGGTCCACAGGCGCGCGAGCGGCAGGCCGAGCACCTTGCACAGCAGGACGCGATTGACCGCGTCGTGGGCGACGACGAGCAGCGTGTCGTGTTCGCCGAGGCCTTCGGCGGCGCGCGCGAGCGCGGGCCATGCGCGGTCGAACACGTGCTGCAGCGATTCGCCTTCGGGCATCAGCACCTCATGCGGTGCGTGGCGCCAGGCGTGGAGTCGATCCGGATCGCGTTCGCGGATCTCCGCGGCGAGCAAGCCTTCCCAGGTGCCGTGCGCGATTTCCATCAGGCCCGCGTCGGTGGTCAGACGTGCGAGGCGGTCGTCGCCGAGGGCGAGTTCGGCGGTGCGCAGTGCGCGCTTGAGCGGCGAGGCGACCGCCTTGTCGATGTGCACGTGGCGCAGGCGTTCGCCGAGTGCGCGCGCCTGTGATTCGCCGACTTCGGAGAGCGGAATGTCTTCCTGGCCCTGGTAGCGGCCTTCGGCGTTCCATGCGGTTTCGCCATGGCGGGCGAGCAGGATCTTCATGCGTCAGACCTGTTGCAGCGAAAGCACGCCGGGCGTGGCGCGCAGGGTGGACAGTTGTGCTTCGTCGAGCGGTTGGTCGACGGTGATGGCCGCGCGCGCCTGGCCATCGCCCGACGCACCGAGTGCGAAGTTCACGATGTTGATGCCCGCCGCGCCGAGTTGCGAGCCGACGGTGCCGATCATGCCCGGCCGGTCTTCGTTGCGCAGGAGCAGCACATGCGCCTGCGGGTCGAATTCGATCTCCACGCCGTCCAGGCGCACGACGCGCGGGCCGCGGTGCAGGGTCGCTTCGATCTCGCGCGTGCGCGTGTCGCTTTCCACGCGGATGCGCAGCAGGCGGTCGAAACCGTCGCCGTCGCCGCCGATGGTTTCGGCCACGATGAGTCCGCGCGACGCCGCCTGCTGCAACGCATTCACCGGGGTGACGCGACCGGAATGCGTCCCGAGCAGCGCGGCCACCAGCAGTCGCGTCAGCGGGCGCGTATCGAGCGCGTCGGTGCGGCCTGCGTACGTGACCTCCAGGCGCGTGGGCGCGGGCACCAGGCGCGCGGCGAGGCGGCCCAGCGCGGACATCAGCGGCATCCACGGGCCGACTTCGCGCGCGGCCTCCGCGGTGAGCGGCGGCAGGTTCACGCAGCCGGCGACGGCGCCGGTGGCGACGAAGTCGATGACCTGCCGCGCGAGGATCGTGCTGACCGCTTGCTGCGCTTCGCTCGTCGACGCGCCGAGGTGCGGCGTGAGGATGAGCTTGGGATGCGGACGCAGCGGCGAATCCGCGGGCAGCGGCTCGGTCGCGAACGTGTCGAGTGCGGCGCCGCCGAGATGGCCTTCGTCGAGCAGGCGCAGCAACGCGGCTTCGTCGACGAGTCCGCCGCGCGCGGCATTGATGAGATACGCACCGGGCTTCATCGCACGCAGGCGCGCCTCGGACAACAGATGGGTCGTTTCCTTCGTGCGCGGGATGTGCAGGGTGACGATGTCGGCCCAGGCGAGCAGTTCGTCGAGCGTCTTCAGCGGCACGCTGCCCTTGCCCGCGGCCGAAGGCGGAAGGAAGGGATCGTAGGCAGCGACTTCCATGCCGATGCCCTGCGCCTTGCGCGCGACGGTGCCGCCGATGCGCCCGAGGCCGATGACGCCGAGCTTCTTGCCTTCGAGTTCGAAGCCGGTGAGGCCGGCCTTGGGCCACTGCCCCGCTTTCATGCCGGCATCGGCGCGCGGGATGTGGCGGGCGAGCGCGAACAGCAGCGAGAGCGCGTGTTCGGCGGCGGCGAGCGTGTTGCCGTCGGGGGCGTTCATCACCGCGATGCCCTTGGCCGTCGCGGCGTCGACGTCGATCGTGTCCACGCCGGCGCCGGCGCGGCCGATCACCCGCAGGCGTCGCGCGCCTTCGAGCGCGGATGCGGGGACCTGGGTCGCGGAGCGGACCAGCAAGGCATCGGCGTCCGCGATCGCGGCGGCGAGCTCGTCGGGGTCCTTGATGGGGTCGGAGATGGCCACGTCCCAGCCTGCAAGGCGGAACAACTGGAGACCGTCTTCATGGATGCCATCGCACGCCAGCACTTTCATCCGCACGCTCCGAGGTTCGGGAAGGGAGCGCGGAAAAACCAACACCAGCCGGCGAGCGGAAAGATTGGATCTGTCTTGCGGTCGGGAAACGGGGCCGGCTGGCATGGGAATCCGCGACGCAACGAGCCTAACATGCCGCTCCCTCCACGGAGCAAGCACGATGGCCCAGCAGGCGAAAGGGAAGTTCGAAGTCAAGCGCAGCGCGGAACCGGCGGTCGACCTGGGCGACGGCGTGGAGGGCGGGCATTTCCGCTTCGACAAGACGTTCGAGGGGCCGCTGACGGCCACCAGCGTCGTGCACATGCTCGCCGTGATGACGGCCGTGCCGGGTTCCGGCGGCTACGTTGCGATCGAACGCGTGAACGCCACGCTCGAAGGGCGCAGCGGCACGTTCTTCTTCCAGCATTCGGGGCTGATGGAACGCGGTGCGCCGAAGCTCGACCTGGTCGTGGTGCCCGATTCGGGCACCGACGGACTCACCGGCCTGGCCGGGCGCATGGCCATCGACATCGTCGACGGCCAGCACTACTACACCTTCGACTACGCGTTGCCGGCCTGATTACTCGGCCGGCAGCTGCATTTCCTTGAGCAGGTGCGGCGCCGGATACACCTTGGCGAGCAGCCAGCGCAGGTAACGCATGTCGACGTGGATCGCGCGCTTGTAACGCGGGTCGTACATCCAGCTTGCGCTGACCGCTTCCCAGTTGCTGTCGAAGTTCAGGCCGATGAGCTTGCCGTCGGCGTCGAGCACGGGCGAACCGGAGTTGCCGCCGGTCGTGTCGAGGTTCGTCATCAGATCGACCGTCTGCGTCTTCAGCACCGGATCGGCGGTGGTGCCGAAGTCGCCCTTCGCGATCGCGTCGCGCAGCGGCTTGGGCGCATCGAACGGACGCACGCCGGTGTGCTTTTCGAGGATGCCCTGCACGGTGGTGAGCGGGCGGTAGTCGATGCCATCGCGCGGCGACATCGGCGAGATGCGGCCGTAGCTCACGCGCAGCGTCGAGTTGGCATCCGGATACACCGCGTGGCCCTGCGACTTGCTGTACGCCGACAGCGCACGCATGTAGGCCGGGCGCAGGCGCAGCAGGTCGCCTTCGCGCTGCTTGGTCTCGTCTTCGATGCGCAGGTAGGCCGGCGTCAGGGTCTTCGCCGCGACCAGCATCGGATCCGGATCGTTGGCCGGCTGCGCGTCCTTCTGCATCAGCGAGGTGCGCACGGCTTCGTCGCCGAGCTTGGTGCCGGCATAGAGCGCGTCGAGCTTCGCGGTCATCTGCTCCTTCGTCGCGCCGAACACGCTGTCGAATTCCGGCAGGTGCTGCGCGGCCGGAAGCGCCATGTACTGCGCCAGCAGGTTGGCCAGGATCGCCTTCTCGACCGCGGGCGAGTAACGACGCTGCACCTGCTTGAGCTGCCCGGCGATCAGCGTTTCGTCGCGGAGCTGGTAACCGGCTTCGCGTTCCGGGTCGGGCTTGGCGCGTTCGATCGCCAGGCGCTGCACGGTAAGCGCGGCGCGCAGCAACTGCGTCTGCGAACGGATCGCGCCGACGAGCTGGTCGCGGTCGCGCGTGGCCATGGCTTGCTTGAGCAACGCCTGCGCGGCGTCGATGTCGGTGCGCGTGGCGGCGGCGGCGGGCTGCTTCGCAAGCCAGGCGAGCAGTTGCGCTTCCTCGTCGTTGCGCACATTCACGGCGTCGCTGCGGCGCAGGCCGTCGAGTTCGCCCTGCGCGCGCTTGAGGTTGTTCTTCAGGCTCTGCACCTGCGAGGCGTAGGCCACCTTCGCATTCGCGTCCGGCGCGGCGCTGGATTCGATGGTCTTGATCACGCCGTCGAACAGCGCGATGCGCGAAGGCAGCTGCCATTCGATCTGGTTGCCGAACTCCGAGGCCATGCGATGGCGGAAGGTCACGCCCGGATAGCCGGCGAGCATCGCGAAGTCGCCGTCCTTCACATGGCGCGTGGAGACCTGCAGGTGTGCGGGCGGCGCGTAGGGCACGTTGTCCGGCGAATAGTCGGCGGGCTTGCCGTCCTTGCCGACGTAGGCGCGCAGCAGCGTGAAATCGCCGGAGTGGCGCGGCCACACGAAGTTGTCGACCTCGTCGCCGTAGTTGCCGATCTCGTCCGGCGGTGCGTAGACGAGGCGGATGTCGCGCAGTTCGAGCTGCCTGATCAGGTAGAAGTCGGTGCCGTAATCCATGTTGGCGACGCTGCAGCGATAGCCGGCCTCGCGTTCGCACTCGGCCACCGCGGCCTTGGTCGCGGCGTCGACGGCGTCGTAGTACGCCCTGCCCTGCTTGCCGCGCGCGTTGGCGAGGATGCGGTCGGTGATGCGGTCGAAGCCGGTGGTGACCAGCACGCGGTAGTCGGGATTCGCCGGGAGCTCGGAAGCGCGGTCGGCGGCGATGAAGCCGTTGGCGATCAGGTCGCGATCGGGCTTCGAGTTGTACTGGATGACGCCGAACGCGACGTGGTGGTTGGTGAGCACCAGGCCGTCCTTCGAGACGAAGGCGCCGGTCGCGCCGCCGACCTTCACGACCGCGCTCATCGGGGGCTTGGTCAGGTCGGCCAGGTCGGACGGGTTGCCCTTGAAGCCCGCGGCGCGCAGCTGGGCGGCGATGTCGGGCAACTGCGAGGGCATCCACATGCCTTCGTCGGCGCGCGCGTTCGCACAAAGCAGGAGGGAGGCCGCCAGGAGGGTTCGACGCATGGGCAACGGGTCCGGTCTTCGCAAGGCCCGCGAGTATAATTGCCGCCCTCTTCCGCACCACTTACCGGGCGCACAGAACATGACGATGATGAAGGCGCTGGTGAAGCGCGAAGCGGGCAAGGGCATCTGGATGGAACAGGTCCCCGTGCCGACGCCGGGCCCCAACGAGGTCCTGATCCGCCTGGAAAAGACCGCCATCTGCGGCACCGACCTGCACATCTACCTGTGGGACGAGTGGAGCCAGCGCACGATCAAGCCGGGCCTGGTGATCGGCCACGAGTTCGTCGGCCGCATCGTCGACCTCGGCCCCGGCGTGACGGGATACAAGGTCGGCCAGCGCGTGTCGGCCGAGGGCCACATCGTCTGCGGCCATTGCCGCAACTGCCGCGCCGGCCGCCAGCACCTGTGCCCGAACACCGTCGGCATCGGCGTCAACCGCGACGGCGCGTTCGCCGAATTCATCGTCATGCCGGCCAGCAACCTGTGGCCGATCCCGGACCAGATCCCGAGCGAGCTCGCGGCATTCTTCGATCCCTACGGCAACGCCGCGCACTGCGCGCTGGAGTTCGACGTCGTGGGCGAAGACGTGCTGATCACCGGCGCGGGCCCCATCGGCATCATCGCGGCGGGCATCTGCAAGCACATCGGCGCACGCAACGTGGTGGTCACCGACGTCAACGACTACCGCCTGAAGCTCGCCGCCGACATGGGCGCCACGCGCGTGGTGAACGTCACCAACACCTCGCTCAAGGACGTGATGGCCGACCTGCACATGGAAGGCTTCGACGTGGGCCTGGAGATGAGCGGCAACCCGCGCGCGTTCAACGACATGCTCGATTGCATGTACCACGGCGGCAAGATCGCGATGCTCGGCATCATGCCGAAGGGCGCGGGCGCCGACTGGGACAAGATCATCTTCAAGGGCCTCACGCTCCACGGCATCTACGGCCGTCGCATGTACGAGACCTGGTACAAGATGACGCAGCTGGTGCAGGGCGGTTTCCCGCTCGGCAAGGTGCTCACGCACCAGTTGCCGATCGATTCGTTCCAGGAAGGCTTCGACCTGATGGAATCGGGCAAGGCCGGCAAGGTCGTGCTCTCCTGGAACTGACGCCATGAACGACACCAGCCTGACCTCGCGCTATTCGCAGACGCTCGACGAGATCCGCGACGCGGGCCTGTTCAAGTCCGAGCGCATCATCACCAGCCCGCAGTCGGCGGAGATCAAGCTCGCCGACGGCCGCACGGTGCTGAACTTCTGCGCGAACAACTACCTCGGCCTGGCCGACCATCCCGACGTGATCGCGGCGGCGAAGGACGCGCTCGACACGCACGGCTTCGGCATGGCGAGCGTGCGCTTCATCTGCGGCACGCAGGACCTGCACAAGCAGCTCGAGAAGACCATCGCGGACTTCTTCGGCACGGAGGACACGATCCTCTATGCCGCATGCTTCGATGCCAATGGCGGCTTGTTCGAACCGCTGCTGGACGAGAACGACGCGATCATCTCCGACGCGCTCAACCACGCCTCGATCATCGACGGCGTGCGCCTGTGCAAGGCCAAGCGCTATCGCTACGCCAACTCCGACATGGCGGACCTGGAGAAACAGCTCCAGCAGGCCAAGGCCGACGGCGCGCGCACGATCATGATCACCTCCGACGGCGTGTTCTCGATGGACGGCTTCATCGCGCCGCTCGACGAGATCACCGCGCTCGCGAAGAAGTACGGCGCGCTCGTGCACATCGACGAATGCCACGCCACCGGTTTCCTCGGGAAGACGGGCCGCGGCTCGGCCGAGGTGAAGGGCGTGATGGACAAGATCGACATCTTCACTGGCACGCTCGGCAAGGCGATGGGCGGTGCACTCGGCGGCTTCACGACGGCCAAGCGCGAAGTCATCGAACTGCTGCGCCAGCGTTCCCGCCCCTACCTGTTCTCCAACTCGCTGCCGCCGCACGTGGTGGCCGCGGGGATCAAGGCGTTCGAGATGCTGTCGTCCGCGGGCGAGCTGCGGGAGCGGCTGGCCGACAACACGCGCCATTTCCGCGAGGAGATGACCAAGGCGGGATTCGACATCAAGCCGGGCGTGCATCCCATCGCGCCCGTGATGCTCTACGACGCACCGCTGGCGCAGAAGTTCGCGCAGCGCCTGCTCGAGGAAGGCATCTATGCGATCGGGTTCTTCTTCCCGGTCGTGCCGAAGGGCCAGGCGCGCATCCGCACGCAGATGAGCGCGGCGCATACGCGCGAACACCTGGACCGTGCCATCGATGCGTTCGTGCGCATCGGCAAGGAACTGGGCGTGGTGAAGTAAACCGGGGTCAGCCGCCGAGCGCGGCGACCTCGTCGTCGGTCAGGGCGCGCCACGCGCCCTTGGCCAGGGCGCCGAGTTCCAGGGGGCCGATCGCCACGCGCACCAGGCGCAGCACGTCGATGTCCAGGGCCGCGAGCATGCGGCGGATCTGTCGGTTGCGCCCCTCGTCCAGCACGATGTCGAGCCATGCCGTGCGTTCGCCGCTGCGCAGCACGCTGGCGGATTTCGCGTGGAAGCGCTCGCCCTCGATCTCCAGGCCCGCTTGCAGCGTCGCGAGCATGGCCGCATCGGGCAGGCGATCGACCTGCACGTGGTAACGCTTGTCCGGGCCGGTCCCAGGGTCGGTGATGCGTGCGGCCCAGGCCGGATCGTTGGAAAACAGCAGCAGGCCTTCGCTCGCCTTGTCCAGGCGCCCGACCGGTGCGACCCAGGGCAGGCCTGCGCCATCGAAGCAGCGATACACGGTGTCGCGGTCGCGTTCATCGCGCGCGGTGGTGACCAGGCCGCGCGGCTTGTTGAGCATCAGGTGCAGGCGTTGCGTCGGTGCATCGATGTCGCGCCCGTCGACGGCGATGCGGTGGCGCCCGGCCACCGTCGGGAATTCAGGATCGCGCACGATGCGCCCGTCGACGCTCACGCGCCCGGCGCGGATCCATTCGGTGGCTTGCGTGCGCGAGCACACCCCGCGCTTGGACAACGCGCGGGCGAGGCCGTGGCGGGGCGTGGCGCCGGCGATTACTTGCTGCCGTCGGGCTTCTTCGGCGTCTCGGTGGTCGCAGGCTGCGTGCCGGGAGGCGCGCCGGCGGGCGTTGCGGCAGGCGTTGCCGCCGCTGCAGGTGCCGTGCCGTTGCCTTTGGCCACGCGCACGCCGCGCGCCTTCATCCACTGGTCGAATTCTTCGGCGGTCATGCGCTTGCCGTTCTGGTTCATGTCGAACCGCCACGGCGTGTTGTCGAACTGCGTCTGCGGCTTGTAGGTCGCCGCATCGATGATGGTGCCGCCCGCGGGCGCCGCACCCGGCGCAGCCGCCGGAGCCGCGCCAGGCGACGGTGCAGGCAGCGCATTGGCGACGCTGCGGCAACCTTCGAGCCTGAGGCGGAACAGGACGTTGTCGATCGCCTGCGTCTCGTCGAACGCCTGCGCGAGCACGCCGGTGGGCGCGCCGAGCTGGTGGCTCGGTGCAGTGAGTTCGGGCGCGAGGGCGGGGAGCACCGTGGGATTCACGGGCAGCGCGTTGGGCGTGCCAAGCATCGAGCAGTTGGAGGATTGCGCTTGCGCAACGCCCGCCAACATCAACAAGGTCACCGCAGTCAGCATGCGCTTCATTGTTCGTTCCTCCCTCATGTGCGCCGGAGTGTAGGCACGCCTGCACCTTGCGAACAACCGAAGCGCATCACAGCTTGCCGTGAATGTGCGAACGGAGCGCACAAAAGAAAAAGCCCGGCGCGAGGCCGGGCTTCTTCGTGTTACGTGGAACGAACTACCGTCGAGCTTAGTTCTGGACGTTCAGCTCGGTGCGGCGGTTGCGCGCACGGCCTTCCGGATTGTCCGAACCGTCTTCGTTGGTGTTCGGCGCGATCGGACGGCTCTCGCCGTAGCCAACCGGACCGACCAGGCGACCGGCGTCGACGCCGTTGCTGGTCAGGTAGTCGTACACCGCCTTGGCGCGACGCTCCGACAGCTTCTGGTTGTACTCGTCGGTACCCTTGGAATCGGTGTGACCGGCGACTTCAACCTTCAGGTCGGGGTAGCGCTTCAGGATTTCGGTGGCTTCACCGAGGATCTGGATCGCGTCCGGACGCAGCGTCGACTTGTCGAAGTCGAAGTTGACGCCCTTCAGGTCGATCGTGACCGGGACCGGGCAGCCGTCCGGACCGATGGTCTGGCCAGCCTGCGAGCCGGGGCACTTGTCGTCGCAGTTGTTCACGCCGTCGCCGTCGTCGTCCATGTCGGCGCACGACGGGGCCGCCGGAGCCGGGGCAACCGGGGCAGCCGGTTCCGGGCCGAGGGCCACGGTCAGGCCGACCGAGGCGAGCAGGTCGGTGAAGTAGTCCTGCTGGTCCTGCGGCGGACGGGCCTGCTCGCTGTCGAAGTCGACGCGGGTGCCGACTTCCGTGCGGAGGTCGACGCGACCGAAGTCGAACTGCAGGCCGGCGCCGAGGTTCAGGGCGACGTTGTTGTCCGAATGCTGCGCCGGGAAGCCACCGTTCGGGGTGCCATAAGCCGGATCACGAACGAACTCTTCCTCGTGACGCTGCCAGCCCAGGCCCATGCGGACATACGGCCACCACTTGGCGTCCGCGTGACGGAAGTGGTAACGGGCGTCAGCCGACACGCCGTACTGGCTCCACCACAGGTTCGGGTTGGAGGACTTGTCCGGGTTCTGGTAGTTGAATTCGGCGTCGACCGACCAGTTCGGGGTGAAGAACTTGCCAACGCCGAGGGTCGCGAAGATCGCGTCTTCGGTGTGGCGGTCGTTGTCCTGGAAGTTCACGCCGGTGGAACCCGAGACGTACCAACGGTCGTCGAAGTCCTGCGCGGCAGCAGCCTGCGCGACGCCCATGCCTGCCAGCAGCGCAGCGCAGAGGAGTTTCTTGTTCATGTTCAGCTCCTTGATCAGGGTAAAGAAACTTAACGCTTTTTCATTTCGTTCAGACGGCCGCATGTCCGACACGGCTTCAGGCTCAACCTATGACGGGCCGCATGAAGGCCTTGTTAACGCTAGCATAACGTTTAGGGAGTGCCAACCCCCGTTTGGCGGAACGATTTTATACCCGGTAAAGGTTCAGGAAGTCGGAGATGGGCATGGCTTCGAGGTCGGCCGGCTTGTTCGCCAGGGCCATGAGACGCTCGGCCTGCGCGCCCGGGAGGTGCGCCCGGATCGCCGACTGGAACTTCGCCATGAGCACGGGGATGCCTTCGGCGCGGCGCTTGCGGTGGCCGATCGGGAAATCGATGGACACCTTGTCGGTGCTCGTGCCGTCCTTGAAGAACACCTGCACCGAGTTGCCGATGTAGCGCTTTTCGGCGTCGAAGTAGTCCTTCGTGAACTGCGGGTTTTCCTTCACGACCATCTTGTCGCGCAGGGCGTCGATGCGCGGGTCGGCCGCGACGTCGTCGTTGTAATCGTCGGCGGTGAGTCGGCCGAAGATCAGCGGGACGGCCACCATGTACTGGATGCAGTGGTCGCGGTCGGCGTAGTTGGCCAGCGGGCCGGTCTTGTCGATGATGCGGACGCCGGCTTCCTGCGTTTCGATCTCGATGCGCTCGATGTCGCCGATGCGGGCCTTCACCTGGGTGTGCAGCTGCATCGCGGCTTCCACCGCGGTTTGCGCGTGGAATTCGGCCGGGAAGGAGATCTTGAACAGGACGTTTTCCATCACGTAGCTGCCGAAGGGGCGCTCGAACTGGAACTCCTTGCCCTTGAACGCCACGTCGTAGAAGCCCCAGGTCTTCGCGCTCAGCGCGCTCGGATAGCCCACGACCTTCTTGTTCACCGCGTTCAGCGCGTGCGTCACGGCGCGGCGGCAGGCGTCGCCGGCGGCCCAGCTCTTGCGCGGGCCGGTGTTCGGCGCGTGGCGGTAGGTGCGCAGCACGCCGTTGTCGATCCACGAATGCGAAACGGCGGTGACGATTTCGTCCTTGGTGCCGCCCAGCATTGCGGTGGCCACGGCAGTGGACGCCAGGCGGACGAGGATCACGTGGTCCAGGCCGACGCGGTTGAAGGAGTTCTGCAGCGCGTACACGCCCTGGATTTCGTGGGCCTTGATCGCCCAGCCCAGCACGTCGCGGACGGTGATCGGCTTCTTGCCGCCGTCGCGCAATTCCTGGCGGTTCATCCAATCGGCGACGGCGAGGATCGCGCCGAGGTTGTCCGACGGATGGCCCCATTCGGCGGCGAGCCAGGTGTCGTTGAAGTCGAGCCAGCGCACGAGCGTGCCGATGTTGAAGGCGGCCTGGACCGGGTCGAGTTCCCAGGACGTGCCCGGCACGAGCGCGCCGCCCGGCAGGGTCGCGCCCGGCACGATCGGACCGAGGTGCTTCACGCAGCCTTCGAACTTCATCGCGAGCATCGCGCACGCCAGCGAATCGAGCAGCATGTAGCGCGCGGTGTCGTAGGCCTCCTGGGAGTCGACCTTGTAGTCGACGACGTAGTTGGCGATGTCGACCATCGGCTGGTCGGGGTTCGGGCGGACTGCGGAACGGACGTCGTGGTGGCTCATGCGGGCATCGATGGCGGAGGGAAGCCGCGCATTTTGCCAGACCGGGGGCGAGGCGGACGTCCCGACCATCGGTCGACGTTGCGCGAATGCAACGCACCTGTGCGCCTGCCGAGCTTGGTCCGCGGCCGCCGCGCGCGCATCTTGCGGGCATGGACACGATGCCGACCCTCTTCCTTTCGCACGGTTCGCCGATGCTCGCCGTGCAGGATTCGGCCGCCGGCCGCTTCCTCGACGCGCTCGGCGGCCAACTGCCGAGGCCGCGCGCGATCGTCGTCGCGTCGGCGCATTTCACGGCCGCGCCGACGCACGTCGGTACCGCCGCGTTGCCGCGCACCGTGCACGATTTCGGCGGCTTTCCGCCCGCGCTCTACGACCTGCAATACCCCGCCGCCGGTCTGCCCGTGCTCGCCGACGACCTCGTGCGTCGGATCGGGGACGCGGGCATCACGGTGCGACCTGCGACGGAGCACGGCCTCGATCACGGCGTATGGGTGCCTCTGCGACGCATGTATCCGGACGCCGACATCCCCGTCGTGCCCCTGTCGGTCGATCCGCGCGGCGATGCCGCTGCGCACATCGCGCTCGGTCGCGCGCTGGCCGGCCTGCGCGAGGACGGCGTCCTCGTGATCGGCTCGGGCGGCTTCGTCCACAACCTGGGCGACCTGGATTGGCAGCATCCGGATGCCCCGCTCGCCCCCTGGGCCGCCGAATTCGCCGACTGGATGCGCGGGCGCCTGCGCGAGCATGACGTCGACGCGCTCGCCGACTGGCATGCACGCGCACCGCACGCCCGCCATGCGCATCCGACGGTCGAGCACCTGATGCCCTTGTTCGTCGCCCTCGGCGCCGCGGGCGATGCGCCGACCATGCGCCACCTCCACCAGTCGCATGAATTCGGGTCGCTGGCGCTGGACGCCTTCGCCTTCGACTGACACCCCGCACCGCCGCCTGCTTGAGCGGCGGCGCGAATGCAGGCATCGTGCGCGCTCCCGTACGCCGGCGTATGCGCATGTCTGCCCTTCTCGAACCGACTGGCTCCACGCACGCCGCCGCCGACACGCCCTACCCCCACCTGTTCCGCCCGCTCGACCTCGGCTTCGCGACGCTGCGGAACCGCATCCTGATGGGCTCGATGCACACGGGGCTGGAGGACCGGGCGAAGGATTTCCCGAAGCTCGCCGCCTACTTCGCCGAACGTGCCGAAGGTGGCGCGGGGCTGATCGTCACCGGCGGTTTCGCGCCGAACATCGTGGGCTGGCTGAAGCCCTTCGCCGGCAAGTTGTCCTGGCGGCACGAAGTGCGGCCGCATCGCCAGGTCACGCAGGCGGTGCATGCGCATGGCGCGCACATCTGCCTGCAGTTGCTGCACGCCGGACGCTACGCCTACCACCCGCTGTCGGTCGCGCCGTCGAAGCTGAAAGCGCCGATCAATCCGTTCACGCCGCGCGCCTTGTCGGCGCGTGGTGTCGAACGCCAGATCGATGCCTATGCGCACGCGGCGAAGTTCGCGCGCGAAGCGGGCTACGACGGCGTGGAGGTGATGGGTTCGGAGGGTTACCTCATCAACCAGTTCACCGTGTCGCGCACCAACAAGCGCAGCGATGCGTGGGGCGGCGACACGGCGCAGCGCATGCGCTTCGCGGTGGAGATCGTGCGGCGCGTACGCGAAGCGTGCGGGCCGGATTTCATCATCGTCTATCGCCTGTCGATGCTCGACCTGGTCGAAGGCGGCTCGGACTGGAATGACATCGTGCTGCAGGCGCAGGCGATCGAGGCCGCGGGCGCGACGATCCTCAACACCGGCATCGGTTGGCACGAGGCGCGCATTCCGACGATCGCCACGTCGGTGCCGCGCGCCGCGTTCACCGGCGTGACGGCGAAGCTGCGCCCGCACGTGCGCCTGCCGCTGGTCGCCACCAACCGCATCAACATGCCGGATGTCGCCGAAGGCGTGCTCGCTTCGGGCGGCGCGGACCTGGTGTCGATGGCGCGCCCGCTGCTGGCCGATCCGCAGTGGCCGAACAAGGCGCGCGCCGGACGCGCATTCGCGATCAACACCTGTATCGCGTGCAACCAGGCATGCCTGGACCACGTATTCGAGAACAAGCGCGCGAGTTGCCTGGTGAATCCGCGCGCATGCGCGGAAACCGAACTTGTCGTGAAGCCCGTGCAAGCCGCGCGCCGCATCGCAGTGGTGGGCGCCGGTCCCGCGGGCCTGGCCTGTGCGACCGAAGCCGCCGCGCGTGGCCATCGCGTCGCTTTGTTCGACATGGCGAACGACATCGGCGGCCAGTTCAACCTCGCCAAGCGCATTCCGGGCAAGGAGGAATTCCACGAGACGCTGCGTTACTTCCGCCATCGCATCGCGGAGACGGGCGTGGAGCTGCGCCTCGGTACCCGCGTGGAAGCCGACACGTTGCAGGGGTTCGACGCGGTGGTGCTCGCGACCGGCGTCATGCCGCGCGGCGTATCGTTCGCGGGCGCGACACATCCGAAGGTCGTGTCCTACCTCGACGTGTTGGAAGGCCGCGTCGCATGCGGGCCGCGCGTGGCGATCGTCGGCGCGGGGGGCATCGGCTTCGACGTCGCCGAATTCCTCGTGCACGAAGGCCCCTCGCCTTCCCTCGATGCGAAACGCTGGATGGCCGAATGGGGCATCGACGCGTCCTTCCAGGCGCGCGGCGGTCTTGCCGTCGCGCGACCGGAACCGCCTGCGCGCGCGGTGTGGTTGCTGCAGCGCACCGAAGGCCGCCCCGGCGCGCGGCTGGGCAAGACGACGGGATGGATCCATCGCGCGACGCTGAAGGCCAAGGGCGTGCGCATGTTGGGCGGTGTCGAATACCTCGGCGTCGACGATGCAGGCCTGCGCATCCGCGTCGACGGCAGCGAGCAATGCCTCGATGTCGACCACGTCGTCGTCTGCGCAGGCCAGGAACCGCGACGCGAGCTGCTCGATCCCTTGCAGGCGGCTCGATGCGAGGTCCACGTGATCGGCGGCGCCGATGTCGCGGCCGAACTCGACGCCAAGCGCGCCATCGACCAGGGCACCCGTCTCGCCGCACGGCTTTAACGCCTGCAAGCGCACCGTTGGCGGTCCCAGCCGCCCCGGAGGTGCTCCATGTACATCGATGGCTATGTCCTGCCCGTGCCCAAAGCGAAGCTCGCGGCCTACAAGAAGATGGCCAAGAAGGCCGCCGCCGTATGGAAGGAATACGGCGCCATCGAGATCGTCGAGAGCGTCGAAGACGATGTGCAACCCGGCAAGGTCACCAGTTTCCCGCAGGCCGTGAAGCGCAAGACCGGCGAGGTCGTGGTCTTCTCCTGGATCATCTACAAGACGAAGGCCGCGCGGAATCGCATCAACAAGCAGGTCATGAAGGACCCGCGACTGGCCGCCATGATGACGAATCCCAAGGACCTGCCCTTCGACGGCAAGCGCATGTTCTGGGGCGGCTTCAAGCCGATGGTGTGGGAATGAGGCACCGGCACCGGCCGTAGCGCATTCACATAAAAAACACAAGTAACTCAGCAGCTTACGCGAGCCGTTCAGGAACGGTTGGGAAACCGATCGTTACCGTGCGCACACTTTTTCACCCGGCGCCCCTTCGCGGGCGCCCCGGGCAAAGGCAGCCGACAGAGCCGCCGCCCTCCCCAGTACGCCATGCCGCACCGGTCGATCCATTGGCCGACGGCGCAACGGAGCAAGGAGTCCGACGATGAAGCTGGCCTGGATCCTCTGGCTGTCGCAGGTATTGCCGCAGCCGGCTGCAGACTCGCTGTGCCTGAGCACGACCGTCTACCTGGAATCGCGCGACCAGTCCGCGATCGGCCAGCAGGCGGTCGCCGAAGTCGCCCTGCGTCGCCGCGACAGCGGCCTGTGGGGCGACAACCTGTGTTCGGTGGTCACCGCGCGCAAACAGTTCGCCCCCACTCTCGTTCCAGCAGGCACGCGCCTGCGCGGCGGCGAAGCGTGGGCACAGGCGGTGACCATCGCGCTGGAGGCCGAACGCAACTGGGCCCTGCCCGATGGCCAGCGCAAGGAGATCGTGCCGGGCGCGAGCCACTTCGCCGCATCCGCGATCGCCAGCCCCTCGTGGCGCAACGCGTATCAAGTGGCCACGATCGGCGACCACACCTTCTATCGCGTGCAGTCGCTGCGCCCGCGCCACGGTTGAACCGACAACGATTCGTTGCAGCAGGCGCGGTTGTCGCTCGGCGCCCGCACGCCGATCATCGCGGCTTCAACGCAAAGGAGCCGCTGCATGAAGTTGTATTACACGCCGGGCACGTGCGCGCTCGCCGACCACATCGCGCTCGAATGGATCGGTGAACCGTTCGACGCCCAACTGGTCTCGCGCGAAGAGCGCAAGCAACCGGCCTACCTCGCGATCAATCCAGCGGGCGCGGTGCCTGCGCTGATCATCGGCGACTGGATCCTCACCCAGAACGTCGCGATCCTGAACTACCTCGCCGACAAGCATCCGGAATCGAAACTGGGCGGCGACGGCACGCCGGAGTCACGCGCCGTCGTGAACCAGTGGCTCTCGCTGGTGAACTCGGATGTGCATCCTTTGTTCAAGGTGTGGTTCGGCAGCGTCGCCTTCCTCGACCAGGACGACATCGACACCGTGCAGGCGAACACGCGCGTGCAGTTGCGCACGCTGTTCGAGCGCATCGACCGTCAGCTGGACGGCAAGCAGTGGGTGACGGGCACGCGTTCGATCGTCGATCCGTACCTGTTCGTGGTGCTGCGCTGGGCCAGGGCGCTGAAGGTCGATCTCAAGGGACTGGACCACCTGCATGCGTTCTTCGATCGCATGGAAGCGGATCCCGGTGTCCGGAAGGCGCTCGAAGCCCAGGGCCTCAAATGAAGAAAGGCCGCGCAGTGCGCGGCCTTTCCTTTTGCATCGGCGAAGCGATCAGCGCTTCTCGATCGGCACGTAGGCGCGATCTTCCGGCCCGATGTAGTTCGCGCTCGGGCGGATGATCTTGCCGTCCTCGCGCTGCTCGATCACGTGCGCGCTCCAACCGGTGGTGCGCGCGATGACGAACAGCGGCGTGAACATCGGCGTCGGGATGCCCATCATGTGGTAGGCCGAGGCGCTGTACCAATCCAGGTTCGGGAACATCTTCTTCATGTCCCACATCAGCGTCTCGATGCGCTCGCTCACGTCGAACAGCACCTGGTTGCCGCCGTCGGCGCACAGCTTGCGCGAGATCTCCTTGATGATCGGATTGCGCGGGTCGCCCACGGTGTAGACCGGGTGGCCGAAGCCGATGACGATTTCCTTGCGCTCCACGCGCGCGCGGATGTCGGCTTCGGCTTCATCGGCCGAGTCGTAGCGCGAGATGATGTCCATCGCCACTTCGTTCGCGCCGCCATGCTTCGGGCCGCGCAGCGCGCCGATCGCGCCGGTGATGCACGAATGCATGTCCGACCCGGTGCCGGCGATCACGCGCGCGGTGAAGGTGGACGCGTTGAACTCGTGTTCGGCGTAGAGGATGAGCGACTTGTCGAGCGCATCGGCGTGCAGCTTCGACGGCGGCTCGCCGTGCAGCAGGTGCAGGAAGTGGGCGGCGACGTTGTCGTCGTCGGTCTCCACGTCGATGCGGCGGCCGTTGCGCGTGAAGTGCCACCAGTACAGCAGCATCGAACCGAAGCTCGCGATGAGCTTGTCGGCCAGGTCACGCGCTTCGGAGGCCGGATGGCCTTCGCGCTCCGGCAGCACCGTGCCGAGCACCGAGCAGCCGGTGCGCATCACGTCCATCGGGTGGGCGTTGGCGGGCACGAGCTCGAGCGCTTCCTGCACGATCGCCGGCAGGCCGCGCAGGCGCGCAAGCTTGGTCTTGTACATCTTCAGCTGCGAGGCGGTAGGCAGCACGCCATGCACGAGCAGGTGCGCGACTTCCTCGAAGGTCGACTTCGTCGCCAGGTCGTGGATGTCGTAACCACGGTAATGCAGGTCGTTGCCGCTGCGGCCGACGGTGCACAGCGCGGTGTTGCCCGCAGCGGTGCCGCTCAGCGCGACGGACTTCTTGGGCTTGAAGCCCGGTGCCGGGGTGTTGTCGCTCATGTCTTGCTCCTGTCTTGCATCCATCAGTTTTCGAAGTCGGTCGGACCGGCTGCGGGGCAGCGATCGACCGGCCGTTGGACATCGTCCATGGACTGGCTGTAATTGCTCGTGGACCAGCATTCGTTCAACGCCGAGCAGTAGCACAGCATCAGCTTGACGCGATCGCCCATGTGGTGGCGCAGCACGACGAACTGGCTGGCGTCGCTCGGCAGCAGGTACGGCACGTCGTCGCCGGGCGAGAGCACCATCCCGGAGAGCGAACTGTACTTCTGCCCCGGATCCTTCAGGCCGAGCTGCGTGAGCGCCTTGCCCCAGTTGCGCACCGGCTTGCCGTCCACGGTGACGCGCACGGACTGGATCACCGCCGGGCCCACGCCCTTGTTGGCGATATGGAACTCACCCAGGGAGCCCGCGTTGTAGAGCAATACGCGCGGCCACACCTGCGCGCGGATCTGCTCGCGCTGCAGGACCGCGGTGTATGCCGCCACGCCCACGGCCACCAGGCCGATCAGCACCGCCGAGATCGCAGTGATGCGATCCCAGTCGGTATGCGGGGTGGCGGGCGCTTCGCTCACTTGGCCGGCTTGGCGAACAGCGCGTCGAGCTTGTCCTCGTACGCGTGGTAACCCAGGAAGTCGTACAGCTCGGCGCGCGTCTGCAGCGTGTCGATGATGTTCTTCTGCGTGCCTTCGCGGCGCACGGTTTCGTAGAAGTGCAGCGCGCCCTTGTTCATCGCGCGGTACGCACCGCAGCAGTACAGCGCGATGTCCACGTTGGCCGAGCGCAGCTCGTCGGTGGTGAAGAACGGCGTCGAACCGAACTCGGTGAGGTTGGCCAGGATCGGCACCTTCACCGCGGCCTTGAAGCGCTTGTAGTCCTCGAGCGTCTTCATCGCCTCGGGGAAGATCATGTCCGCGCCGGCTTCGACGTACGCGCAGGCGCGGTCGATCGCCGAATCGATGCCTTCCACCGCGGCAGCGTCGGTGCGCGCCATGATCACGAAGCTTTCGTCCGTGCGCGCGTCCACCGCGGCTTTCACGCGGTCGACCATTTCGTCCTTGGTCACCACTTCCTTGCCCGGGCGATGGCCGCAGCGCTTCTGCCCGACCTGGTCTTCCATGTGCACGGCGGCGACGCCGATGTTGGTGAAGTTGCGGATCGCGCGCGCGATGTTGAAGGCGCCGCCCCAGCCCGTGTCGATGTCGACGAGCAGCGGCATCTGCGCGGCATCCACGATGCGGCGCGCATCGATCAGCACGTCTTCCATCGTGCTGATGCCGAGGTCGGGCATGCCGAGCGAATTGGCGGCCACGCCGCCGCCGGACAGATACAGCGCCTTGTAGCCCGTGCGCTTGGCCATCAGGCCGGCGTACGCGGTGATGGCGCCCATCACCTGCAGCGGGGATTCTTCTTTGACGGCGCTGCGGAAGCGCGCGCCAGCGGTCAGGTGCGTCATGTCATGCATCCACAAGTGACGAGGCGACCTTGCGGTCGCCTCGGTAAGTCGCTTACAGCAGGTGCGCCACGCCGGCGCGCTCTTCCTCGAGCTCGGCCAGCGTCTTGTCCATCCGCTCGCGGCTGAAGTCGTCGATCGGCAGGTCGCGGATCATCGTGTACTCGCCGTTCTCGGTGGTCACCGGGAAACCGTAGAGCACGTCCTTCGGAATGCCGTAGCTGCCGTCGGACGGAATGCCCATCGTCACCCACTTGCCGTTGCTGCCGAGCACCCAGTCGCGCACGTGGTCGATGGCCGCATTCGCAGCCGACGCCGCCGACGACAGGCCGCGCGCTTCGATGATCGCCGCGCCGCGCTTGCCGACCTTCGGGATGAAGTCGTTGGCGTTCCAGTCGGCGTCGTTGATCTTGTCCTTCAGCGAGCCGCCCTTGGCGGTGGCGAAGCGGTAATCCGGATACATCGTGGGCGAGTGGTTGCCCCACACGACCAGCTTGTCGATGTCGGCCACCTGCACGCCGGCCTTGATGGCCAGCTGCGACAGCGCGCGGTTGTGGTCCAGGCGCAGCATGGCGGTGAAGTTCTTCGCCGGCAGGTTCGGCGCGGACTTCATCGCGATGTAGGCGTTGGTGTTCGCCGGGTTGCCGACGACCAGCACCTTCACGTTGCGCGAGGCGACATCGTTCAGCGCCTTGCCCTGCTCGGTGAAGATCTTGGCGTTCTCGAGCAGCAGGTCCTTGCGCTCCATGCCCGGGCCGCGCGGACGCGCGCCGACGAGCAGGGCGACGTCGGCGTCCTTGAACGCGACGCGCGGATCGTCCGTGCCGACCATGCCGGCGAGCAGCGGGAACGCGCAGTCCTCGAGTTCCATCATCACGCCCTTGAGCGCGGCCTGGGCCTTCTCGAGCGGCAGTTCCAGCATCTGCAGGATGACGGGCTGGTCCTTGCCGAGCATTTCGCCGGAGGCGATGCGGAACAGCAGGGCGTAGCCGATCTGGCCGGCGGCGCCGGTCACGGCAACACGGACGGGTTGCTTCATTGCGATTGCTCCGACAAAACGAATTACAGGGAGAGGTGGCTTACTTCAGTTCGGCGAAGAACTGCTGGATGCGTTCCAGGCCCGGCGCGAGCTGCGGCGTCGGGCACGTGTAGCTGATGCGCATCGCGCGCGGTTCGCCGAAGGCCGAACCCGGCACGCACGCCACGCCCTTGGCTTCGAGCAGCGCGTTGCACAGGTCGATGTCGTTGTTGATCGCAAGGCCGGTGGGGCCATGCGTCTTGCCGTAGAAGGCGCTGACGTCCGGGAACACGTAGAACGCGCCTTCCGGACGCGGGCACACGATGCCCGGGATCTGCGCGAGCGCGGCCAGCACTTGGTCGCGCTTGGCCTGGAACTCGGCGTTCTTCGCGGCCGGCACGTCCTGCGGACCCGTGAGCGCAGCGATCGCCGCGGCGGTCACGACTTCCGGGATATTGGTGATGTGGTTGGAGTTCATCGTCGCCACGGCATTCGCCACGACTTCCGGGCCGGCCATGAAGCCGACGCGCCATCCGGGCATGCCGTAGGTCTTGGACAGCGAATCGATGAAGATCACGCGGTCGCGCAGTTCGGGGCGCGAATGCACGAAGTTGTGGTAGCCCAGGCCGTCGAACACCATGCGGTTGTAGATGTCGTCGGTGATGACCCAGGTCTCCGGGTACTTGGCGACGACGTCGGCGAGCGCGGCGATTTCTTCCTTCGTGTACACCATGCCCGTCGGGTTGGACGGGTTGTTGAACAGGAAGACCTTCGGCTTCTTCGCCAGCGCGGCGTCGAGCTGCGCGGGCTTCATCTTGTAGTCCTGGCTGGCCGGGCACGGCAGCAGGTCGATCTTCGCGCCGGCGATTTCGGCGATGTCGAAATAGCTGGTCCAGTACGGCGTCGCGAAGCAGATGGTGTCGCCTTCGTCGAGCAGCGCTTCGGCGAGGTTGTAGATGACGTGCTTGGCGCCGATCCCGGTGGCGACGTTCTTCCTTGTGTAGCCGTTCAGGCCCACCTGCTCCATGTGCTTGATGAACGCGTCCAGGAGCGCATCGGCGCCGCGGTTGCTGCCGTACTGGCCGGTGTCTTTCGCCAGTGCGTCACGGGCGGCCGCATAGACGTGGTCTCCCGGGAGGAAGTTCGGCACGCCGATCGAAAAGCTGATGATGTCGCGGCCTTCGGATTTGAGACGCTTGGCCTTTTCGGCCACCAACATGATTGCGCTAGGCTTGGCGCGACCCATGCGCCGGGCGAGAGCAGGCATCGGGGAAAGACCTCTGGGGACGGGCTCGACGGGGCTGTCACGGACAGCCGGGGGAAGCACGAAATGCTAGCACAGCGGACGTCATTCGCCGGACCCGTTCGCCACCCCGCACCGGGGTGGATCCTCGCTCTGCTGCTGTCACTGCTGGCCCTGGGCGGCTGCATGTCGACGCAGGTCCGCCAGGCGCAGGACACGGCGGGCCACCCGGTCCCGATCACCGGGACCATCGTCCTCGTGGAACCGGACATCGAGCTCTCCGCGGTGGGCGTGGGCGGCATGGAAGAACCCCGCAAGGAGTGGTCGGACGCGGCGCGTCGCGAATTCCCGGCCGCTGCCCGCCAGTTGCTCGCCGCCCAGGGCATTGCGCTGCGCCCCGACTTCACCCTGCCCCACGACGCCGGCCCCGAGAACCCGTTGCGCCAGCTCCAGCTGCTGAACCAGGCCGTCTCGATCAGCATCCTCAACTACGGCCGCGGAAACGCGCTGCGCAACAAGCACGGCAAGTTCGACTGGACGCTCGGCCCAGGCGTCGCCGCGCTGCGCGAGGCCACGGGGGCCGACTACGCGTTGTTCACCTACATCCGCGACAGCTACACCAGCGGCGGGCGTGCGGCGATGCGGGTGATCGCCTTCCTGCTGCTCGGCGGCGACATCGGCGGCGGCATGCAGACCGGCCTGGCTTCGCTGGTCGACCTGCGCACCGGCCAGGTGGTGTGGCACAACCTGCTGGTCGACCAGACCGGCGACCTGCGCAATCCGGCCGGTGCGCAGCAAACCGCGGGCCACCTGCTCAAGGGCATCCGCCGATGACGCGCGCCCATGCCCTCCTCGTCGCCGCCTGCCTCGCCCTCGCGGCCTGCGCGAGCAGCCAACCCATGCGCAAGAACACGCCCGGCACCACGCCCGTGGCGGGCACCGACGAATCCGAACTCTGGTACGCGATGGAACGCGAGGAGGAAGACCTCAAGCGCTCGCCCATGCGCGTGCGCGACCCGGCATTGAACGATTACGTGCGCAGCGTGGCGTGCACCGCCGCGCAGGATTACTGCAAGGACCTGCGCGTCTACATCATGAACGTGCCCGCCTTCAACGCGAGCATGGCGCCGAACGGCGCGATGATCGTCTGGACGGGCGCCTTGCTGCGCATGCGCAACGAAGCCGAACTCGCCTTCGTGCTCGGCCACGAAGCCGGCCACTTCCGCGCGCAGCACACGCTACGGCAATGGCGGCGCATGAAGGACACGAGCGCCTTCCTCAGCGCCTTCCAGATGCTCGCCTACGGTTACGGAATGCCGAACACCGCGATGCTCGGCAGCCTCGGCATCTACGCCACCGTCTTCAAGTTCAGCCGCGACATGGAACGCGAAGCCGACCACATCGGTTTCGCCGCGATCGTGGCGCAAGGCTACGACCCGAAGGCCGGCGCCGACTTGTGGGCGCGCATGCTGCGCGAAGAACAGACTGCGAAGTACGCCAGCCACAGCACCGTGTTCGCCACCCACCCCGCGACGCAGGAACGCCTGGACGACGTGCGCGCCGCCGCAGCCGCGGTGCCGAACCCCGGAACCAAACGCAACGCGACGCAATTCCGCGCGGCCACGCGACCCTTCCTCGAAGGTTGGCTCGTCGCCGAACTCGCGCAGCGTCGCTATGCGAGTTCGCAACTGGTGATCCAGGAACTGCTCGACGATGCACCGCCGGAAGATCGCGGCGTGCTGACGTTCTATCTCGCCGAAGCGTATCGCCGCCACGATGCACCGGGCGAACGCGACAAGGCGGCGGGCCTGTACGCGCAGGCCGTCGCGATGCCGGGTGCGCCGGCAGCGGCATGGCGCGAACACGGATTCGCACTCGCGAAGTCGGGCGACAAACCCGGCGCGCGCGATGCGTTCCAACGTTACCTGTCGGTCGCGCCGCAGGCGGACGACCGCGCATTCGTGCAACGCGAACTCGACAAGCTGGGAGGCACGCAGTGATGCGCACGATGCATGCGTTGTTGCTCGGTGCGTGCATCGCGCTGGGCGGATGCGCCAGCGTGGGCAACACCAGCCCGCTGGTCGCCACCGGCGCACAGCGCGCGGGCAAGCTCACGATCCAGAGCGAAATGGAATGGACGCGCGCCGCCGGTTCGCGTTACCAGATGTGGACGATCGACGGCGAACTGCTGAACCTGCTCTACCTGGTGCCGACGGTGAAGGAGGGCGAATACATCTTCCTCGGCCAGCGCGAGAGCAAGCGGCGACCCGACGGGCCCTACTACCACCATGGCCTGCGCGAAGACGAAATCCGCGACCTGATCTCCGACGGCCTGGCCAGCGCCGGCTTCATCGGCATCCAGGCGACCAACCTGCGGCCGGCCACCTTCGGCGGCCGCGCGGGCTTGCGCTTCGAAGTGACGATGGCGAACCCCGATGGCCTCGCCTACCAGGGACTCGTCGCGGCGTTCGAACACGACGAGGGGCTGACGCTCGCGATCTTCATCGCCCCGCGGGAGTACTACTTCCCGCGGGACGGAGAGAAGGTGTCGAGGATGCTCGACACCATGCATTGGGAGTGACGGCGGTCAGGCCGCGAGGATCCTGTTCCACTCCGCCACGCGGTCGGCCTTCGCCGCCAGCACCGCATCGGCGTCGCCTTCGATCTTCACGCTGTTGATCTTGTCGCCCTGCTTCACCGCGTCCACGACGTCCAGGCCTTCGACGACCTTGCCGAACACGGTGTGCTTGCCGTCGAGCCAGGGGGTGGCCACGTGGGTGATGAAGAACTGGCTGCCGTTGGTGTTCGGGCCGGCGTTGGCCATCGACAGGACGCCGCGGTCATGGCGCAGGCCATTGGCGGTCTCGTCCTCGAAGCGGTAGCCCGGGCCGCCGCGGCCGGAGCCCTCGGGGCAGCCGCCCTGGACCATGAAATCGGGGATGACCCGGTGGAAGTTCAGCCCGTCGTAGAAGCCGCGCTTGGCCAGGTTCACGAAGTTCGCCACGGTCAGGGGCGCCTTGTCCGGGGCCAGTTCGATGCGGATCGGGCCGCGGGCGGTATCGAAAACGGCAGTAAGCGACATTGGCGGAGCCTCCGGACTGGGGGAAACGAGGAAGGATACGCCAGTCAGCGTGGCGCCTCCGCCCACGGGTATACTTGCCGGCTTCTCAACGTCCCCCTACGCGTCTCCCCGGCGCGCATTCAGCATGTCCGCCAACGATTCCGTAGAACGCCTCCGCAATATCGCCATCGTCGCCCACGTCGACCATGGCAAGACCACCCTCGTCGACCAGCTGCTCAAGCAGTCGGGCACGCTCAACGAGCGCGCCGTGGTCCCGGACCGCGTGATGGACAGCAACGACCTCGAAAAGGAACGTGGCATCACGATCCTGTCGAAGAACACCGCGATCCGCTGGACCAACCCGAAGACGGGCGAGGTGTGGCGCATCAACATCGTCGACACCCCGGGCCACGCCGACTTCGGCGGCGAGGTCGAGCGCGTGCTGTCGATGGTCGACTCGGTGCTGATCCTCGTCGACGCGATGGACGGCCCGATGCCGCAGACGCGCTTCGTGACGCAGAAGGCGTTCGCGATGGGCTTCAAGCCGATTGTCGTGGTCAACAAGGTCGACCGCCCCGGCGCGCGCGCCAGCTGGGTGCTCGACCAGACCTTCGACCTGTTCGACCGCCTCGGCGCCACCGACGACCAGCTCGACTTCACCACCGTCTACGCCTCGGGCCTGCAGGGCTACGCCGGCATGGACGAGAGCGTGCGCGACGGCGACATGACCGCGCTGTTCGAAGCGATCTGCGAACACGTGCCTGCCCCGCCGGTCGATCCGGCCGGCCCGTTCCAGATGCGCATCACGTCGCTGGACTACAACAACTACGTCGGCATCATCGGCGTCGGTCGCATCCAGCGCGGCAAGATCAAGACCAACCAGCAGGTCACCGTCGTCGATCGCGAAGGCAAGACCCGCAACGGCAAGGTGCTGCAGGTGCTCGGCTTCATGGGCCTTGAGCGCGTGGAAGTCGGCGAAGCGCAGGCCGGCGACATCATCGCGATCTCCGGCGTGGAAGGCCTCGGTATTTCCGACACGCTGTGCGAGCCGGGCGCCGTCGAACAGCTGCCCGTGCTCACCGTCGACGAACCCACGATCTCGATGACCTTCCAGGTCAACGATTCGCCGTTCGCCGGCGTGAAGGATCGCAGCGGCGGCAAGTTCCTCACCTCGCGCCAGCTGCGCGACCGCCTGACGCGCGAGACGCAGCACAACGTCGCGCTGAAGGTCGAGGACACGGCCGACGCCGACAAGTTCAAGGTGAGCGGCCGCGGCGAACTGCACCTGTCGATCCTCATCGAGAACATGCGCCGCGAAGGCTATGAGCTCGCGGTGTCGCGTCCCGAAGTGATCATCAAGGAAATCGACGGCGTGGTGTCCGAGCCGTTCGAATCGCTCGTCTGCGACATGGAAGAACAGTTCCAGGGCGGCGTGATGGGTCGCCTCGGCGAGCGCAAGGCGATCCTCACGAACATGGAACCCGACGGCAAGGGACGCGTGCGCCTGGATTACATGATCCCCGCGCGCGGCCTGATCGGTTTCCAGACCGAGTTCCGCACGCTGACCGCCGGCACCGGCCTGCTCTTCCACGTCTTCGACCATTACGGCCCGAAGTCGGAAGGCCAGATCGGCCAGCGCCAGAACGGCGTGCTGATCTCCAACGGCACGGGCCCCTCGCCTGCGTACGCGCAAATCGCGATGCAGGAACGCGGCCGCCTCTTCATCGAGCCGGGCGAAGAAATCTACGAAGGCCAGATCGTCGGCATCAACAGCAAGGACAACGACCTCACCGTCAACGCCTTGCGCGGCAAGCAGCTGACCAACTTCCGCGCCTCCGGCAAGGACGACGACGAAGGCCTGATCCCGGCGATCAAGTTCTCGCTGGAGCAGGCGCTGGAGTTCATCGACGACGACGAACTCGTCGAGATCACGCCGAAGGCCATTCGCCTGCGCAAGAAGTTCCGCAGCGAAACCGATCGCAAGCGCGCGTCGCGAGCTGCCTGACCGACCTGCCGCGCGAATGGACGCACCCCGCGGCGAACGGCCTTATGTGCACGATCCGCGGGCCCACCCGGGCCTGCGGGTCATCGCGCTGATCGAAGGCGCCAAGGGCCTGCTCGCGCTGTCGGCGGCGAGCGGGCTCGAGATCATCGGCCCCATCCCGCTCAAGCGTTGGGCGGAAGACCTGATCCGCTACTTCCAGCTCGAGCCCACGCACGGCGCAATGGCCTGGCTGGCCAACGCCATCAATCCCCATTCGGTGCACCTGGCCGCGGCCGCGGTCGGCGCCTACGGCGTGCTGCACCTGATCGAAGCCTGGGGCCTGTGGCGCGACAAGGCCTGGGCCTCGTGGCTGGGCTGCATCGCCGCCTCGATCTACCTGCCCTTCGACATCTACGCCCTGATCCGCCACCCCGGCTGGGTCGCCCTGGTGGTGTTGGGCGTCAACGTGATCATCGTCTGGGTGCTCGCACGCGACCTGCGCAAGCGCCGTCTCTGACGGCGCCGGCCTATTGCCGCCGGGTGGCGGCCGCGTAATGCTCCGCCCCTGCGGCAACCGCCGCCCAGGGGAATCGCCATGCGCCTTGCCTTGCTCTCCCTCGCGGTCCTCGCGACCGTGGCCTGCCAACCGCGCGAAGCCACCGCGCCCGCCGCCGACAAAGCGGCCGCTGCATCGAAAGCAGAACCCGCAAAACCCGCTGCCTTCGCCTACGACGAAGCCGACATCGCAGGCCTGCAGGCGCGCATGGCGCGCGGCGAACTCACGAGCCACGCATTGGCGCAGGCCTACCTGGATCGCATTGCGGCGATCGACAAGGCGGGCCCGACGCTCAACTCGGTCATCGAACTCAATCCCGATGCACTGAAGGAGGCCGACGCGCTCGACGCCGAACGCAAGGCCGGCAAGGTGCGCGGCCCGATGCACGGCATCCCGGTGCTGCTGAAGGACAACATCGATGCGACGCCGATGGTGAACTCCGGCGGCTCTCTCGCGCTCGCCGACAACAAGCCCAAGCGCGACGCCTTCCTCGTGCAGCGCCTGCGCGCCGCCGGCGCGGTGATCCTGGGCAAGACCAACCTCAGCGAATGGGCGAACTTCCGCTCCACGCGCGCGAGCTCCGGCTGGAGCGGACGCGGCGGACAAACGAAGAACCCCTACGCGCTCGATCGCAATCCCTGTGGTTCGAGTTCGGGCACGGGCACGGCGATCGCGTCGAACCTCGCGGTCGTCGGCGTCGGCACGGAAACCGACGGCAGCATCATCTGTCCTGCGTCGGTGGCGGGCCTCGTCGGATTGAAGCCGACGGTGGGCCTGGTGAGCCGCGACGGCATCATTCCGATTTCCAGCACGCAGGACACGGCGGGCCCGATGACGCGCACCGTGGCCGATGCGGCGACGATGCTCGCGGCCATGGTCGGCCGCGACGACAACGACGTGGCCACCGACAACAGCGTCGGCAAGGCGGTGTTCGATTACCACGTGCGCCTGGATCCGAATGCGCTGCAGGGCGTGCGCATCGGCGTGCTGCGCAAGGAAATGGGCTTCCATCCCGACGTCGATGCGGCGATGGAACGCGCGATCGCGATGCTGAAGTCGGGTGGCGCGGAAGTGGTCGACGCGGAGATTCCGACGAAGGGCCAGTGGGACGACCCGGAATTCCAGGTGCTGCTGTACGAATTCAAGGCGGGCGTGGAGCATTACCTGCAGGCGCATGACGCGGGGCCGAAGACGCTCGCGCAGCTCATCGAATTCAACAAGGCGCATGCGGACCAGGAGATGCCCTACTTCGCGCAGGAACTCTTCGAGAAGGCGAACGCGAAGGGCCCGCTTGGTGAAGCGGCGTACCTGGAGGCGCGCGCGAAGTCGAAGCGACTGGCCGGGCCCGATGGCATCGATGCGGCGTTGAAGAAGGACAACCTGGACGTGCTGATCGCGCCGGCGATGTCGCCTGCGTGGCCGACCGACCAGGTGCTCGGCGACCACTTCGTCGGCGCGGGGTATGGCGTGGCCGCGGTCGCGGGCTATCCGAGCCTGACGGTGCCGATGGGCGACAGCCACGGGCTGCCGATCGGGATCGTGTTCATCGGGCCGGCGTGGAGCGAAGCGAAGCTGCTGTCGATCGGCAATGCGTACGAACAGCGCAGCAAGGCGCGTCGTCCGCCGCAGTTCCTGCCGACGGTGACCTTGGGGAAGACGGCGTTGCCGGAGAATGCCAACGCGATGCCGGTGTGGACGACGGCTGCGCCCGGGTCAACCGCGGCGCAGCCGGCTGCAGCCTCTACGGCGTCGCAGCCTGCGCCGGTGTCGACGGCGAAGGCCCCGGCGAAGCAGTAATTCGGGCGATGCGGCCCTTGTCGCCGCTCGCCCAGGCGACGCCATCGGCGATGTCGATGGCGTCGTAGCCGGTGTCGGACAGCGGTCGCCACTTCGCGCGTGCGTTGGGCGCTGGCTCAAGTGCATCGACGCCGGTCGGACCGACGGCGATGCAGCGCTGGAAGGCGAAGCACGCCGCGCCAGAGCGATAACCGCGCGGCGGCGGCAGTGGCTCGACATACGTGCCATGCGCCGCGAGCTTTACCCAGGCGGCGCTTCCAACAGCCTCGTGTTCAAAGTCGCCACCGACGAGCAACACGACGCCCCCGAGGCTCGCCATCGAGAAGATGCCGGCCGCTGGAATGCGGTTCGGCATCTTCGTGTCGAGCGCGTGCCACCCTTCCGGCGTCGACCACTGTACGCGTGAAGCGGCGCCGCCTCCGGCGATGAAGACTTGCTGGTGATCCGCACGCGCAATGCATGTCCCGCTCGCCGCAAACGCCGCTTCGTCCTTCAGTGCTTCCGGTCCGTTCGCTTGCAGCGCCCACGTGCGACCGCCGTCCTGCGTTTCCCGGATCTGATAGCGGCCATCGACAGGATCGCCAAGCATCCAGCCCTTGTCGCCTTCGAACACCATGCAATCGAAGAACGCGCGTTCGTCGTCGTTCTTCAACGTCAGTGCCCAGGTCTTGCCACCGTCCTCGGTGCGATACACGCGCGACGCTTCCCCCGGGCCGATGCTCAGCACCACGGCGGTGTCCGCATCGAAGCCTTCGATGTCGCGGAAGTCGAGCGACTTCGCATCGGGCACCGACACGTTGGTCCAGTGCGCACCACCGTCGAGGGTGCGCAACACCGTGCCTTCGCGACCGCTCGCCCATGCGGTGTTCGCATCGACGGCGGAAATGCCGCGCAGCCGCACCTGCACGCCGCTGTCCTGCGGCGTGACCGTCGCCTGCGCGAAGGCCACCGGCGCGGCGAGCGCCAGCGCCGTGGCCGCCAGTGCGCGCCTCACGCCTGCACCGGCTTCATCAATTGCGCCTGCTTGCGCACGATCAGCATCGCGATCTCCAGGGCCTGTTCGTAGTTCAGGCGCGGGTCGACCGTCGAGCGATACGCGCGTTCGAGATCCCGTTCGGTGAGCTCGCGTGCGCCACCGAGGCACTCGGTGACGTCCTCGCCGGTGAGCTCGAGATGCACGCCGCCAAGCCGCGTGCCCGCGGCCGCGTGCAGTTCGAAAGCTTGTTCGAGTTCGCTGCGGATGTTGGTGAAGCGGCGCGTCTTGAAGCCGTTCGCCGTGCTCTCCGTATTGCCGTGCATCGGATCGCAGATCCACAGCACGCGTCGGCCTTCGCGGCGCACGACGTCGAGCAACGCGGGGAGTTTCGAAGCGATGTTCGCCGCGCCCATGCGATGGATGAGCGTCAGGCGGCCGGGTTCGTCTTCCGGATTCAGCGCATCGACCAGGCGCATCAGTGCATCCGGCGCGACGCTCGGCCCGACTTTCACGGCGATCGGGTTGCGGATGCCACGGAAGTACTCGACGTGCGCGCCTTCCAGCGCCGCGGTGCGCATGCCGATCCAGGGGAAGTGCGTGCTGAGGTTGAACCAGCCCCATTGGCGCGGGACCTGGCGCGTCTGCGCTTCTTCGTAGGGCAGCAACAAGGCTTCGTGCGAAGTGTAGAAGTCCACGCGATTGAGGTTGTGCACCTGCGCGCCGGACAGCGTTTCCATGAAGCGCACGGCATCGCCGATGCTCGCGACCATGCGGTGGTATTCGTCGGCGAGCGAGGAATGGCCGACCCAACGCAGGTCCCAGTATTCGGGATGGTGCAGGTCGGCGAAGCCGCCGTCGATCAGCGCGCGGACGAAGTTCATCGTCATCGCAGAGCGCGCGTGCGCCTTGATCATGCGGCGCGGATCGGGCACGCGGTCTTCTTCGGTGAATTCCGGCGCGTTGATGATGTCGCCGCGATAGCTCGGAAGTGTCACGCCGTTGCGCGTTTCATCGTCGGTCGAACGCGGCTTCGCGTACTGGCCCGCGAAGCGGCCGACGCGCACCACCGGCACGCGCAGGCCGTGCACGAGCACGAGGCTCATCTGCAGCAGCACCTTCAGGCGATTGGAGATCACGTCCGAGCTGCACTCGGCGAAACTCTCCGCGCAATCGCCGCCCTGCAACAGGAAGCGCTTGCCTTCCTGCGCGTCGGCGAGGTGTTGCTTCAGCGCGATGATTTCCCAGGACGTGACCAGCGGCGGCAGCGCGCGCAGTTCACCGAGCGCGGTTTCCAGCGCAATGGGATCGGGATACGTCGGCATCTGCAGCGCGGGTCGCGTGCGCCAGCTGGCGGGCGACCAGTCTTTCGGCAGATGGACGGGATGCAGGGGAACGGTGGGGGTAGCCATGGGACGACGCCATCTATGTTGCAGTGCGTCGTCCCATCATCGTCCCCGCGCCGGCGTGTCGCAACCGGCGCGCGCGGTTCAGCGACGGAAGGCCGTGATGGCGGCCCAGAGGGCCAGCAGCACGAACCACAGCAGCGCCCATGCCGGCATCGACAGGCCGAGGAAATGCCAGTCGACCTTGGCGCATTCGCCCGAACCGGTGAGCACCTGGCGGACGACGTCGGCCAGCGGGCTGGCTTCCATCATGAACTCCAGCGGCGGGCCGCAGGACGGCACCTGGTCGGGCGGGAGGTGCGTGAGCCATACGTGGCGACCGGCAATGCCGATGCCCGCCAGCGCAGGGATGAGCGCGACGATGCCCCAGGCGCGACGCCCCGTCGTGCCGCGTGGCGCGAACAGGCCCCCGAGGAGGAACACGACGCCCAGTGCCGCGAACGCGATGCGCTGGAAGATGCACAGCGGACACGGCTGCAGGTACCAGTGGAACTGCGAGAACAGCGCGAATCCGATCAGGCCCGCGCACGCGAGGAACCCGAGGAGGAAGCGCAGGCGGAAGGAGGTGACGGCGGCGGCGTTGTTTTTCATGCGCGCCAGCGTGCATAAGCCGGCGGCAATTGGGAAGTGCTCGTCGTGCCTTCGTGCGCACGAAAAAAAGAACCCCGGCGCGAGGCCGGGGTCCTGGTGTCTTGCTTTGCAGCGAATCGCTTACTCGGTGGCCGCGTCCGGGCGGTCGACGAGTTCGACGTACGCCATCGGCGCATTGTCGCCAGCGCGGAAGCCGCACTTGAGGATGCGCAGGTAGCCGCCCGGGCGGGAGGCGTAGCGCGGGCCGAGCTTGGTGAACAGGTTGCCCACGGCTTCCTTGTCGCGCAGGCGCGAGAAGGCAAGGCGGCGATTGGCAACGCCGTCGGTCTTGGCGAGCGTGATCAGCGGCTCGGCGACGCGACGGAGTTCCTTCGCCTTCGGGAGCGTGGTGCGGATCAATTCGTGCTTGAACAGCGAAGCAGCCATGTTGCTGAACATCGCGTCGCGATGGGCGCTGGTGCGGCTGAACTTGCGGCCGGCTTTCTGGTGGCGCATGGGTAGGTTTCCTTATGAATCTTGTGTCGTTGGATTTCGCTGTCGCCTTCCTGGCGTTGCAACTTGGACTGCGCTGGCCCTCGCCGACCCTCCGTGGGCGGCGTACCGCGCGACTTCAGTCGCGTCGGGGTTGAAACTTGCGCACGCGCGGCAGGCCGCGCGTGCGCAATGTGTTGCTTAGCCCATCATCCCGTGCGAGGCGATGCCCGCCGGCGGCCAGTTTTCGAGCTTCATGCCGAGCGAAAGGCCACGCTGCGCGAGGACTTCCTTGATCTCGGTGAGCGACTTCTTGCCGAGGTTCGGCGTCTTGAGCAGTTCGACTTCCGTCTTCTGGATCAGGTCGCCGATGTAGTAGATGCTCTCGGCCTTGAGGCAGTTGGCCGAACGCACGGTCAGCTCGAGGTCGTCGATCGGACGCAGCAGGACCGGATCCACGCCGCTCGCCTGCGGCTTCGCCGCGCCGCGGTCGCGGTGCGTGAAGTCGCCGAACACCGACAGCTGGTCGCTGAGGATGTCGGCGGCGGTGCGCACGGCTTCCTCGGCGTCGATCGTGCCGTTGGTTTCGATGTCCAGGACCAGCTTGTCCAGGTCGGTGCGCTGCTCCACGCGCGCCGCTTCAACGGCGTACGCAACGCGGCGGACCGGCGAGAACGAGGCGTCCAGCATCAGGCGGCCGATCGCGCGGGTCTCTTCGTCCGGACGACGACGGGCGGCGGCCGGCTGGTAGCCGAACCCACGCTCGATCTTCAGGCGCATGTTCAGCGCCGTGTCCTTGGTGAGGTGCGCGATCACGTGCGCCGGATTCAGGATCTCGACGTTGTGGTCGGTGCGGATGTCGCCGGCGGTGACGACGCCCGGGCCCTGCTTGGCCAGGCTCAGGGTCGCCGAATCACCGGTGTGCATGCGGATCGCGACGTCCTTGAGGTTCAACAACACCTCGAGCACGTCTTCCTGCAGGCCTTCGACCGTCGTGTATTCGTGCAGCACGCCGTCGATCTCGACTTCCGTGATGGCGAAGCCGGGGATCGAGGAGAGCAACACGCGACGCAGTGCATTGCCGAGCGTGTGGCCGTAACCGCGCTCCAGCGGTTCGATCACGACCTTTGCGCGGTTTTCGGCGATGCGCTCGATCTGCGGGCCACGGGGGCGCAGGACTTGGTTGGCGGTAACCGTCATGTTTCGGTGTCTCCAGTGACCATCGCCCCGTCGGGCGATGGTTGTTTCAAACGGCAGTCGGTTACTTCGAGTAAAGCTCGACGATCAGCGCTTCGTTGATGTCGGCCGGAAGTTCGGCACGATCCGGCACGGCCTTGAACACGCCAGCGAACTTCTTCGCGTCGACTTCGACCCACGCCGGCGACAGATCCATCTGCTGCGCGACGGTGACCGATTCCTGCACGCGAAGCTGCTTCTGCGCGCGCTCGGACAGGGCGATCGCATCGCCCGCCTTGACGGCGTAGGACGGCAGGTTCACCGGCTTGCCGTTCACCGTGACGCCACGGTGCGACACCAGCTGGCGCGCGGCCGGGCGGGTGACGGCGAAGCCCATGCGGTAGACGACGTTGTCCAGGCGGGTCTCGAGGAGCTGCAGCAGGTTTTCACCCGTGTTGCCCTTCTTCGTCGAGGCCTTCTTGTAGTAGTTGCGGAACTGACGCTCCAGCAGACCGTAGATACGCTTGACCTTCTGCTTTTCGCGCAGCTGGGTGGCGTAGTCGGACAGCTTGCCCTTGCGGGCGGTGGCGCCGTGCTGGCCGGGCTTCTGCTCCAGCTTGCACTTCGAATCGAGCGCGCGCGCGGGCGACTTGAGGCCGAGATCGGCGCCTTCGCGACGGGCGAGCTTACAGGTGGGACCAATGTAACGAGCCATGGTTCTTCAGCTCCTCAGACGCGGCGCTTCTTCGGCGGACGGCACCCGTTGTGCGGGATAGGCGTCACGTCGATGATGTTGGTGATCTTGTAGCCGACGTTGTTCAGCGAACGCACGGCGGATTCACGACCGGGACCCGGGCCCTTGATGCGGACCTCGAGCGACTTGACACCGTAGTCGAGCGCAGCGCGCCCGGCCTTTTCGGCGGCGACCTGCGCGGCGAACGGGGTCGACTTGCGCGAACCGCGGAAACCCGCGCCGCCCGAAGTCGCCCACGACAGCGCGTTGCCCTGGCGGTCGGTGATCGTGACGATGGTGTTGTTGAACGAAGCGTGGACGTGGGCGACGCCGTCGGTGACGACGCGCTTGATCTTCTTCTTCGTTTTTGCGGCAGCTGCCGGCTTGGCCATGGTGTGGGTTCCTTACTTCTTGATGGCCTTGCGCGGACCCTTGCGGGTACGGGCATTGGTCCGGGTGCGCTGGCCGCGCAGCGGAAGACCGCGGCGGTGACGCAGGCCGCGATAGCAGGCCAGGTCCATGAGGCGCTTGATGGCCATGCCGATTTCGCGGCGCAGGTCACCTTCCACGACGTACTTGCCGACTTCCGAGCGCAGGCGCTCGACTTCCGGCTCGGACAGGTCGCGGATCTTGGTGTTGGACGCAACGCCGGCGGCGTCGCAGACCTTCTTCGAACGGGTACGGCCGATGCCGTAGATGCTTTGCAGCCCGACCCAGACATGCTTCTGGGCAGGCAGGTTGACGCCCGCAATACGCGCCATGACGCGATCTCCAAAACTTTGGTGGCGGCCGGACTGTTCGATCCGGCGAGGGAACACGAAATTTTAGCTGGGTCCCGTGGAACTTGGAAGTCCCGGACCAAAATGGTCCGAAACCCGGCATGGGGAGTGTGCCCATGCTCCGGCGACGGTATCCGGACTGCCCGACCCCTGCGGCGAACCCCGCCTGGGCCTTGCCCCGCGCGCTACTCCGGCGCGCGGTCTGGTCCGGACCCACCCGCCCACGGGACCGTGGGGCGAGTCGCCCTGGTCGACCCGGGCGAAACCCGGGCCGGGGTGCGGAAGCGGCCGTGGCCGCCCCGCGGTGTCTATCAACGGCCGGTGAGGCCGGGGCGCGAACCCTTGAGGTTCGCCTTCTTCAACAGGCTTTCGTACTGGTGCGAGGTCAGGTGCGCCTGGATCTGCGCCATGAAATCCATCACCACCACCACCACGATCAGCAGCGAGGTGCCGCCGAAGTAGAACGAAGCGCCGATCTTGGTGCGCATGATCTCCGGGAGCAGGCAGACCAGCACCAGGTAGATCGCGCCGGCGCCCGTCAGTCGGGTCAGCACGCCGTCGATGTAATCCGCCGTCGCCTTGCCCGGACGGATGCCCGGGATGAGCGCGCCCGACTTCTTGAGGTTGTCGGCCGTTTCCTGCGAGTTGAACACCAGCGCCGTGTAGAAGAACGCGAAGCCGATGATCAGGGACGCGAACAGGATCATGTGCAGCGGTTCGCCCGGGGCCAGCGACTGCGCCGCCTGCTGGAGGAAACGCTGGAAGCCGGTGCCCTGCCCGCTCTGGCCGAACCAGGTGGAGGCGGTCGCCGGGAACATGATCAGGCTCGAGGCGAAGATCGGCGGGATCACGCCGGCCATGTTGAGCTTGAGCGGCAGGAACGAGGTCTGGTTCATGTACGCGTTGCGACCGCCCTGGCGGCGCGCGTAGTTCACCGTCACCCGGCGCTGGCCGCGTTCGACGAACACGACGAAGAACGTGAAGACCAGGACGATCGCGACGATCGCCATCACCTGCAGCGCACTCATGTCGCCGTTGCGGGCCTGTTCCAGCGTGGTCAGGACCGCGCCCGGCAGGCCGGCCACGATGCCGGCGAAGATGATCAGCGACACACCGTTGCCGATGCCGCGCTCGGTGACCTGCTCGCCGAGCCACATGAGGAACATCGTGCCCGCGGTGAGCGCGACGACGGCCGTCATGACGAAGCCCGGGCCCGGGTTGTACACCACGGGGATCCCGCTCTGCGCGCCCGAACCCTGCAGCGCCATCGCGATGCCGGCGGCCTGGAAGATCGCCAGGCCCACCGCGCCGACGCGCGAGTACTGGGTGATCTTGCGGCGACCGGACTCGCCTTCCTTCGACATCGCCTTCCAGCTGGGCAGGATCTGCGTCATCAGCTGGACGACGATCGATGCCGAGATGTAGGGCACGACGTTGAGCGCGAACAGGCTGAAGCGCTGGAGCGCACCACCCGAGAACATGTTGAACATGTCCACGATGGTGCCCTTCTGCGACTCCATGAGCTGCAGCATCGCTTGCGGGTTGACGCCCGGCACCGGGATGTAGCAACCGATGCGATAGACGATCAACGCGCCCACCACGAACATCAGGCGTTGGCGAAGCTCGGTGAACTTACCGAGCCCGCCACCCAGGGACGCCGCTGCGCCTCGCGCCATGCGTCGGTTACTCCCCGACCTTGCCGCCGGCCGCTTCGATCGCGGCCTTGGCACCTGCCGTGGCCATCAGGCCGGACAGGATGAACTTCTTGGTCACTTCGCCCTTCTTGACGATCTTGACCTTCTTCGCGGCCGCCGGGATCAGCTTGGCGGCGCGCAGCGCGGCGACGTCGATCGTGCCGGCGTCCAGCTTGTCCAGCTGGTACAGCAGCACTTCGGCGGCGTCCTTCTGCATCTTCGACCGGAAACCGATCTTCGGCAGGCGACGCTGCATGGGCATCTGGCCGCCTTCGAAGCCGGCCTTGATCTTGCCCTTGCCGCTACGCGCGAAAGAACCCTTGTGGCCGCGGCCCGCGGTCTTGCCGAGGCCCGAACCGATACCACGACCAACGCGGACGCGCTCCTTGCGGGCACCGTCGGCGGGCTTGAGAGAATTGAGGCGCATGTGATCAGTCCTCCACGCGAACGAGGTAGTGCAGCTGCGTGATCAGGCCACGCACCTGCGGGCTGTCCTTCAGCTCGCGCACATCGTTGAGCTTGTTCAGGCCGAGCGCGCGCACCGACAGGCGATGACGCGCCTGCGTGCCGCGAAGACCCTTGACGAGGCGCACCTTGACGGTGCCCGTGTTGGTGGCGGGAGCCTTGGACTTAGCCATGGGACAGCTCCTCGACCTTCTTGCCGCGCTTGGCCGCGATCTTCGCCGGCGAATGCATCTCACCGAGGCCGCGCAGCGTGGCGCGCACCAGGTTGATCGGGTTGCGCGAGCCGACGGCCTTCGCCAGCACGTTCTTGACGCCGACCGCTTCGAGCACGGCGCGCATCGCGCCGCCGGCGATCACGCCGGTACCTTCGGAAGCCGGCTGCATGAAGACGCGCGCGGCGCCGTGGCCCGACTTCACGGCATGCCACAGCGTGCCGTTGTTGAGGTCCACGTTGATGAAGCTCTTGCGGGCGTATTCCATCGACTTCTGGATGGCGACCGGCACTTCGCGCGCCTTGCCGTAACCAAAACCGACCTTGCCGTTGCCGTCGCCCACCACCGTCAGTGCGGTGAAGGTGAACTGGCGACCGCCCTTGACCGTCTTGCTGACGCGGTTGACCGCGATCAGCTTCTCGATCATGCCGTCATCGACTTCTTCGCGATCGCGATTGCGATCGCGGCCCCGCGATTCACGCTGTTGTTCTGCCATGTGTGTGTCTCGGTAGTTGAAGTATGTACGGCTCGTGGCCGCTTAGAGTTGTTGGGTGGATCGGGTGCACCGCGCAGCGGAGAACTCCGTTGCGCGTCCTGCATGGCCCATGCAGGCGGGACACACGGCATGGGGCCGAAGCCCCACGCCTTCAAGCCTTAGAACTGCAAGCCACCTTCGCGGGCGGCATCGGCGAGCGCCTTGATGCGACCGTGGTAGCGGTAGCCCGAACGGTCGAAGGCGACCTTCTCGACGCCGGCGGCCTTGGCCTTCTCGGCGATCGCGCGACCGACCTTGGCGGCGGCGTCGGCGTTCTTGCCGTTCTTCAAACCTTCCTTCACTTCCGACTGCACGGTCGAGGCCGAAGCCAGGACCTTCGAGCCGTCGGCGCTGAACACCTGCGCGTACAGGTGCTGGCCGGTGCGCAGCACCGACAGGCGCGGCACGCCGAGTTCGCGGATGTGCGCACGGGTCGACTTGGCGCGGCGCAGGCGGGCGGGTTTCTTGTTCATGCTCTGGTCTCCGAAAGCTGAAAGCCGCTTAGGCCTTCTTGGCTTCCTTGCGGATGATGTTCTCGCCGGCGTACTTCACGCCCTTGCCCTTGTAGGGCTCCGGCGGACGGAAGCCACGGATCTTGGCGGCGACTTCGCCGACGCGCTGCTTGTCGGCGCCCGACACGACGATTTCCGTCTGGGTCGGAGTGGCGATGGTGATGCCTTCCGGGGCCGTGAACAGCACCGGGTGCGAGAAACCCAGCGACAGGTTCAGGTCCTTGCCCTGCATCGCGGCACGGTAACCGACGCCGACGAGCTCAAGCTTGCGCTCGAAGCCCTGGCTGACGCCCAGGACCATGTTCGCGAGGATGGCGCGCAGCGTACCGGCGAGCGGCACGAGCGAGGGATCGTTGGCCGACACGTTGGCGGTGTCGTTCTCGATCTGGACGGCGATGCCGGCCGGCTTGGCGATCGACAGGGTGCCCTTCGGGCCCTTGACGCTCACGGATTCCGGCTGGACGTTAAATTCGATGCCCTTGGCGAGGGCGATCGGCTTCTTGGCGACGCGGGACATGTGTCGTTACTCCCTTAGGCCACGAAGCACAGGACTTCACCGCCGACGCCCTGCTGGCGCGCCTGCGAGTCGGTCATGATGCCCTTCGAGGTGGAGATGATCGCAACGCCGAGGCCACCGAGGACCTTGGGCAGTTCATCCTTGCCGCGGTACTGGCGCAGGCTGGAGCGCGAAACGCGCTGCAGGCGCTCGATGACCGGCTTGCCTTCGTAGTACTTCAGCGCGATTTCCAGGACCGACTTGGCGCCGTCCTTGGTCACGCGCGACGACGCGATGTAGCCCTCGTCCTGGAGGACCTTGGCGATCGCGACCTTGATCTTCGACGACGGCATCGACACCGTCGGCTTGCCGACGGCGGCCGCATTCTTGATGCGGACCAGCATGTCGGCGATGGGATCAGTCATGCTCATTGAGTAATACCTTTGAGTGCACCGATATCCGCGGAATTGCGAATAGCTTCTTGCGTGGGTGTTGCGGGGTGTTTACCAGGACGCCTTGCGGAGGCCCGGGACGTCGCCGTTCATCGTCGCCTTGCGCAGCATGTTTCGCGCCAGGCCGAACTTCTGGTAGACGCCGCGCGGACGGCCGGTGATGGCGCAACGGTTGCGCTGGCGGCATTCCGACGAGTCACGCGGCAGCTTCTGCAGCTTGACCACGGCTTCCATCTTTTCTTCGTACGACGCGGTCTGGCTGGAGATGATCTTCTTCAGCGCTTCGCGCTTGCCGCCGTGCTGCTTGGCGAGCTTGGCGCGCTTGACTTCGCGGTTGACCATCGAGGTCTTGGCCATGGTGTCAGCCCTTAATTACGGAACGGGAAGCGGAAGGCTTCGAGCAGGGCCTTGGCCTCTGCGTCGCTCTTCGCCGTGGTGGTGATCGCGATGTCCATGCCGCGCATGGCGTCGACCTGGTCGAAATCGATCTCCGGGAAGATGATCTGTTCCTTGACGCCCATGTTGTAGTTGCCGCGGCCGTCGAACGAACGACCCGACACGCCGCGGAAGTCGCGGACGCGCGGCAGCGAGATGTTGATCAGGCGGTCCAGGAACTCGAACATGTGGGCGCGGCGCAAGGTGACCTTGCAACCGATCGGCCAACCGTCGCGGATCTTGAACGAGGCCACCGAGATGCGCGACTTGGTGACGAGCGGCTTCTGGCCGCTGATCTTGGCCATGTCGGCCACCGCGTTCTCGAGGATCTTCTTGTTGGCCGCCGCTTCGCCCACGCCCATGTTGAGCGTGATCTTGACGAGCTTCGGCACCTGCATCGGATTGGTGTAGCCGAACTGCTGCATCAGCTTCGGCACCACTTCTTCCTTGTAAAACGTTTCAAGCCGGGTCATTGCATCTTCCTCCGACGGCATCAACCGTCGATCGATTCACCACTGGAGCGGAACACACGCAATTTGCGTCCATCCTCCAGGACCTTGAAGCCGACGCGTTCGCCCTTGCCCGTCGCCGGGTTGAAGAGCATCACGTTCGAGATATGGATCGGCGCTTCGCGCTCGATCACGCCGCCGGGCTGGCCGGCCTGCGGGTTCGGCTTGGTGTGGCGCTTGATGACGTTGATGTTGGAGACGACGATCTTGTCGCCGGCCACGCGCACCACGTCACCACGCTTGCCCTTGTCCTTGCCGGAGATGACGACCACCTGGTCGCCCTTGCGGATACGGTTCATGTCTGTTCCTTTCCGCTCAGAGCACTTCAGGCGCGAGCGAGACGATCTTCATGAACTTCTCGGAGCGCAGCTCGCGGGTCACAGGCCCGAAGATGCGCGTGCCGATCGGCTCATGCTTGTTGTTGAGCAACACGGCGGCGTTGCCATCGAAGCGGATCAGCGAACCGTCGGCGCGGCGCACACCCTTGCGGGTACGGACCACGACGGCGTCGTAGACGTCGCCCTTCTTGACCTTGCCGCGCGGGATCGCGTCCTTGACGGTCACCTTGATGATGTCGCCGATGTGGGCATAGCGGCGCTTCGAACCACCGAGCACCTTGATGCACATCAGTTCCTTGGCACCCGAGTTGTCGGCGGCGTCGAGATAGCTCTGCATCTGGATCATGGCTGTCTCTCCTTACTCGGCCGCACGCGTCAGGATTTCGACGACGCGCCAGTTCTTGGTCTTCGACATCGGCGCGCATTCCGCGATGCGCACGAAATCGCCTTCCTTGCAGGCGTTTTCGGCGTCATGCGCGTGCAGCTTGGTCGAGCGGCGGATGTACTTGCCGTACAGCGCGTGCTTGACCTGGCGCTCGACGAGCACGGTGATGGTCTTGTCCATCTTGTTGCTGACAACGCGGCCTTCGACCGTGTGCAGCTTCTTTTGAGTGTCGTTCATCGTCGCCATTCCTTACTTCTTGGCCGCGTCGCCCAGCAGCATGTTCACGCGCGCGATTTCGCGGCGGACACGGCGGGCTTCGTGGGTCTTGGCCAGCTGGCCCGTGGCCTTCTGCATGCGGAGCGCGAACTGCTCCTTCTGCAGGTCCACGAGGTGGGCCTTGAGCTCGGCGGCGTTCTTCGAACGCAGTTGCTTGAGTTCCATCAGCGCACCGTCCGGGTCACGAAAGTGGTGGTCACCGACAGCTTGGCGGCGGCCAGGCGGAATGCCTCGCGTGCCACTTCCTCGCTGACGCCCTCGATCTCATAGATCATGCGGCCCGGCTGGATCTGCGCGACCCAGTACTCCACGTTGCCCTTACCAGAACCCATTCGGACTTCGATGGGCTTCTTGGTGATCGGCTTGTCGGGGAACACGCGGATCCACATCTTGCCGCCGCGCTTGACGTAGCGGCTGATCGAGCGGCGGGCCGCTTCGATCTGGCGCGCGGTCAGCTGGCCGAAGGCAGTGGACTTCAGGCCGAACTCGCCGAACGAAACGGCGTTGCCGCTCCAGCTCAGGCTGTCGTTGCGGCCCTTGTGCATCTTGCGATATTTGGTTCGCTTCGGTTGCAACATGATTAATCCCTCGCCTCGCGCTCACGGCGCGGACCACGCGGACGGTCGGCGCGATCGCCGCGCTCACCACGCTCGGCGCGCGGCGTGTCGTCCTGCTTTTCCTGGCCGACCTGGCTGAAGTCGAAGACTTCGCCCTTGTAGACCCACACCTTGATGCCGATGATCCCGTACGTCGTCTTCGCTTCGGCAAAGCCGTAGTCGATGTCGGCGCGCAGGGTGTGCAGCGGCACGCGGCCTTCGCGGTACCACTCCGAACGGGCGATTTCCGCGCCGTTGAGGCGGCCGGCCACGTTGACCTTGATGCCCAGCGCGCCGAGGCGCATCGCGTTGCCGACGGCGCGCTTCATCGCGCGGCGGAACATGATGCGGCGCTCGAGCTGCTGCGCGATCGATTCGGCAACCAGCTGCGCGTCGAGTTCCGGCTTGCGGACTTCGGTGACGTTGATGTGCGCCGGGACGCCCATCAGGTCGCTGACGTCCTTGCGCAGCTTCTCGATGTCCTCGCCACGCTTGCCGATCACCACGCCCGGACGGGCGGTGTGGATCGTGACGCGCGCGTTGTTGGCGGGACGCTCGATCAGGATCTTCGAGATGCCGGCCTGCGCGAGCTTCTTGCGCAGCATGTCGCGGACCTTCAGGTCGGCGACCAGGTAGTCAGCGTAATGCTTCTTGCCGGCGAACCACTTGGAATTCCAGTCCTTGGCGATGCCCAGGCGGATGCCGGTCGGATGAACTTTATGACCCATGTCTGATCTCCGCCGTTACTTGCCGGCACCGACAACCACAGTGATGTGGCTGGTGCGCTTGAGGATCCGGGTGCCGCGGCCCTTCGCACGCGCCATGAAGCGCTTCAGCGTGGGGCCTTCGTCGACCATGATGGTCTTGACCTTCAGGTCGTCGGCGTCGGCGCCGTAGTTGTTCTCGGCGTTGGAGGCGGCCGAATACACGATCTTGTAGATCATGCCGGCGGCCTTCTTGTCCGAGAACTTCAGCAGCGCGAGCGCGCGGTCCACGGGCATGCCGCGCACCTGGTCGGCGACGAGACGGGCCTTCTGGGCAGAGATGCGCGCAGAGCGCAGGATGGCTTTCGCTTCCATGGTCATCTCCTTACTTCCCGGCCTTCTTGTCGCCGCCATGACCCTTGAACGTACGGGTCAGGGCGAACTCGCCAAGCTTGTGGCCAACCATGTTTTCGTTGACCAGGACCGGGATGTGGTTCTTGCCGTTGTGCACGGCGATGGTGAAACCCACCATTTCCGGCATGACCATCGAACGACGCGACCAGGTCTTGATCGGCTTCTTGTTGTTGCCCGCGGTCTCCACCTTCTTCATCAGGTGGTGGTCGACGAACGGACCCTTCTTCAGTGAACGTGCCATGGCCGATTAACCCCTGCGATCGCGCACGATGAATTGCGTGGTGCGCTTGTTCTTGCGCGTCTTGTAACCCTTCGTCGGGACACCCCACGGGGTGACCGGATGCGGGTTGCCCTGGCCGGCCTTCGCCTCGCCACCACCGTGCGGGTGGTCCACCGGGTTCATGGCGGCGCCGCGAACGGTCGGCTTGATGCCGCGCCAACGCTTCGCACCGGCCTTGCCCAGCTTTTCGAGGTTGTGCTCGACGTTGCCGACTTCACCGACGGTGGCGCGGCACTCGGCCGGCACCTTGCGCATTTCGCCGGAGCGAAGACGCAGCGTGGCGTAACCGGATTCGCGTGCGATGAGCTGCACGCCGGCGCCGGCGGCACGAGCGAGCTGCGCACCCTTGCCCGGCTTCATCTCGATGCAATGCACCGTGGAGCCGACGGGGATGTTGCGCAGCGGCAGCGTGTTGCCGACCTTGATCGGGGCGTCGCGACCCGCGATGACCTGGTCGCCGCTCTTCAGGCCCTTCGGGGCGATGATGTAGCGACGCTCGCCATCGACGTAGCACAGCAGCGCGATGTGCGCGGTGCGGTTGGGATCGTATTCGATCCGCTCCACGCGCGCCGGAATGCCTTCCTTGTCGCGCTTGAAGTCGATGATGCGGTAGTTCTGCTTGTGGCCACCACCGATGTGGCGGGTGGTGATGCGACCGTGGTGGTTACGACCACCGGTCTTGCTCTTCTTCTCGACCAGCGCGGCGAACGGCGCCCCCTTGTGGAGGTCCGGCGTCACGACACGGACCGCGCTGCGGCGGCCGGGCGAGGTGGGCTTGAAAGTCATCAATGCCATGGGTCTGTCCTCAGGCCTTGGCCATCATCACGTCGATCGACTGGCCTTCGGCCAGCTTCACGTACGCCTTGCGCCAGTCGCCGCGCTTGCCTTGGCGAAACTTGAAGGACTTGTTCTTGCCCTTCACGTTCACCACGTTCACCGCCTCGACCTTGACGTCGAAGATCTGCTCGACCGCGGCCTTCACATCGGCCTTGGTGGCGTCCTTCGCGACTTCGAAGACGTACTGATTCGACACTTCCTGCAGGCGCGCGGTCTTTTCGGACACGCGCGGCGCACGGATCACTTCGTACACGTTGCTGATCGTGCTCATGCGAGCCACTCCTCGATCTTCTTCACCGCGTCGGTGGTGACCACGACCGTGTCGGCGCCGACGAGGGCGACCGGGTCGAGGCCCTGCACGTCGCGCACTTCGACATACGGCAGGTTGCGCGCGGACAGGTACAGCGATTCCGACGCTTCCTCGGTGACGATCAGCGGACGCTGGCCGACTTCGAGGCCCTTGAGCTTGGCGATCAGGCCCTTGGTCTTCGGCGCGTCGATATCGAACGAGTCGACGACCATGATGCGGCCCTGGCGGTTGAGTTCCGACAGGATCGCGGCCATCGCGGCGCGATACATCTTGCGGTTGACCTTCTGCGCGAAGCTGCGCGGCTTCGCCGCGAAGGTCACGCCGCCGCCGACGAAGATCGGAGCCGTCAGCGCGCCATGACGCGCACCGCCGCCCTTCTGCTTCTTCGACTTCTTGGTGGTGCCGTTGACTTCCGAGCGCGTCTTCTGCGCCTTGGTGCCGGCGCGACCCGCGTTGCGGTAGGCGACGACGACCTGGTGGACCAGGTCTTCCGAGAATTCACGGCCGAACACCGCGTCCGAAACGGACAGCGTGTTCTTGCTGTTGTTGATGGCGAGTTCCATGGTCCTCAGACTCCCTTGCTCGTCGGACGCACGATCACGTCGCCACCCGGCGCGCCCGGCACGGCACCGCGCACGGCGATCAGGCCGCGTTCGGCGTCGACCTTGACGACCTTCAGGTTCTGCGTCGTCTGGGTTTCGGCACCCATGTGGCCCGACATCTTCTTGCCCGGGAACACGCGGCCCGGCGTCTGGCGCTGGCCGATCGAACCCGGCGAACGGTGCGACAGCGAGTTGCCGTGCGTCGCGTCGCCCATGGTGAAGTTCCAGCGCTTGATCGTGCCCTGGAAGCCCTTGCCCTTGGTGATGCCCTGGACGTCGACGGCCTGGCCGACTTCGAAGATGTCGGCGCGGATTTCGCCGCCGACCTGGAAGTCGGTGATCTTGTCGTCGGCAACGCGCAGTTCCCACAGGCCGCGACCAGCTTCCACCTTCGCCTTGGCGAGGTGGCCGGCTTCCGGCTTGTTGATCAGCGCGGCGCGCTTGACGCCGACGGTGACCTGCACGGCGCTGTAGCCGTCGGTCTCGACCGTCTTCACCTGGGTGATGCGGTTCGGGGTGGCTTCAATCAGGGTCACCGGGATGGACTTGCCATCTTCGGTAAACACGCGGCTCATGCCGGCCTTGCGGCCGACGATGCCCAACGAATGCTTCTTCGCGGTCATGGTAGGGGCCTCAGGTCAGCTTGATCTGCACGTCGACGCCAGCCGCGAGTTCGAGCTTCATCAGCGCGTCCACGGTCTTGTCGTTCGGGTCGACGATGTCGAGCACGCGCTTGTGCGTGCGGGTTTCGTACTGGTCGCGCGCGTCCTTGTCGGCGTGCGGCGACGTGAGAATGGTGTAGCGCTCGAGCTTGGTCGGCAGCGGGATCGGGCCGCGCACTTGCGCGCCGGTCCGCTTGGCCGTCTCGACGATCTCGCTGGCCGAGCGGTCGATCAGACGATGATCGTATGCCTTCAGCCGAATCCGGATCTTCTGGTCCGCCATGACGGGAATTCCTCTGGAAAGAGCGGAGGGTCGGCCTCTGGGTGTGCCGACCCCGGGTTTCTTGGAACGATGGAGCGTCCTTCAAAAACAAAGCGGGCCCGGTTTCCCGGCCCGCCCAGACGGAATCGTGAACGCGCGAGCGGCCCCGCCATATGTGCTCCGAAGACCTTCGGAACGGGCGGAGCGCTACCGCGCGACATATCCCTGTCGGGCGAAAACGAAGTACGTCCTGTCCTTCATTTCGCTGGTCCCGCGGCCGTCCCTTTTCAGGTCTGGCTGCGGGGTCGTGCATTCTAGGGGGTCCCGGAGGGGAATGGCAACCCATTCCCCCCGAAACCACCTGATTTTCTTTGCTTTATTACTTGAGGATCTTCGCCACGACGCCGGCGCCGACCGTACGGCCGCCTTCGCGGATCGCGAAGCGCAGGCCATCGTCCATCGCCACCGGGTTGATCAGCTCGACCACCATCTTGATGTTGTCGCCCGGCATGACCATTTCCACGCCTTCCGGCAGGGTCACGGCGCCCGTGATGTCGGTCGTGCGGAAGTAGAACTGCGGGCGGTAGCCCTTGAAGAACGGCGTGTGGCGGCCGCCTTCGTCCTTCGACAGCACGTACACCTCGGCTTCGAACGTCGTGTGCGGCGTGATCGAACCCGGCTTGGCCAGCACCTGGCCACGCTCCACGTCGTCACGCTTGGTGCCGCGCAGCAGCAGGCCCGCGTTGTCGCCCGCCTGGCCCTGGTCCAGCAGCTTGCGGAACATTTCAACGCCCGTGACCGTCGTCTTCTGCGTCGGACGGATGCCGACGATTTCGATTTCGTCACCAACCTTGATGATGCCGCGCTCGATGCGGCCGGTCACCACGGTGCCGCGGCCCGAGATCGAGAACACGTCTTCCACCGGCATCAGGAACGGCTTGTCGATCGCGCGCTCCGGCTGCGGGATGAACGTGTCCAGCGCGTCCACCAGCTTCAGGATCGACGGCACGCCGATTTCCGACTGGTCGCCTTCCAGCGCCAGGCGCGCCGAACCCTTGATGATCGGGGTGTCGTCGCCCGGGAATTCGTACTTGGTCAGCAGCTCGCGCACTTCCATCTCGACCAGCTCGAGCAGTTCGGCGTCGTCCACCATGTCGGCCTTGTTCAGGAACACGACGATGTACGGCACGCCCACCTGGCGCGACAGCAGGATGTGTTCGCGCGTCTGCGGCATCGGGCCGTCCGCGGCCGAGCACACCAGGATCGCGCCGTCCATCTGCGCCGCACCCGTGATCATGTTCTTCACGTAGTCGGCGTGGCCCGGGCAGTCCACGTGCGCGTAGTGGCGCGTGGCCGATTCGTATTCCACGTGCGCCGTCGAGATCGTGATGCCGCGCGCCTTCTCTTCCGGCGCCGCGTCGATCGCGTCGTATGCCTTGAATTCGCCGCCGAAACGTTCCGCGCCCACCTTCGTCAGCGCCGCCGTCAGCGTCGTCTTGCCGTGGTCAACGTGACCGATCGTGCCCACGTTCACGTGGGGCTTGGTGCGCTCGAACTTACCCTTTGCCATGACTGTTTACCTCGAATGTGTGTGTTGATCAGGACTTCTTGATCACGGCCTCGGCGATGTTCGCCGGCGCTTCCGCGTAGTGATCGAATTCCATCGTGAAGGTGGCGCGGCCCTGCGACATCGAACGCAGCGTCGTCGCGTAGCCGAACATCTCGCCCAGCGGGATCATCGCGTCGATGATCTTGCCCGACGGGCTGTCGTCCTGGCCCTGCAGGATGCCGCGGCGGCGGCTCACGTCGCCCATCACGTCGCCGAGGTAATCCTCGGGCGTGACGATCTCGACCTTCATCATCGGCTCGAGCAGCGCGGGATTGGCCTTGTGGAAGCCTTCCTTGAAGCCCATCGAGCCGGCGATCTTGAACGCCATTTCGGACGAGTCGACTTCGTGGTACGAGCCGTCGATCAGGCGCACCTTGACGTCGACGATCGGGAAGCCGGCCATGATGCCGTTCGCGACCGCTTCCTGGATGCCCTTGTCGACCGCGGGGATGTATTCCTTCGGAATCACGCCGCCGACGATCGCGTTTTCGAACTCGTAGCCCTTGCCCTGTTCGTTCGGCGAGATCTCGAGCCACACGTGGCCGAACTGACCCTTGCCGCCCGACTGGCGCACGAACTTGCCTTCCGACTTGACCGCCTTGCGGATGGTTTCGCGGTAGGCGACCTGCGGCTTGCCGACGTTCGCTTCGACGTTGAACTCGCGCTTCATGCGGTCGACGAGGATTTCGAGGTGGAGCTCGCCCATGCCCGAGATGATCGTCTGGCCGGATTCTTCATCCGTGCGCACGCGGAACGAGGGGTCTTCCTGCGCGAGGCGACCCAGCGCAAGGCCCATCTTTTCCTGGTCCGACTTGGTCTTCGGCTCGACCGCCATCGAGATGACGGGCTCCGGGAACACCATGCGCTCGAGCGTGATGACGTGGTCCTGCGCGCACAGCGTGTCGCCGGTGGTCACGTCCTTCAGGCCGACGGCCGCGGCGATGTCGCCCGCGCGCACTTCCTTGATTTCGTCGCGGTTGTTGGCGTGCATCTGCAGGATGCGGCCCACGCGTTCCTTGCGCGACTTGATCGGGTTGTAGACCTGGTCGCCGGAGTTGAGCGTGCCCGAGTAGACGCGGAAGAACGTGAGCGAACCCACGAACGGGTCGGTCATGATCTTGAACGCGAGCGCGGAGAACGGATCGGTGTCCGTCGCGTTGCGGCTGTCTTCCTTGTCGTTCTCGTCGACGCCGGCCACCGGCGGACGATCGGACGGGGACGGCAGGTAGCGGATGACCGCGTCGAGCATCGCCTGGACGCCCTTGTTCTTGAACGCGGTGCCGCACAGCGCCGGGATGATCTCGCACTTCAGCGTGCGCTCGCGGATGCCCGCGATGATCTCGTCTTCCGACAGCTCACCTTCGTTGAGGTACTTGTCCATGAGCTCTTCGGACGCCTCGGCGGCAGCCTCGACCATGAACGCGCGCGCGCTCGCGCACTCGTCGGCCAGGTGCGCCGGAATGTCGGCGTATTCGAACTTGGTGCCCTTGGACTCCATGTCCCACACGATCGCCTTCATCTTGAGGAGATCGACGACGCCTTCGAAGTTGTCTTCGGCGCCGATCGGCACCTGCATCGGCACCGGGTACGCGCCAAGGCGCGACTTCAGCTGCTCGACGACCTTCGAGAAGTTGGCGCCGGTGCGGTCCATCTTGTTGACGAACGCAAGGCGCGGCACGTTGTATTTGTTGGCCTGGCGCCACACCGTCTCGGACTGCGGCTGCACGCCGCCGACCGCGCAGAGCACGAACACCGCACCGTCGAGCACGCGCAGCGAACGCTCGACTTCGATCGTGAAGTCGACGTGCCCGGGGGTGTCGATGATGTTGAAGCGGTATTCCGGGAAGGACATGTCCATGCCCTTCCAGAACGCCGTGGTCGCAGCCGACGTGATGGTGATGCCGCGTTCCTGCTCCTGCTCCATCCAGTCCATCGTCGCGGCGCCTTCGTGCACCTCGCCGATCTTGTGGTTGACGCCGGTGTAGAACAGGATGCGTTCGGTCGTCGTGGTCTTGCCGGCATCGATGTGGGCCATGATGCCGAAGTTGCGGTAACGCTCGATGGGAGTGGTGCGAGCCACGGGAATCTCTCGTTTCTGTGCGGACGAAATGTCCGGAAGGCCGAAGCCGCCCTGAAGGCGGCTCGACGGATGCGGCGGTCTGTGCCGCTACGGGCCCGCGCTGCGCGGGCCCGCGTGTCTTACCAGCGGTAGTGCGCGAACGCCTTGTTCGCTTCCGCCATGCGGTGCGTTTCTTCGCGCTTCTTGATCGCGCCGCCGCGGTTTTCCGAGGCGTCGACCAGCTCGCCGGCGAGCTTGCGCGGCATGCTGTTCTCGCCGCGCTTGCGGGCGGACTCGATCAGCCAGCGCATCGCCAGCGCCATGCGGCGCGACGAGCGGACTTCAACGGGAACCTGGTACGTGGCGCCGCCGACGCGACGCGACTTGACCTCGACCGACGGCGACACGTTGCCGAGCGCCTTTTCGACGAGCTCGAGCGCGTTGGCGTTCTTTTCGCCAATCACGTCCATCGCGCCGTACACGATCTTTTCGGCGACCGACTTCTTGCCGCTCTGCATGACCATGTTGATGAAGCGGGCGATCGTCTCGCTCCCGTGCTTCGGGTCGGGCAGGACGGTGCGCTGCGGAGTGGAACCTTTACGCGACATTTTCGATAACCCCTAGATCAGGACTTCGGGCGCTTGGCGCCGTACTTGGAACGACCCTGGCGACGCTTGCTGACGCCGGCGGCGTCGAGCGAACCGCGCACGGTGTGGTAACGCACGCCCGGAAGATCCTTGACGCGGCCGCCGCGGATGAGCACGACCGAGTGCTCCTGCAGGTTGTGGCCTTCGCCGCCGATGTACGAGATGACCTCGTAGCCATTGGTCAAACGGACCTTCGCGACCTTGCGAAGCGCCGAGTTCGGCTTCTTCGGGGTGGTCGTGTAGACGCGGGTGCAGACGCCGCGGCGCTGCGGGCAGTTCGCCAGCGCGGGCGAAGTGCTCTTGTAGGTTTCCGGGCTGCGCGCCTTACGCACCAGCTGGTTGATCGTTGCCATTTGGGGCTCTTTTGAAGGGACCGAAGTCCTTGCGTGAAAACGAAGCAGGCCGCATTCCCGGCCTGCATAGACGGAAAAGTATAGCCAGCGCGGACGGTTACCGTCAACGCAGGCCATGGTGTGGAAAGCATGGGCGTCGCCAAGCCTGGCGTCGCCCTGCCCCATTGTTCCCGCCCATCCTGGGCCGAAGACGAGGCGCTCCCTGCGCCTCATTTCGTGGTCTGGGACGGCCCTGGAGGCCGTCGCTTGAACGGTTTAGCTGGCGCTGGACTCCTCGCCTGCTTCGGAAGCGGCCGATTCCGGCTCCTGGGCAACGACCTCCGCCACCACCGAACCCGACAGCGCTTCCAGCTCCGACTCGGTGAGGCCCGAGGCGGTGCGGCGGCGCGCGGAGTGGTAGGCAAGGCCGGTACCCGCCGGGATCAGGCGGCCGACGATCACGTTTTCCTTGAGGCCGCGCAGGCTGTCGCGCGTACCGCGCACGGCCGCCTCGGTCAGCACGCGGGTGGTCTCCTGGAAGGAAGCCGCGGAGATGAAGGACTCGGTCGCCAGCGACGCCTTGGTGATGCCGAGCAGCACCGGGTCGTACTTGGCGAGGATCTCGCCCTTCGCCGCGGCTGCCGCGTTCGCTTCGACCATGCGCTGGCGCTCGACCTGCTCACCGTGCAGGAACTTGGTGTCGCCTGCATCCAGCACTTCGACCTTGCGCAGCATCTGGCGAACGATCACCTCGATGTGCTTGTCGTTGATCTTCACGCCCTGGAGGCGATAGACGTCCTGGATTTCCTTGGTGAGGTAGACCGCCAGCGGCTCGACGCCGAGCAGACGCAGGATGTCCTGCGGGCTCGGTTCGCCGTCCACGACCGTCTCGCCCTTCTCCACGTGTTCGCCTTCGAACACGATGATCTGGCGGTACTTCGGGATCAGCTCTTCGTGCTCGCTGCCGTCGACCTGCTTGATGATCAGGCGCTGCTTGCCCTTGGTGTCCTTGCCGAAGCTGACGATGCCCGAGACTTCGGCGAGGATCGCCGGGTCCTTCGGCTTGCGCGCTTCGAACAGGTCGGCCACGCGCGGCAGACCACCGGTGATGTCGCGGGTCTTCGACGCTTCCTGCGGGATCTTGGCGACCACGTCGCCCACGCCAACCGCGGCACCGTCCTGCAGGTTCACGATCGAGCGCGGCGGCAGCAGGTACTGCGCCGGCAGGTCGGTCCCCGGGATGGTCAGGTCCTTGCCGTTCTTGTCGACGATGCGGACGATCGGACGCAGGTCCTTGCCCTGCGAACCGCGACGCTTCGGATCGGTGATCTCGCGCGAGGCAAGGCCGGTCAGTTCGTCGGTCTTCTCGATGACGGTGACGCCGTCGATGAAGTCGATGAAGCGCATGAAGCCCGCCACTTCCGACACGATCGGGTGGTTGTGCGGATCCCAGTTCGCCACGGTCTGGCCGGCCTTGATGGCCGCGCCGTCCTTGACGTGGATGGTGGCGCCGTACGGCAGCTTGTAGCGCTCGCGCTCGCGGCCGTGGCCGTCGAGCACCGACAGTTCACCCGAGCGCGAGACCGCGACGAGGTGGCCCGCGGCGTGGTCGACGTGCTTGAGGTTGTTGAACTTGACCGTACCGGTCGTCTTGACCGTCACGTTGTCGATCGCCGCCGCACGCGACGCCGCACCACCGATGTGGAACGTACGCATGGTCAGCTGCGTGCCGGGCTCGCCGATCGACTGCGCGGCGACGACGCCGACCGCTTCGCCGTGGTTGACCAGGTGGCCGCGGCCGAGGTCGCGACCGTAGCAGTGCGAGCACACGCCGAACGAGCTGGTGCAGGTGATCGTCGAGCGGACCTTGATGGCCTGCACGCCGGCGTCTTCCAGGCTCTGCACCCACTGCTCGTCGAGCAGCGTGTTGCGCGTGACGAACGGATCTTCGTCGTTGCCCGGCAGGAACACGTCTTCGGCCACGATGCGGCCCAGCACGCGGTCGCGCAGCGGTTCGACGACATCGCCGCCTTCGACGATCGGCGTCATGGTGAGGCCGTCGAACGTGCCGCAGTCGGTTTCGGTGATCACCACGTCCTGCGCGACGTCGACGAGTCGACGCGTCAGGTAACCGGAGTTCGCCGTCTTCAGCGCCGTATCCGCGAGACCCTTACGGGCACCGTGGGTGGAGATGAAGTACTGGAGGACGTTCAGGCCTTCGCGGAAGTTCGCGGTGATCGGCGTCTCGATGATCGAGCCGTCCGGCTTGGCCATCAGGCCGCGCATGCCGGCCAGCTGGCGGATCTGCGCCTGCGAACCACGCGCGCCGGAGTCGGCCATGATGTAGATCGAGTTCATCGACTTCTGCGGAACCGTCTCGCCCTTGGCGTTGACGACCGTGTCGGTGCCGATGGCGTCCATCATCGCCTTGGCGACGCGTTCATTGGTGCGCGACCAGATGTCGACGACCTTGTTGTAGCGCTCGCCCGAGGTGACCAGGCCCGACTGGTACTGCTGCTGGATTTCCAGCACTTCGGTCTCGGCCTCGTCGAGGATGCCCTTCTTCTCGCCCGGGATGATCATGTCGTCGATGCCGATCGACACGCCGGCGCGCGTGGCGTACGCGAAGCCGGTGTACATCAGCTTGTCGGCGAACACGACCGTGTCCTTCAGGCCGAGCATGCGGTAGCACGAGTTGATCAGGCGCGAGATGTTCTTCTTGGTCAGCTCGACGTTGGCCAGCGCGTACGGCAGGCCTTCCGGCAGGATTTCCTGCAGGAGCGAGCGGCCGACGGTGGTGTCGATGATCGAGGTCTGCTTCGAACGCGAACCGTCTTCGTCGATGACCGTCTGCGTGATGCGCACCTTGACCTTGGCGTGCAGCTCGACGGCGCGGTTGTCGTAGGCGCGCTTGACCTCGGCGACGTTCGCGAACGCCATGCCTTCGCCCTTCTTGTTCTCAAGGGCGCGGGTCATGTAGTACAGGCCGAGCACGACGTCCTGCGACGGCACGATGATCGGCTCGCCGTTCGCCGGCGACAGGATGTTGTTCGACGCCATCATCAGCGCGCGCGCTTCCAGCTGCGCTTCCAGCGACAGCGGGACGTGCACGGCCATCTGGTCACCGTCGAAGTCCGCGTTGAACGCGGTACACACGAGCGGATGCAGCTGGATCGCCTTGCCTTCGATCAGCACCGGCTCGAAGGCCTGGATGCCGAGGCGGTGCAGCGTCGGGGCGCGGTTGAGCAGCACCGGGTGCTCGCGGATGACTTCCTCGAGGATGTCCCAGACTTCCGCTTCTTCACGCTCGACGAGCTTCTTCGCGGCCTTGATCGTCGTGGCCAGGCCACGGCGCTGCAGCTTCGCGAAGATGAAGGGCTTGAACAGTTCCAGCGCCATCTTCTTCGGCAGGCCGCACTCGTGCAGGCGCAGCGTCGGGCCGACCACGATGACCGAACGGCCCGAGTAGTCGACGCGCTTGCCGAGCAGGTTCTGGCGGAAGCGACCCTGCTTGCCCTTGATCATGTCGGCGAGCGACTTGAGCGGGCGCTTGTTGGTGCCGGTGATGGCACGGCCGCGACGGCCGTTGTCCATCAGCGCGTCCACCGACTCCTGCAGCATGCGCTTCTCGTTGCGCACGATGATGTCCGGCGCATTGAGCTCGAGCAGGCGCTTGAGGCGGTTGTTGCGGTTGATGACGCGGCGGTACAGGTCGTTGAGGTCGGAGGTCGCGAAGCGGCCGCCGTCCAGCGGAACCAGCGGACGCAGGTCCGGCGGCAGCACCGGCAGCACGGTCATGACCATCCACTCCGGGCGGTTGCCGGAGTCGAGGAACGCCTCGATCAGCTTGATGCGCTTGGTGAGGCGCTTGAGCTTGGTCTCGGAGTTGGTGGCGGCGATCTCTTCCTTCAGGCGGAGCATCTCCGACTGCAGGTCGATCGTGCGCAGCAGTTCATAGACCGCCTCGGCGCCCATCGCGGCGTCGAAGTCGTCGCCGTGTTCCTGGCGCGCCTGCATGAACTGTTCTTCGGTCAGCAGGTTGCCGCGCTCGAGCGGGGTCAGGCCCGGCTCGGTGACGACGTAGGCTTCGAAGTACAGGATGCGTTCGATGTCGCGCAGCGTCATGTCGAGCATCAGGCCGATGCGCGACGGGAGCGACTTCAGGAACCAGATGTGCGCGACCGGCGAGGCGAGGTCGATGTGGCCCATGCGCTCGCGGCGCACCTTGGCCAGCGTCACTTCCGTGCCGCACTTCTCGCAGACCACGCCGCGGTGCTTCATGCGCTTGTACTTGCCGCACAGGCACTCGTAGTCCTTGATCGGACCGAAGATCGCGGCGCAGAACAGGCCGTCGCGTTCCGGCTTGAACGTGCGGTAGTTGATGGTCTCCGGCTTCTTCACTTCGCCGTAGGACCACGAGCGGATGAGGTCCGGCGACGCCAACGCGATCTTGATCGCGTCGAAGTCGAGGGTCGGCCGCTGCTGGTTGAACAGATTGAGCAAGTCTTTCATGGGTGTCTCCTGGTCGGCGGCGGCGGCTTAGTGCTCTTCGAGTTCCATGTTGATGGCGAGCGAGCGGATTTCCTTCACCAACACGTTGAAGGACTCCGGCATGCCCGCGACCATCTCGTGTTCGCCGTCGACGATGTTCTTGTACATCTGGTTGCGGCCCTGCACGTCGTCGGACTTCACCGTCAGCATTTCCTGCAGGGTGTAGGCCGCGCCGTAGGCTTCCAGCGCCCAGACTTCCATTTCGCCGAAGCGCTGGCCGCCGAACTGCGCCTTGCCGCCCAGCGGCTGCTGGGTGACGAGCGAGTACGGACCGGTCGAACGCGCGTGCATCTTGTCGTCGACCAGGTGGTTGAGCTTCAGCATGTGCATGTAACCCACGGTGACCGGGCGTTCGAACGCTTCGCCGGTGCGACCGTCGTGCAGCACGGTCTGCCCGCTCAGCGGGAGCTCGGCGAGTTCGAGCATCTTCTTGATCTCGAATTCGGCCGCGCCGTCGAACACCGGGGTCGCCATCGGCACGCCGTCGGTCAGGTTGCGGGCCAGGCGCAGCAGTTCCTCATCGGTGAACTGCGTCAGGTCCACGCGCTGGCCGACCATCGCGTTGTCGTGGTTGTAGATCTGGTCGAGGAACTTGCGCAGTTCCGCGACCGCCGCCTGCGCCTTGAGCATGCGGTCGATCTTCTGGCCCAGGCCCTTCGCGGCCCAGCCAAGGTGCGTCTCGAGGATCTGGCCGATGTTCATACGGCTCGGCACGCCCAGCGGGTTCAGCACGATGTCGACGGACGAACCGTCGGCCATGTACGGCATGTCTTCGACCGGCACGATGGTCGACACGACACCCTTGTTGCCGTGGCGGCCGGCCATCTTGTCGCCCGGCTGGATGCGGCGCTTCACGGCGAGGAACACCTTCACCATCTTGAGCACGCCCGGGGCGAGGTCGTCGCCCTGCGTGATCTTGCCGCGCTTGTCGGCGAAGCGGTGTTCGAATTCCTTCTCGTGCGCGTCGATCTGCTTCTGCGCGCGTTCGATGGCGTCGTTGGCGTCGTCGTCCTTCATGCGCAACTGGAACCACTCGGCCTTCTTCAGGCCGTCGAGGTACTCGTTGGTGATCGCATCGCCCTTCTTGAGGTTGTTCGCGCCGCCGTTGGCGACCTTGCCGAGCAGCTGCGTGCGCAGGCGGGCATAGATCGCACCTTCGAGGATGCGGAACTGGTCGTCGAAGTCCTTCTTGACGCGACGGATTTCCGACTCTTCGATCTGGCGGGCGCGCTTGTCCTTCTCGATGCCGTCGCGGGTGAAGACCTGCACGTCGATGACGGTGCCGTCCATGCCCGGCGGAACGCGGAGCGAGCTGTCCTTAACATCGGAGGCCTTCTCGCCGAAGATCGCGCGGAGGAGCTTCTCTTCCGGCGTCAGCTGCGATTCGCCCTTCGGCGTGACCTTGCCGACCATGATGTCGCCGGCGCGGACTTCGGCGCCGATGTACACCACGCCCGATTCGTCGAGGCGGTTGAGCGCCTGCTCCGAAACGTTCGGGATGTCGGCGGAGATTTCCTCCGGACCCAGCTTGGTGTCGCGCGCGACGCAGGTCAGCTCTTCGATGTGGATCGTGGTGTAGCGATCCTCTTCCACCACGCGCTCGGAGAGCAGGATGGAGTCTTCGAAGTTGTAGCCGTTCCACGGCATGAACGCGACCAGCATGTTCTGGCCGAGCGCGAGCTCGCCGATGTCGGTCGAGGGACCGTCGGCCAGCACGTCGCCGCGGGCCACGCGGTCGCCCACGTTCACCAGCGGGGTCTGGTTGATGCAGGTGTTCTGGTTGGAGCGCGTGTACTTGATCAGGGTGTAGATGTCGACGCCGGCGTCGGTGCCGCCGCCGATTTCGGCTTCATTGACCTTGACCACGATGCGGCCGGCGTCGATCTGTTCGATCACGCCACCGCGGCGCGCGTTCACCGTCACGCCCGAGTCGCGCGCCACGGCGCGCTCGATGCCGGTGCCCACCAGCGGCTTCTGCGACTTCAGCGTCGGGACGGCCTGGCGCTGCATGTTCGCGCCCATCAGCGCGCGGTTCGCGTCGTCGTGCTCGAGGAACGGCACGAGCGCGGCCGCGACCGACACGGTCTGCATCGGCGAGACGTCCATGAAGTGGATCTCGCTCGGCGGCTTCAGCAGCGACTCGCCCTGGTAGCGGCACGCCACGAACTGCGAGGTGATCGTGCCCTTCTCGTCCTGCGGCGCGTTGGCCTGGGCGATGACGTACTCGTTCTCCTCGATCGCCGAGAGGAACTCGACGTCGTCGGTGACCTTGCCGTTGACGACCTTGCGGTACGGCGTCTCGAGGAAGCCGTAGCGGTTGGTGCGCGCGAACACGGCGAGCGAGTTGATCAGGCCGATGTTCGGGCCTTCCGGCGTCTCGATGGTGCAGACGCGGCCGTAGTGCGTGGGATGCACGTCGCGGACTTCGAAGCCCGCGCGCTCGCGCGTCAGGCCGCCCGGACCGAGGGCCGACACGCGACGCTTGTGCGTGACTTCCGACAGCGGGTTGTTCTGGTCCATGAACTGCGACAGCTGCGAGGAGCCGAAGAACTCCTTGATCGCGGCGGCCACCGGCTTGGCGTTGATCAGTTCCTGCGGCGTCAGGCCTTCGGACTCGGCCATCGACAGGCGTTCCTTGACCGCGCGCTCGACGCGGACCAGGCCCACGCGGAACACGTTCTCGGCCATTTCACCGACCGAACGCACGCGACGATTGCCCAGGTGGTCGATGTCATCCACCACGCCACGGCCGTTGCGGATCTCGGTCAGCACGCGGATGACGTCGAGGATGTCCGACGTGTCGCCCTGCGCGGCGACCAGGCGCTGCGCTTCCTCGTCCTTGCCGTTCTTGTAGTCGCCGAAGTACTTGCGGTCGTAGAGGACGGACGGACCCGTCACTTCCTTGCGGCCGATGCGGCGGTTGAACTTCATGCGGCCGACGCCGGAGACGTCGTAGCGCTCGAAGGTGAAGAACAGGTTGTGGAACAGGTTTTCGGCGGCGTCCTTGGTGGGCGGTTCGCCCGGACGCATCATGCGGTAGATCTCGACCAGCGCTTCGAGCTTGGTGCGCGTGGAGTCGATGCGCAGCGTGTTCGACAGGTACGGACCACGATCCAGGTCGTTCACCCAGATGGTGCCGACCGATTCGATGCCCGTCTTGCGGAACTTCGCCAGCTGGTCGTCGTTGATCTCGTCGTTCGCGACGGCGAGCAGTTCGCCCGTCTTCGGATCGACGACGTCGTGCGCGAGGATGCGGCCCACGAGGTAGGCATCCGGCACGGCCAGCGCGGCGACACCCGCCTGTTCGAGCTGCTTGACGTGGCGGGCGGTGATGCGCTTGCCGGCTTCGACGATGACGCGGTCGCCGTCGGCCAGGTCGAAGTCGAGCGTTTCGCCGCGCAGGCGCTCCGGCACGAGCTCCAGCTGCACGCCTTCGGGTTCGATGTGGAAGGTGTTGATCTCGAAGAACGCGCGGAGCATTTCTTCGTTGTTGTAGCCGAGCGCGCGCAGCAGCACCGAGACCGGCAGCTTGCGGCGGCGGTCGATGCGGGTGAACAGCGCGTCCTTGGGGTCGAACTCGAAGTCGAGCCACGAGCCGCGGTAAGGAATGATGCGCGCGGAGTACAGCAGCTTGCCCGAGCTGTGCGTCTTGCCACGGTCGTGGTCGAAGAACACGCCCGGCGAACGGTGCAGCTGCGAGACGATGACGCGCTCGGTGCCGTTGACGATGAAGGTGCCGTTGTCGGTCATGAGCGGGATCTCGCCCATGTAGACCTCCTGCTCCTTCACGTACTTGATGGCCTTGGTCGACGACTCGCGGTCGTAGATGACCAGGCGCACGGTCACGCGCAGCGGCGCGCCGTAGGACAGGCCACGGTTGCGGCATTCGCGCTCGTCGAACGCGGGGTCGCCGAGGCGGTAACCGACGTATTCGAGCGCAGCGTTGCCGCTGTAGCTGGTGATCGGGAAGACGGACTTGAGGGCGGCGTGCAGGCCCTTGTCGTCGCGCTTGGAGGGTTCTGCGTGTTCCTGCAGGAACTCGCGGTAGGAGTCGACCTGGATGGCCAGGAGGAAGGGCACTTCGAGGATCGAACGGCGCTTGCCGAAGTCCTTGCGGATGCGCTTCTTCTCGGTGAACGAATAATTCGTCGCAGTGGTCATGATGATGCTGTCGCCTCGCTGCTGTCCGGCCACGCGCGGTGGCCGAGGGGAACGTCAAATTGCCAGTTGGGAGTCGCTGGTATTGCCGGCACCAGCACGCCTTCTCCCGCTACTTCCAACTGCCAACTCGGTGAATGTGTTGCGGCTTGCTCAGGAACGGCCAAAGGCCGGGGACTTTCGTCCCCAGCCTTGGGTGGTCGCCAATGTCACCGGCGACGCAATTGCGATTACTTGACTTCGACGGCAGCGCCAGCGGCCTCGAGTTCCTTCTTGAACTTCGCGGCGTCGTCCTTCGACACGGCTTCCTTGACGGTCTGCGGGGCGCCTTCGACGAGGTCCTTCGCTTCCTTCAGGCCCAGGCCGGTGATCGCGCGGACGGCCTTGATCACTTCGACCTTCTTCTCGCCGGCGGCCTTCAGGACGACGGTGAATTCGGTCTGCTCTTCGACCGGGGCGGCGGCGGCGGCCGGGCCGGCAGCGGCCATGACCGGGGCAGCGGCGGAAACGCCGAACTTGTCTTCGATGGCCTTGACCAGCTCCATCACTTCCATCAGCGACTTCGCGGCGATGGCGTCAACGATCTGCTCGTTGGAAAGGGACATGGTGATTACCTCTGGATAATTGAATGGGTGACGTAGGGATCAGGCCGAAGCTTCGGCCTGCGCCTCCGCGGGGGCATCGCCACCGCCCTGCTTGTCGGCCACGGCCTTGACGGCACGGGCGAACATCGCAGCGGGCTCGGCGAGCACGCGGGCGAGCATGGCAAGCGCCTGCTCACGGGTCGGCAGCGAAGCCAGGACCTCGACGTGCGCGGCGGGAAGCAACTTGCCTTCCACCGACACGACCTTGGCCTTGAGCTTGTCGTTGCCCTTGGCGAACTCCTTGATGAGGCGACCGGCAGCGCCGGGTTCCTCGGTCGAGAACGCATACAGCAGCGGACCGGTCAGGGCGTCCTTGACGACCTCGAACTCGGTGCCGACGACGGCGCGCGACGCAAGCGTGTTCTTGACAACCTTCAAGTACACGCCGGTTTCGCGGGCCTTCTTGCGCATCGCGGTCATCTGCGAGACCGTGATGCCTGCGTATTCGGCTGCGACCAGGGAGTGAGCCTTCGAGGCCACGTCTGCCAGCTCGGCGACAACTTCCTGCTTCTGGGACAGATTGAGAGCCATTGCACTCCTCCTAATGAACTCCGCGCCCGGCTCCTGCCGTTTGCGGTCCTGAGCGACGCCTTCCGTTGGCGTCGGGGACGCTCGCGCGTCCCGGTGGTGGCCCTTCCCTAAAACATCCAGAGGGGGCGGCACCATCTACGCAGGCCGGCGCTTGCGCGCTGGATTAAGCGATCCCGCCTTTGCGAACACGACTCCATGCCGTACCGAGCTTCCTGCCCGTATTCGCATTGCGCAGACCGCACCTGCGGTCTTTGACGGCGTCGCGCCTCGCGGCGCGATGCCCTCAAACGGTGTTGCCGCATCCGCTTTCGGCGGATGCGTCTTGCATTACTTCAGCGAGAGCGACGCCTGGTCGACGATCACGCCCGGGCCCATGGTCGAGCTCAGCGAGATCTTCTGCAGGTACATGCCCTTCGCCGTCGACGGCTTGGCCTTGATCAGGTCGAGCAGCAGCGCGTGCAGGTTGCCCTTGAGCGCTTCGGCTTCGAAGCTGGCCTTGCCGATGGTGCAGTGGATGATGCCGGCCTTGTCGGTGCGGTAACGCACCTGGCCCGCCTTCGCGTTCTTCACGGCTTCGGCCGGGTTCGGCGAAACGGTGCCGACCTTCGGGTTCGGCATCAGGCCGCGCGGACCGAGCACCTGGCCGAGCTTGCCGACCACGCGCATCGCATCCGGCGTCGCGATGACGACGTCGTAGTTCAGGTCGCCGTTCTGCATCGCTTCGGCGAGGTCGTCCATGCCGACGGCCTCGGCGCCTGCGGCGCGGGCTTCTTCGGCCTTGGCGCCGGCGGGGGCGAACACCGCCACGCGCACCGACTTGCCGGTACCGGCCGGCAACACGGTGGAACCGCGCACCTGCTGGTCGGACTTCTTCGCATCCACGCCGAGGCGCACGGCGACGTCAACGGCTTCGTTGAACTTCGCCTTGCTGTTGGTCTGGACGATCTTCAGTGCTTCGTCGATCGCGTAGGCCTTGCCCGCTTCGACCGCGGTCTTGATCGTCTTCTGTCGCTTGGTCATCGCCATTGCTTAGCCCTCCACCACGAGACCCATGGAACGGGCCGAGCCCGCAATCGTGCGCACCGCCGCTTCCAGGTCGGCTGCGGTCAGGTCGGGTTCCTTCGCCTTCGCGATTTCCTCGACCTGCTTGCGGGTGACCTTGCCCACCTTCTCGGTGTTCGGGCGCTTGGAACCGGACTGGATGCCCGCGGCCTTCTTCAGCAGGATCGACGCCGGCGGCGTCTTCGTGATGAAGGTGAAGGTGCGGTCCGAGTACGCGGTGATGACCACCGGAATCGGGAGACCCGGTTCCAGCTTCTGCGTGGCGGCATTGAACGCCTTGCAGAATTCCATGATGTTCAGGCCGCGCTGGCCGAGGGCGGGACCCACGGGCGGCGACGGATTGGCCTGGCCGGCCTTGACCTGCAACTTGATGTAACCAACGACTTTCTTTGCCATTGCTTTGCTCCTGCGAGTGCGGACGCCTGTTCGGCTCCTCGCTTATTGGCCGGAACGAACCACTCGTTCCGATCCTTGGGTCAGGCCTTCTCGACCTGCCCGAATTCCAGTTCCACCGGGGTGGAACGACCGAAGATCAGCACTGCGACGCGCAGGCGGCTCTTCTCGTAATTCACTTCTTCCACGACGCCGTTGAAGTCGTTGAACGGGCCGTCGGTGACGCGCACCATTTCGCCGGCTTCGAACAACACCTTCGGCTTCGGCTTCTCCACGCCTTCCTGCACGCGGTCGAGGATGGCCGCAGCCTCTTCGTCGCGGATCGGCAGCGGACGGTCGGCGGTGCCGCCGATGAAGCCCATGACCTTCGGCGTTTCCTTCACCAGGTGCCAGCTTTCGCTGTCCATGCGCGGGATGCCGCCTTCGTCGTGCGTGGCGATCTGCACCAGCACGTAGCCGGGGAAGAACTTGCGCTCGGAACGGCGCTTCTGGCCGGAGCGCATCTCGATGACTTCTTCCGTCGGCACGAGCACGTCGCCGAAGCGATCCTGCATGCCCGTGCGCGCGATGCGGTCACGCAACGCCTGCGCCACCGACTTCTCGAAGCCGGAGTAGGCGTGGACCACGTACCAGCGCTTGTCGACGTTTTCTTCCACGAATCTGTTACCTCAGGTGCCCAGCAGGAACTTGACGCCCAGCTGGATGAAAAAATCGAACGCGGCGAGGATCAGGCTGATCACGGTGACGGCGATGATGATCATCATCGTCGCGCGGCCCGCTTCCTGGCGGGTCGGCCACACGACCTTGCGCAACTCGAATCGCGATTCGGAGAGGAACTCGCGCGTCTGCACGCCCTTCAGGCTCGTGAGGAACACGCCGGCGCCCGCGAGCAGGCCCCCGATGACGGCCAGCGAACGCATCCCGGACGGCCACTCGGAGAACCAGTAGAACGCGAACACGCCAGCCGCCACCAGCAGCAAGGCCAGCGCGTACTTGACGATGTCGCCCGACGAGGCGGCCCTGGGTTGTTCGACCTTGCTGTTCATCCGTTCCGTCCGACGCACGGTGATGCACGTCCGAAGTGGCACGCCAGGAGGGACTCGAACCCCCAACCTGCGGTTTTGGAGACCGCTGCTCTGCCAATTGAGCTACTGGCGTACGTGAGTTCCGAAAAAGGCAACGGCGGCTTGCGCCGCCACGCCTTTCCAACTCGTTCCGGAACGCGGCTTTGACCGCGTCCCGGGACGTTTGTTACTTGAGGATCTTCGCCACGACGCCGGCGCCGACCGTACGGCCGCCTTCGCGGATCGCGAAGCGCAGGCCATCGTCCATCGCCACCGGGTTGATCAGCTCGACCACCATCTTGATGTTGTCGCCCGGCATGACCATTTCCACGCCTTCCGGCAGGGTCACGGCGCCCGTGATGTCGGTCGTGCGGAAGTAGAACTGCGGGCGGTAGCCCTTGAAGAACGGCGTGTGGCGGCCGCCTTCGTCCTTCGACAGCACGTACACCTCGGCTTCGAACGTCGTGTGCGGCGTGATCGAACCCGGCTTGGCCAGCACTTGGCCACGCTCCACGTCGTCACGCTTGGTGCCGCGCAGCAGCAGGCCCGCGTTGTCGCCCGCCTGGCCCTGGTCCAGCAGCTTGCGGAACATTTCAACGCCCGTGACCGTCGTCTTCTGCGTCGGACGGATGCCGACGATTTCGATTTCGTCACCAACCTTGATGATGCCGCGCTCGATGCGGCCGGTCACCACGGTGCCGCGGCCCGAGATCGAGAACACGTCTTCCACCGGCATCAGGAACGGCTTGTCGATCGCGCGCTCCGGCTGCGGGATGAACGTGTCCAGCGCGTCCACCAGCTTCAGGATCGACGGCACGCCGATTTCCGACTGGTCGCCTTCCAGCGCCAGGCGCGCCGAACCCTTGATGATCGGGGTGTCGTCGCCCGGGAATTCGTACTTGGTCAGCAGCTCGCGCACTTCCATCTCGACCAGCTCGAGCAGTTCGGCGTCGTCCACCATGTCGGCCTTGTTCAGGAACACGACGATGTACGGCACGCCCACCTGGCGCGACAGCAGGATGTGTTCGCGCGTCTGCGGCATCGGGCCGTCCGCGGCCGAGCACACCAGGATCGCGCCGTCCATCTGCGCCGCACCCGTGATCATGTTCTTCACGTAGTCGGCGTGGCCCGGGCAGTCCACGTGCGCGTAGTGGCGCGTGGCCGATTCGTATTCCACGTGCGCCGTCGAGATCGTGATGCCGCGCGCCTTCTCTTCCGGCGCCGCGTCGATCGCGTCGTATGCCTTGAATTCGCCGCCGAAACGTTCCGCGCCCACCTTCGTCAGCGCCGCCGTCAGCGTCGTCTTGCCGTGGTCAACGTGACCGATCGTGCCCACGTTCACGTGGGGCTTGGTGCGCTCGAACTTACCCTTGGCCATGGCTCTTCTCGATGGGTTGCAGTGGTGTGCGTTGTCGGTGGTGCGTGTTGCGATGTGGTGCTCACGACTGGAATCGAACCAGCGACCTCCTCCTTACCAAGGAGGTGCTCTACCGACTGAGCTACGTGAGCAAGTTGTTCCAGCGGGTCCTGCGTCGCGGCGTCAATGGAGCGGGAGACGGGAATCGAACCCGCACCATCAGCTTGGAAGGCTGAGGTTCTACCATTGAACTACTCCCGCGCCGGTCGACTTGCGCCGACTTGAACCTGCTTGGGTCTTGCACCGCCGGTTGGTGACGCCGACGGTTTGAAGCACTGGTGGAGGGAGGTGGATTCGAACCACCGAAGGCGTAAGCCAGCAGATTTACAGTCTGCCCCCGTTGGCCGCTTGGGTATCCCTCCAAAAGAGCCCGAAATTCTGGCGTGGCTCGGCGGGGAAGTCAACGTTTCGTTGCGACCCTCAGACGTTGAACCGGAAGTGGAGGACGTCGCCTTCCTGCACGCGGTACTCCTTGCCCTCCAGCCGCAAGCGGCCGGCATCGCGGGCGCCGGATTCGCCGCGATATTTGATGTAGTCGTCGTAGCCGATGGTTTCGGCGCGGATGAAGCCCTTTTCGAAATCCGTGTGGATCACGGCGGCGGCCTGCGGTGCGGTCGAACCGGCGCGGACGGTCCAGGCCCTCACTTCCTTCACGCCCGCGGTGAAGTAGGTCTGCAGCCCCAGGAGCTTGTAGGCGGCCCGGATCACGCGGTTCAGGCCCGGCTCGTCCAGGCCCAGGTCGTGCAGGAAGGTGTCGCGGTCGGCGTCGTCGAGCTGGCTCAGTTCCTCCTCGATGGCGGCCGAGACCGGCACCACTTCGGCGCCCTCGCCCGCCGCCCGGGCCCGGACGGCGTCCAGGTGCGGGTTGTTCTCGAAGCCGTCCTCCAGGACGTTGGCGACGTACATCACCGGCTTCAGGGTCAGCAGGAACAGGTCGCGGACCTGCGCCCTGTCCTCGTCCGACAGGCCCAGCGCGCGGGCCGGCTTGCCGGAATCCAGGCCGGCGCGCAGGCGCCCGAGCACCTCGGCGCGCGCCTTGGCGTCCTTGTCGCCGGTCTTCGCCGAGCGCTCGGCGCGGTTCAGGGCCTTTTCGACCGAATCCAGGTCCGCCAGCGCCAGCTCGGTGTCGATGGTCTCGATATCGGAGATCGGGTCGACCTTGCCGGTCACGTGGACGATGTCGCCGTGCTCGAAGCAGCGCACGACGTGCGTGATCGCATCGACTTCGCGGATGTGGGCCAGGAACTTGTTGCCCAGGCCCTCGCCGCTGGCCGCGCCGGCCACCAGGCCCGCGATATCGACGAATTCCACCGCAGTCGGGATCACCTTCTGCGGTTTGACGATGTCCGACAGCGCGTTGAGGCGCGGATCCGGCACCGGCACGATGCCTACGTTGGGCTCGATCGTGCAGAAGGGGAAATTGGCCGCGGCGATGCCCGCCTTGGTCAGCGCGTTGAACAGGGTCGACTTGCCGACGTTCGGCAGGCCGACGATCCCGCATTTGATGCCCATGGTGTCTCCTGGCCGGTCAGCGCGCAGCCGGACCGGTGTTGAGGCGCTTGGTCGCCTCGTTGATGTCGCCCGCGACCGCCAGCGGCAGGACCGCCAGGGCGTCGTCGATCGAGCGGAGAATGGCGGCCTCGTCGTCGCGGCCGGGCTTGCCCAGCACCCACGGCGTGACCTTGTCCTTGTGGCCCGGATGGCCGATGCCGATCCGCAGCCGGTGGAACTTGCCATGGCCCAGCAGGCGCATGGTGTCGCGCAAACCGTTCTGGCCCCCGTGGCCGCCATCGAACTTGAGGCGGGCGGTGCCCGGCGGGAGGTCGAGCTCGTCGTGCGCCAGCAGCGCCTCTTCCGGCTCGATCTTCCAGTAGCGCATCGCGGCGGTGACCGACTTGCCGCTGAGGTTCATGAAGGTCGCAGGCTTGAGCAGCCAGACCGGCTGCCCGCCGATGTCGACCTTGGCCGTCTCGCCGAACAACTTGGATTCCAGCCCGAAGCGGCCGCCCAAACGGTCCGCAAGGGCGTCAACAAACCAGAACCCGGCGTTGTGCCGGGTCCGGGCGTGTTCGGGACCGGGGTTGCCCAGTCCGACGATGAGTCGCAAGCCAGCCATGCGGACGCGCCGCGCCGCGCCGGCCACGCAGGCCGGCGCGAACGCAGGGGCTTACTTCTTCTCTTCGTCCTTCTTGGCGACCTTCGCCGCCGGCACTTCGGCCGCGGCCGGGGCTTCGGTCGGTTCCTCGACCTCTTCCCTGCCGTGCTTGGCGATGACGATCGCGACGTCGTGTTCCTTGCCGAGCTTCAGCTCGGGGATCTCGACGCCCGCCGGGAGCTTGATCTCCGACAGGTGGACGATGTCGCCGACCTTGAGGTCGGACAGATCGATTTCGATGAACTCCGGCAGGTTCTTCGGCAAGCAGCTCACTTCGACTTCGTTGAGCTCGTGCGTGACGACGACGTCCGCCGACTTGCCGGCCGGCGACTTCTCTTCGTTGAGGAAGTGCAGCGGCACGGCGACGCGGATCGCCTGGTTTTCATCAACGCGCTGGAAGTCCAGGTGCATGATGATCTGCTTGTACGGATGGCGCTGCATGTCACGCAGCAGCACCTTCTGCACCTTGCCGTCGAGGTCGAGGTCGAGGATCGACGAGTAGAACCACTCGTTCTGGCTGGCGAGCCAGGTCTTCTCGTGCTCGAGCTGGATGCTCTGCGGAGCGGCGGTGCCGCCGTAGAGGATGGCCGGGATCTGCGCCTTGAGACGGAGGCGGCGGCTCGCACCCTTGCCTTCGTCCTTGCGGCCAGTGGCCGAGATCTTGTGTTCGGTTGCCATGGTTATTTACTCACTCACGTTGTTGTAACCGCCCACCCGCGACCAGGTGGACGAAGGATGTCAGTCCACGTAAAGCGAACTGACGGATTCACCGAAGGCGATGCGTCGGATGGTTTCCGCGAGCAGCTCGGCGACGCTGAGCTGGCGGATCCGGCCGCAGGCCTTGGCAGCTGCGCTGAGCGGGATGGTGTCGGTCACCACCAGCTCGTCGAGCTGCGATTTGGTCAAATTGTCGATCGCCGCGCCCGAGAGCACGGGATGCGTGCAGTACGCGACCACCTTGGTCGCGCCCTGCGCTTTCAGCGCCGCGGCCGCCGCGCACAGCGTGCCCGCGGTGTCCACGATGTCGTCGACGAGCACGCAGGTCTTGCCGCTCACGTCGCCGATGATGTTCATCACCGTGGCCACGTTCGCGCGCGGACGGCGCTTGTCGATGATCGCCAGGTCCGCGTCGTCGAGGCGCTTGGCGATCGCTCGCGCACGCACCACGCCGCCGACGTCCGGCGACACCACGATCAGGTTGTCCGTGCCGTGCGCGCGCCAGATATCGGCGAGCAGCAGCGGCGAGGCGTACACGTTGTCGACCGGGAGGTCGAAGAAACCCTGGATCTGGTCGGCGTGCAGGTCGACGGTGAGCACGCGGTCGGTGCCGACCGCGCTGAACATCTTCGCCGCGACCTTCGCCGTGATCGGCACGCGCGCCGAACGCGGGCGACGATCCTGGCGCGCGTAACCGAAGTACGGCACCACCGCGGTGACGCTGGAGACCGATGCGCGCTTGAGCGCGTCGATCAGCACCAGCAGCTCCACGAGGTTTTCCGCACTGGGCGCGCACGTCGGCTGCATGACGAACACTTCCTGCCGGCGGACGTTCTCTTCGATTTCCACCTGCACTTCACCGTCGGAGAAACGGCTCACCAGGGCCTTGCCCGGGCGGATACCGAGTTCCTTGCACACCGCCTCTGCGAGGGGGCGGTTGGCGTTGCCGGTGAACACCAGCAGGTTACGTTCGTCTTGCATCTGCATTGCTCCGCTGCGCTCTGACCGTTGCGGTGACCACGTCCTGCCGGTTGGCAGGGGCGGTAGGATTCGAACCTACGAAATGCCGGGATCAAAACCCGGTGCCTTAGGCCTCTTGGCGACGCCCCTGTCGATCGAGCGCCGTGCGCAAGGGAGAAACGGACGCGCCTTCGGCCAGCCAGGCCCGGAGATGCGGCGCTCCCGAATGCACGCGGAGCAAGGCCGCCTCGGCGGATCCGCGGTCTGCGAATTCGACGAAACAACCGCTGCCCGTACCCGTCAATCGCGGCGTGCCGACCTGCGCCAACACCGCGAAGGCAGCCTCGACGGCCGGTTCGCGATGACGCAGCACCGGCTCGAACGCATTGCCGAGCCCTGCTCCCGAAACGAAGTCGTGCATTGTCGCGGGAGGAGAATCGCGCGTCAATTCAGGGGTTTGGAACAAAGCGGCGGTTGGCACGTGGACGCCGGGGTCGGCGAGCAGGTACCACGCCGGCGGAAGCGCGATCGGTGTGAGGATCTCGCCCACGCCTTCGGCCCAGGCGTTGTCGCCGTGCACGAAGACCGGCACGTCGGCGCCCAGGCCGAGGCCGATGTCGGCGAGGCGATCGGGGCCGAGGGACGTGCCCCAGAGCTGGTCGAGCGCAACCAGGACGGTGGCCGCATCGGAGGAACCGCCGCCGAAACCGCCGCCGGACGGAATGCGCTTTTCGACGGCGATGTCGGCGCCAACGCGCGTGTTCGTCGTCGCTTGCAGGATTTTACCCGCGCGGACCATGAGGTCGTCGGCTTCCGGAACGCCCGGCGCTGACGGGCCGATCCGCCGGATCTGCCCGTCTTCACGCAGGCGCAGGCGGACGCTGTCGCCCCAGTCGAGCAGGCGGAACACCGACTGCAGGGCGTGGTAGCCGTCCGGCCGCCGGCCGGTGATGTGGAGGAACAGGTTGAGCTTGGCCGGGGCCGGCCACTCGCTCCAGCCGTTCATTGGGCGCCGCCGGACCACTGGTCCACGACCAGCCGGACGCGGGCCTCGCCCTGGCGTGCCTCGATGCGACCGGGCAATTCAATGCCGTCGACGGCATGCCAGTCGGCGTAATCGACGACCCAACCGGCCTCGTTGAGGCGCTGCAGGCGACCATCGGCGGCGTACTCCAGGGTCGCGCCCGGCGAGGCGCGCCCGCGCACCCAGCGCACCAGGGCATCCACCGGAATGCGCCAGCGCGTCGCTTCGAAAACAAGCGCTTCCGCATCGGGGCCCGTGCGCGTTCCGCCTGCCATGCCTTCCAGGCGCGCTTCCCCATCGCCACCGACGACGCGCCAACTCTGTCGCGTCACCGGCGCACTGAGCGACACATCGAAGTGCGCGCCGGATTGCGTCCACTCCAGCCGCCCGCTGCCGCCGTCCTTGCCGTTGGCGAGCGCCACGCGTCCGGTGAGCGTCCAATCCGGTTGCGTGGCGAGCATCGACTCGCGCTGCGCCTGGTGCGCCTGCGGCGAACCTTCGATCGGCGCCAGCGCTTCATGCACGGGACGCGAGGCGCACGCCGACAACGCGATGGCCAGCACCGCGACCCAAGCGTTCGCGATCTTCATGCGCCCGTCTTCTCCAGCGCGCGCTTGAGCGAGCGGTTGTCGGGATCGAGCTTGCGCGCTTCGTCGAAATAGCGCCGCGCTTCGTCCTTCTGCCCAAGCACCCACAGCACTTCGCCGATGTGCGATGCGATTTCCGGATCCTTCTGCAGCGCATACGCGCGGCGCAGTTCCACCAGCGCTTCGGCGTTGCGGCCCAGGCGATAGAGCACCCAACCGTAGCTGTCGATGATCGCTGCGCTGCCCGGCTCGGCGGCGCGCGCGCGATCGATGAGCGCAAGGGCTTCGGCGTAGCGCGTGGTGCGGTCGGCGAGCGTGTAGCCCAACGCGTTCAGCGCAGTCACGTTGTCGGGTTCGGCGACGAGGATGCGGCGGAAATCGGCTTCCGCGCGCGGGATGTCGTCGCGACGCTCCCAGGTCAGGGCGCGTGCGTACAGCAGCGCCGGATCGTCGGGATACGCCGCCAGGCCGCGCGCGAAGGCGTCGAGTTCGTCGACGGGTTGCGAATCCTTCTGGCGCAGTTCCGCTTCGAGCAGGTACGCATCGCGGCGCGTGTCTTCATCCACCGTCGCATCGGACTGCAGCTTGCGCAGCGAATCGTAGGCCTCGTCCTTGCGGCCGAGCGAATGCAGCACGTTGGTTTCGCGCAGGCGCGCGACGTAACGCGCTTCGCCGCCGGGCACGCCGCGGTACCAGGCCAGTGCTTCTTCGTGGCGTTCGAGCAGTTCGGCCACCTGGCCGAGCAGCAGCCGGCGCTCGGGGTTCGGCTTCGTCGAATCCTTCTTCAGCTCGTCGTACAACTGCCCCAGCGCGACCTTGTCGTCGGCGCGCGCCAGCAGGGCCGCGCGCAACGCGAAGCTGCGATCGTCCTGCGGCCCGCGCGCCAGCACGGACGCGGCCGAGGCCGAATCGCCCATCGCGTCGTACTCCGCCGCGATCGACATGCGCATGTCTTCGTCGGCGTACGCGCTGGCGGCGATGCCGGCCAGCACCTTGCGGGCATCTTCGTTCTTGCCCGATTCGCGCAGCTGGCTCGCACGCAGCAGGGCCACGCGCGGCTCCTGGGGGAAGCGATGGACGATCTCGTCGATGATGCGGTCGGCCAGCTGTGGCTGCTCCAGCCGCTGCGCAAGGCCGCCGAAGGCGAGCCACGGCTGCAGCCGGTCGGGGATCGCGCGGTCGTCGACCAGTTCGCCGAGCAGGCGGGCGGCCAGCGCCGGATCCTTGCCGCCGCTGCCCAGCGCGGCGAGCGCGTGGCGCCAGCCGATGTCGCCCCGGTCGGAGAGCAGGACGCCCAGCTCGCGACGGGCCAGCCGCGCGTCGTTGCGGCGCAGGGCCAGCGTGGCCTCGGCCGCGTGCATCGCCAGGGAATCCGGGGTGCGGGCGCGCCACAGCTTCAGGCCCTCGGCGGCGCGGGCGTCATCGTTGGCGAGCAGCGCGATTCGGGTCGCGCGCTCGGCCAGGCCCGGGTCGTCGGTGGATTTCGCGGCTTCCAGGTACCACCGGGCGGCGTTCTGCAGATCGCCCGCCTGCAGCGCGAATTCGCCGGCCATCGTGCCTTCCAGGGCCGGGGTTTCCGGGACCGGGGTCTTGCGCGCGGCCTCCGCGCCCGGGCCGAAGAGCGCCAGGGCGACGAACGTGAGGGTGGTGATCCATGGGAGGGAACGCTGCATTCGGGGGTCCGTGTGGGGTATCCGGAAAGACAGACCGCTAGAATGTGCGGACTGTTCCGCGAGCTTATCGCACGCGCCCGAACGACCCCATGAGCCTCATCGTCCTCGGCATCAACCACCAGACCGCACCGGTCGGCCTCCGCGAGCGCGTTGCGTTCGGCGCCGATGCGATGCCGCGCGCGCTCGCCGAGCTGCGCGCGATGCCCTCCGTGCGCGAGGTGGCGCTGCTCTCGACCTGCAACCGCACCGAGCTGTACGCGCTCGCCGACGACACCGGCGACGCGCTGGCCGACTGGCTCGCCAGCCACCCGGATTCCGGCGACCTGCACGCCTACCTGTATCGCCACAGCGACGCGGACGCGGTGCGCCACCTGTTCCGCGTCGCCGCCGGCCTCGACTCGCTCGTGCTCGGCGAACCGCAGATCCTCGGCCAGGTGAAGGAAGCCTGGGCCGTCGCCCGCAGCGCGGGCACGCTCGGCCAACACCTGGACCGACTGTTCCAGCACGCCTTCACCACCGCCAAGCGCGCGCGCACCGACACGCGCATCGGCGCGAATCCGGTGTCGGTCGCCTCCGCGGCGGTCCGCCTTGCCCAGGAATCCTTCGCACGACTGGAGGATTCGACAGTGCTGCTGATCGGCGCCGGCGAAACCATCGAGCTCGCCGCGCGACATCTGGTCGAAGGCAAGGCGAAGCGGCTGCTGGTCGCCAACCGCACGCTCGCGCATGCGCAGGACCTCGCCACGCGCCATGGCGGCGTGGCCTTGCCGCTGACCGAACTGGACCGCCACCTGGCCGAGGCCGACATCGTGGTGTCCGCCACGGCGAGTCGCGATCCCATCGTCCGCCGCACGCAAGTGGCTGAAGCGCTGTCCAAGCGCAAGCACCGCCCGATGCTGTTGCTCGACCTCGCCGTGCCGCGCGACATCGCCGCCGACGTGGCCACGCTGCCCGACGTCTTCCTCTACACCGTCGACGACCTCGAGCGCGCGATCGAAGACAACCGCCGCTCCCGCCGCGAAGCCGCGCGCGAAGCCGAAGCGATCATCGACCTGCAGACCGCGCGCTACGTCGAAGCGGTGCAGGCCAGCACGCGCCACGAACCGCTCAAGCGCCTGCGCGCGCATGGCCTCCACTCGCGCAAGGTCGCGCTGGAAAAAGCCCGCGCGCAGCTCGCCGCCGGCCGCGACCCGCACGAAGTCCTCGATCTGCTCGCACACACGCTGGTCAATCGCCTGTTGCACGCTCCCACCGTGGCCCTGCGCGAAGCCGCGCTCACCGGCGACGGCGACCTGGCGCGCGCGACCGACAAGCTCTTCCCGCCGCTGCCCGAGGGCGATGCCGCCTCGAACGACGACGACGCCGACGCATGATCCCCAGCCTGCGTCGCAAACTCGAAGCGCTGCTGGAGCGACGCGAGGAAGTCGAGCGCCTGTTGTCCGACCCGGGCGTGATCGGCGACGCCGAACGCTTCCGCGACCTCTCGCGTGAATTCTCGCAACTCGAACCCGTCGCCAATGCGCTGAACGCAGAAGCGCAGGCGCGCCGCGACCTCGCCGCCGCCGAAGCGATGCGCGGCGATGCGGAACTGCGCGAACTCGCCGACGAGGAAATCGCCGCCGCCACCGCGCGCCTGGCCGAACTCGAAGGCGAACTGCTCGCGCAACTCGTCCCGCGCGACGCGCGCGACGAAGGCAATCTCTATCTCGAAGTACGCGCCGGCACCGGCGGCGACGAAGCCGCGATCTTCGCCGGCGACTTGTATCGCATGTACGCGCGTTACGCGGAACGGCAGGGCTGGCGCGTGGAAGTGGAATCTGCGAACCCGGGCGAGCACGGCGGCTACCGCGAAATCGTTGCGCGCGTGGAAGGCCGCGGCGCCTATTCGAAGCTCAAGTTCGAATCCGGCACGCACCGCGTGCAGCGCGTGCCGGAAACCGAATCGCAGGGCCGCATCCACACCTCCGCCGCCACCGTCGCGATCATCGCGGAGGAAGCGCCGGGCGTGCCGATCGAAGTGAATCCGGCGGACCTGAAGGTCGACACCTTCCGTTCCTCCGGCGCCGGCGGCCAGCACGTCAACAAGACCGAATCGGCGATCCGCATCACGCACGTGCCCAGCGGCATCGTGGTCGAGTCGCAGACCGAACGCTCGCAGCACGCGAACCGCGACAAAGCGATGAAACGCCTGAAGGCGATGCTGGTGGAAGCCGACATTGCACGCCGCGAAGCTGCGCAGGCGCAGGACCGCAAGTTGCAGGTCGGCAGCGGCGACCGCAGCCAGCGCATTCGCACGTACAACTTCCCGCAGGGCCGCATCACGGACCATCGCGTCGACGGGCTCACGCTGTACGACCTGCCCAACGTGCTGGAAGGCGCGCTGGATGCGCTCGTCGAACGCCTGCAGCGCGAGCACCAGGCGGACGAACTGGCAAGACTCACAGGCAACGGATAAACCCATGACCGAGATCCGCCGCGCGACCCTGGACGACCTCGATCTCATCGCGCCGCTGTTCGACGGTTATCGGCGCTACTACCAACAGCCGTCCGACCTCCCGCGTGCGCAGGCCTTCCTCCGCGAACGCCTGGAGCGCAAGGAATCCACGATCCTGCTCGCGATGCGCGACGGCCAGGCCGCGGGCTTCACGCAGCTGTACCCGATGTTCTCTTCGGTACGCACGGCGCGGCTGTGGGTCCTCAACGACCTGTTCGTCGCCGAACACGCGCGCCGCTTCGGCGTGGGGCACGCGCTGCTCGATGCCGCGGCCGCGTTCGCACGCGAACAGGGCGCCGCGGGCCTGATGCTCGAAACCATGCGCGACAACGCCCCGGCCCGCGCGCTCTACCGCGCGGCGGGCTGGCACGAAGACGACACGCAGTGGTACTCCCTGTCATTCACCTGAGCTAGGCTGCGCGCCATGAGCCAGGCCACCGACTTCCTCCCCCTCTCGCTCTGCGTGCTGACCGTGTCCGACACGCGCACGCGCGAGAACGACACCTCGGGCGATTACCTCGTGCAGGCGCTGACCGATGCGGGCCATCGCGTCGTCGAACGCGCGCTGCTGCCGGACGATCGCTACAAGCTGCGCGCGTGCGTGTCGCAGTGGATTGCCGACGACAAGGTCGACGGCATCCTCGTCACCGGCGGCACCGGCTTCACCGGACGCGATTCCACGCCCGAAGCGCTGCTGCCCCTGCTCGACAAGCAGATGCCCGGCTTCGGTGAAATGTTCCGTGCCGTGAGCATCGAAGAGATCGGCACGTCGTCGCTGCAATCGCGCGCCTTCGCGGGCATGGCGAACGGCACCTTCCTGTTCGCCCTGCCCGGCTCCACATCGGCTTGCCGCACGGCGTGGGACAAGATCCTGCGCGCACAACTGGATTCGCGCACCAAACCCTGCAACCTCGCCACGCTTCGCCCACGCCTGAGGGAGTGACGCCCGATGCCGCTCGCCACCACGTTGCGATTGCTCGCCAAGGCCCGCGGCATGACCGCCACCGACCTCGCCACCGCCATTCCGCGCGCGGGCGTGGAGACCGTGTCGGCGTGGATGCGCGGCGAGAAGATGCCGGGCAAGCAACAACTCGATGCCCTCGCCCGTACGCTGGGCGTGCCCGCGGGCGCATTGCTCGCCGAACTGGCCAACACGCTCGATCCGGCGCGTACCCAGGGCGAACACGAGCTGCTCGCTGCGTACCGATTGATGAGCACGCGTCAACAGGGCGCGCTGCTGGAAATCGCGCGCGGCCTCGCCGACAAACCTGCCACGCGTCGCGCGCCGAGGAAGAAATGAAGACACTCAAGCGCAAGGATTACGAAGCCGCGCTCGAGCCGTTGCAGCTCGAGCTCGTGGCGATGGAGCGTTGGCTGCAGGCGAATGGCAAGCGCCTGGTCGTGGTGGTCGAAGGCCGCGACACCGCCGGCAAGGGCGGCACCATCGATGCGATCCGCATGCACATGAACCCGCGCAGTTGCCGGGTCGCTGCACTGCAGAAGCCCAACGAACGCGAACAGACGCAGTGGTATTTCCAGCGCTACGTGCCGTGGCTGCCTGCCGCCGGCGAGACCGTGCTGTTCGATCGCAGCTGGTACAACCGCGCCGGCGTGGAGCGGGTGATGGGCTTCGCCACGCCCGCGCAGGTGAAGCAATTCCTCGTGCAGGCCCCGATCTTCGAGAAGCAACTCGTCGACGACGGCATCCTGCTGTTCAAGTATTGGCTGTGCTGCGACCAGGTTGAACAGGAACAGCGATTCGCCGAACGCGAGGCCGATCCGCTCAAGCGCTGGAAGCTCTCGCCCATCGACATCGCCGCGCGCGCGCACTACGCCGACTACACGAAGGCGCGCGAAGACATGTTGCGCGCCACGCACACCGAACACGCGCCGTGGACGCTGGTCGACTTCAACGACCAGCGCCGTGGCCGCCTCACGCTGATCCGCGACCTGCTCTCCCGCATCCCCGACACGCACGTGCCGGAAAAGAAATTCACGTTCCCGAAGCTGAAGGGCAAGCCGAAGCAGGAACGCTACGGCGTGCTGCAACCGATCGCGCCGTTCGAGACCTAGGCGGTTTCGAACGTCGGACCGGCTTCGTCGTCGTCCGCCGCGATGCGTTCCAGGTGCTCCACGCGCGCACGCGGCGGCCCTTCCTTCAACCATTCGCCCAGGCGTTCCACCGCCTGCACGTCGCCGACCGCGAGCACTTCCACCCGCCCGTCGTGCAGGTTGCGCGCATAACCGCGCAATCCCAGGTGCAGCGCCTGCTCGCGGGTGGACGCACGGAAGAACACGCCCTGCACGTGCCCACCGACGAAGAAGCGCGCGGCGGCCATGTCAGCCGGCGCCTGGCTTCGGCCCGCCGGCGGCGGCGATCGCCGCTTCGATGTCGTGCACTTCCACCGGGCCGATGAAGCGCTTGGTCACCTTGCCGTCCGGCGCGATCAGCCAGGTCGTCGGCAGGCCTGCAGGTGTTTCGAAATCCTTCGGCGGCGAATACACATCGACGAGCGCGATTGGATACGACACCGGGTGCTTTTTCAGGAAGGCCTGCATTTCCTTGAGCGTCGTGTCCTCGTAGGCCAGGCCGACGACGTCGATGTGTTCGCGCATCGTGTCGAGCGCGGACAGCGCCGGCATTTCCTTCAGGCACGGCGAGCACCACGTTGCCCAGAAATTCACGACGACCCACTTGCCGCGATGTTGGGCGAGGTCGAAGCGCTTGCCATCGACGGTATCGATGGCCAGTGTGGGGAAATCCTGCGTGGCCGAAGGCGCGGCTTCGGCGGCCTTGGGCGGCGTTGCAGCGGCGGCAGGCGTGGTGCTTTCGTTGGCAGGCGGCTTCGGCGCGTTGCAAGCCGACAAGGCGAGCACGCACGCGAGTGCGACGGGGGACAGGCGGGAACGCATTTGCATTACTCCAGGTGTTCGTAGATCGACGAGACGCGTCGCTTGAGCAGTTCGCGCAGCGGCAGGCGCAATTCATCCAGGGCCTGCGCGGCTGCCTGGCCCAGCGGATCGTCGCGGCAAGGCAGGTGCGCCTCGGCAATGGGCACGCGCAGTTGGCAGGCTTCGTACAACTCGCCGACGGTGAGGGTATCCAGGTCGCGCGCGAGCAGCCACTCGCCGCTTTCGGCGCGGCTCACCAGGCCGATGCTGCTCAGCTGCGAGAGCATCTGCTGCACGAGCGCGTCGGTGAGCATCGGTTCCATGTGGTGGATGTCCTGGCTGTGCAGGCCGAGTCCCTTCGCGCGCGCCTGCGCGAAGCGCCCCAGCAGGCGCAGCAGCCCGTAGAACTCGTAGCCCGGCGGCAGGCGCATCGACACCGGCTGGTAGCGGAACGCGGACATCGATGCGGCGAACGAAGCGCCGAGCAGGATGGCCGTCCAACCAAGGTAGATCCACACCAGGAAGATCGGCGCGAACGCGAGCGTGCCGTACACCTTGCCGTAACTGCTGAAGCCGCCGATGAAGAACGCGAGCGACCACTTCCCGCCTTCGAACAGCAACGCGGCCAGCAAGGCCCCGCCGAAGGCATGGCGCCACAGCACCGTGCGATGCGGGACCACCTTGAACACGGCCGCGAAGGAAATGAGCTCGATGGTGAACGGCGTCAGGCGCACCATCGTGTTCTCGAGCCACTGCCCCGGCTCGGTTTCGAAGATCGCCATCGCAAAAAAACGCGTGGACAAGGCCAGGCTGGTCGCCGCCACGAGCGCGCCCAAGGTGAACACCGTCCAGTACACCAGGAAACGCGCCACCTTCGGCCGCGCCGTCGGCACGCGCCAGATGCGGTTGAACGTCGTCTCCACGCTGTTGAGCGTGACCAGCAGCGAGAACACCAGCGCCACGATGCCCGCGGCAGTGAGCTGCCCGGCATTGAGCGAGAACTGGCGCAGGTAGGTTTCCACCGCGCGCGCCGAACTGGGGACGAAGTTGGAGAACACGTAGTCGCTGAGCTGGTCGCTCCAGCGATCGAACACGGGAAAGGCCGACAGCACGCCGAACACCACCATCGACAGCGGCACCAGCGCGAACACCGTGGTGTACGACAGCGCGCCCGCGGCCTGGAACAGGTTGTCGTCCAGGAAGCGCTTCCACAGGTAGCGCAGGAAGGTGGCCACGCGATGGCGATCGCGCATGTGTGCCAGCCAGCGATTGACGGTGTCCAGGGGCTCCATCCGGCAAAGCCTAACCCAAGGCCTGTCTACGGGTATCCTGCGCGGCCGGAGGTGTTGCATGCCCGAAGTACTCGTCCTGTATTACAGCCGCGGCGGATCCGTCGCACGCCTGGCGCGCCAGGTGGCGCGCGGCGTCGAGGAAGTCGAGGGCATGGTCGCGCGCCTGCGCTGCGTGCCGCCGGTCGCGCCGGTCACCGAAACGGCAGCACCGCCCGTGCCTGACGAAGGCGCGCCCTACGTGCAACGCAGCGACCTCGCCGAATGCGCCGGCCTCGTGCTCGGCAGCCCGACGCGCTTCGGGATCATGGCCGCGCCGCTCAAGCACTTCATCGACGGCCTCGGTGCGGAATGGGCGAGCGGCACGCTGGTGGGCAAGCCTGCGGCGGTGTTCACCTCCACCGCCACGTTGCACGGCGGACAGGAAGCCACGCTGCTGTCGATGATGCTGCCCTTGCTGCACCACGGTTGCGTGATCACCGGCCTGCCCTACACCGAGCCGGGCCTCAACACGACGCGCACGGGCGGCACGCCCTACGGCGCGAGCCACCACGCCGGGATGCAGGACGATCCGCGCCCGAGCGAAGAAGAAGCCCAACTCGCGCGCGCACTCGGCCGCCGCGTCTCCACCCTCGCCAGGAAGCTCGCATGACCCTGACCACGCGCCTGATGCTGGCCGGCCTGTTTGGCCTGGCCGCGCTGTTTGCCTTCTGGTTCGGCCACGAGGGGTGGCATGCGATCGCGATCTTCTGCGGCCCGCCGCTCCTGCTCGCGGCATTCGGTTGGAACGGCGGGCAGAAGCCCGCGTTCTGGGCCGGCCTGTTCGCGCTGGCGTGGTTCTCCCATGGCGTGATGGTGGCCTGGTCGCGCCCGCTTGAACGCGAGCTGGCCCTGATCGAAATCGCGCTGTCGCTGCTGATCGTGCTGGCCGTCAGCCTGCCGGGCCTTCGGGCCCGCTTCGGCGCGAAGCGCTAGCGCACTTATAATCCGCGCCCATGGACCAGCTCTGCATCGTCACCACCGGCGGCACGATCGACAAGATCTACTTCGACGACAAGTCGGACTACCAGATCGGCGAGCCGCAGATCGGCGGGATCCTCCGCGAACTCGGCGTCGCCTTCCAGTTCAACGTGATCCCGATCATCCGCAAGGATTCGCTGCACATCACGGCCGAAGACCGCGAGTTGATCCGCGCCACGATCGCCGCGCAGCCTGCCAAGCACGTGCTGGTGACGCACGGCACCGACACGATGGTGGAAACCGCGCTCGTGCTCGAATCGCTGACCGATCGCACCATCGTGCTCACGGGCGCGCTGAGTCCCGCGCGCTTCCGCGGGTCGGATGCGGAATTCAATGTCGGCACGGCGGTGGGCGCGGTGCAATGCCTGCCGCCGGGTGTCTACATCGCGATGAACGGGCGGGTGTGGGACATCCACAAGGTGCGCAAGAACGTGCACGCAAACCGGTTCGAAGAGACTTAAAGCATCCCGGTTTCGAGGCGCGCGGCCTCGGACATCATCATGCGGTTCCATGGCGGGTCGAACACGAGTTCGACGTCGGCTTCGGTCACCGTCGGAATCAGTTCCAGCTTGCTGCGCACGTCGTCGACGAGGATGTCGCCCATGCCGCACGCAGGCGCCGTGAGCGTCATGCGCACTTCGACTTCACGCGTGCCGTCCTCGCGCTTCTTCACCGACGCCTCGTACACCAGGCCGAGGTCGACGACGTTGATCGGGATCTCGGGGTCGAAGCACGTGCGCAACTGCTTCCACACCAGCTTCTCGACTTCTTCGTCGCTGGCGCCGGCCGACAACTCGAGCGGCTCCGGCGGTTCCTTGCCGATCGCGTCCGCATCCTTGCCCGCGACGCGGAACAGGTTGCCTTCGACGAACACGGTGTAACTGCCACCGAGGGCCTGGGTGATGTAGCCGATGCTGCCCGCGGGCAAGGTCACGGCCTCGCCCTGCGGGACGAGGACGACGTCGCAATCGCGTTCGAAGCGGACGGGTTCGCTGCTGCGGGAATACATGCGTGGGAAGTGGGGGCGCGCGCGTAGCGTCGCAAGTCCGCGCATTTTACGGGCACGGGCCCCGGTATGCTGTGCGACCCCGCAGGGAGCCCCCGATGTCGCAGCCCCCGATGCCACCCGGCGTGCCGCAGGATGGCCGCTCGTTTCCGTGGTTCGCCGTCCTCCTCCTCCTGCTGGGGAGCACCGGCGTGGCCGCGGCCTGGGTGGCGGTCTCGATGGTCACGGGCTCGCAGTGCGCCTGGATGTCGCTGGTCGCCGGGCTCGATGCGGCCTGGCTGCTCCGGCTGGCGGGCGCCCCGCGCGGCGGCCTGCGGATGGCGGCGGGCGTGTGCGCCGCCGCAGCGGCGATCGCGCTCGCGCACTGGGGCATCGTGTCCGCGCACCTGGCCGGGATGATGGGCATGGGCTTCGTCGAAACCGCGATGCGCCTGGGGCCTTCGCTGGCGTGGACCCTCAGTGCGCTGGCGAATACGACGACCGACCTGGCGATGCTCTTCCTCGGTCTTGTCGTGGCGGCCTTCGCCTCGCGCTAGGCGTGCGCCGCGTCTAGCACGCGCGCGAACAAGGGCATCGCTTCGCGGATCTGCGCAACGGACAGGCCGCAATACCCCATCAACAATCCCGCGCGTTCCGGCGTGCGCAGGTAATGCGGCCGGATTGTGTGCAAGCCGAGGCCGAGGCGCTGCGCAAACGCGAGGATCGCATCGAGGTCGGCGTTCTTCTTCCCGCGCAGCCACACCACCAGGTGCATCCCGGCGTGCGAGTCGGCGATCTCCAGGCGCCCCTGGCTGATGGCATGCAGGCCTTCGAGCAAGGCTGCGCGACGCTCCAACAGCGTGCGCGCACTGCGCCGCAGGTGGCGTTCGAATCCGCCGGATTGCATGAAGTGCGCGAGCGCAGCTTGTTCGATCGCTGAGCTGCCGAAGTCCTGCGCCCACTTCGCGGTCACGAGATCGCGGCGCAGCGCGGTGGGCATGACCACGTAACCCAGGCGCAAGGACGGGAACAAGGTTTTCGAGAACGTGCCGACATACAGCACGCGTCCGTCGCGATCGAGCGAACGCAGCGCCGCGAGCGGTTTGCTGTCGTAGCGGAATTCGCCGTCGTAGTCGTCCTCGAGGATCCAGGTGTCGTGGCGACGCGCGTACTGCAGCAACTCCAGGCGACGTTGCAGCGACAGCACGGCGCCGCTCGGGAACTGGTGCGAGGGCGTCACGCACACCATGCGCGGCGATTCCTTCGGCATGCGGTCGGGCAGCAGGCCGTCGTTGTCGACATCCACACCATGCACGCGCGCGCCGTGGATCTGCAGGATCTGGCGCAGCGCGAAATACTGCGGTTCTTCCACCACCGCAAGGTCGCCGGGCTCGAGCAGGACGCGCGCCGACAAGGACACCGCCTGCTGCGTGCCCGACACGATCAGCACATCCTCGGGCGCGGCCTGCACGCCGCGGCGGCGCGCCAGGTAATCGCAGATCGCTTCGCGCAAGGCGGGCAAGCCTTGTGCATCCGGATAGTTGGGCGCGGTGTAGGCCGCCGCGCGCGCGAGTTCGCGCGCCCACGCGGTGGTCAGCGCGGGATTCACCAGCGGCAGGCCGTATTGGAAGGAATAGCGGATCCCGGCCGGCTGGCTGCGGCCCAACCATGCGGGATCGTGGATCTCGCGGGCCCGTCGCGCATAGGCCGTCTGGGGCGGCGCGACCATGGGTTGCGCGTCGTTCGCCGCTTCGGCCAGCAGCGGCGAGGTCACGAAGCTGCCCGAACCCACGCGCGCTTCCATGAACCCTTCCGCGCGCAATTGCTCGTAGGCGGTGAGCACGGTGTTGCGCGACAGCCCCAGGTCGCGGGCCAGAGCGCGGGTCGGCGGCAGTTTGGCGCCTTGCCCGGCGCGGCCGTGCGCCAGCGCGACCTTCAGCGCGCGGGTGAGCTGGGCATGCAGCGGCCCGCGGCCATCGAGTTGCAGGTGCATCGCGTCTCTCCAGGGGCTGCAGCGATTGGCCCTATTCCGCCCACCTCGATTGGCCCTTGCCAGTGCCAATCCGCGGGCGTTTGATGAGGCCAATCCTGCGCTGCCCGGAGGTTCCGATGCACGTGCTCGCCCATGCCAACGCCCATCCGCGGCCCGTGGCACGCCCGCTCCCCGCCTGGGCCTGGGTCGCCGGCGGCGGTATCGCGCTCGGGTTCGCGGACCTGGCCTTCGCGGCGCTGTATTGGTCGCTGCACAGCGGCCTGCCGCCGATCCGCATCGCGCAGGGCATTGCCGGTTGGGTGCTGGGCTCGCAGGAAGCGCGCGCCGGTGGCATCGCGACCGCACTCGCCGGGCTTGCGTTGTATGCCGCCATCGTCTCCGCGATGGTCGCCGGTTACTTGCGGTTGACGACGCGCTGGCCGCGACTGCACGCGCACGTGTTGATCGCCGGCATCGCCTATGGCCTCGTGATGTACGCGCTGTTGTTCAAAGTCGTGTTGCCGAATTTCTCCGCGGCCTCGCTGCCGACGCAAGCACCCTTGTCGTGGACGATCGCGTGCCTGGCAGCGTACGCAGGCATCGGCCTGGGCTGCGCGGCGATCGCACGCGCACGGACCGCTTTGCGCTGATTGGTTCCATCACGTTGCACGCAAGCGGCGCTCGCGTGCGACCGATCCCCTCACGAGCATGCCTTCCACCGGCGACCCCACCGCCGGATCGGGAGATCGACATGACGCTTGTCCGTTCCTTGTTGCTCGCCTTGCCGCTCGCTTCGCTCTCGCTGGGCGCGCACGCGGACAACTGCAAATCCATCCACGCCGACATGGTCGAGATGCGCGTGACCGAAGGCTGCGACGCCGGTGAGTCCTTCTGCTTCCTCGGCGTGGTCGACGGCAACCACGGCCTGCGCGGCACCACGCACTTCAAGGCCGACAGCGTGGGCACCGCGCTGCCGACCTCGCCGGGTTCGTTGCCCTACAGCGGCCCGTTCCAGTACCGCCTGCCCACCGGCACGATCTCGATGCGCGAAACCGGCATGAACGTGCCGAACATGGTGACCGCGCACCAGCACGTCGTCGAAGGCACCGGGGAGTATGCGGGCGCCACGGGCGACTTCTTCGTCAACGGCGTGCGCGTGCCGGGCATCGTCACCACCTCCGTCACGGGAACCTTGTGCCTGCCATGAATGCAACGACGTTCTCCCCACCGCGGCTCCGTCTTCCCCACGTGCTCATGGGCGGGGTCGCGGTGGGCACCTTCGATCTCGTCTTCGCCTGCACGTGGTGGGCCATCGCCGCCCACGTGCCGCCGATCCGCATCTTCCAGTCGATCGGATCGGGGCTGTTGGGCGAAGCGAGTTTCGAAGGCGGCTTGCGCAGCGCCGCCATCGGCGGCATTGCGCATTACTTCATCGCCACGTGCTTCGTGCTGGCGTACGCGCTGGTTTCGACGCGGCTGCCGACGCTGGTTCGGGAGCCGTGGCGCTGGGGCGCGCTGTACGGGTTCTTCCTTTACTGCGTGATGACCTACGTCGTGGTGCCGCTCTCGGCCGCAGGCGGGCCATCGAAGTTCCACCTGGCCTGGGCGATGGCGAGTCTCGTGGTGCACGTGCTCATCGGCATCGCCTGCGCGTTCTTCGCGCGGCGTGCGCTACGGCTTCAGTGACCGCCGCCGTCCAGCGCCTTCAGCTCGCTCACCAGCGCGCTCGCCATCTCCGCGCCGTCGCCGTAGAGCATGCGGGTGTTGTCGGCGTAGAAGAGTGCATTCTCGATGCCCGCAAACCCCGTGCCCTTGCCGCGCTTGATCACGATGGTGTGCTTGCTCTGGTTCACGTCGAGGATCGGCATTCCGTAGATCGGTGAGGCCGGATCGGTCTTCGCCACCGGGTTCACCACGTCGTTCGCGCCGATGACCAGCGAGACGTCGGTATTGGGGAACTCGGGGTTGATGTCGTCCATGTCGGCGATGAGGTCGTAGGGCACGCCGGCTTCGGCGAGCAGCACGTTCATGTGGCCGGGCATGCGGCCCGCGACCGGATGGATCGCGAACTTCACCTTCACGCCCCGCTCCATCAGCCGTTGCGTGAGTTCCCAGATCTTGTGCTGCGCCTGCGCGACGGCCATGCCGTAGCCGGGCACGATCACCACGCGTTCGGCGAAGGCCATCATCGCGGCGACATCACCGGCTTCGATCGGCTTCTGCGTCCCCGCGATTTCCTGCGCCGACTGGCCACCGCCCCCGAAGTTGGAGAACAGCACGTTGGTGATCTTGCGGTTCATCGCCTTGGCCATCAGGCGCGTGAGCAACATGCCGGCCGCGCCGACCATGGTGCCGGCGATGATCAGCGCCTGGTTGCCGAGCACGTAGCCTTCGAAGGCGACGGCCAGGCCGGTGAACGCGTTGTAGAGCGAGATGACGACGGGCATGTCCGCGCCACCGATGGGCAGGGTCATGAGCACGCCGAGCAGGAGCGCGGCGGCGAAGAACGCGACTATTGCTACCGTCGTCGCCTGCAAGGTCATCGCACCCGGCGTCACCAAGGCGTACACGGCGATCGCGCCGAGCACCACGGCGGCGACGAACACCAGGGCATTGACCGCCTGTTGCGCGGGGAAGGTGTAGCGCTTGTCCATGCGCCCGTCGAGCTTCGCCCACGCGATCACCGAACCGGTGAGCGAGACCGCGCCGATCAACGCACCGACGACGGCGAGGCCGACGTGCAGGGTCGAAGCCTGCTCCATCCCGCCATTGAGCCGCAGCAGTTCCACCGCACCGATCGCCGCGGCCGAACCACCGCCCATGCCGTTGAACAGCGCGACCATCTGCGGCATGTCGGTGATGGCGACCTTCTTGCCCCACACCCAGGCACCGGCGACGCCGATGACGAGCGCGACGACGATCAGCGCCATGTTCTGCAGCCCGGGCAACACGAAGGTTGCGACGGTCGCGAGCACCATGCCGATGCCCGCCCACTGGATGCCGCTGCGCGCGGTGACCGGCGAGGCCATGCGCTGCAGGCCCAGCAGGAACAGCGTGGCGGCGACGAAGTAACTGGTGGCGGCGATGAGGACCGCGATGTTCGCCGGCATCACGACTTCGCCCCCGGCTTGCGGCTCGACTTGAACATTTCGAGCATGCGTTCGGTCACCACGTAGCCGCCGGCGGCGTTGCCGGCGCCGAGCAGCACCGCGACGAAGCCGATGGCCTTCTCCAGCGTGGTGTCGGCGTGCCCGAGCACCACCATCGCACCGATGAGCACGATGCCGTGGATGAAGTTGGAGCCCGACATCAGGGGCGTGTGCAGGATCACCGGGACCCGGGAAATGATCACGTGGCCCGCGATGGCCGCCAGCATGAAGATGTAGAGCACCACGAACCCGTCCGCCATGCGCCCGTCCCTGAAGTCGTGTCCCCGCATCATAACGATTGATGAATCCTGCGGGCGGGCGGTCAACCCGGGCCGCGGGGACGCGTTCCTCCCGGCTATGCTCCAGCGCGTGACCGACACCGACGCCCCGCCGCAGGCCAGCCCAGCGCTGGAAGCCGCATCGTCCCTGGCGGGCGTGGGGCCCTCGACGCTGGACGCCTTCCTCGACGGGATCGGCCCGCGCGCGTTCCGCTTCGCCGAGCTCGGCCTGCGCCATCGCGAGGATGCGCTGGACGCCGTCCAGGACGCGATGCTGAAGATGCTCGGCTACCGCGACCGGCCGGCGGCGGAATGGACGCCGCTGTTCTGGAGCATCCTGCGCAGCCGCGTCATCGACGTGCAGCGGCGGCGCACGTTCCGACTGCGCTGGCTGCGCCCGCAGATGGCGCACGAGGACGAAGACGCGATCGACTGGACCGAAGTCGCGCCCTCGGTGCACCCCGGCAGCGACCCCGCGCGCAGCCACGAAAACCGGGAGGCCTATGCGCGCATCGCCGCTGCACTGGCCGCCCTGCCCGCCCGCCAGCGTGAAGCCTTCACGTTGCGCGTGCTGGAACAGCTCGACGTCGCGACGACCGCGCGCGTGATGGGCTGCAGCGAAGGTTCGGTCAAGACCCATTTGTTCCGCGCCCGCGAGACCTTGCAGGCGAAGCTGGAGGAATTCCGATGAGCACCGAAGATCCGGCTGCCAACAAGCATTTTGATGAAGCGATCCGCGCAGTCCATGCGCAGTCGCTCGAACATGTGTCCTCGCGCGTGCGTGCGCAGTTGCAGCAGCGGCGTCGCAGCGCATCGGCAGGCAAGCGCGAAGGCTCGCGCGCCTGGCGCTTCGCCTTGCCCCTGGCCGCGGCCGCCGCGGTCGGCGTGATCGTGATCGGCATGCACTTCCGCACGTCGGAGTCGCCTTCGACGCCGCAGGTCGCGACCACCTTGCCCGCCCCGTCCGTCTCCGCCGTGCTCGCCCATGCCACCGCCGCGAGCGGCGATGCTGCGAGCACCGACTACGCCTCGCTCGACGAATCCCCCGACCTGTACGTGTGGCTGGCGTCCGACGGCGCCACCCTGGCCATGGAGTGACGACGATGATCCGCCTTTCGCTCTTCACGCCTTCGCTCCTCGCGCTGGCGCTGATCGCACTACCGGCCTTCGCGCAGCAGAAGCCTGCACCGGCTGCGCCCACGCAGCCCGCGCCGGCAGCCTGGGATCAGCTGTCCGCCGCAGATCGCGAAACGCTCATCGCCCCGCTGCGCGATCGCTGGAACACCGCCGACGCCGACAAGCGCCAGCGCATGCTCGCCCATGCACGCGAATGGCGCACGATGACGCCGGAACAGCGCCGCGCCGCGCACGACGGCATGCGCCGCTGGGACAACCTCTCGCCGGAACAGCGCGAACACGCCAAGGCGCTGTTCGAACAGATGCGCACGATGGATCCGGACCAGCGTCGCGCGCTGCACGACCAGTGGCGCTCGATGACGCCGGACGAACGCAAGGCCTGGCTCGACGCGCACCCCGTGCCGCCGAGCACGAAGCCGCAATAACGCGCGCGGCTCAGCCTGCCGCGCGCTCCGGCCACACGGTGCGCGCGAGCAACTCGTCGCCCCAGTCGAAGGTCAGCGCGCCGTCCTTCACCAGCAAGGACGCAAAGTTGAAGACGTTGCGCGCATACATCTCGCTCGCGTGCAGCGCGCCCATGCTGGCCAGGTCCAGCGGGCCGCTGATGATCACGCCGTTGCTGTCGATGGTTTCGCCGCGCTGCGTGAGTTCGCAGTTGCCGCCGGTTTCCGCAGCGAGATCCACGATGACGCTGCCGGGCCGCATGCCCGCGACCATCGCGGCCGTCAGGATCTTCGGCGCGGGACGACCGGGCACGGCCGCGGTGCACACCACCACGTCGATGTTCTTCAGGTGTTCGGCGAGGCGACGCTGCTGTTCGGCGCGTTCCTCCTCCGTGAGCTGGCGCGCGTAACCGCCCTCGCCCGCGGCGCTCACGCCGAGGTCGAGGAACTTGCCGCCGAGCGACTCGATCTGTTCGCGCGTTTCCGGGCGCACGTCGAAGCCTTCGACCTGCGCGCCCAGGCGCTTGGCCGTCGCGATGGCCTGCAGGCCCGCGACGCCCGCACCGACGATGAGCACGCGCGAAGGACGGATGGTGCCCGCGGCGGTGGTCAGCATCGGGAAGAAGCGCGGCGCGAGTTGCGCGGCGATCAGCGTCGCCTTGTAACCGGCCATGCCCGCCTGCGAGCTGAGCACGTCCATGGCCTGCGCACGCGTGGTGCGCGGAAGGCGTTCGAGCGGGAATGCGACCACGCCATGCGCGGTGATCGCCTCGCCGCGCGCCACGTCGGCCTGCGGTTGCAGCAGGCCCACGAGCACGGCGCCGGGTTTCAGGCGCGCGATGCGCGACGCGTCGGGCGATTGCACGCAGGCGACGAGATCGGCATCGCCGAGCGCGGCATCCGCGTCGTCGACGATCTGCGCACCTGCTTCGGCATAGGCCGCATCGGTCAGTCCGGCCGCGGTGCCCGCGCCGCGTTCGACGCGGACCTGCGCCCCGGCCTTGATGAACTTCTTGCACGTTTCCGGCGTGAGCGCGACGCGCCGTTCGCCCGGCGCGGTTTCCCGCGCGATCCCGATCGTGACCGCCATTCGGTGATTTCCTGTGGGCCCGGCCGCATCCTAACGCGCGACCGTGGCCCGACGCGCGTGGGCGTCAGTTCTGGCCGACGGCGCGACCCAGGCGATTGCGCATCTGGCGCATCGCTTCGTCGAACGGCGCCTGCTCGGTGCCGACGACCAGGCGGCCTTCGGCGACCAGCGCCGCCAACTGTTCGGCCGATGCGACCAGCACGCGGACGCCGCGGCGGTTCACCAGCAGGAAGCGGCCGCTGAGCGGGCTGATCCACGCGACCTTGGCGGCTACGTGTTCGCCCTGCGCGTCCAGCAAGCGCAGCCATTCGCCCGGGGCGAGGAGCTTCATGCGCGCGGCGATCTGCGGATCGAAGTCGAGGCCGGCATGGCCGCCGACGACGCGCAGCGGACCCTGGTCGGTTTCGTCGTCCGCCACGACCGGCGGCGGCAGCTTGCGCAGCGAGCGGGGGAGGTCCGGCTGCGCAAGTGCACGCACCACGCCGGCCAGCCAATCGTGGGCACCGTGTTCGTCCAGGCCGCAGGCGACCAGGCATTCGGTGATGGCAGGCTGCAACGCGATGAGGCGATCGGCGACGACGCGGCCGCGGCCCTGCGCCGCGATGCCGTCCACCGCGACCAGCGCATCGGCCAGCGCGAGCACGTCCGCATGCTTCGGCGATTCGCGGCCTTCGCGCAGCAGTGTCTGCACCAGGTGGTGCTGCCAGTGCTCGACCAGGAAATCGGCGACGGTCTGCGTGAGCGGTGCCTTGGCCAGGCGCAACTGGAGCGCGGCACCGGCCTGCAGGCGGGCCTGCAGCAGGCGTTCCTTGCCGTGCACCGATTCGGCGGCACGCTTTTCCAGCACGTCCACGCGCTTGCGCTGCTGTTCGAGCAGCGATTCGAGTTCCGCGGTGCACACCGCGAAGATCTCGAGGTCTTCGTTGTAGTCGGCCACGATGCGCTGGGCGACGCCGGCGGCGCGCTCCAGCAGTTCGCGATCCTGCGGCGTCGAACCATCGTTGCCTTCGCAGGCTTCGGTGATGACGTCGAACAGGCGGCGCGCAGGATGATCGCGACGCATGAAGATGCCATCGTCGTTCAGCGCGACGCGGACATACGGCAGCACCAGGCGCGCATACACGCGGCGCGCGCGGTCGAGCATCGCGTGGGTCTGGAACAGCGATTCGAACAGCAGGCCGACGAGATCGATCGCGTCGTTTTCCTGCGGGCCGAGCTCGGTCTGGTCCGGATCGAGGCCGAGGCGGCGCGCGCCATCGGTCAACTGCTCGCGGATCGCGTCGGAGAGGCTGCCGGCACCGGCCAGCGCACGCGCATACGGTTCCGGTCCGTCGCGCTGCAGGAGCGAGGCGACGCTCACCACTTCGGCGGTGCGCAGTTCGCGGCGCGGCGCGATGTGCGGACCCGACGGTGCGCGATCCTTCGGCACGGGACGCGCGGGGATGCTGCCTTCGCGCCAGGTGTGCAGCATCTGGCGCAGTTCACCGAACCGCTCCATGGCATCGACGTCCTCGGCAGCGGGGGAATGCGAGGCGGGCTGGTATTGCGTGGCGTCGACCGGCGGCTTCGCCGTCGTGCCCGCCGCGGACTTCACGCCGTAACCGGCGGCCGCGAGCAGGGTGTTCATGCGGCCATAGAGGTCGCCGAGCACACGCGAGAGTTCGAGTTCGTATTGGCGGAAGATCAGCGGACGCAGCGTGTCCGACAGGTCCGCATCGTGGTAGGTCGCCAGGAACGCACCGGCCAGGCGGCTGGCGCCCAGCGGGTTGGAACCGGTCGGCACGCCGAGTTCGATGGCCAGGGCTTCCAGGCGACCGTCCAGCATTTCGAGCTGGCGGGCATACCGCTGGCCGAGGTCCTCGACGAGCTTCTGGCCGCCGAAGTGGAAATCGAGCTCGCCTTCCTGGACCAGGCCCAGTGGGGCGTGCCCCTGGCCGCGGGGACGCACGCGCGAGGCGCGGAAGTCCTCGAAGCCCTGCGCGATCTGCTGCCGGAAGCGCATGACGTAACCGGCATTGCGCTGGCGCAGGTTGATCAGCGCGATGTGGTCGCTGCGCCGGATCTGCGACAGGCCGGCACGACGCGCGATGTCGTCGAGGGCTTCGCCGACCGGTGCGTACAATGCGCTGGGCACGCCGCCGAGCTGTTCGACGGCCAGTCGCTTCATTTCTTCCAGGACACCGACAGGGTTGGCGCGTTCCTGCTCGCCGAGCCCCAAGGGATGACCGAACGGATTCCCTGACATCTCCATGCTCCCCGATCGCGACGTCATGTGACCAAATGCGACACTGAGCGGCAGCATAGTGCCGCTGTGTGTCAATCAATCCCCGACTTTTCTGATCTGTGAACCATGTCCCGCTCCGAACCCGATCTGTCCGACGAACTGCAAATGCTGAACAGCCGACGGTCGGTTCCCGCCAAGCAATTGGGTGAACCGGCCCCCGACGAAGCCACCCTCGACCGCATGCTGGCGGCCGCCGTGCGCGTGCCCGACCACGGCAAGCGCGTGCCCTTCCGCTTCCTGCGGATCCGCGGCGACGCGCGCCAAGTGCTCGGCGAACGCCTGGTGGCGCGCGCCCTGGAACGCGATCCGAACGCGGGCGACGCTGCGATCGAAAAGGACCGACTGCGCTTCTCCCACGCGCCGCTGGTGATCGCAGTCATTGCGAAACTGGGCCCCGACGAGAAGATCCCCGCCTCCGAACGCTTCAGCGCCGCCTCGTGCGTGTGCTTTGCGCTGCTGCAGGCCGCGCAGGCCTGCGGCTTCGGCGCGCAATGGCTGACGGGCTGGCCGGCCTACGACACCCCGATCCTGCGCATGCTTGGCGTGGGCGAAGAGGAATGCGTCGTCGGCTTCCTCCACATCGGCACGCCGAAACTCGACGCCCCCGAGCGCGAGCGCCCCGACCCGCGCGCCCTGCTCACCGACTGGACCCCCGCATGAACCTGCCCGCGCGCCCGCAACCGACGCTCTACCTCGTCGACGCGAGCATGTACGTCTTCCGCGCCTGGCATTCGATGCCGAACGAATTCCACGACACCGACGGCTGGCCGACCAACGCCGTCCACGGCTTCGCGCGCTTCCTGCTCGAGCTGCTGGAGAAGGAACGCCCGCGCCACATCGCGGTGGCCTTCGACGAAGCCCTGGACTCCTGCTTCCGCAACACGCTCTACCCCGCCTACAAGGCCAACCGCGAATCCGCGCCGGAAGAGCTCAAGCGCCAGTTCGTGCATTGCAAGGCGCTGTGCATCGCACTCGGCCTGCCCGTGCTCGCGCACGGCGACTACGAAGCCGACGACCTGATCGGCAGCGCCCTGCATACCGCGCGCGCACATGGCCATCGCGGCGTCATCGTGTCCGCCGACAAGGACCTCTCGCAGTTGCTGGTCGGCCCAGACGAACAATGGGACTTCGCACGCGGCCAGCGCTGGACCAGCGCCGGCGTGAAGGCCCGCCACGGCGTGGACGCGCACCAGATCGCCGACTATCTCGCCCTCACAGGCGATGCCGTCGACAACATCCCGGGCGTGCCGGGCGTGGGGCCGAAGACCGCGGCGGTGTTGCTTGCGCATTTCGGCAGCCTCGATGCGCTGCTGGCGCGCGTGGAGGAGGTGCCGTTCCTGCGCGTGCGCGGCGCGGCCGGCATCGCGGCGAAGCTGCGCGAGAATCGCGAGCAGGCCTTGCTGTGGCGCAGGCTCACCACCATCGCACTCGACGCACCGTTGGAATCGACGACGGACTTCCCGCGCGGCCGTGGCGATGCCGAATCGTTGGTCGCCCTCTGCGATGCACTCCGCTTCGGCCCCCTCACGCGTCGTCGTCTCCACGAAGCGGCCGGCGTGCAGACGGCTGCCACGATTGCGGGCTAGCATCGGGCCCATGGACCCCAACGAAGACCTGACCCCGCACGTTCTCCACGAAGGCCAGTGGTTGCGCCTGGTGCGCCGTGGTCATTGGGAATCGTGCGAGCGCACGCATGGCAAGGGCATGGCGGTGATCATCATCGCCGCGACGCCGGATGACGAGGTGTTGTTCGTCGAGCAATACCGTGTTCCTTTGGGCGCGAAGACGATCGAGATGCCGGCTGGGCTCGTCGGCGATCAATCCGATGACGACACGCTCGAAGCTGCGGCGATCCGCGAACTCGAAGAAGAAACCGGTTGGCGTCCCTCGCGCGTGCAGGTGTTGCTGATCGGGCCGACGTCGGCGGGCATGAGCAACGAGCGCATTGCGTTCGTGCGCGCCGAAGGTCTGGTGAAGACCGGCCATGGCGGTGGCGTCGATGGCGAGGACATCATCGTGCACGCGGTGCCTCGCAAGGAGGCGGCTGCGTGGTTGCTTGCGAAGCAGCGCGAAGGCTACGAGCTCGACCTCAAGCTCTGGGGCGGGCTGTGGATGCTGGAGCGTGAACCCGACGGGACTTTGCGCGGGTAACCTGGCGATTCCACAAGACGGGCGGATCGCCACGAGCCGTCGTGTGTGTCTTGTCCACTCCATACGACAAGTCGCGGCCAAGACACACACGACGGCTCGCGTCGCTCCGCTCGCGATCTGATGTTTGCGCGGAGCGTCTGGGAGCCGAGGTCCACCGCGATGCGAACGCGTGCGCCAACTTCTGGCTGCGGACGGTCGGCACTTTGCCCCCTCGCTCGCTGCATCGGCATGTGCGTCCCGCTTCGGAGGGCAAGGTGCCTAGATATCAATTTTTGGGGACGCACCTTCGGTCCGAAGGGGCGCGTGCCCACAAACCTCGCTAGGCACGTTGCCTGCCAGAGGCGACGCTTGCGCGCGTAGCTCGTCACGCGCCGAGGTGGGCGACGTGCCGTCCCTCAGAATTTACGGTGTAGGCGCGTAAGCGGTGGATTGCGACGCGCCCACAACCCCAGACGCTCCGCGAGGGCATCAAGTCGCGAGCGGAGCGACGTGAGGTGTCGTGCGTGTCTTGGCCGCGACTTGTCGTATGGAGTGGACAAGACACACACGACACCTCACGGCGATCCGCCGATCTTGTGGAGCCCCTCAAGCGAACTTGTCAGTCGCCCGCACCAACGCATCCACATTCTCAGGCTCGAACGCCGAATGCCCCGATGTCGGCGAGATCACCAACTCCGCCATCGGCCACGCCTTCTTCAACTCCCACGCATTCGCGATCGGACACACCACATCGTAACGCCCGTGCACGATCACCCCGGGGATCGACCCGATCCGATGCGCATCGCGCAACAACTGATCCTCGACCTCGAAGAACCCCCCATTGACGAAATAGTGGTTCTCGATGCGCGCAAACGCCAACGCAAACTGCGCCTCGTCGTGCCCGTGGATGAACTCCGGATCCATGCGCAGGAAACTCGTCGCCCCCTCCCATACGCTCCACGCCCGCGCCGCCGCCAACCGCGTCGCCTCATCGTCGCTCGTGAGCCGACGGTGGTACGCACTCATCAGGTCGAAACGCTCCACCAACGGAATCGGCGCCAGGTACTGCTCCCACACATCCGGGAACAAACGCGAAGCCCCTTCCTGGTAGAACCACTCCAGCTCCCACCGGCGCAACATGAAGATGCCGCGCAACACCATCTCGGTCACGCGCTCCGGATGCTTCTCCGCATACGCGAGCGCCAGCGTCGAACCCCAGGATCCGCCGAACACCTGCCACCGCTCGATGCCCAAGTGCTTGCGCAGCGTTTCGATGTCCGCCACCAGGTGCCACGTCGTGTTGTCCACGAGATCCGCATGCGGCGTCGAACGCCCGCTGCCGCGCTGGTCGAACAGCACGATGCGGTACTTCGCCGGATCGTGGAAACGCCGCATGCGGTCGCTGCAGCCGCCGCCGGGGCCGCCGTGCAACATCACGACGGGCTTGCCGTTCGGATTGCCGCACTGCTCGTAGTACATGACGTGCCGACCGTCGAGCTTCAGCGTGCCCGAATCGAAAGGCTGGATGTCCGGATAGAGGTCGCGCAAAGCAGTGGCCTGGTCGCGCATCGCGAACATCCTGCGGGCTCATGGGGAGGCGCAGTTTAGCCGACGGGCCGGCGTGCCGAGGCCGTCAGCCCTTCACGCCCGAGGTCACGCGCTCGCGCTTTTCCACGTCGTTCGCGGTCTCCACGTCGCGCAGCCGGGCCGCGTCGAACAGGGCACGCACTTTCGCGCCCTGGCGGTAGCCGTGTTCGACGAACAGGGCGCCGCCCGGCGCCAGGTGCGAAGCCGCATCGCGCAGGATGGCGCGGATCGCATCCAGGCCGTCGTGGCCCGAGGTCAGCGCGGACGCCGGTTCGTAACGCAAGTCTTCCAGGTGCAGGTCGCCGAGCGCGATGTACGGCGGGTTGCTGGCGATGACATCGAAGGTGTCGTCGGCCAGCGGCGCGCACCAGTCGCCGAGGCGGAACTCGACATTGGTCAGCCGCAGGGCCTTCGCGTTCTCGCGGGCGACTTCAAGCGCGGCGACGCTGGCGTCGATCGCCACCACGTGTGCGCGCGGGCGTTCGTAGGCGATCGCCAATGCGATGGCACCGCTGCCCGTGCCGAGGTCGGCCACGCGCACGGGGCGATCGCGCGGCAGGTGCGCGAGCGCGAGTTCGACGAGCAGTTCGGTTTCCGGGCGCGGGATCAGCGTGTCGGGCGTGACGTTCAATTCGAAACGCCAGAAGCCCTTGCGACCGGTGAGATAGGCGAGCGGTTCGCCGGCGATGCGGCGATCGAGGAAGGCGGCGTAGCGTTGCGCGGGTTCGTCGGGCAGCACGTCCTCGCCATGCGCGTAGAGCCAGCTGCGCGACTTGCCCAGCGTGTGCGCGAGCAGCAACTCGGCGTCCGCGTGTTCCAGCCCGGCCCGGACGACGCGCGCGCGCGCATCGCGAAGCACTTCGTCGATGCGTGCGGGGGACACGGGGGACATGGGGCGCATCGTAGCCGATGCGCCCCCGTTTTCGTCGCTTACTTCGCGACCCCTTGCTTCGAAGCGAAGGTCGGCACGAGGTCCTTGCGGGCCTCCTTCTGCGCCGAGCACAGGCGGATGCCTTCCACCGTCTGCTTCAGCTCCAGCGGGCCGCCTTCGATGTTCTTCATGCGGTCTTCGAAGCGGGCCTGCACGTCCGTGGCCTGCTCGTTGCTGCACATGCCGGCCGAGTACAGGCCCACGAGTGCGGCGCCGGCCGGGGCCAGGCGCGCCTCGAGCTCGGTGAAGTGCGCGTCGACCCACTGGCGCAGGGCCGGGCGCATCTTCTCTTCATCGGACTGGCCACCGACCACCGGGAAAATCTCGTTGCGGCGGAGCAGGTCCTTCTCGAAGACCAGGGCACGCGCGCGGTCGGCCAGCGCCGGGTCCTGCGTGTCGCCCATGGCACCGAGCAACTGGCTGCGGATCGTCGCGTCCTGGCTGGCGCGGAAGTGCTTCTCGGCGGCGTCGAAGGCCTCCTTGCCGCCTTCCTGCACGGCCACGCCGAGGGCGATGGCGCGCAGGTCCTTCGACACGGCGTCGGCATGCAGTGCACCGTCGCCGCCCAGGCCCAGCACGGTGCGGCCCTGCTTGTTCATCTCCGCGCGCACGGCCGGGTCCTTGAAGAAGCCGGCGAACATGCGGACGAGCGTCGTGCGCAGGATGCGGTCGTCGTCCGGCTCGCCGGCCTTCGGCGACAGGCCGAGCTGGTCCAGGCGCGGGCGGTAGATGTCGGCGGCCTTCGCACGGAACGCGGCACGCTCGGCTTCGGTGTGCAGCAGGTTGTCGTCCATCCATGCCAGCGAGCCCATGCCCGCGGTGACGGTCTGGCGCACAGAGGCCGACGCGAACTGTGGCAGCGTGGCGATGAATTCCGACGGCGTCATCTTGCCGGCGCCGTAGGCCGCGGTGACCGAGTCGGCGTAGACGCGCTGTTCGAGTTCGTCGAGCTGCGCGAACGCACCCGACAACGACTGCTGGTACTTCGGCGCGAGCGCGAAGCGGTAGTAGCCGGCGCCGTGCGCGTTCGGCATCACCCACGCCGGGCAGGATTGCGCCTGCTTGAGTTCGAAGCGCGCGGTGTTGCCGGTGACGATGCCCTTCTCTTCGCGGATCGTGCCGTTGTCGGAGTAGCGCACGCTCAGCGGAATGCCCCAGGTCTGCGCCGCGCTCGCGGTGGAACCCAAGGGCAGGTAACGCTGTTGCGTGACGACGAGCGTCGGCTTGCCCGCGCCGCACTGCACGTCGATGCTGACGAACGGCACGCCCGGCTGGTCGATGAAGCTCTTGAACGCCGCGTCGACGGCGACCGGATCGTTGCTCTGCGCCGCGACCGCCGCGATCAGGTCGCCGCTCGTCGCGTTGCCGCGCGCGTGCGCCTTGATGTAATTGCGGATGCCCGTGCGGAAATTGTCCTCGCCGATGTACTGCTCGAACATGCGCAGCACCGCACCGCCCTTCTGGTAGGTGATGCCGTCGAAGGCCGACTGGATCTGCGTGAAGTCGTGGATCGGCTCATGGATGCGGCGCGTGCTGGACAGGCTGTCGGCACCCATCGCACCGATGCCGCCTTCCAGGATGCCGCGGTCGGTATGCGCTTCCGGACGCAGCTGGCCGTGGATCTTGTTGCCCATCCAGGTGGCGAAGGCTTCGTTGAGCCACAGGTCGTCCCACCAGCGCATGGTGACCAGGTCGCCGAACCACTGGTGCGCGAGTTCGTGCGCACTCGTGCCCCAGAACGACTGGCGCTGGCTCACCGAAGAATTCTCGTCGGGGAACATGAGGCTGTCGCGGTAGACGATCATGCCCGCGTTTTCCATCGCGCCCGCCCAGAAGTCGGGGGCGGCGACGTTGTCGAGCTTCTCGAAGGGATACGGCACGCCGAAGTAGTTCTCCAGCGCCGTGACGATCGCCGGCGTGTTCGCCAGCGAGTACTTCATGCGAGGGCCCTGCCCCTTCGCGGCGACGCCGCGCAGCGGGATCGGCGTGGTGCGGCTGCCGTTCGGCGCGATGTCCGGGCCCTGCGGCACGTCCCACGGACCGACGGCGAAGGACACCAGGTAGCTCGGCAACGCTTCGGTGCGGTTGAAGGTGACCTTCTTCCAGCCGCCCGGGAGCTTCTCGGTCTTCGCTTCGTGCGTGTTCGCGATGGCCGCGTCGTTCTCCGGAACGATCAGCGTGATGTCCCAGGGCTGCTTGAAGCTCGGCTCGTCGAAGCCCGGGAACGTGTGGCGCGCGCCGAGCGGCTCCATCTGCGTGATGACGTAGTCGTTGCCATCCGGCTTCACGCGGTAGGCGCCCTGCAGTTCGCCGAACGGCGCTTCGTACGCGATCTCGATCACCGCGTCGCCGGCCGGGATCTTCTGGGCGGCGGTCATCTTCAGCACGCCGGAGACGTCGGCTTCGGTCGGCGTCAGCGCGATGCGCTTCTTGCCGACGATGGCTTCGGCCTTCGAAATCTTCAGGCCCTGTCCGTGCATCCAGATGACGTCGGTCGCTTCGGCGACCTTGGCCTGGATGCGCGTGCTGCCCGTGAAGTTGGCCTGCTTCGGATCGAGCTTGAGCTCGAGCTGCACCAGCGAAGGCACGACGTTGCGCGAAAGCGGACCCTTCGGCACATCGTTGCCGCTGTCGGCGGCATGGGCGGCGCCGAGCGTGGCGAACAGGGCGGTGGCGAGCAGACTGCGGCGAAGCACAGGCATCGAGGGAAACTCCATGGACGAATTTCCCGAGCTTACGGCTCAGCTTGCCCCTTGGGTCTAGGGCAAAGGTCATGGTGAATGGGGATGCGGCGTCCATGCGATGGCGAATGGAGGCGTTCGAGCCGCCAGTCATTCATGCGCCTGAGTGAAATGGCGCGGACTTCCTCAAGCAAGCCTTCCTCGGCCAGGAGGTCGTCCAACGCGGAGCCGGTGCGTGGATTCGTGGTTCGCATTTTTCACCTTGCGCAAAAGGGCGGCCACGAAGGCCGCCCTTCCTCGGGGATCAGAACTTCTGCGCGTACTGCACGTATAGGAAGCGCCCGATGTCGAAGCCGCCGTAGTACGGGAAGCTGCTGTTCGGTCGCGAGTACATCGTGGGGCCGACCTTGTCGAAGACGTTGTTCACGCCGAGCGACACGGTCGAATTCCACGGCGTCGAATAACGGAACTGCACATCGTTGAACGTGTTGGACCCCACGCGGTTGCGCGGCACGACGATGTCGTTGGTGTACGGCGCGCGGAACTCCGGCATGTTGCACTCGGCCAGGTAGACGCAGCTTTCGCGCATCGAGGAGAAATGGCGCGCCGTCCAGCGCACGCCGAAATCGCCCAGGCTCCAGTCCGCCGACAGGTTGGAACGCACGCGGAAGGTGGAACCCACGCCGGTGTACTGCACCGCGTACACCGCCGCCGGGTCGAACTTCGTCTCGTAGTAATCCACGTACGTGCTGTCCCACACGAAGGCCAGGTTGCCCCACGGCTGCGTCGGCAGGTGGTACGACGCCAGCAGGTCGTAACCCGCGGTTTCCACGTAGCCGAAGTTCTTGATGTTGAACGACAGCGTCTGGATCGCGCCGGTGACCGGATCGCGCGTGAACTGTGCGCAGCGCGCCGCTTCGCCGCGCAGGTAGCAATCGGCGAGCACGGTGTTGGGCGAGTCGGAGACGATCGCGTCCTCCACGCGCAGCTTCCACCAATCGAGCGATACGCTCAGGCCTTCCACCTGCTGCGGGCTGTAGACGAAGCCGAACGTCAGGTTGCGCGAGGTCTCCGGACCGAGGTTCGGATTGGCGCCCGACAGGAACGGCACGTCGGACTGCGCGTTCGGTCCCGGGGCCGGCAGGCCGCCCGACATCGGCTGGCGGAAGCCGGCCGGAACGTCGGCAAGGCACGCCGCGGTGCCGCGCGCGGGGCCGAACAGCGTGTCGCATGGATCGGTGTAGAACTCGAAGGACTGGTTCTGCGGCCCGTACAGGTCGGAAATCGTCGGCGCACGCAGGCCCTGGCCCCACGTGCCGCGCACCATCAGGTCGTCGATCGGCCGCCACTCCACGCTCGCCTTGCTGCGCGTTTCCGCACCGAAGGTGCTGTAGTTCGAATAGCGCGACGCCAGGTTGAGCGACAGGGCGCGCGCGAACGGCTTGTCGCGCAGCAACGGGAGCTGCAGTTCCGCGTAGACCTCGTCCAGGTGGTACTGCCCTCCGGTGTTGCCGGAGCCGAGGTCGGTCGACAGGCCGGACTGGCGCAGCGCATCGGGCGAGAACGATCCCTTCTCCTGCCGATGTTCGTAGCCCATCGCGATCGCGAGGTCGCCGGCAGCGAGTTCGGCGAGGACGCCGGAAACGTTGGCGAAGTACGCATTGGTTTCCGTCTGGCCGATGTCGTGGCCGACGGGGAACAGGTAGGCCTGCAGGGCCGGATCGGCGAGCGAACCGGGCGCGTCGACGCCCGCGGGCACGAGCGGATTCCACGGGATGCATTCGCCATTGCCGAAGCTCGGGCCGTAGGGGATCGGGCTCGCCGCCGAGCCGCATTCCACGCGTTGCGTCGTCGGGTTGAACCACGAAGGTCCGGTGGCCCGCTGCGCCGCGGGCAACAACAGGTTGCCGGTCCCGTCCTTCGCCGTGCGGAACTGGCTCTGGAAGAAGCCCGCGTCCCAATGCCACGGCTGCGCGCCCAGGTCGAACCGGCCGACGAGCTTCGCGCCCAGGCGATGGGTCGTCGCCTTGTTCATGGTGACGCGCGGCACCTCCCAGGTGCGGCGGAAGTAGGTGAGCGTTTCGCCTGGAAGCGGGTTGTAGGCGCTGTCCGCATCCAGCGGCGCGCTCCATTCGCCCCAGGCATTCGAGCGATACGGATAACCGGCGATCTGCTGCATCGTGTCGCGCTGGTTGTACAGCGCGTCGATTTCGAGCGTCAGCGCGTCGGTGAGGTCGCGGCCCGCGTTGAGGTAGAGCGCGCGACGCTCCTGCCCCGTCATCAGCGTCATCTGCTCGTTCGGATTTGAGTTGTCGAGCAGCGGATCGTAGAGGCGGAAATCGGCGAACTTCGTCGGATCGCCGCCGTCCTTCAGCGTGTAGCGCTTGCCGCCGACGAACAAGACGCCCTTCTCGCTGATGCCGCTGCGGCCATCGTAGGGATGCAACGGCCCGTTGCCGCTCGCGCTGAACGCGCGATCCTTCGCCCACACCGGATCTTCCTTCGCGTACTGCACGCTTGCGGTGAGCCAACCGTCGTCGTCGCTCATGCCGAGCGTGAGGTCGTATTGCTGTTTCGCGCCGTCGCCCTGGTCGTACTGGCCGAAGTACACGTTGGCTTCGCCGCCGTCGACGTGGCGGCGCGTGATGATGTTGACGACACCGGCGATGGCGTCGGAGCCGTAAATCGCCGATGCGCCGTCCTTCAGGATCTCGATGCGTTCCACCGCCGAGGTGGGGATCTGGCTGACGTCGGCGAGCCCGCCGGTGGTGATGCCCAGGCGCTGGCCGTTGACGAGCACCAGCGTGCGGGCGGCGCCGAGGTTGCGCATCGATACGAACGCACCGCCCACGTTTTCGCCGGATGCAAGCGCGTCGGCACGACTGATCGCGGGCGAGCCCATCGTGACGGAGGCCTGCAGGACATCGGCGACGGACTGGAAGCCGGAGCGCAGGATCTCCTCGCGGGTGATGACACCGACGGGCTGCACCGTTTCCAGGTCCACCGCGCGCGCGATGCGCGAGCCGGTGACCGTGACGGTCTCTAGTTCCTTCGGCGCGGCAGTCCCGGCCTCGGTGGTGCCCGTGCCCTCCTGTGCATGCAAGGGCAAGGCGAGCGCGACGACGGCGCCGGCGAATAGCGCGCGACGGATCGCGTCGCGCAACAACGAATGCTTCATCGAACAGTACTCCGGTCGGGGGGACTCAGCCGCGTTTGACGCGGTGACCGGAAACTACTGTCGGGAATGTCCTACAGGGGGAAGCAAGAGCCCGGAGTTCTCTCCGAGCTTTCACACATGCAAATGGAAATGTCGCAGGCCGCGACGATGAACCTCACGCCTGCTCGAGTGTCACCGCCACCGCATGCACGACTGCCGCGATCTTCAGCGCGCTCTGCACGCCCTGCGCGCTGATCTCGTGCTGGCGCAGCGTGCGCTCGTGCGAATCCATGCACGCGCCGCAGCCGTTGATGGCCGACACGGCGAGCGAGGCGAGTTCGAACGTCATCTTGTCGATGCCCGGGTTCGCCATGATGTTCATGCGCAGGCCCGCGCGGAGCTGGCCGTACTCGTCGTTGTGGATCATGTGCGTCGCGCGGTAGTAGATGTTGTTCATCGCCATGATCGCGGCGGCGGACTTCGCGCCGTTGATCTCTTCGGCGGACAACTGCTCGGCGGCGAATTCCTGGATCGCCGCCACGAGCGGTGCGTATCGCGAGGCGATCGCGCACGACAGCGCGATGGCGCGGATCTGCTTCGGGGTGAGGCCCGGCGAGCCGCCTTCGCTCAACACCGAGTCCAGGTTGAGCTTCATGTCCTTGGCGTAGTCGGGCAGCGCGTTGCGCAGGTCTTGCAAACTCATTCCAGTCTCCGAAAAAGAACGTGGCCGGGAAGACCCGGCCACGAGGGCCCCGCGTTACCGGGGGAGGGAGCGCGGCGCGAGAGGGGGAGTCTGCGGCGCGCGCGGGGCCAAAGCGAAAGCGATCGGGATCAGGCGACCTTGAGGGTCTGCTCGCCCTGCTTCCAGTTGCACGGGCACAGCTCGTCGGTCTGCAGCGCATCGAGCACGCGCAGCACTTCTTCCGGATTGCGGCCGACGCTGCCGGCGGTCACGTAGACGAACTGGATCTCGCCGTTCGGGTCGACGATGAACGTCGCGCGCTGCGCCACGCCGTCCGAACCGAGGATGCCCAGCGCCGAGGTGAGCTCGCGCTTGATGTCGGCCAGCATCGGGAACGGCAGGCTGTTGAGGTCCTTGTGGTGCGTGCGCCAGGCGTGGTGCACGAACTCGCTGTCGGTCGAGCCGGTCAGCAACTGCGCATCGCGGTCCTTGAACGCCTGGTCGAGCTTGGCGAAGCCGGTGATTTCCGTCGGGCACACGAAGGTGAAGTCCTTCGGGTAGAAGAACACGACCAGCCACTTGCCCTTGTAGGTGTTGTTGTCGATGTCGACGAACGCCGTGGACAGGTCGTTCGAGACGGTGGCCTTGAGGTTGAACTGCGGGAACTTGTCGCCGACGGTCAGCATTCGGGAGAACTCCGATGGGTGGTTTGGAAAGGGGGGCCGCAGGGGCGTTGCCCTGCGTAGACGACGAAGTGTGGGCGGCCGGGACGGATTCAACAAGTCGATTGTTTCGATTCAACCCATAGGAGTAGGCTATCGGTTCAGCTGATGGAGCCCGCCCGTGAACCTGCGCGACCTCCGCTATCTCGTCGCCCTCGCCGACCACAAGCATTTCGGCCGCGCCGCCGCGGCCAGCTTCGTGAGCCAGCCGACCTTGTCCACGCAGATCCGCAAGCTCGAGGACGAACTCGGCGTCGCGCTGGTCGAACGCGCGCCGCGCAAGGTGATGCTGACGCCGGCCGGCCGCGACATCGCCGAACGTGCGCGGCGCATCGTCGCGGAAGTGGAGCAGATGCGCGAAGCCGCGCGCCGCTCGCAGGACCCCGAAGCCGGCACGGTGCGCCTCGGCCTGTTCCCCACGCTGGGCCCCTACCTCTTGCCGCACGTGGTGCCGGGCATCCGCGCGCGCTTTCCGAAACTCGAACTGCTGCTGGTCGAGGAGAAGAGCGACGTCATCCTGTCGCGCCTGCGCGACGGACGCCTGGATGCCGGCCTGCTTGCGCTGCCGATCCACGACGATCAGTTGCACACCGAATTCCTGTTCGAAGAACCCTTCCTGCTCGCGGTGCCGGAAACGCATCCCTTCGCAAAGCGCGATTCGCTTTCGCTGAAGGATCTCGCCGACCAGCGCCTGTTGCTGCTCGAGGACGGCCACTGCCTGCGCGACCAGGCGCTCGACGTCTGCCAGCTCGCGGGCGCGGGCGAAATGCGCGACTTCCAGGCCACGAGCCTGGAAACGTTGCGACAGATGGTGGCCGCCAACGTCGGCGTGACGTTGCTGCCGACACTGGCCGTCAAACCGCCCGTGGCGCGTTCGAAGGACATCCACCTGTTGGGCTTCCGCGATTCGCGGCCGTCCCGGCAGATCGCGATGGTGTGGCGACGCAGTTCGGCGATGGGCGGATTCCTGATGCAACTGGCGGATGTATTCCGGCAACTGCCGCAGGAGTTGTTCACGCCAACGGCTGACCTGGCGACGCCCGCCGCCCCAAAGAAGAAGAGCGTTGCAGGAAAAGGAAAGCGCGCATGAGCCTTCGCGGTTGGGTGGCGCTGTGCCTGGTCGTCGGGACCATCGGGTGGTGGACGACGCGCTCGCCCGGCGCGCCCGCTGCCGCCGGTGGTGCGACGGTGCGTTGCCCGGCACCGCCGGGCGTGCTCGCGGGTGATCCGCCCCTGCAGTCGCCCGTGCCCGGCGATTTCCGCGAAGTCCGGCTGGCCGCCGCCACCTTGCAACCGCTCGCCGGTTTCAGCCTCGAAGCGCGCGTACTGTCGCGCGAGGACTACAGCCTCGGCCGCGAATCCGATCTCTCGCCGACCGACCTCGCCCTCGGCTGGGGCCGCATGCGCGACGACGCCGTGCTCTCGCGCCTGGACATCGATCAATCCAATCGCTGGTACCACTATCGCTGGCAGGGCGCGCCGCCGATTCCCCTGTCGGAAATCATCAACTCCAGCGCGAACATGCACATGATCCCGGCCAACGCGGCGACCGCGAAGGAACTCGGGCGCGTGCGCGCCGGCGACAAGGTGCGCATCGACGGTTGGCTGGTGGAGGCCGACGCACCCGATGGCTGGCACTGGCGCAGTTCGCTCTCGCGCGAGGACAGCGGCGGCGGCGCGTGCGAAGTGGTCTACGTGTGTTCGATCGCGCGCGAATGAATCACGCGCGGCGCGTCAGGCCGAGGAAGATGCCGATCAGCGAAAGCGCCAGGCCGATCCAGCCCAGGCCATCCAGCCGCGTGCCGAACAGCAGCATGTCCCACACGTAAGCGAGCAAAGGCTGCAGCAGCAGGCACAAGCCGAGCACGCCCGCCGACAACCGCGGCATCGCACGGCCGATCACGAGCCAACCGCAGACCTGCGCGATGAAGGCATAAGCGACCAGCGCGCCCCAATCGGCGCCGCCCTGCGGCGGCAAGGCTTCGCCGCCGACGAGGACCATCGGCAACAACAGCAGCGCGGTGATGGCGGACATCCACAGGAGCAATGTTTCGTTCGGCGCCGTGCCTCGCGTCGCCTGCGCCTTGCGAAAGGCGATGAGGAATCCCGCGTAGGCCGCCGCGGTGCCCAGTCCGAAACCGACGCCCGCATGGAAGCGCGCGTCGAAGCCCTCCCAACCGGGCACGAGCATCAGCGCAAGGCCGCCCAGCGCCAGCAGCAAGCCGACCCACAAATGCCAGCCGCCACGTTCGCCGAGCACCCACGCGCCGTAACTGGCGAGCGCGAACACCTGGAAGTTGCCGAGCAGCGTGGCCATGCCGACGCCGACGTACAGGATGCTCCGGTGCCACATCCACAGGTCGAGCGAGAAGAACGCGGCCGCGATGGCGACCAGCGCCAGCACGCGCGGCGTCGGCTTCCACGCGCCGCCGCCGCGCCGCACCGCGACGACCACGAACGGCACGAGCATTCCCGCCGCGAGCGCCATGCGCCAGAACGCCGACGCCGTCGGCCCGATGTGCACCCACTTCACGAACACCGCCGAGGTGCTGATCAGCACTGCGCCCAGCAGCATGGCGAGCAGCGGGCCGCGCGGCGCGGCCATGTGGGTCACGCCCGAACCATCGTCACGCACGGAATTTCTCGGTGTCTTCCAGGTATTCCGTTTCGACCTCGCCCGCCGCGCGCCACGCCTTCCAACCTTCGAGCGACTGGATGGCATCGGCGAACGCGCGCGCGTTGTCGTCCATCTCCACGCCGTAGGACAGGAAGCGCGAGACCACCGGCGCATACATCGCATCGACGATCGAGAACTCACCGCACAGGAACGGACCGCCCTGGCCGTGCTGGTGGCGCAGGTCGCGCCAGATCTGCTGGATGCGCGCGATGTCCTTGTCCGCCTCCGCGTCCCAGCGATAGTTGTCCGGCGTGCGGCGCATGTTCATCGGCATCTGCTTGCGCACGGCCATGAAGCCCGAATGCATTTCCGCCGCGGCCGAGCGCGCATGCGCGCGGGCGGCGACGTCGCGCGGCCAGCCGCGGCCATCGAGGAAACGCTCGTTCACGTATTCGCAGATGGCCAGCGAATCCCAGACGACCAGATCGTTGTCGTGCAACGCGGGCACGCGGCGGTTGGGGGCCCAGCGCTGGATCACGTCCGCGAATTCCGGCGTGTCCATGAGCAGGCGCACTTCGTCGAAACGCACGCCGAATTCGGTGAGGACCAGCCAGGCGCGCAGCGACCAGGAGGAGTAGTTCTTGTTGCCGATGACGAGGGTCAGCATGGCGCACGATCCGGGTGTGGGACCGCGATTCTCTCAGCTGAACACCGCCGGGGCCACGTTGACGCGATTGCGGCCGGCCCGCTTGGCCGCATACAGGGCCTGGTCGGCGCGGGCCACGGCGGCGGCCGGATCGGACTCGCGCGGCAAACGCGTGGCGACGCCGACGCTGACCGTCAGGCGGATCGGCTTGCCTTCGTAATCCAGGCGCAGCAGTTCGATCGCCGCGCGGATGCGCTCGCCGAGCTGGCGCGCCCCGTCGCCGTTGCGCCCGGGCAGCACGATCACGAATTCCTCGCCGCCGTAGCGGCCCAGCAGGTCAGTGACGTGCAATTCCTTGCGCAGCACGTCGGACACCTGGCGCAGGCAGGCATCGCCCGCGGCGTGTCCGTGCGAGTCGTTGATCGATTTGAAATGGTCGATGTCGACGAACAACACCGACAGCAGCGCGTCGTCGCGATGCGCTTCGGCGAAGCAGCGCGAGAGCCACAGGTCGATCGTGCGGCGGTTGAACGCCCCGGTGAGCGCATCGAGTTCGGCCGAGCGGCGCAGGTTGAGCGCGGCCGCGGCTTCGTCGGCGTGCTGCACGGCCAGGCGCCCGAACTCGCTGGCCAGCGCGAGCTCTTCGTCGCTGAAGCTCGAACCGTCCATGCGTTGCAGCAACATCGCGCCCCAGCCCGGTGCGCGGATCGGCAAGGACACGACGGCGTACAGGCAGTGCGACGCGTCGTTGTCGCCGTTGCCCAACTGCAACTGCACCGGCGCCTGCATGCGCGCCAGGCCTTTCATCATGCCCACGCGCGAGGACACCAGTTCGGTGTAGTGCGGCTTGCGCGTGATCGGTTCGGCGAGCAGCAGGTCGAATCCGTGGAAGCCGTAGGCGACGAGCGCCGCCGAATCCAGGCGCAGCAGCGGCAGCAGGCGTTCGAACACGGTGCGGAACGCCGCCCACTCCAGGTCGCCCGCGGGCAGTTCGCGCAGGCGTCGCTGCAGTTGCTGCACGAGCTCGGCGCGCGCGGCTTCGCGTTCGAGGCGGCGTTCGCTGTCGCCGCGCGCCAGGCGCTCGCGATCGCGTTCGTCGCGCACGTGGGCCACGCGCCCGATCATGCCGATGGTCAACAGCAGCACGCACACGGTCAGCGCGAGCTGCGGTCCGTAGCGCACCCAGAAGCCCGCCAGCCCGAGCACCGTGAAGCCGCGCAACGCGCAGGCACCGGCGAGCACCAGCACCATCGTGAACACCGAGAGGCTGTTCCAGATGCGCTGCCGCACGGCGGAATACGCACTCGCGATGCCGACGCCGAGCGTCGCCGCGCCGAACACCATCGTGGTCCAGTGCACTGCACCGGCGAGGACGTCGATGCGCAACACCGACACCGCGGCGATACCGAGCGCGCCCATCCGCAGCCAATCGGCCGCGCGATTGACGCGTGGCGCGGCGATGTCGAGTTCCGCATAGCGCTGCGCCAACCAGGTCCCGGCGGCGCAGTGCAGCAAGGCCAGCGCCCACACGCCCTGCGCGCCCCAGAAGGCGAGCCAGCCCAGGCCCGGCCACGCATACAGATGTCCATTGGAGGCGGTGAGCCAGGCGAGCGCACTCGCAGCGAACGCGAGCAGCGCCAAATACACGCGATCGCGCACCGCAGCGAACAACGACAGGGCGACGATCGCCAACACGCCGAGGCTCGCGTAGAGCGCCCCGGCCAGGACGCCTGTGCGCTGGCGCGCCAGTTCGATCTCATCGTCGGTCCGCGCCTGCGGGCGCAGCACGACCGAGGTGTGGCTGCGCACCAACAGGTCGACGTCGCGACCTTCGAAGGCAGCGTCGGCGTCGCCCGGCGGAAGCTCCAACACGTAGCCGGCCGGGAACGCCGGGCCGTCCGGATCGGGGTGGAAGAAGGATTGCGACGCGCTGCGCCACTTCCCGCGTTCGAGCCAAATCTCGTCGACCATGGCCCGCTGCAGCCACAAGTGACTCGCGGCGTCGCTTCGGCGCTGGAGCGCAAGGTGGATCCGGACGGGCGCTTCGGATGCCGGCACGTGGACCGCGTCCCCCTCGGCGACGCGCCGCGGCGCGGACAAGCGCTGGGCGAGCGCGGCCGCGCCTTCGGACCAGACCGCCATGCCGGCCATCCAGGCCAGGAGGAAGCCCACCAGCAGCCACGGCCGCAGGCGAACGGAGCCCGGGGCCGCAATCGCCGCGGCCTTCCGCTCCGACCGGGGAGTTCGCGCGCTCAGGTCACGGCCCCTGGAACTGGCCGCGTCCGATGCGCTCCGACTCCCCCTTCCCCCCGCTTGCCACCCCGTTGCATTGCGCGGACCCCTGGTGAAACCGTGGTTTGCGTCCCCTGCGTGCCGTGCTCTACGTCACGTGACGCAACTTCCATGCCATCCATTACGGAATCCGGCGCCTGCACAGGCCGCTCGGCTAAACTCGCGTCCCGCCTGTGGCTTTCCCCCGAAGCGTCGTGTCCATCGAGACCCCCACCCCGGCCGAAACGGCCGCCGAGACCGCCCTGCGGCCCGCCACCCAGGACTTCATCCGCCAGATCGTCCGCGACGACCTCGCGGCCGGCCGCCATGCGTCCATCAAGACGCGCTTCCCGCCCGAGCCCAACGGCTACCTGCACCTCGGGCATACGCGTGCGATCTGGACCGACTTCGGCATCGCCGCCGAGTTCGGCGGCGTGTGCAACCTGCGCCTGGACGACACCAACCCGGCGAAGGAAGACCCCGAGTACGTCGCCGCCATCCAGGACGACGTGCGCTGGCTTGGCTACGAATGGCACGACCTGCGCCACGCCTCGGACTACTTCGAGGTGTTCTACCTCGCGGCCGAGAAGCTCATTCGCCAGGGCGACGCCTTCGTGTGCGACCTCACCGCCGAACAGGTGCGCGAATACCGCGGCACGCTGACCGAACCGGGCCGCAACTCGCCGTTCCGCAACCGCAGCGTCGAGGAGAACCTCGACCTGTTCCACCGCATGCGCCAGGGTGAGTTCCCCGACGGCGCGCGCACGCTGCGCGCGAAGATCGACATGGCCAGCGGCAACATCAACCTGCGCGACCCCGCGCTGTACCGCATCAAGCACGTGGCGCACCAGAACACGGGCGACGCGTGGCCGATCTACCCGATGTACGACTACGCGCACTCGCTGAGCGACGCGGTGGAAGGCATCACGCACTCGCTGTGCACGCTGGAGTTCGAGGACCACCGCCCGCTGTACGACTGGTGCGTGGACAAGGTCGATCTCGCGCGCCACCCGGAACTGATCGCGCCGCTGCTCGACAAAGGCCTGCCGTTCGAGGCGAGCAAGCCGCGCCAGATCGAGTTCTCACGCCTGAACCTCAACTACACCGTGATGAGCAAGCGCAAGCTGATGGCGCTGGTCAACGACGGCCTGGTCGATGGTTGGGACGATCCGCGCATGCCGAGCCTGCAGGGCATCCGCCGCCGTGGTTACACGCCTTCTGCGCTGAAGACCTTCGTGCAGCGCCTGGGCCTGTCGAAGCAGAACTCGCTGATCGACTTCTCGGTGCTCGAGAACACGCTGCGCGAAGACCTCGACGCGCACGCGCCGCGCCGCATGGCCGTGCTCGCGCCACTCAAGTTCGTGCTCACCAACCTCGACGAGAAGCACGAGGAGACGCTGCGCTTCGCGAACCATCCGAAGGACGAAGCGCAGGGCGAACGCAACATCCCGTTCTCGCGAGAGCTGTGGATCGAGCGCGACGATTTCGCCGAAGTCCCGCCGAAGGGCTGGAAGCGCCTGGTGCCGGGCGGCGAAGTGCGCCTGCGCGGCGCGGGCATCGTGCGTTGCGATGAGGTCGTCAAGGACGCGAACGGCGAGATCGTCGAACTCCGCGGCTGGCTCGATCCCGAATCGCGCCCCGGCATGGAAGGCGCCGACCGCAAGGTGAAGGGCACGATCCACTGGGTCAGCGCGCGCCACGCGGTGCCGGCCGAAGTGCGTTTGTACGATCGCCTCTTCAGCGTCGCCAATCCGGACAGCGAAGCGGAAGGCAAGACCTACCGCGATCATCTGAATCCCGATTCGCGCCAGGTCGTGCGCGCGTACGTGGAGCCGGCGGCCGCCGATGCCGTGCCCGAGCAGAGCTTCCAGTTCGAACGCCTCGGCTACTTCGTCGCCGATCGCAAGGACCATCGCAGCACCACGCCGGTGTTCAACCGCAGCGTGACCTTGCGCGATACGTGGAGCGCGAAGGCATGACCTTCGCCCGCGGCGCCTGTGCAATGCTGATCGCGTTCGCGCTGTCGGCCTGCGTGGGTGCCGCGCCGCAGGCGCCGGCTTCGACGAAACCGACGAAGCCGCTGCGCACCGGCGGGCCGTTGCCGCCGGAACGCGTCGAAGACCTGCGCTGCAAGGTGCAGTCGGACTGCAAGTCCAAGCGCGCCTGCGCCGGCGATGTCGAATGCCGCTGCGTCGAAGACAAGTGCGTGCAGTCCGTGCGCAATCCCGAACCGGTCACCGATCCGGTGCCGCCACCGCCGCCGGTGACCTGATGTTGTACGCGCAACTGCATCTCACATTGCCTGCCTGGGTGCACGACGCCGTCGACACCAGCCGCGCCTATACCGCGGACGAAGACAAGGTGCTGCTCGCGATCGACCTCTCGCGCCGCAACATCGACGCGCGCACGGGCGGCCCGTTCGGTGCCGCCGTGTTCGGTCCGGACGATCGCATCATCGCCGTGGGCGTGAACCGCGTCCTGCCGCATGCCTGCTCGCTCGCGCACGCCGAAACGATGGCCTACATGCTCGCGCAGCAACGCACGCAGCGTCCGCGCCTCAACGAATCGGCACCCGGCGAACGCGTCGGTCCGATCGTGATCGCCACGTCGGCGCAACCGTGCTGCCAGTGCTACGGCGCCACGTTCTGGGCGGGCGTCGATGCGTTGCTGATCGGCGCGCGCTCGGAAGACGTGATGCGCCTGACCGAATTCGACGAAGGCCCGCTGCCGCAGGACTGGGTGGGCGAACTCGAACGCCGCGGCATCGCCGTCACGCGCGACCTGCACCGCGACGCCGCCTGCGAGGTGTTGCGCGAATACGGCGCCGCCGGCGGCACGTTCTACTGAGCCCCGCTTGGAAGACGCACGCGCCAACGGATTGCTGTGCTATTGCCGCCCGGGATTCGAACCCGAGCTCGCCGCCGAACTCGGCGAACGCGCGGCGAACGCGGGCGACGCCGGCTGGGCGCGCGCCGAGCGCAACACCGGCTTCGTCCAGTTCTTCACCGGCCAAGGGCATGCGCTTGCACAAGCCCTGCCCTTGCGCGATCTGATTTTCGCGCGCCAGAAACTCCGCCTGCTCGCGGAGCTGCGCGGGCTCGATGCGAAGGACCGGATCACGCCGATCATTGCGGCCTTGTTCGAGCGCGCTGCATTCGGCGACCTGGTGGTCGAACATCCCGATTCGGATGAAGCGCGACCGCTCGCGGGCCTCGCGCGCAGTTTCGGCAACGCGTTGCGCCCGGCGCTGCGCAAGGCCGGCCTGCTCACGCCGACGGTCGACGCGGACCAGCCACGCCTGCACGTGTGCTTCCTCACCGGCGACCACGCCTTGCTCGCCACGGGCCATCCGCGCGATGCCTCACCTTGGCCTGCCGGCATTCCGCGCCTGCGCACCCCGCCCGATGCGCCCTCGCGTTCCGCGCTGAAACTCGACGAAGCGCTGCTCGTGCTGCTCACGCCAGACGAGCGTGCGCGCTGGCTGCAACCCGGCATGCGCGCGGCGGACCTCGGCGCCGCACCGGGCGGTTGGACGTGGGTGCTCGCACGCAACGGCTTGCACGTCACCGCGATCGACAACGGGCCGCTGCGCGAACACGTGCTCGATACGGGCCTGGTCGAACACCTGCGCGCCGATGGTTTCCGCTGGTCGCCGGCCAAACCGCTCGACTGGATGGTGTGCGACATGGTCGAGTCGCCCAAGCGCGTCGCATCGCGCATGGCGGAATGGTTCCGCGAAGGCTGGTGCCGCCACGCGATCTTCAACCTCAAGCTGCCGATGAAGAAGCGCTGGGACGAAACGCGCGACTGCCTGGCCTTGTTCGAAGCACAATCGCAGCGGCCGCTGCGCATCCGCGCCAAGCAGCTCTATCACGATCGCGAAGAGATCACGGTGTTCGCCATGGTCGCGCCGCACTGACGTGACGCTCACTTCCTTGAATCGCGCAAATCGGCGACGACGGACGGCACCGTGAATTGACGGTTGGTTGATGCCGGCGCTCCTACGGTCGGGACCTCCAATGGAGGGAGTGCCCTGACATGACCCATCGTTTCCCCACGGTTTCACCGCTCATGCGCGCGCTGGTCGCGACCGGCGCGTTGTTCGCGATGAGTGCTGCGTTCGCGCAGGATCCGTATTCGGCGACACCACAGCAGGCACCGCAGGCGCAGATGCCACCGACGCCTCCGACCCCGCCGACGCCCCCCGTTCCGCCGGAACCGCCGACGCCGATGCCGCCGGAACCGATGGCACCGATGGCACCGATGGCACCGATGGCCCCCATGCCGGCGCCGGAAGCCGCGCCCGCGACGAGTGCGATGCCCGCGAGCGCGCCGACGGGTGCCACCGTGCGTTCGGTGCCGCCGGATTCGATCTCGTCCAACTACCACATCGATTTCGATGCCCTGGACAAGAACCACGACGGCAGCCTCAGCCGCGCCGAAGTGAAGGCCAGCGGCAACGACGACCTGATGCGCGAGTTCAAGGCCGTGGACAACAACCACAACGGCCGGCTGTCCAAGGACGAATTGAAGGGCTGGATGGACTGATCGCCCGGGTGTCACCCGATGGGGTCGGTGCCTGGCGCCGGCCCCATCGTTCTATCGGCCAGCCGCATGCCGCCAGAGTGCATGCGCGAGCGGCGGCAGCTTGCCGGCCAAGCCGAGCAAGGGCCCTCGCAACAAGGTCGGCGCGACCGCATCGTTCGAGAACAATGCATTGATCGCGCTGAAGGCGTGTGCGTTCGTGGCGTTCTCGCTGCGTTGCGTGCGCGCCCAGCGCGCGATGCGTTGCGCGCTCGCGAAATCGGCGCGCCTGGCCTGCGCCTGCGTCACCGAAGCCACCAACGCAGCGACATCGCGCAAGCCCAGGTTCACGCCCTGCCCCGCCAGCGGATGCACGACGTGCGCCGCGTCGCCGAGCAGCAGCACGCGGCCCTTGGCATATTCGCGCGCGAGTTGCCGGCGCAGCGGGAACGCGACGCGATTGGACTGCAGCGTCAGCGCGCCCAGGCGCGACTCGAACGCGCGCGTCAGTTCGCCTTCGAATTCCGCGGCCGGCAACGCCAGCACGCGATCGGCCTCCGCATTTGGCAAGGTCCACACGATCGAGTTGAGGTGTTCGCCGCTCGCCCCTGCCGTGCACGGCAGGAAGGCGAGCGGGCCGGTCGGCAGGAAGCGTTGCCACGTCGTGTCTTCGTGCGGACGTTCGCTCGCGATGTAGGCGACCACGCCCTTCTGTTCGTAATCCGTGCGGTCGACTTCGATGCCCGCGAGTGCGCGCACGGCCGATTCCGCGCCATCGGCCGCGAGCACCAGGCGCGCGTCGAGCGACACGCCGTCCGACAAGCGCACGCGGACGCCATCGTCGGTGTGCTCGATCGCTTCGGCACGCACCGGTGCATGCACGCGCACGCCGGCGCGCGGCAGCGCATGCCAGAGGCGATCGACGAGCAAGCCGTGTTCGACGATCCAACCGAGTTCGCGGCGCGCGAGCGTGTCGGCGTCGAAACGCAGTTCGTCGCCGCCGGCGGCGTCCCACACGCGCATGTGGCGATAGGGTTGCGCGCGCGCATCGCGGATCGAAGGCCACGCACCGATGCGATCCAGCAGCGCCGCGTTGTCGGGCGCGAAGGCATACACGCGCAGGTCACGTTTTTCCGCATTCCACGGCGGCGGCACCTGCGCTTCGAGCAGCGCGACCTCCAACCCTTCCTTCGCCAACGCAAGCGCCGCGGCGCAACCGACGACGCCGCCTCCGACGACCAGCACGTCCAGCGGCTTGCGGCGGCTCATGCGTTCCCCCGGCATAGGCGCGGCACTTCGCCGCGATAGCCCAGCGCGCCGCCGACGAGTTGCGCGCGCAAGGCCGGCAAGCGTTCGATCGCGGCGAATCCCAGGCTGCGCAAGGGCCGCAGGCCTTCGCCGGCGTTGGCCGTCAGGCGCGCGAGGCCGCCGGAGAATTGCAGCGTGGCGTCGCGATCGTCGCGGCGTCGCCGTGCGTGTTCGGCGAGCAGTGCCGCGTCGCCCGGGTCGTCTGCGGCTTCGATCAACTCCGCGAGCGTCAACGCATCGCGCAGCCCGAGGTTGAAACCCTGCGCGCCGATCGGATGCAGCGTCTGCGCGGCATTGCCCACGAGCGCCGCGCGTTCGCCGACCAGCGCGCGCGCCACGACCTGGACGATCGGATACGCGCTGCGCGGCCCGCAGGCCACGAAACGGCCCACGCGCCAACCGAAGGCGTCCTGCACGCGCGCGAGGAAACCACGCTCGTCGAGCGCCGCCACTGCGTCGGCCTCGTCTCGCGCCACGCCATGCACGATGCCGAAATGCCCATCGCCGCGCGGCAGCAAAGCCGTGGGGCCGTGCGGGCCGAAACGTTCGTATGCGGTGCCGTCCGGCGCGCGCTCGGCGCGCAGGCGCGCGACGAAGAGCGTCTGCCCGAAGTCGTGTTCGTCCGCGCCGATGCCCAGCGCATCGCGCACGCCACTGCGGGTGCCGTCGGCGCCGACGAGCAGGCGCGCATCGATCCTGTGTTCGGCACCTTGCCCATCACGCAACTGCAGCGTGCGAACGCCGTCGCCCTGCGTCGCGCCTTCGAAGCGCATCGGCCGATAGCGCGTCACGCGCGTGCATTCGGACAGGCGCGCTTCGAGCGCTTCGCCGAAATCGCGCGCGACCACGACCTGGCCGAACTGTTCACGCCCATGCTCGGCCGCATCGAGCACGACGCGGCCGAAGTCGCCGGCACGGGTGACATGGATGCGACGGATCGGCCCGGCGGGGGCGCGTAGCTTCTGCAGCACGCCCAGGGCACGCAAGCCGTGCACGGTGGCTTCGGCGAAGCTGAGGTTGCGCTCGTCGAACACCGCGGGCAACGCGCCGGGCGGCGCGGCCTCGATCAGCGCGACGTCCCGCCCGATGCGGTCGAGCGCGATCGCAAGGCTGGCGCCGACGAGGCCGCCCCCGATGATCGCGACGTCGTGTCGTGGCTGCTGCATGCGTGATGACCAGGCCGGGGAGACGGGTGGAGTATGCTAGCGGCCCGCTCGACCTGATGCCCCTTTTGCCCACATGAAGCCCGCCTCGCCCTTCGCGCCCGGTCCGCTGGCCCTCGCCGGCCTCATCGTCCTCGCCGCGCTCACGCGCCTGTTGCCGCATCCGCCGAATTTCTCGCCGGTGGAGGCCATCGCGCTGTTCGGCGGCGCGTATTTCGCCTCGCGCGCCTGGGCGCTGGTCGTCCCGCTGGTCGGCATGTTCGTTTCGGACATGGTGCTCGGGGTCGTCAACGGCGGCACCTACTTCGAGTACTTCACGCACGCCAGCTTCTGGCTGGTCTACGCGTGCATCGCGCTGTCGACGCTGCTGGGCTTCAACCTGCGCGGCCGCGTCACCGGCGCGCGCGTGCTGGGTTACTCGCTCGCAGGCTCGGTGCTGTTCTTCCTGGTCACCAACTTCGGCACCTGGGCGACCGGCACGATGTATCCGCACAACGCGCAGGGCCTGATGGCGGCGTACGTGGCGGGCATCCCGTTCTTCCAGTGGACGGTGCTGGGCACGCTGTTCTATTCGGCGGTGCTGTTCGGCGGCTTCGCGCTGCTCCGTCGCAACGTGCCGGCCCTGCGCGCCCAGACGGTCTGATGGGCAACCGCCTCAGCCGGATCTATACGAAGACCGGCGACGACGGGACGACAGGTCTCGGCGACGGGACGCGCGTGGCGAAGGATTCGGCGCGCGTGTCGGCCTACGGCACCGTCGACGAGGCGAACTCCGCGATCGGCCTGTTGCTCGCCACCCCGCTGCCCGGCCCGCAGGCCGACGCGATCGCGACGCTGCTGACGACGATCCAGCACCAGTTGTTCGACCTTGGCGGGGAGCTCTGCATCCCCGGCCATGCCGCGATCCAGGACACCGACGTCACCGCGCTCGAAGCGCAGCTGGACGCGTTCAACGATCCGTTGCCGCCGCTGAAGGATTTCATCCTCCCCGGCGGTGGCGAGGCCGCGGCGCGCTGCCACCTGGCGCGCACCATCGTGCGCCGCGCCGAACGCGAAACGGTGACGCTCTCGCACCACGACTCGGTGCGCCCCGAAGCGATCCGCTACCTCAACCGCCTCTCCGACCTGTTGTTCGTGCTCGCGCGCGTGCTCGCCCGCGATTCGGGCAACGGCGAAGTGTTGTGGAAGCACGAGCGGCGCAAGTAATCCGTCGGAGAGACACAAGGAGCAGGCCCGCATGGAATTCTGGTCCCACGACGCCTGCCTCCTGCACGACACCGGCCCCGGCCATCCCGAACGTCCCGAGCGCCTGATCGCCGTCTGCGAAGCCTTGCGCGACGCCTTCCCCGACGTGCCTTGGCGCGAAGCCCCGCGCGCCACGCGCGGCCAGTTGCTGCGCGTGCACGATGCAAGCCTGCTCGCCACCGTGCTCGACACGCACTCGCCGAACCGCGTGCACGTGGATGCCGACACGGTGCTCTCGCCTGCCTCGGCCGAAGCCGCCCTGCGCGCCGCAGGCGCCGCGGTCGCAGCGACCGAAGCGGTGCTGCACGGGCGCACGCAGCGCGCCTTCTGCGCGGTGCGCCCGCCGGGGCACCACGCCACGCGCGACATCGCGATGGGCTTCTGCCTGTTCGACAGCATCGCGGTCGCGGCCGCGCACGCCTGCGACGAAGGCGGGCTCGAACGCGTGGCCATCGTCGATTTCGACGTGCACCACGGCAACGGCACGCAGGCGATCTTCGAACACGACCCGCGCGTGCTGTTCCTCAGTTCGCACCAGTCGCCGCTGTATCCCGACACGGGCTATCCCGAGGAACGCGGCGACGGGAACATCCACAACGCGATGCTGCGGCCCGGCGCCGGCGGCGACGCCTTCCGTGCCACGTGGCGCGACGTGCTGCTGCCCGAACTCGACGCCTTCCGCCCGCAGCTCGTGCTGGTCTCCGCCGGGTTCGATGCGCATTGGCGCGACCCGCTGGCGCAACTGCAGCTGCAGGCCGAGGACTACGCGTGGGTCACCGACGAAATCGTCGCCATCGCCGAGCGCCACGCCCGGGGACGGATCGTGTCGATGCTCGAAGGCGGCTACGACCTGGACGCGTTGCGCGAATCCAGCGTCGCGCATGTCGCGGCGCTGATCGCGGACTGACGGTCAGCCGCCCCCGACTTCCGCCACCGGGTGGAAGTCCAGCGCCGCCGAATTGATGCAGTAGCGCAGGCCGGTCGGCGGCGGACCATCGGGGAAGACGTGCCCCAGGTGCGAGTCGCAACTGGCGCAGCGGATCTCGACGCGCCGCATGCCGTGGCTTTCGTCGACGTGCTCGGTCACGGCGCTGGGCGAGACCGGTTCGAAGTAACTCGGCCACCCGCTGCCCGAGTCGTACTTGGCGTCCGACAGGAACAGCGGCGTCCCGCAGGCGATGCAGGTGTACACGCCGTCGGCCTTGTGGTCCCAGTACTTGCCGGTGAACGCACGTTCGGTGGCCGAGCAACGGCAGATCGCGTACTGCTCGGGCGTCAGGTGCGCGCGCCATTCGGCGTCGCTCTTCCCCGCGGGATTGCCCTCGGGCGTCGGCATGGGGGTTTCGCGCATGGGGGGCCTCTTCGCTTTCCAACCCAGGCGCCTAGTGTGGCCGTCCCGCGCGAAAGGAGTGTTCAGGCCCGGTGAAACGCGCGCTCGCGTTGCCGGTGCGGGCCCCTTTCCGGCATCCTGCCGGCCATTGATTGCCGACCCGGACGTCCGCGTGCGCACAGCACTCCGCCTCACCCCCCTGGCCTTGTGCATCGGTCTGTCGCTCTCGGCGCACGCGCAGAGCATGCCGGACGACTTCAGCCTGTGCCCCGTCACGGACGCGATCCCGCCTTTCCACGACGCCCCCGCCAACGGCCTGCACCCCGGCGACCGCGCGACGCAGCCGACCGACATCGAAGGCGACACGCTCTCGGGCACGGACGTCGCGCCGCAGTTCGAAGGCAACGTCGCGCTCAATCGCGGCGACCAGTTCCTCGGCGCGGACAAGCTCGTCTACGACAGCGAGAAGCAGACCTACGTCGCCGACGGCAACATCCGTTACCAGGACACCAGCATGCGGCTGATCGCCAAGCATGCGCAGGGCAACCAGGGCACGGACGAACACGAGATCGACGACCTCAAGTACCAGCTCGTCTCGCGACGCGGCAACGGCGAGTCCGACCGCATCGAACTGCACGGCGCGCAGGGCGAGCTGCACGGCTCGACGTATTCCACATGCGATCCCAACGATCGCCGCTGGGAACTGCGGGCCAAGCGGATCGACGTGGATTCCGCCGAGGGCATGGCGGTGGCGCACAACGCGGTGCTCCACATCGGCAAGGTGCCGGTGTTGTACGTGCCGTGGTTCATGTTCCCCATCGACGATCGCCGCCGCACCGGCCTGCTGTTCCCGTCGCTGGCGTCGTCCAGCCGCAACGGCATCGACTACCGGCAGCCGATCTACCTCAACCTGGCGCCGAACTACGACATGACGCTGCACCCGCGCATCATGACGGACCGCGGCGAGATGCTCGGCGGCGAGTTCCGGTACCTCAACTTGCGCGGCCGCGGCACGTTCACCGCCGCGTACATGCCGCACGACGACCTGCGCGCCGACGAGCCCGGCTACGGCTCGCGCGGGCACTTCTCGTACAACGCATTCCAGAACCTCAGCCGCAACTGGCAGGCGCGCGCGAACCTGATCCACATCAGCGACACGCGCTACTTCGAAGACTTCAACAACAGCATCAACGGCATCGCGATGTACAACGCGTACAGCATCGCGAGCCTCAACGGACGAGGCCACGGCTGGAGCGCGATCTTCAGCGCCGACCACAACCAGCTCGCCGACTACACGCTGACCGAGCGCAGCCTGCCCTTCGACCGCGTCCCGCGCGCCGCCGCGAGCTGGGAAGGCGCGTGGGGCAAGTGGTTCGCCGCCGGCGTGGACGGCGAAGCGGTGCGGTTCCACAAGAACGAAGCGGTCGTCGATCCGGTGACGCGCCAGACCCTGGCCTCCGGCGGCAACCGCCTGGACATCAAGCCGTGGATCTCGATGCCGCTGGAAGGCGCGAGCTGGTTCCTGCGACCCACGCTGGCCTACCGCTACACGACCTACCAGGTCGACCAGGAACTCGTGCGGCTCGCGGGCGTGGAGAAATCGCCCACGCGCGCCGTGCCCATCGCCAGCGTCGATGCCGGCCTGTATTTCGACCGCGCCGCGTCGTTGGGCGGCAGGTCCTACCTGCAGACGCTCGAGCCGCGCGTGTTCTACCTGTACTCGCCGTACCGCGACCAGAGCCGGTTCCCGGTCTTCGACACCAGCGCCCTCACGTTCAGCTGGGGCCAGCTGTTCCGCGACAACCGCTATTCCGGCGCCGACCGCCAGGCCGACGCCAACCAGCTCACGCTGGCGCTCACCACGCGCCTGCTGCGCGAGTCCGACGGCCGCGAACGCCTGTCGGCCAGCATCGGCCAGATCCGCTATTTCGACGATTCGCTGGTGACCCTGCCGCGCGAGTTGCCGATCGAACAGGGCCGCTCGGCGTGGGTGGCCGACGCTTCCTGGGCACCGAGCGACCGCTGGACCGTCGGCGCCTCCTACCAGTGGAACCCCAAGCTGCGCGAAAAGGACCTGGTCAGCCTGCGCGGCCGGTACCTGATGCCCAACGACGGCATCGTCAACCTCACCTACCGTTTCCGCCGCGATGTGTCCGAACAGGCGGACTTCAGTTTCCTGTATCCGGTCAACGACTCCTGGAGCGTGGTCGGCCGGCACTACTACTCGATCATGGACTCCAAGCCCCTCGAGCAGATCCTGGGCGTCCAGTGGGACAGCTGTTGCATCGCCATTCGGCTTGTCGGGCGCCGGTACGTGGAGAATCGCGAGGGGAACTTGAGTCGCGGCATCCTGCTCGAAATCGAACTCAAGGGGCTCGGCTCCGCCGGCCAGGACACGCGCAAGACGCTGCGGCGGTCCATCCTTGGCTACAATCGTGGCGATCTTTACCTGGTGCCGCCGGAACAGACCACGGGCCAGCCCCCAACGGATCCGGATACCCAGCTATGACCCCAATGTTTCGCAATGCCGGCCGCCGCGCTGCCGGCGGACTCGCTGCCGTCCTCCTCATCGCGTCGCTCGCCGCGCCGCTGGCGGCGATCGCGCAGGCCCTCACCCCGATCGACCGTCCGGTCGCCATCGTCGACGAAGACGTGGTGCTGCAGAGCGAGCTGGATGCGGCGATCGCCAACATCCGCGGCCAGTACGCCAGCCGCCCCGACCAGCTGCCGCCGGAAGACGTGCTGAAGAAGCAGGTGCTCGAGCGCCTGATCCTCAACAAGCTGCAGGTCGCGCGCGCCGAATCCAGCGGCATCAAGGCCACCGACCAGGACGTCGACGCCGCGATCGACCGCATCGCGCAGGGCAACAACCTCACGCAGGACCAGCTGCGCGCGCAGGTCGCCCAGACCGGCCAGAGCTGGGACAGCTTCCGTCGCTCGATCCGCGACGAAATGATGATCCAGCAGATGCGCCAGAGCTACGCGCAGGGCCGCATCCAGGTCAGCGACTCGGAAGTCGACGCTGCCCTCGCCTCGCAGGCCAACAACACGCAGTACCACCTCGCCAACCTGCTCGTCGGCCTGCCCGACGGCGCCACCGCGGACCAGATCGCGACCGGCGAAAAGAAGATCGAAGGCGTGAAGGCGCTGATCGACAAGGGCGAGATGGATTTCGCCGCCGCGGCCGTGCGTTATTCCGACGCGCAGAACGCGCTGGAAGGCGGCGACCTGGGCTGGCGCGGCCTCGACGAAATCCCGCCGACCTTCGCCAACGTGATCCGCACGATGGAAGCCGGCCAGGTGATCGGCCCGATCCGCGGCCCGAGCGGTTTCCAGCTGGTGAAGCTGATCGAAATGCGCGAAGCCGGCGCCGAAGCGGCGCAGATCACCGAATTCCACGCGCGCCACATCCTCGCGCGCGTCGACGACAAGCATCCCGAAGCCGCAGCGCGCGCCAAGATCGACACGCTGGCCGCCCGTCTGGCCGGCGGCGCGGATTTCGAAGCGCTCGCCAAGTCCGACTCGGAAGACGAGAACACGCAGTCCGAAGGCGGCGACCTCGGCTGGTTCCCGTCGGATCGCTTCGGCACCAACTTCGGCAGCCAGGTCGCTGCGCTCGCCGACAACGGCATCTCCAAGCCCTTCCGTACCGACGCGGGCTGGCACATCGTGCAGCGTCTCGGTGCACGCCAGGCCGAAGGCGACAGCAGCCGCCGCACGGCGATGCGCGAAGCCATCGGCCGCCGCAAGCTCGAAGACGAATACAACCGCTTCCTGCGCGAAATGCGTGGCGAGGCGTTCGTCGAACTTCGCGATGCGTCGGGCAAGGCGGAACCTGCGGCGGCCCCGGCCGCGCCGGCCGCCGAACAGCCCGCGCCTCCGCCGCCGCCCGCGAAATCCGGCGGCTGACATGCAACATCCGCGGCTGGCGCTGGTGCCGGGTGAACCGGCCGGCATCGGCCCCGAACTCGTCGCGCGGCTCGCACAGAAGCCGCGCGAGGACTGCACGCTCGTCGCCTTCGCCGACCCCGACACACTGACCACGGCGGCCGCCACGCTTGGCCTGCCGCTGCGCATCCTTCCTGAAGATGCGCGCGCACATGCCGCCGGCGACTTGTGCGTGCATGTGGTGCGCAACGCGGCGCCCGTGCATTTCGGACGCACCGATCCGCGCAACGCGCAGCCGGTCGTCGACGCCCTGCAAACGGCGGCGCGCGCCTGCCTCGACGGCGCGTTCGACGGCCTGGTCACCGGCCCCGTACACAAGGCCACCATCAACGCCGGCGGCATCGCCTACACCGGCACGACGGAACTGCTCGCCACGCAGGCCGGCACGGACGTGGTGATGATGCTGGCGAACGAGACCGTACGCGTCGCGCTCGCCACCACGCACCTGCCCTTGCGCGCGGTCGCCGATGCGATCCAACCCGCGTCGCTCGAACGCACGCTGCGCATCCTGCACGAGGCCATGCGCGGCCCCTTCGGCATCGATGCACCGCGCATCGCCGTGCTCGGCCTGAACCCGCATGCCGGCGAAGACGGCCACATGGGGCGCGAAGAGATCGACGTGATCACGCCGGTGCTCGAAGTGCTGCGTGCGCAAGGCATGGACCTGCGCGGCCCGCTGCCGGCGGACACGGCCTTCCTGCCGGCGAAGCTGCGCGAGGTCGACGCCGTGCTCGCGATGTACCACGACCAGGGACTGCCGGTGCTCAAGTTCAGCGGCTTCGAACATGCGGTGAACCTCACGCTCGGCCTGCCCTATCCGCGCGTGGCGGTGGACCACGGCACGGCGCTGGATATCGCGGGGAAAGGCATCGCGGATCCCTCGAGTTTGTTCGCCGCCGTTGCGACGTGCGCGCGATTGGCACGCAGCGAGATTGCGGCATGAGCGACGACGAGCACTTCCAGTCCGGGGCGAAGAAACACCTCGGCCAGCACTTCCTGCACGAGAAGGGCATCATCGGGAAGATCGTGCAGGCGGTGGATCCGAAGCCCGGCGATCGGCTCGTGGAGATCGGCCCCGGCCAGGGCGCGATCACCTTCCCGCTGCTCGATCGCCACGGCGCGCTCACCGTCATCGAATTCGACCGCGACCTCATCGCGCCGCTCACCGCGGCGTCGAAGGCGCATGGCGCACTCACCATCGTGCACAGCGACGTGCTCGAAGTGGATTTCACGGCCCTGGCCGCAGGCATGCATGCGCAGGACGGCAAGATCCGCCTGGTCGGCAACCTGCCGTACAACCTGTCCTCGCCGATTCTTTTCCACGCCCTCGACCACGCCGCGGCGATCCGCGACATGCACTTCATGCTGCAGAAGGAAGTGGTGGACCGCATGGCGGCCGAACCGGGCAGCAAGGTCTACGGGCGCCTGAGCGTGATGTTGCAGGCCTACTGCCGCGTCGTGCCGCTGTTCAAGGTGCCGCCCGGTGCATTCCGGCCGCCGCCGAAGGTCGATTCGGCCGTGGTGCGGATGGTGCCGCGCGCGCCCGGTGAGATCGGCGTCCAGGACCCGAAGCGCTTCGCGCATGTCGTGCGCGCGGCGTTCGGCCAGCGCCGCAAGACCTTGCGCAACGCGCTGAATGGCGTGGCGGATTCGACCATGATCGAGGCTGCGGGCCTACGGCCGGATGCACGCGCCGAACAGATCGACGTGGCCGGATTCGTGCGGTTGGCCAACCTTCCAGCCGCCTAGCATTCACACTTGGGGCCGCTACACTGTCGGCATGAAGGACCGCACGCAGGAACAAAGCAGGCACGGGACCGGGGATTACGCGTTCGACATCGATGTCGACACCCGCTTCCTCGACGGAGAATCCGCGCCGGACGAAGGGCGCTTCGTGTTCGCCTACACCATCCACATCCGCAATCGCGGCACCGTGCCCGCGCGCCTGCTCGGGCGCCATTGGGTGATCACGGATGCGAACGGCAAGGTGGAGGAAGTCGTCGGCGAAGGCGTGGTCGGCGAACAGCCGTGGCTGCGCCCCGGCGAGGATTTCGAGTACACCTCCGGCACCATCCTGGAAACGAGCCTCGGGACGATGCGCGGCAGCTACGACATGCTCGCCGACGACGGCACGCGTTTCGCCGCACCGATTCCCGCCTTCACCCTCACCGTCCCGCGCACGCTGCACTAAGGGACGACGATCATGGCGACCTGGGCCATCGGCGATCTGCAAGGGTGCTTGGATCCGCTGCAGCGGCTGCTCGAACGCATCCGCTTCGACCCTGCGCAGGACAAGCTCTGGTTCTGCGGCGACCTGGTCAACCGCGGCGGGCAATCGCTGGAAACGCTGCGGCTCGTGCATTCGCTCCGCGAGCACAGCATCGTGGTGCTCGGCAACCATGACCTGTCGCTGCTCGCCATCGGCGAGCGGCGCCCGGAAGAACAGCGCAAGGTCAACCCGGACCTGCAGCGCGTGCTGCTCGCCGACGATGCGCGCACGCTGCTCGACTGGCTACGCATGCAACCGCTGCTGCATGCCGATCGCACGCTCGGCTGGATGATGGTGCACGCGGGCCTGGCCCCGAAGTGGACGACGGCGCTCGCGGAAAAGCACGCCGGCGAAATCGAACGCAAGTTGCGTGGCGAGGGCTACGGCAAGCTGCTCAAGAACATGTACGGCGACAAGCCCGCATGGTCGCCGCGCCTGACGGGCATCGAACGCGAGCGCGCGATCATCAACGTGTTCACGCGCCTGCGGTATTGCTCGCCGCGCGGTCGCATCGCGTTCGAAGAAAAGGGCGCGCCGGGCACGCAGCAGGCGGGCCTGTATCCCTGGTACGAAGTGCCGGGCCGCGTGGAGCGCGACCTGAAGATCGTGTGCGGGCATTGGTCCACGCTCGGCCTGTTCATCGGCCACGGCGTGCATGCGATCGACACCGGTGCAGTGTGGGGCGGCAAGCTCACCGCGCTGCAACTGGATACGGATGAACTGCGCATCGTGCAGGTCGCCGGGCGCGACGTGCCGGCGAATCCGCCGCAGCCGCGGCCGCCGTACCACCGGCCGGTGCGGCAGCAGCGCGCGCCTACGGACTCGTGAGCGCGTAATCCACGAACTCGAACGCGAACGCATGCTTCGCGTCCGGCGCGTGCGCTTCGCGCGCCACGACGCGCCACCGCGCCGCATCGAATGCCGGGAAGAACGCATCGGCCCCGTCGACGATCGTGTCCACGTGCGTGAGGTGCAGGTGCGTGGCGCGCGGCAGGCACAACGCGTACACCTCGCCACCGCCGATCACGCACAGCTCGCCGGCCTCCTGCGCGAACGCGAGCGCATCGTCGATCGATCCCACCGCGTCCATCCCTTCGAACGGCACCTTCCCGCTGCGCGTCAGCACCAGGTTACGCCGGCCCGGCAGCGCGCGGCCGATGGATTCGGCTGTCTTGCGTCCCATCAGCACGGGCTTGCCCAGCGTGAGCGCCTTGAAGCGCTTCAGGTCGGCGGGCAGGTGCCAAGGCAGGGCGTTGCCCTTGCCGATGGCGTTGCGGCGGTCGAGTGCGGCGATGAGCGAGAGCGTCGTCATCGCCGCAGTATCGCCGATCAGAAGGTCTTGCCGATCTCGATGAACACCACGCCGTCCCCGCCTTCGCGCCAGCCGTAGCCGAACATCATCGGCCCGACCCACGAGTCGAAGCCGATGTACATGCTGGCGTTCCAGATGCCGTCGCTCCAGGACATGTCGCTGCGGTTTTCCCACGCGTTGCCGTATTCCAGCGTGCCGCCGACCAGCGCGGAGCGACCGAACACTTCCGCGAGCTGGTAGGTGTAGCCGAGGAACACGACGGCGTAGTCCTGCCCCGTCAGCTCGTTCTGGCGGAAGCCGACGAGGTGCCCGCGCCCGCCCAGGCGGTAGCGGTCCTGCACCGGCAGCGTGCCTTCCAGCGTGATGTGGTACGACCCGCCGACCTGGAAGGCATGCGGGGTGTCGCCGAGCGCCCTGGCGCCGATGAAGTCGACCTCGAACTGCGAATAGTCCGTGTCGCTGCCGAAGGCTTCGCGCGCCACCTTGTAGTTGATCGTGCCGCCATAACCGTTGCGCGGGAAGTACAGGCTGTCGAGGCGATCGACGTCCGCGAACAGGAACAGGCGACCGGTGTTGAAATCGTAGGTCGGCAACGAAGGATCACCGACCTGCACGTCCGCGTGCCCCATCGCGTAGTCGTAGCCGATGCCCGCCGCGCCGTAGTTGCCGTACTCGCGGCCGAAACGCGCCGTCAGGCCGTAGGTCCGCACGTCGTAGGTGGCCGTCAGGTGCGCGTCGTCGTCGAAGACGTTGATGTTCGGATTGTCGTAACCCAGGCGCAGGTAGCCGAGCCAGCGGTTGGCCACGTCGAAGGGATGGTAATACTCGCCCCACAGCGAGGGCTCGTTGCCCAGCGACACACCGACGCGCGCTTCCGCGCCGTAAGGCGACAGCGGCGAGATGAGGATCGCGCCGCGCAAGCTGCTGGTGTAACTGCCGTTGAGGTCGGCGCTGACCAGCAGGCCGAGCTGCAGGTAGTTCGGGCCGTGCGGTTTTGCGCGCGCATGCACGAGCAATCCGGTTTGCCCCTGCTCCTCGATGACCTCGTAGGTGACGCTCGCGAACGTGCCGACGCTGTACACCTTCAACACGCGATCGCCGACGCGCGCGGTGTCGAGCGGTTCGTTCAAGGGCACGTCGAGGCGCCCGAGGATGTAGTCGTCTGCGTACTGGGTCTGGTTGTCCAGGCGGACGAAGTGGATGATCGGCGGTTCCTTCGACGGCTGCGGCCGCGCGGCCACCGCCGCGTCGTACAGCGCGGCCGATTCGCCGAAGCGCGCCAATGCCGGACGCGCCTTTTCCGCCGCCACGCGGCCGATCTCCAGCGCTTCGGGCGCCTTGGAGAAATCCGACGTCGTGACCTGCGAACCGAGCTCCGGCGTGATCAGCACATCGTTCGGCCCGAGCGTGGCCAACATGCGCTTGGTGTTGCCGACGGTGAGCATGCCGCTGATCTGCGAGACGACCTGCAGGATGCTGGCATCGGCGTCGAGTTTTTCGAGCGGCGTGCCCACATCCACCGCGATGACGATGTCCGCGCCCATCCCGCGCACGACATCGATCGGCACCTGGTTGGCGACGCCACCGTCGAGCAGCACGCGGCCCTGGAGCTGCGCGGGCTGGAACACGCCGGGCAGCGACATGCTCGCGCGCATCGCCATCGCCAGGCTGCCGTGGTCGAGGATCACCGCCTCGCCCGTGTTGAGGTCGGTGGCGACGGCGCGATAGGGAATCGGCAACTTGTTGAAGTCGTCGATCGCGCTCACGCCGAGCGTTTCCTTTTCGAACATGCCGAGGATGCGCTCGCCCTGCAGCAGGCCGGGTGACACGCGCACCTTGCCGCCGCTGATGCCGAGGCCGACGGTGGCCAGGCCGACGCGGTCGTCCTGTTTGCGCCGATACGAACGCTCGGGGCGTGCGAGCTTGTCGTCGAACAATTGCTTCCAGTCGGTGGAGCGCACGAGCTGCTCCATGTCGTCCACCGACACGCCGGCGGCGTACAGGCCGCCGACGAGCGAGCCCATGCTCGTGCCCGCGACGCAGTCGATCGGGATGTGCAGCGCTTCGATTTCGCGCAGTACGCTGATGTGCGCAACACCGCGCGCACCGCCGCCGCCGAGCGCCAGACCGATGCGCGGGCGGGTGTCGCCGGGCTGGCGCGTGCCGCAATGGTTTTCGCCGACGGGCATGTTGACCACGCCCGGCGGCGACGTAGGCGCGGTCGCTTGTGCGAAGGCGGGGTGCGCACCCGCGACCCAGAGCGCCATGCAGCAAGACGCCGCTGCGGCCAGGCCGTAGCGGCGTCCTGCACGCCTGTTCCGGGAACCGTCCATGCGCCCCTCCCACGCTCAGCTCAGAAGCGGAATGCGTACCCGATGATCGGTCCGCTCATGTTGATGCTGACGCGATTGCCGTTTGGTTTCAGGTCGACGTCGAGATAACGGTAACCGAAGGCCCAGGACCCGTGCTGCGTGTGGTACTGCCCCATCGCGCTGGCATTCCACGTGCCCTCGGTGTCGCCCCAGGAGCCATCGCCCCGCAGGGTCAGGCCCCAGTTGTGCGAGAACGCAAAGGTGTAACGCACGCCGAGCATGAAGTCGGTCAGGGTGTCCCCGGTGTCGACGATCACGGGCGGGTAGGCCGGGTCGCGTGGCGTGAGCGTGGTGTTGAAGTCGACGTCGATCACGCGCAGGCCGGCGAAGGTCTCCACGCCCGTGAAGCGCTCGTTGCCCGGGCTGTAGACCGCGGCGGCTTCGAACAGGCGCGTGTCGAGGTCGGCCGTGGCGCGGAAGTTCGGTTGCTCGCTTTCGTCGGCGAGCCCGAGGTAGGTGAAGTCCGCGAAGAATCCGAAGCCATCGCCCTGCCCTTCGACATGGATCTCGCCCACGCCGTCGAAATGATCGACGAGGTCCTGGAACTTCACGTCCGAACTGGAGGAAGACGGCGGGATGTTGGTGGTCAGGTCGGTGCCGACGCTCGCGCCCCAACCATAGGGAGCGACCAGCCAGTCCCATCCGCCGGATGACGGCGCGGCCTGTGCGGTGGCGGCGAGGGACAACAACGAAGCGAAGGCAAGCAAGCGAACGCGCAATGTCATGTTTCGATACTCGTAGTGGAGGACGAAGGACTTACAACAACATGCCGAGCACCTTCGACAGGAGCTCGCGGAACGACGCCACGGTGAAGACGAGGGGCGCGAACGGCGCCGCCACCGCGATCACGAGCATCACCAGGGTGCGGCGATCGAGGGGCACGGGGCGCATGTCGGTGACTGCGCCCATCGAACCGCCGATGTCGGCCAGGCCCGAAAAATCCGCGGAGCCGAGCAGCTCGGGATCCTTGTCGGCATTGCGCCGCGCCAGCCAGCGGCGCTCGAAGACCATGACGTAGTCGGCGGCGAGCGCGCCGAAGCGCTGCAACTCCAGGCGGCGCGCCTGCACCATGCTCGGCGAAAAGAAGAACAGCGGCCCGACAACGGCGAGCACCAGCAGCGCGCCCATCACGACCATCGCCGGCACGTGGTCGTTCAGCGTCGCGGCACCGCGGAGGACTTCGCGGGCGATCTTGCCGGCCACCACCGCGCCCTGCGCCAGCAGCACGAGCACGAAGCTCGCCACGCTCGTCGTCAGGAAGCCGATGCCGCCGGCGCGATCCGGATGCGTGGCGCGCAAGGTCAGCGGCAGGCGCGACACGCGCCACAACCAGTACCACCACAGGCCGATCCGGTAGTACCAACGCAACAGCAGGAACTGGAGCAGCGGCGCGCTGATGTGTTCGAACCACCACCCGGCGGTGTTGAGCCCCGAGCCGTCGTTCGCCATCCACCAGGCATCGATGGCCACGGAGGCGTTGGCTTGCCGCCAGATCCATGGACCCGCGATGAAGACGAGCGCCAGCAGCGCCACTTCGATCCACGCGCTGTTGCGAAGGCGGATCACGCCGTTGATGGACGCGCGGAAGTCGGGCAACGCGTTGTCCGGAACGAGGTCGGCGTCCACGAAGTTGCGCGCGATCGTGCGCAATCCGATATGCACCGTCGGCTCGGCGAGCACCAGCAGCGGCACTGCGACGAGGAAACTCGCGTACATCGAAATGTCGTTGAGGAAGGGCAGCGCCGTGCCGCTCCACGCGACGCCCTCGTACACGGCGAGCGCGAACATCGGCAGCCACAACAGCGCCGCCAGCACGATCATGCGACGGCGCAGCAGGCGCAGCGGCGGCTGCGCCATGCGGGTGCGCAGATAGAGCTGGTACAACGGCCCGCCGAGGATCAGCGAGAAATCTTCGTCCTGCGCTGCGTCCCGCCGCGCCACGCCGGATCAGCCGCCGCCGGCGCGGAAGGGATACTTCACGAAGATCTCGCGCACGGCATCGTCGAGGGCCTGCGCCTGGTTGTCGCGCATCTTGTCGGAGATGCGTGCGGTCGCCGTGCCGGCCCACACGAGTTGCCGGCGCTTTGCGTCGACGACGTCGATGTTGAGCGTGCCTTCGTCGTACTGGTCCACGTAGGTCTGCCAACCGCCCCACGCGCCCCAGCCGCAACAACCGTAGCCGTACCAACCGCCGCCCCACCCCCACGGATAGCCGTAATAGCCACCGGGGTAGGAGTGCACGCGCGTGCGTTGCGCGACGTTGGTGCCGAAGTTCACGAGCAGGTCGGCGTCCTGCGCTGCATACGCGTAGCCGCGCGCTTCCATTTCGCGCCGCGTGGCGGCCTTCAGGCGTTGGGTGGTCAGGCTTTCGTAGCCTGCGCCGTCGGTGCTGGGCTCCTGCCAGAAACCGAAGGTGCGGTACTGGGCGAAGTTGACGGCCTGGTCATAGGTGGCCCGCACGTCGGGCGTGGTGGTGCAGGCTGCCAACATCACGGCAGCCGCCAATGCCAGGCATCGGGACCAACATCGTTTGGTTTGCGCTTGTGTGTTCATGGCGCCTCTCCCCGCTTTGGGTGGATTCTGGTGATCGCGACCGTCCGCGCCATTGGCCTTCGGGGCAACGCGGCCGTCGCAGGCGGGCCCGGCGAAGCGCCGCCCCGCCCTGCCGGTGAACATACCGCCGGGTTGCCCTGTGCCGCCGTGAAGACGAAGCGAAGGTGGGCGTGGACATTTTCCCCATCGGGCAGCGGCGTTTCCGCGCGTTGGCGCGGGGCGGCGATGCAATGCTCACGCGCATGCCCACCTTTCGCGACACGCTGCGCCGGCAGCTCGATTCCGGACTGCCCTCCCTCCTGATGCTGTGCTGCATGGCGGTGGCCCTGTGGTTCACCTCCCAGCACTGGCACGAGCGGCTTTGGACCTCGATCGGCATGGCCTGCCTCGTGCTTTTCTCCGTCATCGACCTGCGGCGCCGGCGCGCCCTGCAGCGCTCGCGCGCGGAGGCGCGCATCCGGGCGGAGGAAGCATGCGTGGCGCGCGATGCGGAGAGCCGGTTCCTCGCGGCGATGAGCCACGAGATCCGCACGCCGATGAATGCCGTGCTGGGCATGATCGACCTGCTGGCCGACACGCCGCTGGATGCCGGGCAGCGCCGCCTGCTCGCGCGCAGTCGCGACGCATCGCTCGTCACGCTGCGATTGATGGACGACCTGCTCGACTTTTCGAAGATCGACGCCGGCAAGCTCGAACTCGAACGGCGTGCCGTGTCGCTGCATCGGCTCGTGGATGCGGTGTGCGGCACGCTCATGCCGCTGGCGCAGCGACGGCGCGTCCAACTGTGCTGGACCGTGGACCCTGCGGTGCCGCCGTACATCGCCGGCGATGCGTTGCGGCTGCGACAGGTGTTGACCAACCTGGTGGGCAACGCGGTGAAGTTCACCGAGGACGGGCAGGTCGACGTCCACGTCGGCCTCGAGGACGGTGGGATGTTCTGCATGCGCGTCACCGACACGGGCGTCGGCATCGCGCCGGAGGCGCTGCACAGGTTGTTCCGCCCCTTCCAGCAGGCCGATGCGGCGACGACGCGCAAGTTCGGCGGCACCGGGCTCGGGCTGAGCATCGTCAGGGACCTGGTGACCCTCATGGGCGGCGAGGTCGGGTGCCGGAGCACGCCCGGCGTGGGGAGCACGTTCGAAGTGCGCCTGCCGATGGACACCTGGCATCCCGCCGTCGAGGAGCCGGCCGATCTTCCCGCGTCCTTGCCCTTCCGCGCGCCGCGCGGCCTGCGCGCGTTGCTGGCGGAAGACCATCCGGTCAACCGCGAACTGATCCAGGCGCAACTCGCGAAGCTCGGATGGTCGTGCGACTGCACCGAGGATGGCGAGGCCGCATGGGACGTACTGCGCGACGACGCGCGCCTGGGGGACTACGCGCTGCTCATCACCGATTGCCACATGCCGCGCCTGGATGGATACGACCTTGTCCGGCGCCTGCGTGCGCATGAAGCCGCGCACGGCCGCACGCGGCTTCCCGTGCTCGCGCTGACGGCGAATGCCCTGCAGGGCGAGCGGGAACGATGCCTCGCGCTCGGCATGGATGCCTACCTCACCAAGCCGCTGCAGTTGCCGGACCTGGACGCAGCGCTCGCCGATCTCCTGCCCGTGGCTGCAGCGCCACCGCCGTATCCCTTCCTGCATGAGGCGTGCGGTGGCGATCCCGCGCGCGTGGCCATGTTGCTGCGGGCGTGCTGCGAACAGGCGCAGGGCGACCTCGCGTCGCTCGAGACCGCCATCGGTTCGAACGCCGCCGTCGACATCGCGCTGTATGCGCATCGGCTGCTCTCGGTCGCGCGCCACCTCGAAGAGCGCGAAGCCGCCGAAGCACTGGTCGCGCTGGAAGTGGCCTCGCGTGTCGGCCGCAGCGAGGCGTGGGGAGGATTGCATGCGACAGCGCGCGACCTCCTGCAAGCCGGCGTGGCGCGCGCAAGCCAGACCGCCGCCGCGATGGGATGACGACCGCGCAGCTCAGATCCCGTTGGCGCGGGCGAACTCGATCAGGTCCCGCAGGTTCGTCACGCCAAGCTTGCGCATCAGCTTCCGGCGATAGGCGCTGACCACCTTCGGCGACAGCGCGAGCGCGGCGCCGATCTCCAGGTTGGTGCTTCCGGCGGCGAGCCCCTTGAGCATCTCGAACTCGCGCTCGGTGAGGCTGCCGAGCAACGCATCATCGTCGACGACGACGCCCGCGGGCGGCAGCGCCGTGCGGAAGAAACGACGTCCCTGCGCCACCGTGGCGATGGCCAGGCGCAGGTCGGCGAGCGAACTGCGCTTGCAGGCATAGCCGTCGGCGCCGGCCCGCAGGGCGCGCGCCGCGCCGTAGGCATCGTCCTCGCACGAGAGCACGAGCACATTGACGGGGAAGCGTTCGGCGCGCAGCTGGCGCAGCACCGCGATGCCGTCGAGTCCCGGAAGATGGAGGTCGAGGACCAGCAGGTTCGGCCGGAACCGGCGAACCGCTTCCAGCGCCGCGTGGCCGTCGTGGCACACCGCGACGATGCGATGGTTGCGCGCCGGCATCGCCCGACGCAAGGCGAGTGACACGATGGGATGGTCGTCGGCGACGACGAGTCGGTGCATGGCCTGCCCCGTGGCATCGCGCGCGGATCGCGCACAACGGGAAGGTTAGCCACGCAACTTCGGTGCACTCAATCGACAACGTCGGCATCGCGCCACATCCACTTTGGGAAATCGCGCGTCGTGCGTTCGCGATTTCTTAGTTCGCGACTTCGGCGTCGGCTTCCAACTGGATCGCGATGCGCACCAGTTCGGCCACCGAGTGCGCCTGCATCTTGTGCATCACGTTGGCGCGATGCGCCTTGACCGTGCGCTCGCACATGCAGAGCGTCGCGGCGATCTGCTTGTTGAGGCGGCCCGCGGCCACCTGTTCAAACACGGTGCGCTCGCGGGTGGTCAGCAATGCGAACCGCTCGCGCACCGCGCGACGACGATGGCGCACGGCCTGCTGCGCGTGGCTGCGCTGGATCGCGCTGCCGACCGCGGCAAGCAACGGATCGCGCTCGACGGGCTTGGCGAGGAGATCGACGGCGCCGCGCCGGATCGCGAGCACGCTCATCGGGATATCGTCCGGCCCGCTCATGAGCACGACGGGCGGTGCATCGTTGCGCTGCGCGAGGGCGAGCTGCAGGTCCATGCCCGACGGGCCGGGCATGCGCACGTCGAGCAGCACGCAGGCCGGCACGTCGATGGGCCAGGCCAGCAGGAAGTCGGCGGCCGATGCGTGGCAGCGCACGGGATGTCCCGCGATCTCGAGCACGAGGCGCAGCGATTCGCGCACCGCTGCATCGGCATCGACGACGTGCACGACGGCGGGACTCGTCGCGACGGGGGGTGGCACGAGGGCCACGGCATTCATCATGTTCATTGGGCACCTGCCTTGCGTCCGATGAGGGACCGGCTGTTGGCGGTTGTTCGCACTTCGCATTGGATTCCCCGCGGATCGCATCTTCGTGGTTCGGCGTGGGAAAGCTACGCGCGAGGGAGCGGAACGATCCATTGGGAAAAGTCCCCGGATCGGACGCGAATCGACCTTGGCCGCAGTTTCGGTCTTGCACCGATCGGCACGCGGGAACGAAGCTCCCGTCGATGGACTCGCACCGCATCCTCGTCGTCGAACCGCACACGCTCAATCGCGTGGTGATGGCCCAGCAACTCGCAACGCTCGGCCATGCATGCACCTGCGTGGGCGATGCGGATGCCGCGTTGGCACGCCTGGCGGCGGAGCCGTTCGACCTCGTCCTCGCCGCGTGCCGCATGCCCGGCGTGGATGGCTTCGCACTCGCATCGCGCGTGCGCGACGACGCCGCGCACATCGGTGTCGCGCCGGTGGCGGTGGTGGGATGCAGCGACAACGTCGCCGTCGACACCACGCTCGCGGCGCAATGCGGCATGCGCGCGTGCATCCCCACGTCTCCTGCCACGCACGTGCTGGGCGAAGTCCTGCGCCGGTTGCTTCCGGTGCGCGGCGAAGACCCGATCCGGCTCGCGCACTGGCCGTTGTTCGCGCGCGCATCGCGCGAAGACCTGCACGACGCGCGCGTCGCCCTCGCACAACGCGATCCCGTCGCGCTGCGCACCGCCTTCCACCGCATCAAGGGCGCCGCAGCCATGATCGGCGCCACCGCGATCGCCGATGCGTGCAAGGCGGGGGAAGCCGCGGTGGCAGCGTGGCAACACGATCGCCTGTCCGCCGCCATCGACGAAGTCCACGCGCGGCTCGACGCCGCGCAGGCGCGCTTTCAGGCGAGCAGGTAACCGAGCCCGAGTTGCGAGAGGTAATGCTTGAGGTCGGTCTTGGAGCCGAGCGAGAGTTTGCGCAGCGCGTTGTACTTGTGCGCGGTCACCGTCTTGTAGCTGCGGTCGCTGTCCAGCGCGATGGCGTGCAGGTGCTGGCCGCCGGCGAGCGCGACGAGCACGGCGCGTTCGCCCGGCGTGAGCGTTTGCCAGGGATGGCGGCGTGCGGCATCCAGGTCGATGCGCGGGTCGATGAAGCGATCACCGACGGACAGCGCGCGGATCGCTTCGATGGCCACGTCGGGTCCGCTCGATTTCGATACGAAGGCCTGCGCGCCGGCGTCCAGTGCATGCAGCGCCAGCATCGGCTGGTCCGCGCCGGTGTAGGTGACCACGCGCACCTCGGGCCGCAGCGCGACGACGCGTTCGAGCAAGGGGATGCTGTTCGATGCGCCCGGCATGAACAGGTCGAGGACGAGGTAATCGACGTCGGCCGTCGGCAGGTGCGCGAGCAGCGCGTTGCTGTCGCTCACCGTCTCCACCGACGCCAGGCGGCCGGCGAAGGCGGTCTTGAGCAGCTCCGTCAACGCAACGCAGATGATCGGATGGTCGTCGGCGATGAGGACCTTCACGGCGCGCCCCTGCGGCTTCGCTTGGGGCGAGGATACGCCGGCGGCGTGACCGGTCAAATCGCGGTGGAATCAGACCGCGATGGGCGCCTTGATCGCCGCGTGCGGCTCGTAGCCGACGATCTCGAAATCCTCGAAGCGGTACTCGAAGATCGACGCCGGCCGGCGGTGGATCACCAGGCGCGGCAGCGGGCGCGGCTCGCGCGTGAGCTGCAGGCGGGCCTGTTCCAGGTGGTTGTTGTACAGGTGCACGTCGCCGCCCACCCAGACGAACTCGCCGACTTCCAGCTCGCACTGCTGCGCGATCATGTGCACCAGCAGTGCGTAGCTGGCGATGTTGAAGGGCGTGCCGAGCAGGAAATCCTGGCTGCGCGCCATCAGCATGCACGACAGTCGGCCGTCGGCGACGTAGAACTGGAACAGCGTGTGGCACGCGGCGAGGGCCATGCGGCCGTTGCGCACGTTCTCCTGCGGGCGGAGCGCCTCGTCGGGCAGGTATTCGACGTTCCAGGCGCTGACGATATGGCGGCGCGAGTTCGGCTTCTTCTTCAGGCCTTCGATCAGCGCGGACACCTGGTCGATCGTGCCGCCGTCGCGCGTGGGCCAGCTGCGCCACTGCGCGCCATAGAGCGGGCCGAGGCTGCCATCTTCGGTCGCCCATTCGTCCCAGATCGTGACGCCGCGCTCCTGCAGGTAGCGCACGTTGGTGTCGCCCTGGAGGAACCACAGCAATTCGTGGATCACCGACTTCAGGTGCAGCTTCTTCGTCGTGACCAGCGGAAAGCCTTGCTGCAGGTCGAAGCGCATCATGCGTCCGAACACGCTCAGCGTCCCCGTGCCCGTGCGGTCGCCCTTGGGCGTGCCCTGCTCGAGGATCTCGCGCATCAGGTCGAGGTATTGCTTCATCGCAGGCTCCCGGTGCGATCGATCAGGCGACGCGCGGCTGCAGCGTCGGCGCGCTGCGCGAACACCACAGCCACGCCAGGCCGAGCAGGATCAGCGGCACGCTCAGCAACTGGCCCATCGTGAGCCAACCGAAGGCGAGGTAATCGAGCTGCTGGTCGGGCACGCGCACGAATTCCACGAGGAAGCGGAACACGCCGTAGAGCAGCACGAACAGCCCCGCCACCGAATAGCGCGGTCGCGGCTTGCGCGAATAGATCCACAACACGGTGAACAGGACGAGCCCTTCGAGGAAGGCCTGGTACAGCTGCGAGGGATGGCGCGCGAACGCATCCAGCGCACCGCTCTGGAAGTGCGCGCGCAGGGTCGCGGCATCCATCGACGCGTAGGGCTGCGGCAGCGATGCAGGAAACACCACGCCCCAATCGGCGTGCGTCACCTTGCCCCACAGTTCGCCGTTGATGAAATTGCCGATGCGACCGAAGCCCAGGCCCGGCGGCACGAGCGGCGCGACGAACTCCAGCGTGTCCATCACGTGCAAACCGCGCCGGCGCGACCACCACCACACCGCGGCCACGACGCCGAGCAGCCCGCCGTGGAAGCTCATGCCGCCTTCCCACACCTTCAGCATCTGCAGCGGATGCGCCAGGTAGGTGTGCAGGTCGTAGAAGAGGATGTAACCGAGGCGGCCGCCGAGCACCACGCCCACCATCGCGTAGAACATCAGGTCGCCGTAACCATGCTCGTCGACGCCGGGCAGGCGTCCGGCATTGATGCGACGGCGGCCGAGCCACCACGCAATGCCGAAGCCGAGCAGGTACATCAGGCCGTACCAGTGGATCTTGAGCGGACCCAACGCGAGCGCGATCGGGTCGATGTCGTGCAAATAGATCAAGTCGTGCAAAGGGGTCGTCCCGGTCGGCGCGGCCAAACCGCATTGTGCATCACGCCGGGCGCAAGGACTCAGAGGATGCGCGGGGCGTTCGGGAGTTCGTCACGGTCCTCGCGGCCGGGCACGAGCGGTGCGTGTTCGGCGAGCAGGTCCGACAGCGCCTCGATGCCCCGCACGATCGCGTCGGCGGGCGGGCCGCCGCGCAGGCCGGCCTGGATGTCGTCGCAGATCGCGCGCCAGCGCGCGGGGTCCACGCCGCGCAGGCCGCGGTCGGCGACGATCTCGATGCGATGGTCGGCCAGCAGGAGGTAGAGCAGCACGCCCGTGTTGCCCTCGGTGTCCCACACGCGCAGGCGTGCGAAAGCGTCCTCGGCATGCGCTCGGGGTTCCTCGCCGCGCAGGACGTCGAGCCAGTGCAGCGCCGGGTCGACCGCGAAGCAGATCTCGCCGGAATGGCGCAGCTCGCCGGCGTCAATCGCGGCGGTAATGCGCGCCATCGCCTCCGGCGGAAACCATCCGTGGGCCGAGGGTGCAAACAAGTGGCGCAACAGGCGCATCGTCACCAGCTCCCCGAGGCGCCGCCGCCCCCGCTCATGCCACCGCCACCGCCCCAGCCGCCACCTCCGCCGCCGAAGCCGCCCCCGCCGAATCCACCGCCACCGAACCCGCCGCCGCCCCATCCGCCGTGCCGCGCAAAGCGCCCGCTCGGCGCCGCGGACAAGCCGATGACGAGACCGAGGAAGGCGCCGATCCCGCCGACCAGCAACGCCGACGACAACAGCCATGCGATCCCGCCGGCCGCGGCGCCGCCGGCCAATCCGCGCAGCCCCGCCGGCAACCAACGGAAGATCCCGCGCGCGAAGTTGGCCACGATGAACGCGACGAACAACGGGAAGATCCAGTTGCGCCCCGCATCGCCCTTGCCGGGTCCCGTGTTGTCGGCCATCGGCTCGGGCAAGGGTTCGCCGTCGATCAGTTTCACGATCGCCGCGGTGCCGTCGATCAGGCCGCCGCCGTAATCGCCGCTGCGGAATTTCGGAACGAGGTATTCCTGGATGATGCGGTTGGCGATCGCATCGGGGATCGCGCCTTCCAGGCCGTAACCCGGTTCGATGCGCACGCGATGGTCGTCCTTCGCCACGACCACGAGCACGCCGTCATCGACCTTCTTGCGCCCGAGCTTGTACTGCTCGAATGCGCGCACCGTGTACTGCTCGATGGTTTCCGGCTGCGTCGTCGGCACCATCAGCACCTGCAGTTGGCTGCCCTTGCGCTTCTGCAACGCAAGGGCCTGTTGCTCGAGCGTGCTCTTTTGCGTGGCATCGAGCGTGCCGGTGGTGTCCACCACCGGGTTGTCGAGTTTCGGAATCGGCGCCAGGTCCTGCGCCAACGCCGTCGCGCACACGAGCCACGCGCAGGCGAGCAGCGCGCACGCGACCCGGCGCAGAGGCGCGAGGCGAAGCGCCATCGCGATTCCGTCAGTACGCCGGCGCGGCGGTCGACGCCGGAGCCGGCGCGGTGGGAGCCGTCGGCGCGGCGGGTGCGGCCGGCGGCGGCGACGGATTGGCGGCCCCGAAGTCGACCGACGGCGCTTCGGAAATCTGCTTCTCGTTCTCCACCGTGAAGTTCGGCTTCTGCTTGGCGCCGAACATCATCGCTGTCAGGTTCTGCGGGAAGGAGCGGATGTACGCGTTGTAGTCCTGCACCGTCGTGATGTAACGACCGCGCGCGACGGTGATGCGGTTTTCCGTGCCTTCGAGTTGCGCCTGCAGGTCGCGGAAGGACTGGTCGGACTTGAGGTTCGGGTAGTTCTCGGTGACGACCATCAGGCGCGAGAGCGCGCCGGAGAGTTCACCCTGCGCGGCCTGGAACTTCGCGAGCGATTCCGCGTCGTTCGCGTTCACCTGGATCTGCCCGACCTTCGCGCGCGCTTCGGTCACGCGGATGAGCACGTCGCGCTCCTGCGCGGCATAGCCCTTCACCGTGTTCACGAGGTTCGGGATGAGGTCGGCGCGGCGCTTGTACTGGTTGAGCACTTCCGACCAGGCCGCCTTGGTGGCCTCGTCCTTCTGCTGGATCTGGTTGTAGCCACAGCCGGACAGCAGGGTGATCAGGAACAGGAGGAAGGCAGCGCGCAGGGACGGACGCATGACGGTGGCTCCGCAATGGGGGTCGCGGCGCATTCCAGCATTGGCGGCGCTAGCGCGCAATGAAGCCCGGCCGGACGCCCGGCCGAGCCCCGCCACGACTCAGGGGGCGAGCCGGCGGCCGTTGGCCCGCTTGCGGGCCCAGAGGTTCAGGCACTCCACGCCGGCCGAGAAGCCCATCGCGCCGTAGAGGTAGCCCTTCGGGATGTGGATCTCGAAGCCGTCGAGCAGCAGGTAGGCGCCGATCAGCACGATGAAGGCGAGCGCCAGCATCTTGATCGTCGGGTTGCGCTCGATGAAGTGGCCGAGCGGCGTGGCCGCCAGCAGCATCACGCCGACCGCCAGCAGGATGGCGCACACCATGATCGTCGTGTGCTGCGCCATGCCGACGGCTGCGATCACCGAGTCGAGCGAGAACACGATGTCGATGATGGCGATCTGCGCGATCACCATGCCGAAGGAGGCCATAGGTTTGGTGTGGACGTCCTCTTCCTCGGACTCGCCGGCGAGCAGGTCGCGGATCTCCATGACGCCCTTCACCACCAGGAACACGCCACCGAGGATCAGCACCAGGTCGCGCACCGAGATGCCCTGGCCGAAGAGGCGGAACAGGTCGGAGGTCAGGCCCGCGAGCCAGGCCAGCGTGAGCAGGAGGCCGATACGCGTGATGCACGCCACCGCGATGCCGAACTTGCGCGCGCGCTCGCGGTTCTCGTGCGGCAGCTTGCTGACCGCGATCGAGATGAACACCAGGTTGTCGATGCCGAGCACGATCTCGATCGCGCTGAGGGTCACCAGGGTGAGCCACGCTTGGGGATCGGCGATCCAGGAGAACACTTCAACCATCGACAACACTTCCTCGTTACGTTCTTTGTTGGCAGCGCCGGGTCAGAACACGTTGTTCAGAACCGGGTGTTCAGAACCAGCGCGGCCCCACGATCAGGCCCCACGTCAACAGGACGTTGAGCATCAACACGAACACCGCAGCCGAACCCATGTCCTTCGCACGGCCGGCGAGCTCGTGGAATTCCGCGCCGTAGCGCTCGATCACCGCCTCGACCGCGGAGTTCAGCAACTCCATCGACAGCACCAGCAGGCAGCTGCCGATCAGCAGCACGCGCTCCACGCCGTCCTTGCCGAGCCAGAACCCGAGGGGCCCGAGCACGACGAAGAGGTAGACCTCCAGGCGGAACGAGGATTCGTGCAGCCAGGCCGCACGCAGGCCCTGCAGCGACCACTGCGCCGCCTTGAGGATGCGCCCGGGGCGGCGGGGAAGGTGTCCGGTTTCGTCCGCCATGGACCGAGGTGAGGGCGCGGCTTGCCGCAAGAAGCCGGGATTCTGCCACGCCGCGCGGGCGGGCGGCGACGGCTTGCCCCCGGTCACCGGGGGCTAACGTCTCGCGGCGCACGTTGCGCGTTCCTTTTTGCAACGATCCCGAGTCCCGCCATGGCCGTCAGTCCCGTGCCCGAGGGGTACCACACCGTGACTTCCTACCTGGTCGTGGAGGACGCGGCCCGGGCATTGGCGTTCTATACGGAGGCGTTCGGAGCGAAGGAGCTCTACCGGCTGCCGATGCAGGGGGCCGACGGCAAGGAACGGATCGGGCATGCCGAGACTCGGATCGGCGACACGATCCTCATGCTCTCGGACGAATGGCCCGACATGGGTTACCTCGGGCCGAACAAACGCGGCGGCAGCACCGTCGGCTTCGTCATCTACGGGCCTGACTGCGACGCCGCCTTCGCACGCGCGGTGCGCGCCGGCGCGACGGTCGAGAAGGCGGTGGCCGACCAGTTCTGGGGCGACCGCATGGGCACGGTGCGCGACCCCTTCGGCCACAAGTGGACGCTGGGCACGCACATCGAGGATGTGCGGCCCGAGGAACTCGCCGATCGCATGAAACGCGCGAACCCGGACACCACGGTGTGAGCGCCCGGCCCGGGCGCACTCAGTGCGCCGGGGTTTCCTTCTCGTCGTTGTAGATCGCCGTGCCGCGCGTGCCGTCGGGCTTCATCCATGCCCGGTACATGCCCGCGGTGTTGAACGGCATCGCGATGTTGCCGTCCTTGTCGAGCGCGATCGCGCCACCGTCGCCGCCCATCGCCGGGACGATCTTGTCGACGACTTCTTCCGCGGCCGTCGCCAGGCTGTCGCCCTTGTAGGCCACGCGCATGCAGATGTCGTGCGCGACCGCGGCGCGGATGTAGAACTCGCCCCAGCCCGTGCCCGACACGCCGCAACGCGCATCGGCCCAGGTGCCGGCGCCGATGATCGGCGAATCGCCGACGCGGCCGTAACGCTTGTTGGTCATGCCGCCGGTGCTCGTGCCCGCGGCGATGTGGCCCTGCTGGTCGAGCGCGACCACGCCAACGGTGCCGAAATAGCTGCCCTTCACATGCACGCCAGCCTGCGCCTTTTCCTTCGCCTGCGCCTCTTCGAGCTGCTTGCGGCGACGATCGGTGTCGAACCAGGAATTCGGCACGCGTTCGATGTCGGGCAGCGAATCGGCGAACTTCTCCGCGCCCTGGCCCGCGAGCATCACGTGCTCGGAGCGCTCCATCACCGCGCGCGCGAGCAGGATCGGGCTGCGCACCGTCATCACGCCCGCGACCGCGCCGGCGCGCTGCGTGTGCCCTTCCATGATCGAAGCGTCGAGTTCGTGCTTGCCTTCGGCGTTGAACACCGCGCCCTTGCCGGCGTTGAAGCGCGGCGATTCCTCCAGCACGCGGATCGCGGCGACGACGGCGTCGAGCGCGGGGCCACCCTTCGACAGCACCGCGTTGCCCGCATCGAGCGCCGCGTTGAGGTCGGCGCGCACGCCCTTCTCTTCTTCCGCGGTCATCGAACCGCGCTCGATGACGCCCGCGCCGCCGTGGATGACGAGCGCGGTCTTGTGCTTCGGCGGATCAGCAGCGTGGACGGGCATGGCGAAGGCGCAGGACAACGCGAGGGCGAGCAAGAGCGGGCGCATGGCGATCTCCGAGGGTCATGCCGCGGAGCATAGCCCGATCATGGCGAAGGCCGCAGTTCGAACACCTGCCGACCGTGATGCACCGCACCGAGCGGCCGCGCGACGTAGCCCGCGGTGACGGAGATCGCCCGCAACCCGGGCCACAACGCGACCGGGGCGACATACACGGTGCCGGGCATGCTGCCGGTGGCGAGCGCGCTCGCGAAATCCGCGTCGTAGCGGCGACCGAAGCGCGGCTCCTCCACCGGCGCGTGCGAATGCCGTTCCACCTGCGCATCCAGGTGCAGGTGCAAGCCCCAGCGCGGCGTGTCCTGCACGAACACGACCTTGCGCACCGGCCCTTCCGCGCGCGCTGCGATCTCCTGCGCCCAACGCGCGCTGTCCAACGGCGCGGGCCAGTGCGCGGCGATCACGCGCAACGCAAGCAGGCATGCGGCCCACGCGGCAAGCGATGGCCACTTCGGCCAACGCGCATCGACGGTGGACACCGCGACGGCGATCGGCACGAACAAGGGCAGCACATACAGCGGCAGGCGCGACTGTGCGAGGCAGAACACGAACAGCGGCAGCGTGAACCACAACGCGAGCAGCAGGCGCGACGCATCGCGCGTGCGTTCGCGCACATCGCGCCATGCACGCATGCGACCCGCCACATCGCGCAGCCAGCGCCAGAACGAGAACGTCCACGGCAGGCTTCCCAGCAGCAACATCGGCGCGTAGACCCGCGCCCATCCGAACCATCCGCCGTTGCGGTCGAATCGATCGCTCGCCACTCGGTCCAGCACTTCGGCGCCGAGGAAATAGGCGAGCAACCCTTCATGGCGCGCGACGACCGCCGCGTACCAAGGCAAGGCAATCGCGAAGAACACCGCCAGGCCCGCGACATGCCACCGCACACCCACGGACGCCCCGCGCACGAACCCTGCATGCGCGAGCACTGCCAACAAGGGCAACACCCCCGGCGGCCCCTTGATCAGGAACGCGACCCCGAACGCCGCCCACATGCCGATCCACGCCGCGCTCCGCCATCGCGCATGGCCGAACCGCGCCTGCACGAACATCGCCATCGCCACCGCTTCGGCCGCCGACAACGGAAAGTCGGTCGTCACCAACTGCGCCGCAAGGCAAGGCGCCAGCATGGTCGCGAACACCAACATCGCCTTCGCCTCGCGCCCCGGCGCGCAGTGCCGCGCGATCCACCCGACGCATGCGACACACACCAGGAACGAGAAGGCGATCGGCAAGCGCGCCGCCCACGCCTCCTGTCCGAACGCCCACACGCTCGCCGCGATGAGCCAATACGTCATGGGCGGCTTGGTCCAATGCCCGGTGATCTCGTTGCGCATCGGCGTGAGCCAATCGCCCCGGTCGAGCATCATCAGCGCGACGTTGGTGTAGCGGCCTTCATCGGGCTCGAAGATCCCGCGCATCCCGAGGAATGCAAAGGCCAGCAAGACGGCGAGGCCTGCCACGGCCAGGCCACGGGAAGAAAAAAAGGGGAGTGCGCACATGCGGCGACGCTACAAAAGCGCCGCCGTCCACTCCCCGCGCAAATGCCTCAATGCGCTGTCGAAATCTCTATTGCTGACGCAATGCCTCGATCGGATCCAGCAACGAGGCCTTGCGCGCCGGGTAGTACCCGAAGAACAAGCCGGTCGCGATGGAGAACGTCGCCGCGAGCCCCACCACGTTCGCGTTCACCTGCACGGGCAAATCGCTGAACTTGCCGACCAGCAGCGCCCCCACGATGCCGATCGCGATGCCGATGACGCCACCGATCATCGAGATCAGCATCGCCTCGGCGAGGAACTGCCGGCGCACATCACGCGGCCCCGCGCCCACCGCCATGCGCAGGCCGATCTCGCGGATGCGCTCGGTCACCGACACCAGCATGATGTTCATGATCCCGATGCCGCCGATGACCAGGCAGATCGTCGCTACCGCGCCGAGCAGCTTGGACATCAGGTTGGTCGTCGCCGTGCGCGTGGCGATGATCTCGGCGATGTTGCGCACGTTGAAGTCGTCCTCCGCGCCGGGCTGCAGCTTGTGGCGCTGGCGCAGCAGGCCTTCCACTTCGCCCTGCACGTAATCGAGGTCGTTGGCGTTGGCCACGCCGAGCGCGATCTGCATCACCGCACCCGGCGGCAGGCCCATCGCGCCCATCAAACGGCGGCGCGCGGTTTCCAGCGGCACCACCATGATGTCGTCCTGGTCCTGGCCGAAGCCGCCCTGCCCCTTCGGGTTGAGCGTGCCGACCACGGTGAAGGGCACGCGCCCGATGCGGACCGTCTGGCCCAGCGGATCGTCGTCGCCGAACAATTCGCGGCGCACCGTTTCGCCCAGGATCACGGTCTTCGCCGCGCCGGTATACGCGCGCGCATCGAAGCCATCGCCCGAGGCCAGCGTCCAGCCATTGATCTCGAACCAATCCGGCTGCACGCCCTGCCAACTCGTGGACCAGTTGTTCTCCGCGTACACAACCTGGCTGTTGCCGCGCAGGCTGGAGGCGACGTACTGCACCTCCGGGATTTCGGCGCGGATCGCGTCCGCGTCGTCCTGCTTCAGCGTGAAGTTGTTGGCGCCGGCGATGCGGATGCCGCCGAAACCGCGCCCCGAACCCGGGCTGATGTCGAGGCGATTGGAGCCCAGGCCCGACACCAGCTTGTCGATTTCCGCCTGCGTGCCCTGCCCCACCGACACCATGACGATCACCGCCGCGATGCCGATGATCACGCCGAGCGAGGTCAACGCACTGCGCATCCAGTTGCCGCGCAACGCGTAGAACGCGGTGTGCAGGACTTCCATGGGATTCATGCGCTCGCCTCCTCGCTCAGGTGGCCGTCGCGCATCATGAAGATGCGGTCGCAGTGCTGCGCGACGTCCGGATCGTGGGTGATGAGCACGACGGTGTGGTCTTCCTGCTGCAGGCGCTTGAACAGCGCGAGGATTTCCTCGCCGGTCTTCGAATCCAGCGCGCCGGTGGGTTCGTCGGCCAGGAGGATCGGCGGGCGATTGATCAGCGCGCGCGCAATGGCGACGCGCTGCTGCTGGCCGCCGGACATCTCGCTGGGCCGATGCGATTCGCGATTGCCCAGGCCCACCGCGGAAAGCGCTTCGCGCGCGCGGCGCATGCGCTCTTCGCGGTGCACGTTCGCGTAGCCCATCGGCATCGCGACGTTCTCCAGCGCGTTCATGCGGGGCAGCAGGTTGAAGCCCTGGAAGACGAAACCGATCTTCTCCAGGCGCAGTTCCGCGCGGCCTTCGGCGTCGAGCGAAGCGACATCGACACCATCGCAGTGATACGTGCCCGAGCTGGGCGTATCCAGGCAGCCGAGCAGGTTCATCAGCGTCGACTTGCCCGAGCCCGACGGCCCCATGATCGCGACGAATTCGCCGCGCCCGATGCGCAGGTCCACCGCGCGCAGCGCGACGACCTCCGCCTCGCTGCCTTCGGAATAGACCTTGCCCAACCGGCGCGTCTCGATGACGGCCGCGCGATCTTCCCGCGGCTTGGCGACGGCGTTCATTGCGTGGACTTGTCCTTCGACGAGCGCTCGGCGCCGACGATGATGGCATCGCCCGCTTTCACGTCGCTGCCCATCACTTCGGTGTTCGTCCCGTCGGTCACGCCGATGCGCACCATGGCCGGCTGCGGCTTGCCGTCGACGAGCTTGTAGATCGGCGCACGGCGCGCGCTCACCAGCGCGGTGATGCCGGCGTCCCACTTGTTCTTCTGCGTGTCGTCGAGCGTGGCGCGGAACGCGGCGAACTGCTGGTTGAAGCGCTCCTGCATTTTCTGGCGCATCGCACCGCTCGCATTGCCGCCGCCCGCGTTCGCATTGCCGCCGCCCTGCCCACCACCCGGCGGACGACCGAACAACGCACTGCCACCGCTTTGCTGCGCACCCTGCGGCGCCTGGCGCGCGGCCATGCGCTGCTTCATCTGCGCGAGCGCGTCGTCGAAGGCGGCCTGCTGCGTGGTGTTCAAGGCCAGCGTCTGCGCGAGCTTCGGCAATTCTCCCGACATGCCGCCGCGTTGCGGCCCACCCGCGCCCGCACCGCTGTTGTCATCCGCCGGCTTGAAGCGCAAGGCCGCATTCGGAATCTTCAGCACGTCATCGCGGCGGCTGACTTCGATCTCCGCGTTCACCGTCATGCCCGGCAGCAACACGCCGTCCTTGTTGTCGACGGTGACGACCACCGGATACGTGATCACGTTGTTCGTGTTGGTCGCCGACAAGCGCACCTGCTGCACGTTGCCGCGGAAGCTGCGCTCGGGGAACGCATCGACGGTGAAGTTCACGCCCTGTCCCGCCTTGACCTGGCCGATGTCGGCCTCGTCGATCTGCAGCAGGATTTCCATCTTCGACAGGTCTTCGGCGATCTGGAACAACACAGGCGCCTGCAAGCTGGCCGCGACCGTCTGGCCCGGCTCGATGGTGCGCGTGAGCACCACGCCATCCACCGGCGAACGAATCACCGTGCGCTGCAGGTTGAGCTGCGTGGTCTGCGTGGAGGCCTGCTGCTGCGTGATCTGCGCCTGCGCGGCGTTGACCTGCGCGCGGGCCTGGTCGCGCGCGGCGCGCGCCAGGTCGAGGTCGCCCTTCGCGATCAACTGCTGGCCGGCGAGCGGCACCTTGCGGTCGTAATCGGCTTCGGCGTTCTTGAGCGTGGCCTGCGCGGTGGCGAGGTTGGCGCGCGCCGTCGCGATCTGCGCATCGCCCTGCGCGATCTGCGCCTGGTAGGTGCTCGGGTCGATGCGCGCGATCACCTGCCCCTTGTGCACCTGGTCGTTGAAGTCGACCAGCACGTCGGTGACCTGGCCCGAGATCTGGCTGCCGACATCGACCGTCGAGATCGCCGCAAGCGTGCCCGTGGCGGAGATGGCGACGCGGATATCGCCACGCTCCACGGCGGCCGTGCGGAACCCGCCTTCGGCCGCGGCCGCTTTGCGCGCGGACCACCACCAACCGGCGGCCCCCAGGACGACGAGGGCCAGGACGATCGCGGCGGTGCGCGGCGCGATGGGAAGGCGGGACTTGCGTGCGGTCGAGGCCATTCGAGGGGAGCGAGTCGAGGAAAGGGGACGAAGATGCCGCAAACGCGCGCATCGTCGCCTCGTTGACCGCCCGCGGGGAACTTCGTTCAGCGAACGAATTGAATCGTGGCCAAGGTCCCGCTTCCGGGCACGCTCTCGAGCACGACGGGCCAGCCGAAGCGTTCGCCCAAGCGGCGCACCACCGACAGGCCCAAGCCCATGCCGCCGATGTCCTGATCGGCGCGATAGAACGGGTCGAATGCCCGCTGCAGGGTTTCGCGCGTCATGCCGATGCCGGTGTCGCGCACGCTGACGCGGTCTTCTTCGATGCGGACCTCGATGTCGCCCTCGTCGGTGTATTGGCAGGCATTGCTGAGCAGGTTGCCCACCATCACCGCGAGCACGCGCGAGGGCGCATGCAGTTCCGGCTCCGCGCGCTTGACCACGCGCAGTTCCACGGGCTTGCCTTCCAGCAGCGGCGCCACCTTGTCCACTTCCTCGGCCACGATGTCCGAGACGGCGAAGTGCTCGCGCTGCGGTTCGATGTCGGCCTCCCTGGCGAGGATGAGGAAGGCGTCGATCACCGCTTCCATGTCACGGCTCGCGCGTTGGACGCGTTGCAGCGAGCGTTGGCCGCGGGCACTGAGCGCTTCCGACTCCAGCAGGTCGGCCGCTACGCGGATCACGGTGAGCGGTGTGCGCAGCTCATGGCTCGCATCGCGGGTGAAGTTGCGTTCTCTTGCAACGAATGCCTCCACGCGTTCGCCCAGCGTATGCAACGCCTGCGCGAGCTGCCGCGCTTCGCCGCTGCCGATGTCGGCCGGCAGGCGATGCGGCGCAAGCACATCGATATCGGGCCGGCGCGGATCCCACGCGGCGACCTGGCGCGCGAGCCAGTTCACCGGCGTCACCAGGCGCTTGGACACGCGATACGTGAGGAAGGACACCGCCACCACACCGATGAGCCCGAGGGCCATCGGCAACACCGCGAAGGCGTACATCAGCCGGTCGATGCGCTGCGTGTCGTAGGCCAGGTACAGCGTGCCCGCGGGCTGCCGCTCGACGCGCACGTGCAGGCCGCGCGAGTCGAGGTCGTGGTAGCCCGGCGAGAGATGCGCGAATTCCCCGGGCACATTGGTCGCCGGCTGACCGGCGGGCACATACCAACTGGTGAAGTTGCGTCCGTGCGGGAGCCCATAGTTCGCGTCGTGCGACAGGCGCACGAAGAAATCCTTCGCCTCGGATTCCGAGGCGGCGCGCATCAGGCCCATCCGGATGACGAGGGACACCAGCCAGCCCGCCGCAATCACGGCGAGCCCGACCATCACCACCTGCAGGATGAAGGCGATCCGGATCTTGCGGGGCAACCCTTGGGGCACCGGGTTTCTCAGGCAGGCGGTTGTTCGATGTCGGCGATCCGGTAGCCGGCGCTCTGCACGGTGTGCAGCAGCGGCTTCTCGAACGGCTTGTCGATGGTCTTGCGCAGATTGTAGAGATGGCTGCGCAGGGTGTCGGAGTCGGGCAGGCCGTTGCCCCAGATCTCGCGCTCGATTTCCTGGCGGCTCACCACGCGCGGGGACTCGCGCATGAGGATGGTGAGCAGCTTCAGGCCGATCGGCGAGAGCTGGAGTTCGCTGCCGGCGCGGGTGGCGCGCAACGAGGCCGGGTCGAGGACCAGGTCGGCGACCTTGAGGACCTCGGCGCCCACCTGGCGGCGTTCGCGGCGGATCAGGGCGCGCAGCCGGGCTTCGAGCTCCTGGATGGCGAAGGGTTTGGTGAGGTAGTCGTCGGCGCCGGCGCCCAGGCCCGTGAGCTTCTCGTCCAGGGTGTCCCGGGCGGTGAGCATGAGGACGGGGGTCGACTTGCGGGCTTCCTCGCGGAGGCGCTTGCAGACTTCCAGGCCGTCCAGGCGGGGGAGCATGAGGTCGAGGACGATCACGTCGTAGCTGTTCTCTGCCGCAAGCCGGTAGCCGTCGAGGCCATCGGAGGCGTAGTCGACCTCGAATCCACGTCCTTCGAGGTACTCGCCGACCATCTCGGAAATATTCCGGTTGTCCTCGACGATGAGGACAAGGCCGGCGGGTTCTTCGTTGCTGCGCATGGAGGCTGCTCCTGTCGGGGTTCTTCAGCTTCGTGAAGGTGCCGATCCGGGGGTGGAGGCTCCGTGAAGGCGTGTGAAGGCGTCAAGATTCGGGCCAGCCGTTTGTCTGATCAGGGGTGCCGTATGGCTTTCGACCGTTTTGTGCCGATTTTGCTGCTGCTGTGTTCGAACGTTTTCATGACCTTTGCCTGGTACGGGCACCTCAAGTACAAGGCGGCGCCCTTGTGGCTGGCGATCGTGGCCAGTTGGGGGATCGCGTTCTTCGAGTACATGTTGATGGTGCCGGCGAATCGCTGGGGGAGCGCGGTGTACTCGGCGCCTCAGCTCAAGGGGATGCAGGAGGTCATTACCTTGGTGGTCTTCGCCGGGTTCTCGCTTTGGTACCTGGGGCAGCCGCTGAGGTGGAATCACTGGGCGGGGTTTGCGCTGATCGTGGTGGCGGCTTGGCTGATCTTCATGGAGCCGTAGAGCTTGGGGCTGCTGCTGCGACACGAGAGCGACGGACCGCCACGCAGTCCGTTGTCGCGCCTGTCGGAGCGCCTTCAAGCCGCATCCATGCAACCGGAGCTCCGCCCGGGTGGCCATCCATGGCCGCCCTGCAGTCGCGACAACGGACTGCGTGTCGGTCCTCTGCGCGGGACGTGGGGGCGGCCTATTCCTCTCGCAGCGGGAAGACATCCTCTGTCGATGCATCGTTATCGACGCCTCGATATCCGCCGCCAATCTGATGACCGCGGGCCTCTGCCCAAGCAATGATCACGTCGAAGAGTTCATCGGCGGTGTCGCGGGACAACTGCCTACCGTCCCCGCTCTCCAGTGCGAAGCTGAAGCCCCATGCAAGGTGATGGTCGTTGTTCAAGTCCGCCCTCCTCCGCGTGACTGGCTAATGCGAAGGATCAGGTACCACGCCAATGCGTAGACCACGACGTTGGCGAGTACAGCGGCGATGGCCCATCCTGGCGCACCGTTTCCCGTGTGAATGCCTTCCGGCCAGATGACGGAGGCAATCACTGCTCCCGGCATCGCCAGCGCGTCATTGACCGCATCCCTTGCGGCACTGAAAGGCAGATAGCTCAGCCAGGAAATTGCGAGGCAAGTCCCAACGCCCAATGACAGGCTCAAGAGCGCGCGCTTCACGCTCATCTCTCTACTACCCCTTGATCGGCGGCCTCGCGATCTTTTCGAAGCGTCCAAAGCGACCAGCTGATGAGAAGGCCGCCGATTGCAAACATGAAAAGACAGAAGGCCAAGGCGGCATAGATTTGTCGAACTCGCACGATGACGTGCCCAGCTCGATCATGGATGTCGCCGTACGCAAATCCATGGTGGATCAGCACGTAGATCGGGACAAAGGCCGCTACAGCCATCAGGGCTGAACACCCCCAGATATTCGTCCGCAGGATGAAGCGGCGCGTTTCCTTGGCTTCTTCAGTGATCTGGGGCAAAGCTCAAAATCCCTGATTCGCGCGCGCCCACTCTGCAAGTAGCACTGCCGTCGCGGCTGCGACGTTTAGACTTTCCACTTTGCCGCTGCCGGGAATAGAGACGCGTTGATCGCACGCGGCGGCAAGATCGGGCGACATCCCCTCGCCTTCTGCACCCAGTACGTAGACCAGGCGCGGCGGAAGCTGCGCTTTGAACAACGGCGTTCCATCGCGCACGACCGTCGCCGCAAGCTGGAACCCCGCTCCGCGCAATTGCGCAATCGCGTTGTCATCTCGGCCGAGGCGTACGAACGGGACGGCTTCCGCGCCGCCCTCCGCCACGCGCGCCGCTGCACCCGACAACGCAATCTGCGAATGCTTCGGCAACAAAATCGCGCGCACGCCGAAGTGCGCGGCCGAGCGCAGGATCGCGCCGATGTTGTGCGGGTTGCCCACGCCGTCCAGCCACAACAGGCACGCGGGGCCTTCGTGCAGGTGCTGCAGCCAATGCGTCAGTGTGTCCTGTTGTTCGCGCGCGAAGTCCGCAACCACGCCTTCGTGATGCGTGCTCGCGGCAAGGCGCTGGAGATCCGCTTCGTCCTCCACCACGCGATAGCCGATGCGATGCGCGACGCACCAGCGCAGCATCGGTTGCAGTTGCGGAATGCGGTCGTTCACCAGGTATAGCTTGCGCAGCGCATCAGGGCGGCGATGGAACGCGGCCTTCACCGCATTGACGCCATACAGGCGCAGCTCGGTTTCGCGATGTTCGCGCACGTGCTGGTGGTCTTGCGTGGCGATGTCGCGCGGGGATGGTTGGCGCGAGGGTTTGTGGTGGTGCGGCTTCGCCTCGTGCGTGCGTGTATCCGGCCGCCGCGCGTCGGGCGCACGCGTGTCACGCCTCGGCGCATCAGGCGTCCGCGCAGGTGGCTTGCGCGGGCCCTTCGACCAAGGCGAGTCGCGTTCGCTCACGCGTGGTCTCCCACGTGATCACCGGCCGGGCGCACGGTGGCTTCCAGTTCCTTCAACTCATGCGCCACCGCTTCCGGCGAGCGCGTGTAGGGGGCGAGCAACGCGTAGAACGCGGGGACGACGAACAACGAAAGGAACGTCGAGAAGCCCACGCCGAAGATCACCACGACACCGATCGTCGCGCGGCTCGCGGAGCCGGGGCCGCCGGCGAGCACCAGCGGCACGGCGCCCACCATCGTGGCAATCGAGGTCATCAGGATCGGGCGCAAGCGCACGCCGGCGGATTCGACGATGGCCTGGTGCACGGTGCGGCCTTCGTCGCGCAACTGGTTCGCGAATTCGACGATCAGGATGCCGTTCTTCGCCGCCAGGCCCACCAGCATCACGATGCCGATCTGGCTGAAGAGGTTCAGCGTGCCGCCCGTGATCCACAAGCCGATCAACGCACCGAGCACGCCCAACGGCACCGTCAGCATGATCACGAACGGATGGATGAAGCTTTCGAACTGCGCGGCGAGCACGAGGTACACGACGAGCAAGGCGAGTGCGAAGGTCAGCAGCACGGCGCCGCCGGCCTGCTGGTATTCGCGCGATTCGCCCTTCCAGTCGATCTGCGCCTGCTCGGGCAGTTCTTCGGCGACGGTCTTGTTGAGCCAGGTGATCGCGTCGCCCATGCGGTAGCCGGGCGCGAGGCCCATGCTGATCGTGATCGCGCGCAGGCGGTTGAAGCGGTTGAGGCTGCCGGCTTCGGCCACGTCCTGCAGGGTGACAAGGTTGGAGAGCGGGATCAGTGCGTTGTCGCGGCCGCGCACCTGGATGGCGGAGAGGTCGGCGGGCGTGGCGCGGCCGGACTTCGTGGACTGCACGACCACGTCGTATTCCTCGCCGCCGCGCACGAACGTGGTGACCTTGCGCGAGCCCATCATCGTTTCCAGCGCATGGCCGATCGCTTCCACGCTCACGCCGAGGTCGGCGGCGCGCTGGCGGTCGATCTGCACGCGCATCTGCGGACGCGTTTCCTTGTAGTCGCTGTCGGCGCCGACGAGGCCCGGGTTGGTTTCGATGCGTTCGAGCAGGCGGTCGCGCCACTTGGCGAGTTCCGCGTAGTCGGGGCCGCCGATCACGATCTGCACCGGCTGCCCGCGCGTGCGCACCAGGCCACCGCTGACCTGCGTGGAGACCTTCATGCCGGGCATCACGTCGAGCTTCTTCTTCAGCTCCTGCGCCACGTCACCGGTGTTTTCCTTGCGCTCCGTCCAATCCTTCAGGAACACGCTGAAGCGCGCGGTGTGCATTTCCTCGCTCGCGCCGAAGCCGCCGGGCACGCGCGCGTTGGCGCGTTCGATCGGGCCATGGCCGATTTCCGGCGCGATGATCTTCTCGGCCTGCTGCACCTGCTGCACGGTGTAGTCGTAGCCCGCGCCTTCCGGGCCGGTGAGGCTGACCTGGAAGTTGCCGCGGTCTTCCGGCGGTGCGAGTTCGGAGGGGACGAACTTGAACAGCAGGAAGCTCGCGCCGAGTGCCACCAGCATCACCGCGCCGAACATCAGCGGGCGATCCACGGTGCGTTCGAGGAAGCGCTTGTAGCGCGTGGTGATCGCATCCAGCCGCTTGTTCACGAAGCGATGGACCGGGTTGCCCTTGTCTTCCGAATGCGGACGCACGAGCTTGGACGAGAGCATCGGCGTGAGCGTCAGCGCGACGAAGGCCGACAACGCAACGGCGCCGGCGAGCGCGACCGACAACTCGCGGAACAGGCGGCCGGTGTTGCCCTGCATGAAGCCGATCGGCAGGAACACGGCGACGAGCACGGCCGTGGTCGCGATCACCGCGAAGGCCACCTGGCGCGTGCCGCGCGCGGCGGCGACGAGCTTGGGTTCGCCGAGGTCCGCGCGACGCTGGATGTTCTCCAGCACCACGATCGCGTCATCGACCACCAGGCCGATACACAAGACCAACGCCAACAACGTCAGCAGGTTGATCGAATACCCGAACAGGTACAGCGGCAGGAACGCGGCGATGAGGCACACCGGCACCGTCACCGCGGGGATGAGCGCGGCGCGGACGCTGCCGAGGAACATCCAGATCACGATGAGCACCAGCACGATCGCTTCGATCAGCGTGTGGTACACGCGCTCGACGGCGGCGTCGATGAAGGTGGTGGTGTCGAAGGCGACGAAGATCTTCGTGCCCGCGGGCAGCGAGGGACGGATGCGGTCGGCTTCCTCGCGCACGGCGCGCGCAACGTCCAGCGCGTTCGCCGTCGAGGTCTTCGCCACGCCCAGGCCGATGTTGTTCTCGCCGTTGGAGTGGTAGTACGCGCGGCGTTCGGCGGACGCGAGTTCCACCTTCGCTACGTCGCCAAGGCGCACGACGTAGCCATCCGGGCCCTTGCCCAGCGGCACCTGCGCGAACTGTTCGGGCGTCTGGTACTCACGCGCCACGCGCAGCGTGAAGTCGCGTTCGGCCGATTCGATGCGGCCGGCGGGCAGCTCCACGTTCTCGGCGCGCAAGGCGTTCTCGACATCGTCGACCGTCATCGCGCGCGCCGCGAGCGCATCGCGATCCAGCCAGATGCGCATCGCATAGCGCTGCTGGCCGCCGATGCGCACCGCCGCTACGCCGTCGATGCTCGACAAGCGGTCGGTGACATAGCGCTCGGCATAGTCGGAGAGCTGCAGCGAATCCATCCCCGTCGAGCTCATGTTGAGCCAGATGATCGGATCCGAATCGCTTTCCACCTTGCTGATCTGCGGCGGGTCGGCTTCCTCCGGCAGGCGGTTGGCCACGCGCGCCACGGCGCCGCGCACGTCGTTGGCCGCGCCTTCGATGTCGCGCGACAGGGTGAACTCGATGGTGACCGACGAGCGCCCGTTGACGCTGTTGGACTGGATCGTCTCCACGCCTTCGATGCCCGACAAGGCGTCTTCGAGCACCTGCGTGATGCGCGTTTCGACCACTTGCGCCGACGCGCCGGTGTAGTTCACTTCCACCGAAACGACCGGCGGGTCGATGGCAGGCAGCTCGCGCAGCGTCAGGCGGGTGAACGCCATGATGCCGAGCACGATGAGAAGCAGGCTGAGGACGGTCGCGAAGACCGGGCGCTGGATGGACAGATCCGACAGGCGCATGTCAGTCCTTCGCGACCGGAGCGGCGGCCGTATCCTGGCCCGCGCTGGGCTTGCCCGCGTCGGCGATCTTCTGGCCCGGACGCAACTTGCCGGTGCCGTCCACGACGATGCGGTCGCCCGCACTCACGCCCTTGAGGATTTCGGCCTGCCCATCGGTGCGCGTGCCGACCTGCACGTCGATCTGTTCGACGCTGCCGTCGGGCTTCACGCGATACACGAACGTGCGATCGCCGACCTGCACCACCGCGATCTCGGGCAGCAGCAACGCGGTGCGCTGCGCCTGCTGCAGTTCGACGTTGACCAGCATGCCGGGGCGCAGCTTGTGGTCGGGATTCGGGAAGTCGGCGCGCACGGTGACCGAGCGCGTGTTGGGATCCACGCGCGCATCCACCGTGGCGACGGTGCCGACCAGGCGCTTGTCCGGATACGCCGCGGTCCGGCCGGCGACGTGCTGGCCGTTCGCGAGTTGCGCGAGCATGCCTTCGGGCACGGGGAAGTCGACGTACATGTGCGAGAGATCGTCGAGCGTGGCGATCGCCGTGCCCGGCGTGATCAGCGTGCCGGGGCTGATCTGGCGGATGCCCATCACGCCGCCGAAGGGCGCACGGATCAAACGATCGGCCAGCTGCGCGCGCACCTGGTTCACCTGCGCCTGCGTCTGGTCGCGCGTGGCGCGTTGCGTGTCGAGCTGCGAGCTGGCGATCAGTTGCTGCCGCGCGAGTTCTTCCTGGCGCTTGTACATCTGCTGCGCTTCGTTCGACGCGGCTTCGGCCTGCACGAGCGCGGCCTGCTGTTGCTGCCCGCTCAGCGTGACGAGCACCTGGCCCTTGGCGACTTCATCGCCGCTGTCGAAGTGCACCGCCTGCACGATCTCGCTCACCTTCGCGGTGACGGTGATCGAGTCGCGTGCGTGCGCGGTGCCGATGGCGACGATCGAGTCGGCGAAGGTCTTGGGCGACAGCACCGTGGTGGTCACCACGACGGGTGCGTTGGAAGCGTCCTTGCCGCGGTTGGAAGCGGCAGCTTGGTCGCGGCTGCAGCCGGCGATGCCGGCGCCGAGCGCGAGGACGGTGAGGAGGGCCTTGAGAGGCTGGGAGCGGGGGAAATACGTCATGCGTGGATTCTAGGCCGTCCGGCGCGAGGGTTCGGTTACCACCTGCACGGAACGCCCCCGCAGGCGCCCCGGTTGACGTTGGTCGCCATGACCAATGACATTGGCGCTGGCGGGGGCCGCGGCCTCCGCAGGCTCGTCGCTCCGTTCTCCTGTCCATTCCCCCGGAGAGTCCGCACATGCGCTACGACAGCATCCTCGACACCATCGGCGGCACGCCCGTCGTCCGCCTGCATCGCATCGCCCCGAAGCACGTGACGATGTACGCGAAGGTCGAGTCCTTCAATCCCGGCGGTTCGGTGAAGGATCGCCTCGCGATCGCCATCATCCTCGACGCGGAACAGAAGGGCTTGTTGAAGCCCGGCGATACGGTGGTCGAAGCCACGTCAGGCAACACCGGTGTCGCGCTTGCCATGGTGTGTGCCGCGCGCGGTTACAAATTCGTCGCGACGATGGCGGAAACCTTCTCCATCGAACGCCGCAAGCTGATGCGTGCCTACGGCGCGAAAGTGATCCTGACGCCCGCGGCCGAACGCGGCAGCGGCATGGTGCGTCGCGCGGAGGAACTGGCGAAGGAGCACGGTTGGTTCCTCGCGCGCCAGTTCACCAACCCGGCCAACCCGGCCTATCACCGGCAGACGACCGCGGCGGAAATCCTGCGCGACTTCGCAGGCGATCGCCTCGATCATTTCGTCACCGGTTGGGGCACCGGCGGCACGCTCACCGGCGTGGGCGAAGTGCTGCGTGTCGCGCGTCCGGAAGTGAAGATCACCACGTGCGAGCCCGCGGGCGCGGCGCTGCTGCAGGGTGCGGAATTCGTTCCGCACAAGATCCAGGGCTGGACGCCCGACTTCATCCCCGAAGTGCTCAATCGCGATGTCGCGGGCACGCTGCTGAAGATCGACGAGATCGCCGCACGCGACACCGCGCGCAGGCTCGCGACCGAAGAAGGCATTTTCGTGGGCCTTTCCGCAGGCGGCACGGTGGCCGGCGCGCTGGAAGTCGCGAAGAACGCGAAGGAAGGCGACGTGATCCTGGCGATGCTGCCCGACACGGGCGAGCGCTACTTCTCGACGATCCTCTTCGAAGGCGTCAACGAAGGCTCGGACGACGATTGGCTGGGCGGGCTCTGAGCAGAGCCCGCCGACGGTCAGGCGACGAGGGTCTGGCCGTCGTTGGCGTGCGGGTCCATGCGGCCATGGCAGATGGCCATGATGCGATTGCGCATGCGACGCGGATTGTCGAAGGACTGGATCGCGAGCGCGGCCATGCTGATGGCGACGGTGAGGTTCGCGAGCGCCGTTTCGCCGGTCTGCGCGAGCATGCTCGGCGCGAGCGCGGCGGCCACGGTGAGCGCGACCGACACGAGGATGTAGGAGCGGATCGCCGACCACGCGTTGTGGTCGAGCCCGTGCGCGCGGAAACCATGGCGATAGGGCAGGCCCATCACGGTGCGCAGCGCATCGGCGATGCGGATTTCCTTCATCGTCGCCGCGGCCTTGATGGCGAAGCCGAGGATCGTCGCGCCGAGACCGGCGAGCGGGATCCACGCAGGCAGGCCCGCGTGCGGCAGCGTCACGCAGGTGCAGGCGAGGACGAAGAGAACGAGACCGAGGCGATGCAGGCGGGCAGCGGCGTCGACTTTCTTCTGCAGGCGGTCGACGTTGCCGAGGGAAATACGGGCTTTCATGGACGGCTGAGCGGAATGGACGAGGCAATTTCACCATGTTTTCACGCGCCCCCGATGAATGCGGCGGGCGGGAAAGCGTTTGGATCGCGGGCTTTGGGATGGCAGTCGTGAAGATCGAGGTCATCGAAGGCGACATCACCTCACTGCCGGTGGACGCGATCGTCAATGCGGCCAACGGCGCCCTGCTGGGCGGGGGCGGCGTCGATGGAGCCATCCATCGCGCGGCGGGGCCGCGGTTGCTGGAGGCCTGCCGCGCGCTGCCCGAGACCTCGCCCGGAGTCCGCTGCCCGACCGGCGAGGCCCGCATCACCGGCGGCTACGACCTGAAGGCGCGCTTCGTGATCCACACCGTCGGGCCGGTCTGGCACGGCGGACGCCAGGGGGAGCCGGAGCTGCTGGAGGCCTGCTATCGGAATGCGTTGACCCTGGCCGCCTCGCACAGCGTGGCGTCGGTCGCCTTCCCCGCCATCAGTTGTGGCGTGTTCGGGTATCCGATCGAGCTGGCCGTCCCGATCGCCGTGCGCACCGTGCGCGCGTGGTCCAAGACGCGCCCCGGCAAGGTCGTCTTCTGTTGTTTCGATGGCGCGATGGCCAGCCGCTACCGTGCGATGCTCGTGCTGTGAATCCTTCGACGCGCCACCTGCTCCTCTCCAATGCAGCGACGCTGATCGCAGCGATCGCGCTGCAGTGGCCGCCGGGTTGGATGCTGTGGCCGTACTGGATCCAGAGCGTGGTGATCGGCTGGTACGCGCGCCAGCGCATGCTGGGCCTGCGCAACTTCAGCACCGAAGGCTTCACCTCCAACGACCAGCCCGTGCCGGAGAACGACGACGGCAAGCGCTCGACCGCGAATTTCTTCGCGCTGCACTACGGCCTGTTCCACCTGTTCTACTTCGGCTTCCTGTGCGCGGAACATCCGCTGCATGCGCGCTGGGACCTGTTGATCCTCGTCGCGTGCGGTGCGTCGTTCGTGCTCTCGCAGCGGCAAACCTACGAGGTGCAGCACGCCGCCGACCTGCGCGGCAAACCGAACCTCGGCGCGATGATGTTCACGCCCTACCTGCGCGTGGTGCCGATGCACCTGGCGATCATCATCGGTTCGGCGATGCCGGGCGTGGCGGCGATGATCTTCTTCACCGTCCTCAAGACCGCGAGCGACGTGGCGCTGGATACGATCGACCGGCGCATGGCGGAAAAGCACGCGGACCGCACCGCGACCGCCATCGACTGAAACGAAAAACGCCGGCACGAGGCCGGCGTTTCCGTCGAACGATCCGCAGCGAAACTTACGCCGCCTTCTTCCACTGGCCCAGCGCGGCGAGGCCGTTGTCGCGCGCACGCTCGAACACCATCTGCTGCGCCTTGGCGATGTTGGCCACGATGTCCTGGCCCCAGATCTTCAGCGCGGCCGACTGCATGGCGCGGCCGTAGGAGAACGACAGCGGCCACGGGTGCGGGCCCATGCGGTTCATCGCGTCCAGGTGCGCGGTGGCGTCTTCGTCGCTCTGGCCGCCGGAGAGGAACACGATGCCCGGCAGGATCGCCGGCACGGCGGTCTTCAGGCACATCAGGGTGTTCTCGGCGACGTCTTCAACGGATACGCGCTCGCCGCTGGTCTTGCCCGGCACGACCATCGAGGCCTTCAGGATGGTGCCCTCGAGCATGACGTTCTGGTTGTACAGCGCGTCGAACAGCGAACGCAGCACGACTTCGGTGACTTCGTAGCAGGTCTGGATGTCGTGGTCGCCGTCCATGATCACTTCCGGCTCCACCATCGGCACCAGGCCCTGTTCCTGGCACAGCGCGGCGTAGCGCGCCAGCGCGTGCGAGTTGGCTTCGATGCAGGTGCCCGACGGGATGTCTTCGCCGATGTTGATCACCGCGCGCCACTTCGCGAAGCGGGCGCCGAGCTTGTAGTACTCCTCCAGGCGCGCGCGCAGGCCATCGAGGCCCTCGGTGACGACTTCGCCCTGGAAGCCGGCGAGCGGGAAGGTGCCCTTGTCGACCTTGATGCCCGGGATGATCCCGTTCTCCATCATGACCTTGGTGAAGGGCACGCCGGCCTTGGTGGACTGGCGGAGGGTTTCGTCGAAAAGGATGGCGCCGGAGATGTGCTCGCCGAGGCGGGGCGTGGTCAGCAGCATTTCGCGATAGGCGCGACGGTTCTCTTCCGAGTTCTCGACGCCCACGCCCTGGAAGCGCTTGGCGATGGTGGCGGTGGATTCGTCGATCGCGATGATGCCCTTGCCCGCGGCGACCATGGCCTGGGCGGTTTCGGCAAGCTGTTCGATGCTCATTGGCGTCCTGAAGGGCGTGGGGAAAGGGCGGAATTATACCGCCCTCGCCCCGTCACGCCCCCAGGCCGGTCAGCGGACCGGGCTGCTGCTGAGGGACTGGGCCGGGTTCGAGATCATGGAGTTATTGGCGGTCGACGCCCGGTTGGAGCGCTCCAGCTCGCGGCGCAGCTGGTCGCGGTCGACGTTCTTGTGGCCGGCCTCCTGGAGCGCGGCCGCCAGGTCGGCGATCTTGCAATTGCTGGCGAGCGCCGAGCGGTCCATGGCGTCCTTGCCGACGAACGTCATCGTGGCGACGGTGACGGTGCGCTGGGCCTTTTCGACTTCCGGGCGCGGCTTGAACGCCCACTGCGACAGCGCACCGGCGGCGGAGGCCGTGTACTGGTCGTAGTAACCCTCGGGGATCTTGCCCTGCTGGCTGGTCCAGGTCCTGAGCACCGTGAAATCGCCGGTCTTGCCTTCGGGGCTGATCGAATAGCCGATCGCGACGCAGACGCTGTTGCCGGCGTCCTTCATTTCGGGCGTGAACCCGGGCGCCGCGAGCTTGACGCCGTCGGCGAGCATCCACTGGTCGCGGATGCCACCTTCGTTGACGACGCGACTGCGATCGGCGGCGTGCGCACCCAGGGCGAGGCAGCACAGCGACAAGGCGACGAGGGCACTGCGGGCATTGCGACGCGACATGGGACTCCCCTTTGGAGACGTGGTTTGGCGACCGGCCGATCCTAGCGCCGAACCGGCCGGGCCGCATGGGCCACGCGTCAGTTCATCGGGCGTCGCGTGTCGGCGGCGTTGGTCGCGGCGACGTCCTCGAGGTCGAGCCGGTCGAGGATGTTGGTCGTCACGCGCCGGTCCTTGGTGGCGCGCAGCTCGCGCAGGCGCAGGGCGAGCTTGGGCACGGCGCAGCGGGAGCGGAACTCGTTCGCCGCTCCCGTGCCGCCGAACACGAACGTGGCGATCGTGTAGACGGGTTGGGCCTGCGCGACTTCGGGGCGCGGCTTGAAGCGCCATTGCTTGAGGGCGGAAGCCGCCGATTCGGCGAAGCTGCCCCAGTACCCCTCTTCCGGTTCCGACGTGCCTGCGCTGGTCCAGGCTTTCACCAACGCGAAGTCCGAGGTCGTGCCGTCGGGATTGAGCAGGTAGCCCAGGCCGATGCAGACCGTGTCGTGGCGACGCACGAATTGCGGCGGGTATTGCGGCACGGCCAGGGGCACGCCTTCGGCGAGCATCCACTTGTCCTTGATGCCACCTTCGTTCACCACGGTGATGCCTTGGCCTGCCTGCGCGTGCGGCGCGAACGCGAGCACGCACAGCAAGGCCCAGCCCATTGCGCACAGGCCGGATCGCAGGGATCGCATGTCGCCCTCCTCGCGCCGTGGGCGCGGAGAAATCGCAATGCCGGAATAGCACCGGCACGCGTGGCGATCAACGGCCGCTTGTCGGCAGTTTCGCGCAGGTCAGGCAGGGGCCAATTCAGAGATCGCCCAGGCCCTCGGCACGCCCTTCCGGCCCGACCTGGAGGATGCGCAGGGTGTTGGTCGCGCCGTGGTGCTCCATGTGGTCGCCGCTGGTGAACATGACGCGGTCGCCGACGTCCAGGCATTGCTTGGCGTGGAGCACCTTGAGGGCTTCGCGCGCCGCATCGCGCGCGGCCAGGCCGCGGCTGTCGAAGTCGATCGGGAACACATCGCGCATCAGCGCCATGCGCCGGCGCGCGCCGGCGTAGCGCGACAGGCCATAGATCGGCACCGAGGAGCGGAAGCGCGACAGGAAGCGCGCGGTGCCGCCGGATTCGGTCATCGCGATGATCGCGCGCACGCCGATGTGCTCGGAGAGGAACATCGAGGCCATCGCGATCGCCTGGTCCACGCGTTCCAGGTTGCGCGGCGCCTTCTCGAAATCGGTGTCCATCTCGAACTGGCGCTCGGCGCCCAGGCAGATGCGCGCCATCGCTTCCACCGCGCGCACGGGATAACTGCCCGCGGCGGTTTCCTGCGAGAGCATCACCGCGTCGGTGCCGTCGATCACCGCGTTGGCGACGTCGAGGACTTCGGCGCGCGTCGGGATGGGGTTGTCGACCATCGACTGCAGCATCTGCGTGGCGGTGATCACCACTTTGTTGCGCAACAGCGACTCGCGGATGATCTTCTTCTGCAGGCCGGGCAATTCGGCGTCGCCGATCTCCACGCCCAGGTCGCCGCGCGCCACCATCACCACGTCGCTCGCATCGACGATTTCGCCGAGGTTCTCGATGGCTTCGGCGCGTTCGATCTTCGACACGAGTGCGGCGTCGCTGCCGGCGGCACGCGCGAGTGCGCGCGCTTCTTCCATGTCGGCGGCATTGCGGCAGAAGGAGACGGCGATGAAATCGACGTCGAGCTCGGCGGCGACGCGGATGAGTTCGCGGTCGCGATCGGTCAGCGCGCCCAGCGACAAACCGCCGCCGAGCCGGTTCAGGCCCTTGCGATCGGAGAGCGCACCGTCGTTGAGCACGGTCGTCGCGATGCGGTCGCCTTCGACCGATTCCACGCGCAACTGCATCAGGCCGTCGTCGAGCAACAGCGTGTCGCCCGGCTTCACGTCCGAAGGCAGGCCGAGGTAGCTGATGCCGACTTCGCGCACGGTGCCCGGTGCGGCGTCGGCGCGCGCGACCAGGTCGAAGCGATCGCCGGCCTTCAGTTGCACGCGGCCGTCGGCGAACTTTTCGATGCGCAGCTTCGGGCCCGGCAGGTCCGCGAGGATGCCGACCTCCACGCCCAGGCGTGCGGCGGCTTCGCGCACCGCGAGCGCGCGCGCCTGCTGCCCGGCGGGATCGCCGTGCGAGAAGTTCAGGCGCACCACGTCCACCCCCGCCTGCAACAGCGCGTCGAGCACGCCCGGCGGATCGGTGGCGGGGCCGAGGGTGGCGACGATGCGGGTGCGGCGGCGTTGCGGATGCGTTGGGTTGGTCATGGCAAAGTGCTCGGGATCGGTCTGTTCTACCACAGGCCGGCGAAGCGGCCATGCCACTGCATACGTATTCGATGAAAGCGCTGCCAGGGTTTCCCGAACTCACGGGCCGTCGCACGCGCCTGCGCGCGCCGCGCGAGGGCGATGCCGCGTTGCTGGAAGGCGTGGTCGCCGATCCCGCGGGCTATCTCGCCGAGTGCGTCGAATTCCTCGCGCAAGGCGACCGGATCGACTGGATCGTCACGACGCGTCGCAACGACGATGCGATCGGGACCTGCACCTTGCACCACATCGACCTGCGCGGTCGGTGCGCGGAGATCGGATATGCGCTGCATCCGGCGCAGCGCGGGCAGGGTTTCGCGACGGAGGCGGCGGCGCAGGCGATGGCGTGGGCGACGCGCGTGTTGGGCGTGACCCGGTTCGAAGCAGACGTCGACCCCGGGAACCACGCATCCGAACGGGTCCTGGCGCGCCTGGGCTTCGCGCGCCACCCGGACGATCAATCGCGCTTCGTCTCCGGCTCGCGATAAGCCTTGCCGCTCGAATACAAGGCCAGTCGGCTGCCGTAGTCCTTGTAGTCGTCATCCTCCGCGACGACGCCGGGCGGATCCTTGCGCGAGATGTTGCGCGCAAGCGATTGCATCGCCACCGCCTGCAACTTCTTTGCCTGGTCGAATTGTCCGTTCGCCGCCTGGCAGGCGGCCGCCGTGTCGATCTCCGCGGGATCGAGATCATCGGTGTTGGTCCCCATCACGGCGAGCGCCTTCAAACCTTCCTTCGGATCACGCTCGTCGTCGAACCTCGACGTGCAACGCACCCAGGCAAGGTTGTTCGCGGCATCCGCGTCGCGGTGCGCCACGGCCTTGCGCCACATGCCGATCGCCTTGCCGCGCGCATCGGGCGTCGCCTTCGTGTAGTACAGCCAGTGGCCATAAGTGGACGCGCCGACGGTGACATCGTGCTCCACTGAGCGTTCGCCCCAGCGCATGCCTTCACGCTCGTCGACGGCACCGAATTCCCCGCCCAGGTAGGCGCGCGACAGGCGTGCTTCGGACCAGGCGTCGCCGGTTTCCGCATCCTGGAGCAGCCACTTCCTTGCCTTTTCGCTGTCCTTCGGCATGCCGCGGCCCGCGAACGCCATGTCGGCGAGGCGCCGGCGGCCGTAGGCGTCCCCGGTGTCGGCCAGGGATTGATAGATGCGGATCGCTGCCTCGGGCCCTTCACTGACGCCGGGGCGCGCGTATTCGTACAACGAGGCAAGCGTCATCACCGCACTGCGGTCGCCGAAGGACGCCGGCGCTGCGATGAATTTTTCCGCGAGCGCGTACTCGCGTCGACCGATGGCCTCGTCGGCCAGGTGCTGGGCCGCCTCGGTGTTGCCACCAATGGCCGCCTGTTCGAGCATCTGCTCACCGCCCGGCTTGTCCTTGGCAACGCCATCGCGGCCGTAGAGCATGGCGAAGCCCAATGTCGCCTGCGCATCGGGCGAGCCCGCGTCCGCCGCGCGCTTCTGCCAGCGCAGCGCATCGGCCTTGTCGCCCCGCACGTTCGCAAAGGCTTCCAGCATCTTGAAGCCCTGCCCCTCGCCGTTCTGCTGCGGGCTCGAGAGGAAGGCGACATCGTCCGCCGGCAAGGGCTTCATCAGGTCGCGCTGGCGGTGCATGAATTCGTCGTACATCACCATCATCCGCGCGTTCTCGTTGCCGTCGGCAAGGGCACGATCGATGCGCTGGCGAAGTTCGCGCGGAAGCGTCGAAGCCTTGTCCTTGGAGAGCCAGAGATCCACGAACTCGAGCGTCGCGCCGTGGTGCGCCCAGCGCGCGTCCGCGGCTTCGAGCAATGCGTCCGCAGCGGCGGCATCGCGCTTGACGCCCAGTCCGCTGTCGTAGGCGAAGGCGAGCAGCGCCATCGGTTCGGCCCATTGCTTCTCCGCGTAGGGGAGCAAGGCATCGACCATGCCATCGGCACATCCCCGCGGCGCATCCTTCGATCGGCAGAACGCGATCCATGCCTGCGCCGAGCGGATGCCGCCGGCGGCGGTGCCGGCGCGCAATTTCGCAATCTTCCGCGCCGGATCGGCGATGTCGTTCGCCTCGGCCTTCGCCTGCAGGTCGATGACCGCAGGTTGCTGTGCGTTGCCTTCCATCATGCCGCGCACGAGCGCGACGCGTTGCAGCAGGAAGCGGTGCCCTTCGCCCTCGCGCGTGATGCGCGCGCCGGTGTCGAGGTAGTCGAAACGCAGATGGCGCTCGAGCTTGCGTTCGGGATCCCACGCGGCCACCACCAGCGGGAAGCTGCGGTTGGTGGTGTCCTGGTAATACTCGTAGCGATGCTCCAGGCCAGCCGCGGCCAGCAACGCGTACGCATCGTCCTGGCGCACGACGCGGATGGGCGCTGCGTTCGCGGATTCGACGGCGGACGCAAGCGCATGCTTTGCGAGCGCACCCAGGGCCTTCGTTTCGCGCTCGGCCAGTGCATCGTCGTGGGTGGCTTCGGCGCACAACATCGAAGCGCGTCGCAACACGATGCTCACGGGCACGACGTCCACCGCAGTGCGGAGCGCGGCCGCGTTGGCCTTGCAGGCGTCCGCATCCACGCCGGCGCCGCCGTATCCGATCTTGTCCAGCACGCCGAAGCTCGCATAGACCTTCTCGAAATCGGCCGTGTCGAGGAATGCGGTCCACGCGCCGGCCGGATCGGTCGCGACATCCGGCGCAGGCGTCGCTGCGTGCGCGACATGGCCCAGCATCAGCGTCGCCGTGGCAAGGAGCGTCAACCTCATTTCGAACCTCCGTTGTCCATCACGTCGCGCAGCAGCGCTTTCAGTCGCGCATCGCGTTCGCGCGATTCGATGCGCACCGGCGGTGCGGCGAAACGCAGGCGCGCGCCGAGCGTGTCGCGCATGCGGCGCAATTCGCCCAGGTGCGCGGTCGCGGCGGTGGCGTCGAGTTCGCGTTGCTTCACCTGCAGCGCGTACACCAGGTCCAGCTTTTCCGCCGAGGGCGACAGCTCGCGCGTGTAGCCGAACGCACTGGAGGAGAACGCTTCGTTTTCCTTCGCCAGCAGCGACTTCCAGCCGGCGGGCAGGGTCACGTGGACCTCGTGCCGGTATTCGCCCGGCGTGCCGATCGCCAGCGGACCGGTGCGCGCCATCGACGGCGGCAGGGCGCTGGCTTCGTCGAGCGCTTCGGCGAACACATCGAGCGAGCGCGCGCCGTTCTCGGTGAGCCAGGGCGACTTCAGCACGTACGATTCGGTGATCGCCAGGCGATTCGAAGCGCGGTCGTCGCGGACCTGCATCGTGCCGTTGACGTCGACCGGGCCGTAGCGCTGCCGGTAATAGTCGGCCTTGCGGCGCTGCAGGTCGTCGATGCGCGCCTGCGCGATCATCCTGCGGATGTCGTCCGCCGAGTCACCGCTGAAGGTCGTCTCGATGTCCATCCGCACGCTGCCGTCGTCGGAGGGCTGCAAGCGTTCGATCGAGGTGATGCCGGCCTTGGGCATGCGAACGGGCGTGATCGTCTCCAGTGCGCGCGTACCGGGCGCCACCGGGAGTGCCGCGCCGTAGTCGACGAGATCGCCCTCGCGCGGATCGCCGCCCTGCTGCGGGATCGTCGGGTCGACGTACAGCGCCGCGCCGTCGATCGTCGCGCGCACGATTGCGTGGTTGAACGCCGAGGCCGCGGGCAAGTCGTCGCGCACCCCACGCCCGCGATCGGTCGACACCAGCGCGGGCACCGCGGCGATGCCCATGCGATTGAGCACCGTCGCCAGCAGGTAGGCCTTGTCCTTGCAGTCGCCGTAACGCCGTTGCCACGTGACCGACGGATCGGCGGGGCGATGCGTGCTGTCGCCGATTTCGACGCCGAAGTAGCGGATGTCGTCCTGCACGACGCGCAGCGCGGCGTTCAGGCGCGCGGTCGGATCGGGCAGCTTCGACCATTCGGCGATGCGTGCTTCGAGGTCGGGCGGCAACGTGCGCACGGCCGGGAACAGGGGCAACGCCCAATTCACCACGTCCGCCCAGCTGCGGTCGGGACCGACCTCCACGCGCGGGAACGGGCGATACCACGCGGGATAACTCTGTTCGTCGACGACGGGACGCTGCGCGTGGGCGTCGAAGCTGACTTCCACCGCGCCGGGCACCGTGCGCACCTGCGCCGCTTGCGCGCCGTTGTCGGCCTGCGTGCGCACCTTCGTGCCGGGGTCGTATTGCACGCGCAGGTGGGAATCGAGGATCGGACTGGTCCAGCCCAGGCGGCGGCCGTCGTACAACTGGCCGGCCAGGATCGGATTGCTGCCGGTGATCGTGTACGACACGCGCACGACGTCGTCCTTGCGCACGTCGTCGAGCACGATCAGCGCGGTCACGCGTCCGTCGGACACGTCCTTCTCGAAGTTGCTCTCGCGTCGCGCGAGCGTGATGCGATCGGGTGCGAGACGGTCCTGCCACACGCCGTCGCGTCGCAGTTCGACGCGATGCACGACGAGCTGCTGGTACTCGGGGTTGAATTCGACCTGCACGCGGCCGGCATCGCCGAGGTTCGCAGCGGTGCGGGCCTCGTAGGCGTAGTCGAAGTATTCGTGGTCGGCGCCCGTGCGCCGATCGATCTGGCTGTCGAGCAACCAGAAACGCCAGCTATCGTCGTTCGCACCCGGCGCGCGCGGATCCCATTGCGCGGGAATCGTCCGCACCTGCACGAACGCGCGTGGCGGCCCTACGGAGAAATGGAATTCGCCACGCTGGTATTGGGTGTCCTGCGATGCGGGCGTTGCCGCATCCACCGAACCCATCGCCATGCACCCCAAACACACCCACAGCCCCACCGCGCTCCAGCGCTTCATGCGTCCTGCTCTCTCCGTCCCCTTCGGAAGAGCCTACACGACGCAATGCGCGCCGCAACGGGCGCGCACCGGGAATTCTTCGCAGGTCAGCCGCGTGCCTGCAGGGCCGCTACCGCCGGTAACGTCTTGCCTTCCAGGAACTCGAGGAAGGCACCGCCGCCGGTGGAGATGTAGCCCACGCTCTTCGCGATGCCGTACTTGTCCACGGCCGCGAGCGTGTCGCCGCCGCCGGCGATGGAGAACGCGTTGGACTCCGCGATCGCCCGGGCCAGCGCTTCGGTACCCTTGCCGAAGGCGTCGAACTCGAACACGCCGACGGGGCCGTTCCACACCACCGTGCCGGCCTGCATGACGAGCTCGGCGTAACGCTTGGCGGTGTCGGGGCCGATGTCGAGGATCATGTCGTCGGCGGTCACCGCGTCCACCGGCTTCACGGTGGCGGGCGCATCGGCGGCGAAGGCGGGGGCGACGACCACGTCGCTCGGCAGCGGGATGTCGGCGCCGCGGGCCTTCGCATCGGCGAGGATCTTGCGCGCCGTGTCCACCAGGTCCGGTTCGTACAGCGACTTGCCGACCGGGTGGCCCGTGGCGGCGAGGAAGGTGTTGGCGATGCCGCCGCCGACGATCAGCTGGTCCACCTTGGAGACGAGCGAGCCGAGCAGTTCGAGCTTGGTCGACACCTTGCTGCCGGCGACGATCGCGAGCAGCGGGCGCTTCGGGTTGTCCAGCGCGCGCGCCAGCGCATCGAGTTCGGCCATGAGCAGCGGGCCGCCCGCGGCGACCTTCGCGAACTTGATGACGCCATGCGTGGAGGCCTGCGCGCGATGCGCGGTGCCGAAGGCGTCCATGACGAACACGTCGCACAACGCGGCGTACTTCTGCGACAGCGAGTCGTCGTCCTTGCCCTCGCCCATGTTCATGCGGCAGTTCTCGAGCAGGACGATCTCGCCGGGCTTCACGCTGAAATCGGCGCTGAGCCAGTCGCGCACCAGGCGCACGTCGCGGCCGAGGTGGTGGCTGAGGCGTTCGGCGACGGGCTTGAGGGAATCGGCTTCGGTGAAGTGGCCTTCGGTCGGGCGGCCCAGGTGCGACATCACCATCACGGCGGCGCCCTGGTCGAGGGCGTGGGCAAGGGTCGGGAGCGCGGCGAGGATGCGCTGCTCCGAGGTCACCTGGCCGTCCTTGATCGGCACGTTGAGGTCTTCGCGGATGAGCACGCGCTTGCCGTGCAGGTCGAGGTCGGTCATGCGGACGATGGGCATGAGGGGGCCTTTGGGTCGAGGTCTTGGGGACCCCCATTTTCGCCCGAAACGCCGTGGCGCTACAGCGAAACCCGGTGGCGGCCTGCGTTCTTCGCCCGATACAGGGCCGCGTCGGCGCGGGCGAGCATGACCTCGGGGTCGTCGCCGTCCTCAGGGAGGTTGGTGGCCACGCCGATGCTGACCGTGAGCACGCCCATCGGCGAACCGGCGTGCGCGATGTCGGCGTGGAGCACGCTGGCGCAGATGCGCTCGCCGACGCGGATGGCCTGCTCGAGCGTGGTGTCGGGCAGGAACACGATGAATTCTTCGCCGCCGGGGCGGACCACGACGTCTTCGCGGTGGTAGAGCGCGCTGCGCACCGCGCCCGCGAAACGCTTGAGCGCCTGGTCGCCGCGCGGATGGCCGTAACGGTCGTTGTAGGCCTTGAAGTGGTCGATGTCGAGGGCGAGCGCGGACAGCAAGGTGCCGTTCTCGCGCGCCTCGCGCCACAGGCCCGCGGCGACTTCGCGGAAGCCGCGATAGTTCAGGCAGCCGGTGAGCGCGTCGGTGCGGCTGAGGCGATCCAGCTCGGACACCGCATTGCGCAGTTCCGCAGTGCGCTGCGCGATCTCGCGCTCGCGCTGGTCGACCACTTGCTCCAGCGATGCGCGCAGGCGTCGTTGTTCTTCCAGGCTGCGGCTGGTGGCGCGATACGCGTCGGCCATGCGATCGCTGAGCTGGTTCATCGCGTCGGCGAGCGGCGCGAGTTCCTGCGGCATCGACTCCGGTGCGATCGGTTGCGACGCATGCTCGAGCGCGAAGCGCTGCATCTGCACGAGCAGCTTGTGCACGCTCAACGACAGCCGCCGCATCTGCCACCACGCGATGCCCAGCACGCCGGCGGCGACGGCGACGAGCAGCCCGACCATCATGCCGATGGTGCGCAGCAGTTGCGTGGCGAGCGTCTCCTTCGGCAACAGCACGAGCAGGCGCCAGCCTTCCTCGAGCGGCATCGCCACGGCGTAGGCGTCCTTGGCGTCGCGCAGGACGCCATCCACGCGCACCATGCCCTCCGGCGCACCGAGCGCCACGCCGCGCAGGGACGCATCGCCGTCGGGCAGCGCGGTACCCGGCGCGAGCGGCACGCCTTCGCTGGCGTAGGCCACCGTGCCGCGGTTGTCGAGCAGCACCGCTTCGTAGCCGTATCCGCGCAACCAGGTCGCACGCATGTGCGCGAAGGACGCCACCGGCAGCACGCCTTCGGCGATCCCCGCGAAGTTGCCGTTCGCCTTCAGCGGCGCGCCGGTGCAGATGAAAGCCGCGTCCTGGCCGTAGACACCGGACACGACCGGCGCATTCGCCTTGGCGACTTCCGCGAAACAGGGAGAAGCGAAGTCCGCGCCTTCGGTCGCGGGCGAGGCGGCGAGCAAGCGGCCCTGCGCATCGAGCACGCGCATGGTGGAGAACGCAGGGTAGTTGGTGCGCAGGCGCGCGAGATCGTCGCTCCAGCGCGCGCGGTCGTTGAGCGTGCGCTCGGCGCTGCGACGATCGGCGACCACGCCGGTCACCGCCGTGTGCACCTGCAGGAATTCTTCGAGACCGTGCGCCGTGGACTCGGCCACCGAACGCAATTGCGTGGAGGCATTGCGGCGTTGCGACGACGCTTCGCTCCAGGCGAGCAGCGCGCACAGGATCAGCGCGGGCAACACGACGGCGACGACCAGCAGGCGCGCGAAATCGCGCCGCAGGGCCCACTCGGGCGCTGCCGACCGGAGACCGAGGGACACCGCCGTTGCCATGCTTCGCACGCTACCGGGGCCCCGGGGCCCGCACAACCGGAAATCCGTCACGCTCCGGAGCCTTGGGTCCCAAAACGACACAACCCCGCCGAAGCGGGGTTGCGAAGGGACGTCGCTGCCGTGACCGCGTCCGCAAAGTTGCTGCGGCGCGTCAGCCTGCCACTTACTTGGACGACATGACCCGGACCATCTCCAGGCACTTGTTCGAGTAGCCCCATTCGTTGTCGTACCAGCTCACCAGCTTGACGAAGGTCGGGTCGAGGGCGATGCCGGCGTCGGCGTCGAAGATCGACGTGCGCGCGTCGCCGCGGAAGTCCGTGGCCACGACCTTGTCTTCGGTGTAGCCCAGCACGCCCTTCAGCGCGCCTTCCGACTGCGCCTTCATTTCGGCGCAGATCTCGGCGTAGGTCGCCGGCTTGTCGAGTTCGACCGTCAGGTCGACCACCGAGACGTCGGAGGTCGGGATGCGGAAAGACATGCCCGTGAGCTTCTTGTTCAACTCGGGGATCACCACGCCCACGGCCTTCGCCGCGCCCGTGCTCGAGGGGATGATGTTCTCGAGGATGCCGCGACCGCCGCGCCAGTCCTTGTTGGACGGGCCGTCGACGGTCTTCTGCGTCGCGGTAGCGGCGTGCACGGTGGTCATCAGGCCGCGCTTGATGCCCCACTTGTCGTTGAGCACCTTGGCGATCGGCGCCAGGCAGTTGGTGGTGCACGAAGCGTTGGAGATGACCGCCTCGCCGTTGTACTTGGCGTGGTTCACGCCGTAGACGAACATCGGCGTGTCGTCCTTCGACGGGGCCGAGAGCAGGACCTTCTTCGCGCCCGCGTCGAGGTGCTTCTGCGCAGTGGCCTTGTCGAGGAACAGGCCGGTGGATTCGATGACGATGTCGGCGCCGACTTCGTTCCACTTCAGGTTGGCGGGGTCGCGTTCCTGGGTGAGGCGGATCTTCTTGCCGTTCACGACCAGCATGCCGTTGTCGATCTTCACGTCGCCCTTGAAGCGCCCGTGGACCGAGTCGTAGGACAGCATGTAGGCCAGGTAGTCCGGCTCCAGCAGGTCGTTGATCGCGACGATTTCGATGTCGCTGAAATTCTGCACGGCGGCGCGCAGCACATTGCGGCCGATGCGGCCGAAGCCATTGATACCAACCTTGATCGCCATGGAAGCTCCTGGAGCGAGGGAGAGACGGTTCGGCGCGGTGGCCCGCGCCCGGGAAAGCCCGGTATTTTAACGGACCCCACAGCCCCGGCGCCCGTGATGCCCGCATTCCGCCCCACCCTCGCCTACCTCGCAGGCGCCCTCGCCGCCCTCTTCGCCGCCTCGCCCGCCCATGCCTGGAGCGGCCTGGGGCACCGGATGGTGGGGGAACTGGCGGCGCGGCACGTGCAGCCGGCCACCCGCGCGGAGATCGACAAGCTGCTGGCCGGTGAGCCGGACCCGACCCTCGGCGGCGTGGCCACCTGGGCCGACGACCTGCGCAACACCGACCCGGATCGCTTCAAGGCCACCTCGCGCTGGCATTACGTGAATACGACCGACGGGACCTGCCACTTCGTCATGGCACGCGACTGCCCGGACGGCCAGTGCGTGGTGGGCGCGATCGAAGCGCAGCGCAAGTTGCTGGCCGACCGTTCGCAGCCGCTGGCGGTGCGCCGCGACGCGCTCAAGTTCCTCGTCCATTTCGTCGGCGACGTGCACCAGCCGATGCATGCGAGCAACCACCCGGACAAGGGCGGCAACGATTACCAGATCAGCCTGCGCACCAAGCTGGAACCGGAAGCCTACGCACGCTCGAAGTACATCGACGGCGTGATGGGCACCAACCTGCATTCCATCTGGGACTACTACATCCTCGGCGAGGTCGGCGTGGACAAGCCCGGGCATCCGGGCCTCGGGATGAAGGGCTACGCCGATCGCCTCGATGCGCTGCCGTGGCCGCCGGAAGCCGGTGCCCTGAGCGCACCGCTCGCGTGGGCCTCGGAGTCCTGCCGCCTCGTCGATGCACGTTCGCTTTATCCGCAGGGCCACGTGATGGATCGCAGCTATCTCGACGCCATGCGCCCGCTCGCCGAACAACGCGTGCGACAGGCCGCGTGGCGACTGGCGAAACTGCTGGACGACACGCTCGGCACACCCACCCCCTGACCCGCGAGGGCATCGCCATGGCAGCCGAGGTCGCGTCCTTCCACGATCCCGCCACGGGCACATGGAGCCATGTGATCGTCGACCCGGCGACGCGCGCCGCGGCGATCCTCGACCCGGTGCTGGATTTCGACGCGAAGTCCGCGCGCACCTCGCACGACTCGGCAGGCAAGCTGCTCGAGTACGTCCGCGCAAACGGCCTGCGCGTGCAATGGCTGCTGGAAACGCACGCGCACGCGGATCATCTTTCCGCAGCGCAATGGCTGCGCGAATGTTTTCCAGGTGCGCAGGTCGCCATCGGCAACGGCATCCGCCAGACGCAGCGCAGCTTCGCGCCGGTGTTCGGATTCGGCGACGACGTGCCTTCGGATGGCTCGCAGTTCGACCATCTGTTCGACGCAGACGAACGCTTCTCCATCGGCGACATGGAAGGGCTCGTCATCGCGGCACCCGGGCATACGGCCGATTGCGTCGCGTATCTCGTGGGCGATGCGTTGTTCTGCGGCGATACCTTGTTCATGCCCGACTCGGGCACCGCGCGCACCGATTTCCCGAACGCGGACGCGGCCACGCTGTACCGCACGATCCAGCGTTTCTACACGCTGCCCGACACCACCCGCGTGTTCGTGTGCCACGACTACAGCCCGAACGGCCGCGAGGCCGCCTGCGAAACCACGATCGGCGCGCAGAAGCGCGAGAACACGCACCTGCGCGGCGACACCACCGAAGGCGATTACGTCGCGATGCGGAAGGCGCGCGACGCCACCCTGCCGATGCCCGCGCTGATCCTCCAATCGCTGCAGGTCAACCTGCGCGGCGGCGCGCTGCCGGCGCCGGCGGCGGACGGTACGCGATACTTGCGCATTCCCCTGGACAGGATCTGACATGCGGACCCTCGCCTGCGCGCTGCTCGGCGCGCTCACGTTCGTCCCCGCCTTCGCCGCCGAACCCGTGCAGGTGCCACTGGATGCGGCGCACCTCGCGCCGCTGCCGCGCCATCCGGTGGAGATGAAGATCCACGAGCGCGCGTTGCATTGTGAAGGCGTGGCCTTGGTCGACCTGCTGCGCGCCGCGAACGCCATGCCGACGACACCGCTGCGCGGCGCCCACCTGGCGCGCGTCGCAGTGGTGACGGCGCGCGACGGTTATCGCGTGGTGTTCTCGCTGGGCGAGTTGGATGCATCGCTCGGTGGACGCGCGGTCTACCTCGTCGATCGCTGCGACGGAAAGGCGATCGACGACAAGGAAGGCCCGCTGCGCCTGTTGGTCCCCGATGACACGCGCCCTGCCCGAGCGGCGCGCCAGGTCCAATCGATCCACGTGGAGGATGTGCCATGACCTGGCGTTCGACCGTTCTCGCAACTCTGCTCGCCGCCTTCGCCTGCATCGCCGGTGCAACGCCCCCGGACAAGCCTGCGCCGCTCACGGTCTTCGCCGCGGCGAGCCTGAAGGAATCGATGGACGAAGCGGCCAAGGCCTACGAACACGAAGGCGGCGCACCGGTGCGCGTGTCGTACGCAGCGAGTTCCGCCCTCGCGCGGCAGATCGATCAGGGCGCGCCTGCCGATGTCTTCATTTCGGCCGACCTGGATTGGATGGACGAACTCCAGAAGCAGAAGCTCATCGATCCCGCGACGCGCCGCAACCTGCTGGGCAACACGCTGGTGCTCGTTGCACCGAGCACTTCGTCGGTGAAAGACGTCGCGCTGAAACCCGGCCTCGACCTCGTGCCGCTGCTGGGCACGGACGGCCGCCTCGCCGTCGCACTCACCAACAGCGTGCCGGCCGGCAAGTACGCGAAACAATCGCTCACGAAGCTCGGCGCATGGGACGGCGTGAAGGCGCGCACCGCGGAAGCGGAAAACGTGCGCGCGGCGCTGCTGCTGGTTTCGCGCGGCGAAGCGCCGCTCGGCATCGTGTACGGCAGCGATGCGATGGCCGAACCGAAAGTCCGCGTGGTCGGCACGTTCCCCGCCGATTCGCACGCACCGATCGTGTATCCCGTCGCCCGCATCGCCGCGAGCACGCATCCGCAGGCGAAGGCCTTCGTGCACTGGCTGCAGACGCCGGCGGCGCGCGCGATCTTCGCGCGGCATGGTTTCCGGCTGCTCTGACGCATGGCCGGGCTGGGCACCGCCGAATACCAGGCCATCGCGCTCAGCCTGAAGGTCGCGCTCACCGCGGTGGCGTGCAGCCTGCCCTTCGGCATCGCTTTCGGTTGGTTGCTCGCGCGCAAGCGCTTTCCCGGCAAGTTGCTGCTCGACACGCTGCTCGTGCTGCCGCTGGTGATGCCGCCGGTCGTCACGGGCTTCGTGCTGTTGATGGCCTTCGGCACGCGGGGCCCGATCGGCATGTTCCTGCGCGACAACTTCGGCATCGTGTTCGCGTTCCGCTGGACGGGCGCGGCGCTCGCGAGCGGCATCATGGGATTTCCCTTGATGGTGCGTGCGATCCGCGTGGCGATCGAAGCGGTCGACGTGCGCCTGGAACAGGCGGCTTCCACGCTCGGTGCACCGCCGTGGCGCGTGTTCCTCACCGTCTCCCTGCCGCTCGCGTGGCCCGGCATCGTCGCCGGCGCGATGCTCGCCTTCGCGAAGGCGCTCGGTGAGTTCGGCGCAACGATCACCTTCGTGTCCGCCATCCCGGGCGAAACGCAGACGCTGTCGGCGCTGATGTACGGAATGATGCAGGTGCCCGGGGGCGAGTCTGGCTTGTGGCGCTTGGCGATCGTTGCCGTCGCGATTTCCTTCGCCGCGGTGTTCTGCTCGGAGTGGCTGGTGCAACGGCAGCGACGCGGAGAGGTGTCGTGACGCACCCGCTGTTCTCGATCGACATCGACGTGGCGCGCGGCGCGTTCCGCAGCAGCGTGCGCATCGAAAGCACGCAGCGCGCGATCGCGCTCGTGGGCGCATCGGGCGCAGGCAAGACCTCGGTGCTGCATGCCATCGCGGGGCTGGTGCGGCCGACGCGCGGACGCATTTCGATCGATGGCCGCACGCTCTTCGATGCCAACACCGGCGTGGACGAACCGGCGCACCATCGCCACATCGGCTACGTGTTCCAGGACGCGCGCCTGTTCCCGCACCTGGATGTGCGCGCCAACCTGCTCTACGGCGCGCCGCGTCGCGAGGCGACACCGCGTTTCGCGATGGAGGCGATCGTCGAACTGCTCGGCATCGGTGGCCTGCTCCACCGTCGCACCGATGGGCTGTCCGGCGGCGAAGCGCAACGCATCGCCATCGCCCGCGCCCTGCTCTCGCAACCGGCCTTGCTGTTGCTCGATGAACCCTTGTCGATGCTCGATCGCGCACGCAAGGACGAACTGCTGCCTTGGCTGCAGCGCGTGCGCGACGAAGTCGCGCTGCCGATGGTGTGGGTCAGCCACTCGCCCGAAGACACGGCACGCCTTGCGGATGCCGTGTTCGAGCTCGCCTGAGTTTTACGCGAGGGCCTTGGCGGCCTTCACCACGTTCTCGACCGTGAAGCCGAAATGCGGGAACAGCGCTTCGGCCGGCGCGCTCGCGCCGAAACGATCGATGCCGATCACCGCGCCATCCAGGCCCACGTACTTGCGCCAGAAATCGGTGACGCCCGCTTCGATCGCCACGCGGCGGCGACAGGCATTCGGCAGCACCGATTCGCGGTAAGCCGCGTCCTGGCGGTCGAACACGTCGGTCGAAGGCATCGACACCACGCGCACGCCATCGCCGAGCTGGTCGGCGGCCTTCATCGCGAGTTCCACTTCCGAACCCGTGGCGATGAGGATCGTCTGCGGCGCACCCTTGCTGTCGCGCAGGATGTAGCCGCCGCGACGGATGGCCTGCACCTGCTCATCGGTGCGCGCCTGGTGCGCCAGGTTCTGGCGCGTGAACACCAGGCAGGACGGACCATCGTGCTGTTCGATCGCAGCGCGCCAGGCCACCGCGGATTCAACGGCATCGCACGGGCGCCACACATCGTTGCCCGGGATGTAGCGCAGCGTGGCGACGTGTTCGATGGGCTGGTGCGTCGGGCCGTCTTCACCGAGGCCGATGGAGTCGTGCGTGTAGACGTGGATCGCATGCGCGCCCATCAGCGCGCTCATGCGCACGGCGTTGCGTGCGTAGTCGCTGAAGACCAGGAAGGTGGCGTCGTACGGGATGAAGCATTCGTGCAGGCCCATGCCGTTGCTGATCGCGGTCATCGCGAACTCGCGCACGCCGTAGTACACGTAGTTGGCATTCGCGTCGTCGCTGGTGACGGACTTGCTGCCCTTCCACAAGGTCAGGTTGGAATGCGCCAGGTCCGCCGAGCCGCCGATCAGTTCCGGCAGCAGCGGGCCGTAAGCTTCCAGCGCCATCTGCGACGCCTTGCGCGAGGCGACGACCGGGCCGTCGGCCTGCAGCTTGCGGATGTAGGCGTCGGCCTCGGCCGCCCAGTTCTCCGGCAGCTCGTTGCGCGCGCGGCGCACGAGTTCGTCGGCGAGTTCGGGATGGCGCGCGGCATAGCCGTCGAACAAACGGTTCCACTGGTCTTCGCGCACCAGGCCCGCGTTGCCTGCGCGCCAACCGTCGCGGATGGCCTGCGGGATTTCGAACGGGGCGAACGACCAGCCGAGCGCTTCGCGCGTGTTGGCCACTTCATCCTTGCCCAGCGGCGCACCGTGCGAGGACTCCTTGCCCGCCTTGTTCGGCGAACCGAAACCGATCGTCGTGCGGCAGCAGATCAACGTGGGGCGGTCGGTGGAGGACAGCGCGGTGTCGATCGCGCGCTTGATCTCGTCGGCGTCGTGGCCGTCGACGTTGCGGATCACGTTCCAGCCGTAGGCTTCGAAGCGCTTCGGCGTGTCGTCGGTGAACCAGCCCTGCACATTGCCGTCGATCGAGATGTGGTTGTCGTCCCACAGCGCGATCAGCTTGTTGAGGCCCCAGGTGCCGGCAAGCGACGCAGCTTCATGCGAGATGCCTTCCATCAGGCAGCCATCGCCCATGAACACCCAGGTGTGGTGGTCGACGACTTCGAATTCGGGGCGGTTGAAGCGTTGCGCGAGCAGCTTTTCCGCCAGCGCCATGCCCACTGCGTTCGCGAAGCCCTGGCCGAGCGGACCGGTCGTGGTTTCCACGCCCGGGGTCATGAAGTTTTCCGGGTGGCCCGGCGTCTTCGACTCGAGCTGGCGGAAATTCTTCAGGTCGTCGATCGACAGGTCGTAACCCGACAGGTGCAGCAGCGCGTACTGCAGCATCGAACCGTGGCCGTTGGACAGCACGAAGCGATCGCGGTTGAACCAGTTCGGGTTGTTCGGGTTGTGCCGCAGGTAATCGTTCCAGAGCACCTCGGCGATGTCCGCCATGCCCATGGGCATGCCCGGATGGCCGGACTTCGCGGCCTCCACTGCATCGATGGCGAGGAAACGGATGGCGTTGGCGAGGTCGCGGCGGCTGGGCGTCGTCATGTGGGCATCGGGGGGAAAGGCGGCGGGCGGCGCGGATTGTAACCCGCGCCCTCCGTTCCCCTTGACGCCGATCAGCCCGCGACGGGCTCTGCAGCGGGGGCGTCGGCCGGCTCGCCCGCCGACACGACGGTCGCGAGCATGAGGTCGCCGGTCACGTTGAGCGTGGTGCGGCACATGTCGAGGAAGCGGTCGACACCGAGGATCAGGCCGATGCCCTCGGCCGGGACGCCGACCATGGTGCAGATGAGCGCGACCACCGGCAGTGAGCCCGCCGGCACGCCGGCCGTGCCGATGCCGCCGAGGATGCACACGAACATCACCGTGGCCTGCTGCGTGAGGCTGAGGTCCACGCCGAAGAACTGCGCGAGGAAGAGCACCGTCACGCCTTCGAACAGGGCGGTGCCGTTCTGGTTGGCCGTGGCGCCCACCGTGAGCACGAAGCGCGAAACGCGGCGCGGCAGGCCGAGTTCTTCGTCGGCCACGCGCAGCGAGGTCGGCAGCGTGGCGTTGCTCGAAGCGGTGGAGAAGGCCATCACCATCGCTTCCTGGATGCCCTTGAAGAAGCGCACCGGCGAATAGCCGCCGACGAACTTCAGCACCAGCGAATAAATGACGAACTGGTGGATCGCCAGTGCGAGCACGACCACGCCCACGTAAGCGCCCAGCTTGGCCATCAGGTCCCAGCCGAACAGCGCGGCCAGGTTGAACATCATGCAGAACACCGCGTACGGGGCGAGGCGGATCACGATGCCGATGAGCGTCATCGAGACCTCGAACAGGCCTTCGATGCCGCGCTTGAGGATGGACGCGTTCTCGCTGCGCGTGAGCACCAGGCCGATGCCGAGCATCAGCGCGAAGAACATCACCGCCAGGATCGTGTTCTCGGCCGCTGCCTTGATCACGTTGTCGGGCACGATCGACATGAGCATGTCGAGGCCCTTGGGCTGCACCGTCGTGCTGCTGACGATCGCATGCGCGCGTGCGCTGCCCTGCTGCAGGAGTTGCTGCGCCTGCGCCGGATCCACGCCGTCGCCCGGGCGGAACAGGTTCACCAGGAACAGGCCCAGCGCGACCGCGATCGCCGAGACCACCACCGTGTAGCCGAGCGTGCGCCAGCCGATGCGGCCGAGCGAACGCACGTCGCCCATTTCCGCCACGCCCACGACGAGCGCGGAGAACAGCAGCGGGATGACGAGCATGAAGATCAGGCGCAGGAACAAGGTGGCAGCCGGCTGCGTCACCCAGGTCGTGAGCCATTGCACCCACGTGGCATCGGCGCCGGAGACGTAATGCGCCGTCAGTCCGAGCAGGAGGCCGGCCGCGAAGCCGATCGCCATCTTCCAGTGGAGGGGCAGGCCCTTGCCGGCCTTGTGCTCGTCAGTCATCGCGGGGTCCCGGTACTACCGCGGACACCCGCGGAACGGGCGCACTGTAGCCGGTATCCCGGACCGCCGGATACCTCAGGCCGGGGGATACAGCGGCGGCAGCACCGCGCGCACGGGCGCGGTGTCCTTCGCCAGCGACGGGCCGTGCGCGAAGGCGCGGCGCAGGGCATCTCGCGCCACGCGCGGGTCGCCGTCGGACCAGCGCGCGCGTTGCAGCAGGCGCAGGGCATCGCGCTGCGCGGCATCGTCCAGGCGTGCGTGCAGAGCGTCGATGTCGTGCGCGGGCGGGTTCACCGATGCGCACAAGGCATCGGTGATGTCGGCGAGGTCGCCGTCATGCAAGGCACGCCTGAGGTCGGGCGCCTGCGGCGCGGGCGGCGACGGCATCGTGTCGCCGGCCACGGCGCGCGCCGGCGGGTGGCGGTGTTCCAGCGCCCACAACAAGGTCACGAGCCACAACACCGCGAACAACGCGGCGGCCGCTGCCCACGGCAGGATTTGGCCCTGGATGCCCGGGATGCGGATGCGGCCTTCCTCACCAGCAGGATCCTCCTGTTGCGGCACCGCGCTCGCCACTGCATTGCCGGCGCTCGGTGCCTGTGCGCTTGCCGTGCCCGGCGCAGCCTGCAACACGATCGGCGGCAAGGTGGCGGTGCGTGCGACGCCTGCGCGCACATCCCACCATTCGATCCGCGGTGCTTCCACGCGCAACCCGCCCGCGCGGGTCGGCACGATCGAGAACGTGCGCGTGAGCGTCGTGCGCGGACGGCCGTCGTCGAAGGTTTCGTCCGACTGCGACGCCGCGGGGAACACCTGTGCGCCCGCGCCGCTGGCCAATTGCAGTTCGGGAAGCTGCGATCCGACTGCGCCATCGGCCACGGCTTCGATCGCGACCGTCGCCGACTGCCCCGCGCGCGCGGATTGCGGCAGCGTCGTGTAACGCAGGCGCAGGTCGTTGAGCGGCAACCAGGGTTGCGGCGCATTCGCGGGGATCGGCTTGATGTCGATGGTGCGCGGCGGCGCATCGGCCGCGAGCGGACGACGCCCGTCGCCGAACAGGTCGTCGATGAATCCGCCGACGCCCTGCCCGCGGAAGCGCGCGCCGGGCAGCACGATGCGGCCGCTGTGTTCGCCTATGAGCAGGAAGTGGCGCTCCACGACGTTGTAGCGCCGACCCTGCAACTCCTGCTGGAACTGCACGTCCTGGCCGACCTTGCGCAAGGTCGCGCCATCGGGCGAAGGCTGGTCGAGTTGCCCGGAGACCAGCGGCACCGCGTAATACAGGCGCAGCTTGAGGCCGACGGCTTGCTGCACGTAGGGGTTGGCGTCGTCGACGACCGATTCTATGAACGCGATGTCGCCCGCCTGCGCAGGCACGCGGCTCGCAGGGGCGACGGTGAGCGTGAGCGGCGGCGAGGTCTGGTTGCCGACGCGCAGCGACGGGATCGTGATGACGCCGTCGCGCCGCGGCGTCAGTTCGACGGAGTACTGCACATGCATCGACGTGGTGCCGTTGACGATGCTCGCGCTGCGCTGGCTCGCATGTCCGCTGAGTTCGAAGTCGCGCTGGAGCGGCGCGTAGTCGGGCGCGGTGGTGAGCGATTCGGCGGCGATGTTGAGCGTGGTGGATTCGCCCGATTCGATGCGGTCGCGGTCCAGCCACGCGCGCACCTGCGCCTGCGCGGTCGTCGCCATGCACAGCAGGGCGAGGCAGGCGCCGAGGAAAACGCGGAGCGAACGCACGCGCATCAGTCTTGTCCTTCCATTTGGCGACGTTCGTATTCGAGGCGGAACTTGGCGCGCAGCAACCCGCCCGGATCATCCGGCACGCGGCGCATCCAGGCTTCGTTGGCGAGGCGACGTTCGCGTTCCTCCGGCGTTTCGTTCTGCTTCTGCGCCTGGCCCGCTTTCTTGTCCTGGCCGCCCTGCTTCGCCTGCTGCGCTGCGAGTGCCTTTTGCATGCGCTCGCGTTGCGCGGCGTCCGCGGCCTGTTGCGACTGCGCGGCGCCGGGCTTGGGCGCTTCGGGTTTCGATTGCGAGCCCTGGCCCTGTTGCTGCTGTTGCTGACCCTGCGCGGGTTTGTCCTGCGATTGCGACTGCGCGGAGGTAGGCGAGCCCTGCCCCCTCTGTTGTTGCGCCTGTTGCGGCGAGAGGTCGCCGTCCTGCGAATCTGAAGTGGACTTCCCGCCCTGCTGGCCCTGCGCACGCGGATCGTTGTTCTTGCTGTTCTTGCCCTGCGGCGGCTTGCGCTTCTTCGCAGCTTCGACGGCGCGCTTGTTCGCGAGCGCATCGGGCATGCCGGGCTGTGCGCGCAGCGCGGCATCGTAAGCGGCGATCGCTTCGTCGTAGCGGCCCTGCTTCGCGAGCGCATTGCCGAGGTTGTAGTGCGCATCGGCACCGGGCAGACCGTCGTAATGCTTGGCCGCCTGCGCGAACGCGCCCGCGCGATACGCCTCCTGCCCCGTGTCCATGCGCCGCGCCGCCTCCTGGTCCGCGCGGCGCCACAGCGTGCCCTGCGGCGCCTGCGCGTCTTGCGCACGCGCAAAACTAACGGGCATCAGCATCGCCAGGCACAACACCGCAACGCCCGACCCGCGGCGGAACGCGAACAAGGCCAGCAACATCAGCGGCGGCAACAGCCAATAGCCTTCGTCCTTCCAACTGCGTCCGGCGCGGCCTTGCGTCGACACGGCCTCCGCGCCGCGCGCGTTGAGGATGCCGAGCGTGCGCAGGTCGCCATCGTCCATCGCGATCGGTGCGAACGCACCATCGCCCGCCGACGCGAGTGAACGCAGCGACGCGACATCGAGCGACACGCTCGACACGCTGCCGTCCGCCGCCTGCACCTTCACCGGCTGCGTGCCGCCCAGGCCGAGGACGGACACCCGCATGCCCTTGCGCGCTGCTTCCTGCGCCGCCGCGTTGGCCGCTGCGTCGCCGTGGTCGGTCAACACCACGATGTCGCCATGGTCGAAGCCGGCCTGCTGCAACAACGCGACCGAACGGCGGATGGCGCGATCCGGGCGGTGCCCGTCCACGGGCATCACGTCCGGTGCGAGGCTGTCGAGGAACAAGGCGACGTTCGCCGCATCGTCGGTGAGTGGCGCGACCGTGTACGCATCGTCGGCGAAGGCAATCAGGCCGACTTGTCCGCCATCGCGCTCGTGCAGGAGCGTGCCGATCTTCGCGCGTGCCTGCAGCAGGCGCGACGGCGGAAGATCCGCGGCCGCGGTGGCGCTGGACAGGTCGACGGCGATCACCAGCGGCGTGCGGGATTGCCAGGAAGGTTGCGGAATCTGCTTCCATGCCGGCCCGGCGAGCGCGAGCAGCGCGAGCGTGCACGCCAGCAGCACCACCGCGAGCGAACCGCGCGTGCGCAGGTTCGATGCGGGTTCGAGCAGATGCGGCAGAAGATGCGCATCGACAGATGCGCGCCACGCGTCGTCGCGACGCAAGCGGCGCGTCCACAGCCACGCGATCGCGGGTAGCGCGAGCAAGCCCCACAACCACAGCGGGCGCAGGAAATGCAGGCCTTCGAAGGCGAACGCGCTCATCCGCGCCTCCGCATGGGAACGGAGGCCGCTGCGAGCGTCGCGAGTGCAAGCGCGATGCCGAGCGGCCACGGGTAACGCTCCAGGCGCGGGCGCACGGCCTGGCCGGGGCGGCGGATGGGTTCGATGCGATCGATTTCGCTGTAGATGCCGGCGAGCGATTCGGTGTCGCGCGCGCGGAAGAAGCGGCCGCCCGTGGCCTGCGCGATGCGCTGCAGGCCGGCTTCGTCGATCGGATCGTCGCCGCCCGGCATCGGCAGGTGGAAACCGAACACCGACATGCCGCCTTCGCCGCCGAAGGCCACCGTGTGCACGCGCACGTGTGCATCGCGCGCGAGTTCGGCAGCCTTGTCGGGGTCGAGCACGCCCGCGGTGTTCACGCCATCGGTGAGCAGCACCACCACGCGCTGGTCGCTCGGTTGCGATTGCAGGCGCTTGGTGGCCAGGGCGAGCGCATCGCCCAGTGCGGTTTCGCGGCCGGCCAGGCCGACGACGCTGTCGTCGAGTTGCTGGCGCACAGTGGTCAGGTCCAGCGTGAGCGGCGTCAGCGCATAGGCACGTTGGCCGAACACGAGCAGGCCCACGCGATCGCCCGCGCGTCGATCGAGGAAATCCGCGAGCACGGCTTTCGCTGCCGTGAGGCGATCGACGGGTTGCCCGCCGAGCTCCATGTCTTCCTCGCTCATGCTGCCGGACAGATCGACGGCGAGCATGAGGTCGCGCCCGACCTGCGGCGGTGCGATCGGCGGGCCGAGCACCTGCGGACGCGCCGCGGCGATGCACAACGCGGCCCACGCGAGCCAGGCGAGCACGCCCGGGCCGCGACCGCGCAAGGCATGGCCGGCACCCGCGTCGGCGACGTGGTCGATGCGTTCACCGTAAGGCACGCGCAGCGCGGCGGAGGCGGAACGGCGACGCGGCAGCAACCAGCGCGCGAGCAGCGGCAACGGCAAGGCGCACAGCGCAAGCGGCCATGCGAAGGCATCGAACCACGCGAGCAAGGGCTGCAACGCGTTCACCGCATCCACTCCAGGTAGCGACGACGTGCGCGCTCGCGCAGTGCGGCGACGGTGACTTCGTCGACATCGCGACGGAACGCGCCGTCGATCAGCAGCGCGCCGGTGTCGTCGTCGAACAGGCGCTGCTTCGCGCCCGCGTCCAGGTAGTCGCGCCACGCATCCCCCGCGTAGCGATCGGCCGCGGGATTGCGCACACGGGCGGCGCGGCGCAGGAGTTCGGACATCGCGGCGACCTGCGCCGTCGGCGATGGCGCCCCTGCGAGTGTGTCGTCGAACAGGCGTGCGATCGCGCGTCGACGCATGCGCCTGCGCCGGGCGAAGAACGCGTACGCGCCGATCGCGATGGCGAGCGCCGCGAACACGAGCCACCAGCCAGGCGCCGGCGGCCACCAGGGCGTCGCGGCAGCGGCGTGGACATCGCGCAGGACCAGGTCGGGCGGTGAGCTCAGGTGCATGTCAGGCCACGCTCGCTTGCGTCCTTCCCCAGGCACCGAGCCATGCATCGCTCGGCGCATCGGTCGACAACACGTGCACGCGCACGCCGCGCGCGGGCAAGGCCTGCAAGGCCGCATCGAGCGGCGCGACGAATTCATTGCGCCAGCGCTGGCGTTGCGCGGCCGTGGCGAGGTCCAGCTCGACGCGATGCTGCGCCGTCGCGAAGGGCAGCGCAGCCTTCGGCGGATTGCGCTCCAGCGGATCCACGAGCAGCAGCACCGTCGTGTCGTGGTGCAGCGAAAACGCGGGCCAGCGATGCGGATCGATGCCGGCGATGCTCGCGGGGTCGGCGAGGATCAGCAGGCGCGAACCTGGGCGCAGCACGCGTGCTGCGTGGTCGAGCGCCACGCCGAGGCCGGCATCGTCTTCGGGGCGTTTCGCATACCAACGCACGAGTGCATCGAGTACGCGCAGCGCACCGCGCGGGCCGCCCGCGGGAGGAATGGGCGCTTCGCGCGCGGAGCCGCGCAGCGCGGCGAGGCGGTCGCCGTCGCGCAAGGCCGCCCATGCGGCAATCGCACCCGCGCGCGCGGCCTGCACGGACTTGAAGCGCGTGCGCGTACCGAAATACAACGCAGGCGATGTATCCGCGACGACCAGCGTGAGTCGCTCGCGCTCGGCCTGGAACAACTTGGTGTGCGGGCGGCCGCTGCGCGCGGTGAGGCGCCAGTCGATGTGGCGCGCGTCGTCGCCGATCGCATATTCGCGCGACTCCGCGTACTCCATGCCGCGCCCGCGCAAGGGTGAGAGCGCATGGCCGGACAGGCCATGGCGACCACGCTTCGCCGCGCGCCTTCCGAACGCAAGCGCGCGCAGCCCCACGAGTTCCTGCAGCGTCGGCGTGATGCCGTCCATGCTCAGGGCAGCGGCACCTTGTCGAGCAGGGCGTGCACGAGACGGTCGCCGTCCCAGCCTTCGGCGGTGGCCTCGTAACTCGGCAACACGCGATGGCGCAGCACGTCCGGCGCGATGGCGCGGACGTCTTCGGGCGTGACGAAGTCGCGGCCCGCGAGCCAGGCACGCGCGCGTGCGCAACGCTCCAGCGCGATCGAGCCACGCGGGCTCGCGCCCCAGGCGATGCGGCGGGCGAGCGCGGCGTCGTAACGCGCGGCATCGCGCGAGGCGAGGACCAGTTCGACGAGGTAACGCTCCACCGGCGGGGCGACATGCAAGTCGAGGACCGCGGCGCGCGCGTCGAACACGTCCTGCACCGGCATGCGCTGGATCGCCTCGGTGACCGGTTGCAGCACGTTGCGCGCGCGCTCGCGCGCCAGGCGCAGGATTTCGGTTTCCGCCGCACTCGCGGGGTAGCCGATGCGGATGTACATCAGGAAGCGATCGAGCTGCGCTTCGGGCAGAGGGAAAGTGCCTTCCTGTTCGATCGGGTTCTGCGTGGCCATCACCAGGAACAGGGGCGGCAACGGATAGGTCTGGCGGCCCACGGTGACCTGGCGCTCGCCCATCGCCTCCAGCAAGGCGGACTGGACTTTCGCGGGCGCGCGGTTGATCTCGTCGGCCAGCAGCAGGGGATGGAAGATCGGGCCGGGCTGGAATTCGAATCGGCCGTCCTGCGGGCGCCAGACTTCGGTGCCCGTGAGGTCGGCGGGCAGCAGGTCCGGAGTGAACTGCACGCGCGCGAACTCGGCGTCCAGTCGGGCGGCGAGCGCACGGATGGCGCTGGTCTTGGCCAGGCCCGGCGCGCCTTCGACGAGCAGGTGGCCGTCGGCGAGCAGGGCGATGAGGAGGCGTTCGATCAGCTCGCCCTGGCCGACGATCTCGGCGGAGAGCTGTTCGCGCAGGGCGTCGAACGCGCGGTGGAGATGTGAGGTGGAATCGCTGCGGGTATCCATTCGCGGATGGCGCCCGGTGGGGGGATGGGCGCAGTTTGACTGACCTTGCGCGCGTTGGTTCACCGCCCAAACGACAACGGGGCCTTTCGGCCCCGTTGCATTCATCTATTGCTGGCGAACATCAATTGCGCTGGGCGACCTGCATCACCTTCGGGGTCACGAAGATCAGCAGTTCGGCCTTCTCCTTGGTGCGGCCCTTCTTCTTGAAGAGGTTGCCGATCACCGGGAGGTCACCGAGCCACGGCACCTTGGTCACGTCGGCGCGGTCGCGGAACTCGTACACGCCGCCGATCACCACCGTCTGGCCGTTGTCGATCAGCACCGCGGTGTTGATCTCGCGCTTGTTGATCTGCGGGACGTCACCGATGCCCGAGGACACGAAGCCTTCGATTTCGTCCTTCTTCACGGCCATGTTGAGGAACACGCGGCCGTCGTTGGTGATGGTCGGGGTGACCTTGAGCTCGAGCAGCACGTCCTTGAACTGGACGTTCGGGATCGCGGCGGCGCCGGCGCCCTGCTGCTGCGAGATCGTCACGTAGCCGACTTCCTGGCCCTGGCGGATCACCGCTTCCTTCTGGTTGCTGGTGACGATGCGCGGGTTGGAGATCACCTCGCCGCGGCCTTCCTGCTGGAGGGCCGAGAGTTCCATGTCGAGCACGTAGCCGGCGTTGATGATCGACAGCGCGAGCGCGCCGGCGGCGTTGACCGCGGGCAGGTTCACGTTGAGGGCCTTGGTCAGCGTCGGCACCGCGGCCGGGATCGGCGGCGGCACGGCGGAGTTGGCGCGGTCGGCGGCCGAGATCGAGTTGGCCGTGGCGGTGTTCGCGTCGACGCTGCCGTTGTACAGGACGTTTTCCTGCTTGCCGGCGATGCCGAATTTGGCACCGAGTTCGCGGGCGAAGGATTCGGTCGCGATGACGATGCGCGCTTCGATCAGCACCTGGTCGACCGGCTTGTCGAGCATCGACACGAGGCGGCGGACTTCCGACACCTTGGCCGGGATGTCGATGACCAGCAGCGTGTTGGTGCGGCGATCGAAGCTGATGCTGCCGCGAGGCGAGAGGAAGCCGCGCGAGCCACTACCGGCACCACCGCCGCCGCCGCTGTTCTTGCTCTCTTCGGTCAGCACCTTGGCGATGTCTTCGGCGTTGCCGTAGTTCACCGGCATGTACTCGGTGATCATCTCGGCGCGGTTTTCGATCGCGATGCGCGCGTCTTCCTTCGCCTGTTCGTACTTGGCGATTTCATCCTGCGGCGCGACCCACACCACGTTGCCGTCGCGGCGCTTGTCGAGACCCTTGGCGCGCAGGACGATGTCCAGCGCCTGGTCCCACGGCACGTTGATCAGGCGCAGCGTGACGTTGCCCGCGACGGTGTCGGAGGCGACGACGTTGAGGTTGGATTCCTCGGCGATCAGCTGCAGGACGGTGCGCACCGGCACGTCCTGGAAGTTGAAGGTCACCGGGCGGCCACTGTAGGCACGCACCGGGGCCGCGATCGTCGTGGACTGTCCCGCCGCCGTCGCGCCCACGCCCTTGGCGACCGCGCGGGGCACGATCTCCACGACGTATTCGTTGCCGGTCTGGTAGGCCATCGACTCGAAGTTGCCGTTGGTGGCCAGCACGAGCTTGGTGCCTGCACCGTCGGCGCGCGCGTCGATGCGCTGGACGGGCGTCGCGAAGTCGACCACGTCGATCGGCTTCTGCAACGTGGACGGGAGCTTGGCGTTACCCACGTCGATGATCACGCGCGAGCCTTCGTTGCGCATGTCGGGCATCGCGCCGCCGCCGGAGAAGCGGAGTGCAAGCCGACCCGAGCCGCCGTCGCCACGCTTGAAGTCGATGTTGGAAACGCTGATCTGCCCGGGTGCCTGCTTGGACGGATCGAGGTTGGGCTTCGGCGCGCTTGCAGGCGCCTGGGCCGCGGGTGTCTGCGCGCCCTGGGCGGCATCCACGGCGCCGACGGCCGCGATGAGCCCGATGGCGAGCCCGAGGGCCCCGGCCCGGAGGTAGGGGCGCCGTGCCGGCCGCATCCGTTTGGCGTTGAGTACGGTCATCTCTATCCCCTTATTGATCTTCGAGTGCGACCGAAGCGGGTCGCTCCAGCCAGCCACCCGCGCCATCCGGCACCAATTCCACCAGTTCGATGCGGTCTTCATAGACGGCGGTCACCCGACCGTCGCTCTGCCCCATGTACACGCCGGGTCGCACGCGGTAGGTCACCTTGTCCGGTGCCATGACCAACGCGACCAGGTCGCCTCCCCGGCCGAGCGTCCCCACCATGTCCAGGCTGTCGAGCGGGAATTGCTCGAGGACCTGCTTCGGGCGGTTCGGATCCGGGCGGGGGCCACTGCCCCCGCTGATGTCCGTGAAGGCCTCGCTGAAGGGGTCGCGCAGGGCCTGCGCGGCGTATTCGAAAGTCTCGAACTGCTGCATCACGGGCAGCGGGTCGAGCGGAGGTGCCGGGCGCGCCTTGACTTCGGCGACCCACGTTTCAAGGTTGGGCGCCTCGTCGTATTTGCTCGTGATGCTGCGACCGCAGCCCGCGAGCGCGAGGACCATTGCGACGACGGCGAATGCGCGCATGGATTGCCAGGTGGCCATCACTTTGCCCCTCCCTGCTTATTCGGCGCAGGCGCGGCCGGCTTGGCGCCAGGCTGCGCGGCGGCGGTTTCGCTGTCGTCGAGGTAACGGTAGGTCTTCACCGTGCCGGCGAGCTGCAGGATGCTGTTCGGGCCGATCTTGGCGCCCGGCGTCGGGTTGCGCGGCGTCAGCACGATGTTGTGCATCGTCATGATCACCACGCGGGGCAGCGAGGCCACGCCGCTGACGAACGCGCCGAACTGGTGGTACGTGCCCACCATGCGCAGCTGGATCGGCTTCTCGGCGTAGAACTCCTTCGGCGCTTCCGGTCCCGGCTGGAAGAGCTCGTTGGTGATGCCCGTGGCGAGCGCGGTCTGCGAGATGTCGATGATCAGGTCCGGCATCTCGGTCTTGCTCGGCAACTGGCGCAGCATCTGCTGGAGCTGCTGTTCCATCTGCGCGAGCTGTTGCTTGAGCGGCTCGAGGTTCGCGGCGCGACCCTGCTTGGTTTCGAAGTCCTGGCGCAGGCCGGCTTCTTCGGACTCGAGCTTCTGCAGTTCCTCGCGCTGGCCGGTGACGAAGAAGTACCAGACCAGGCCGATGATCGCGGCGGCGACGACCGCGCACAGGGCGATCTTGTACTGCTGCGGCCAGACCGCGGTGTTGTTCAGGCTGAGGTCTTTCAGCGCCATTTTTTTCTGGGTCATGGCGCGGCTCCGATCGAAGGGGCGGCAACGGCGTCGGCGGGGTTGTGCGGCTTGGCGGTCGTGGCCGGCGCCGCGGGTGCGGCGGCGGTCGACGGGGCCGCCGGTGCCGTGGCGTTGGGCGCGGCAGCGGGCGCCACGGCCGGGGCCGCGTCGGGCACGCCGTCACCGTCGGTGTCCACCGGTGCATTCGGGTTCGCGAGCTTGACGGTCAGGTCGAACTCGTAGGGCAGCCCCTTGTTGGTGCCGCGCGCTTCGATGACCGACAGCTCCGGGTTGGTCATCCAGCCCGAGCTTTCCAGGTTGCGCATGTAGGTACTGACGCGCGCGTTGGACTGCGAGCGACCCTTCAGCGTGAGCTGCTCGCCATCCTGCTGGATGGTCGTGAGCGTTACGCCGTCGGGGATGGTGCGCACCAGCGAATCGAACAGGTGCACCATCTGCGAGCGGTTCGCCTGCAGCTTCTCGATGACTTCCTTGCGCGCCAGGAGCTTCTGCTTCTTCTCGTCGAGCGCTTCGATTTCCTTGATCTTGGCGTCGACCTGCGTGATCTGCTCGCGCAGGTAGTCGTTGCGTTCCTTCTCGCCGCTGATCAGGCCGTTGTAGAACATGAAGATCAGGAACGAGACGACGGCCGCGGCCACTGCCGAGGCGCCCAGCATCGCCATGAATTCCTTCTGGCGGACGCGGCGGCGCTCTGCGCGCCACGGGAGGAGATTGATCCGTGCCATCAGTCGAAGCTCCTCAGGGCGAGGCCGCACGCGATCATCAGCGCGGGGGCGTCCTGTGCGAGGGCATGTGCCTGCACGCGCGGCCCGAGCGTCATCTGCGCCAGCGGGTTGGCGACCACGGTCGGCACGCCGAGCTGCTCCTCGACCATCGCGGCGATGCCGGGGATGGACGCGCAGCCGCCGGCGAGGACGATCTGGTCGACGCGGTTGAATTCACTGCCCGCGTAGAAGAACTGCAGGAGTCGGCTGACCTGCTGGACCATCGCTTCCTTGAAGGGCTCGAGGACTTCGATGTCGTAGCTTTCAGGCAGGCCGCCCTGGCGCTTGGCAAGGCCGGCTTCTTCGTAGCTCAGGCCGTAGCGGCGCATGACTTCGTCGGTGAGCTGCTTGCCGCCGAAGACCTGCTCTCGGCTGTACAGGCTGCGACCGTTGCGCAGGATGTTGAGCGTGGTCATGGTCGCGCCGGTATCGACCATCGCGACGATCCCGTCGCGCGGCGCCGACAACCCGTCGGCCAGCAGCGAGAAGGCGTTCTCGATGGCGAAGGCTTCGACGTCCATGACCTTCGCGGTCAGTCCGCCGAGCTCCAGCGCGGAGACCCGGGCGTCCACGTTCTCGGTGCGCGAGGCTGCGAGCAGCACCTGCACCATTTCCGCGTTGCCGGGCATGGCCCCGAGGACCTCGAAGTCGAGATTCACTTCCTCGATCGGGTACGGGATGTAGTTGACGGCCTCGAGCTCGACCTGGGATTCCAGGTCGTCCTCGTCCAGGTCCGCCGGCATCGGGATGATCTTGGTGATCACCGCCGACCCCGCCACGGCCGCCGCGGCATGCCGCGCCCGGGCCCCGGAGCGGGCGACCGCCCGCTTGATGGCCTCGCCGACGGCCTCGACCTCGACGATGTTCTTTTCCACGACCGCATTGGGCGGCAGCGGCTCGACCGCGTAATGCTCCACGCGGTAGCGATTCCCGGCACGGGAGAGCTGCAGCAGCTTTACGGCGGTCGAGCTGATGTCGACGCCAATCAGCGGCGGCTGACTATTTGTGATCAGTCCCACGATTTCTCCCCTATTCACGGGCGCTTACGCGCACTTCGTGCCCCAGTGCATTAGATAACGGACTTTAAACGTTCTGGCAACCACCCCTCTCCCGGGCGGCGGTCACAAGTCCTGCATTTCCCCGGCACTCCCCTGCATGAACGTGATGGAGAGCCCTTTCAGGACGTCTCGGGACGCATGCACAGCTCCTCTATACTCCGGGGCCACGACACCCGCAATCGGACCCGTTTGATGTCACGTTTTCGTCGTTTGCTGCGCTGGGGGCTCCTCGCGTTCCTCGGTGTGGCGGTCCTGGGTGCGCTGGGGCTGGCCTTCCTCTACTTCCTGATCGCCCCCAAGCTGCCCGACGTCGACCAGCTCCGGACCGTCGAGCTCCAGGAGCCCCTGTACGTCTATTCGCGCGACGGGCGCCTGATGGCCCTGTTCGGGGAGACGCGCCGCTACCCCATCGATATCGAAAAGGTGCCGCCGCGCCTGAAGCAGGCCTTCATCGCCATCGAGGACTCGCGCTTCTACGAGCACCACGGCGTGGACTACAAGGGCGTCGCGCGCGCGGTGTGGCTGCTGGCCACCACCAACGACAAGCGCGTGCCCGGCGGTTCGACGATCACCCAGCAGGTCGCGCGCCAGTTCTTCCTGAGCTCCGAGTACAGCTACACGCGCAAGCTCGCCGAAATGATGCTGGCGATGCGCATGGAGAACGAGCTGACGAAGGACGAGATCTTCGAGCTCTATCTCAACAAGAGTTTCTTCGGCAATCGCGCCTACGGCGTGGCCGCGGCGGCCGAGTTCTACTACGGCAAGACCGTCGACCAGCTCACGCTCGACGAGATGGCCTCGCTCGCGTCGATCCCGAAGTTCCCGTCCAGCGGCAACCCGATCACCAATCCCGAGCGGGCGAAGGCGCGTCGCGATTACGTGCTGCAGCGCATGCGCGAGCTCGGCTTCATCCCCGCCTCCGACGAACAGATGGCGGTGGCCGCGCCGATGCACGCCGCGCCGCACGAACGTCCGATCGAGGTGTATGCGCCGTATGTCGCGGAGATGGTGCGCCAGGAGATGGTGGCGCGCTTCGGCGGCGACGTGCTCACCAAGGGTTACCACGTCACCACGACGATCGATCCGGCGCTGCAGGCGGCCGCCGACCAGGCGATCCGCGACGGCCTGGAAACCTACGACCATCGCCATGGCTGGCGCGGCGCGGAAAAGCACCTCGAACTGCAGCCGGATGAAAACGATGCGGCGCTGCTTGCACACATGCGCGGCATGGTCACGCAGGGTGCACTGATGCCGGCGATCGTGACGGACACGAGCGGCAGCGACGCGAACGTCGTGCTGGCCGACGGCACCCACGTCGACCTCGGCCCGTCCACGAGCCAGTGGACCGGCCGGACGCCGGCGGCGTTGCTCAAGCGCGGCGACATCGTGCGCGTGCGGCGCGACCTGCCGCAGGTGGCGCCGGTGAAGGAAGGCGAAGCGCCGAAGCCCGTCGTCGACGCAACGCCGAAGTGGACGCTGGGTCAGTTGCCGGGCGCGCAGTCGGCGCTCGTCTCGCTCGAAGCGGACACCGGCGCACTGCGCGCGCTCGCGGGTGGTTTCAGCTTCGCCGCCAACAAGTTCAACCGCGCCACGCAGGCGCGCCGCCAGCCGGGTTCGAGCTTCAAGCCGTTCCTGTATGCCGCGGCCTTCGAACGCGGCTTCAATCCGGCCTCGATCGTGCTCGACGCCCCGGTGGTGTTCAAGGATCGCCGCGGCCACATCTGGCGCCCGCAGAACGACACCGGCAACTTCGCCGGCCCCATGCGCCTGCGCGAGGCGCTCGTGCAATCGCGCAACCTCGTGTCGGTGCGGCTGCTCGATGCAATCGGCGTGGATTACGCGCGCAAGTACATCGCGCACTTCGGCTTCAACGAAGCCGACCTGCCGCCGAACCTGTCGATGTCGCTCGGCACCGCCTCGCTCTCGCCGATCTCGGTCGCGCGTGGTTACGCCGCCTTCGCCAACGGGGGTTACCTGATCACGCCGTGGTTCGTCGACGAGGTGAAGGACCGCAACGGCAAGATGATCTTCAAGGAAAAGCCGGCGATCGCGTGCCACGGTTGCGGTGTGCGCGTGGGCCAGGAAATCCAGTCGAACGTCGTCGACGGCTTCGACCTCGGCAACGCGCCGACGGTCGCCTCCACCGCGAAGTCGCCCGAGAAGGTCGCCGCGCCGACCAGGCCGCCCGCCGACGCGGTGCTCGCGCAGCCGGCGATCGATGCGCGCGTGGCCTACCAGCTGGTGTCGATGATGCGCGACGTCGTGCAGCGCGGCACCGGCACGCCCGCGAAGGTGCTGGAGCGTGAAGACGTCGGCGGCAAGACCGGTTCGACGAACGACCATCGCGACGCCTGGTTCTCGGGCTTCGGCGGCGGCGTGGTCACCACCGTCTGGGTCGGCCGCGACGACTTCAAGTCGCTCGGCTACAGGGAATACGGCGGCAAGGCCGCGTTGCCGATCTGGATCGACTACATGCGCGTGGCGCTCAAGGGCCGCCCGGTGATGACCAACGATCCGCCGGAGGGCATGGTCCAGGTGTCGGTCGGCGCCGGCGGCCAGCTGATCCCGGAAGGGAACGGCGGCATCGTCGAATGGGTCAAGACCGAAGACCTCGAGAAGATGGAAACCTACGTGGACTACGGCCCGCAGGACCAGGCGCCGAGCGAAGAGACCTTCGACATTTTCTGATGCCCCGGTGACGCCGGGGCGCCGGGCCGATGCGTTACAGTCGGCCCGGGTCTTGCCTCAGGAGCGCGCCATGCACCACGCCCGCCAGCACGCGCAGACCCGCACCAACGAACGTCGCCGCCGCCTCGCCCACGAGGCCGCGCGGCTCATGGCCGAAGGCGGCATCCGCGACTACCACCAGGCCAAGCTCAAGGCCGCCGACCGGCTGGGCATCCACGACGATGCGTCGTTGCCGCGCAATCGCGAAATCGAAGATGCGCTGCGCGAGTACCAGCGCTTGTTCCAGGGCGACGCGCAGGCGAGCGGTTTGCGCCAGAGGCGCGAAGCGGCCTTGCGTGCGCTGGAGTTCTTCGCGGCTTTCGATGCGCGCCTGGTCGGGCCGGTGCTCGACGGCACGGCGGATCGTCATTCGCCGGTGGCCTTGCATCTGTACACCGACGAGGTGGATGCGGTGGCGCGCCACCTGGACCAGCATGCGATTCCCGCGGAGGCGCGTTCGCGCCGCGTCCGCTTCGATCGGGAGCGCGCGGGGGACGTGACGGTGTGGGTCTTCAGTGCGGAAGACCTGACCTTCGATCTCACGGTCTTGCCGCGCGATGCGCTGCGGCAGGCGCCGCTGTCTTCGATCGACGAGAAGCCGATGAAGCGGGCTTCGGCGGTGCAGCTGCGGGCGTTGATGCTCGACGACGAGATCGCTGGGTACGAAGCTGGCGGTTGAGTCCGTCGCCTCCACAAGAGGGGCGTTCCGCCGCGAGCTGCCGTGTGCTCCTCGCCGCTCACATACAGCAAGCTCCCGTCGAGGAGCACACGACATCTCACGTCGGCCCGCTCGCGATCCGATGTTTGCGCGGAGCGTCTGGAAGCCGCGTGCCACCGCGATGCGATCGCCTGCGCCAACTTCCGGCTGCGGAAGGTCGGCACTTTGCCCCCTCGCTCGCTGCATCGGCATGTGCGTCCCGCTTCGGAGGGCAAGGTGCCTAGATATCAATTCAGGGGACGCACCCTTCGGTCCGAAGGGGCGCGTGCCCACAAATCTCGCTAGGCACGTTGCCTGCCGAAGGTGACGCACGCGACGGCGCAGCGCCGAGGTGGGCGACGGGCCGACGATCCGAAGCTACGGTGTTGGCGCACGCGATCCAATCGCGGCGCGCCCACGACTCCAGACGCTCCGCGAGGGCATCAAGTCGCGAAGCGGGCCGACGTGAGATGCCGTGTGCTCCTCGACGGGAGCTTGCTGTATGTGAGCGGCGAGGAGCACGCGACGGCTCGCGGCGGAACGCCCGTCTTGTGGAGCGGCGAACCAAAAAACGAAAGCCCCGCTTCCGCAGGGCTTCGTTTGTTTCCAGCAGCGTCGCGCAATCAGCGCTTGCCGAGATCCACGTAGTCGCGTTCCGCGTACCCGGTGTAGATCTGGCGCGGACGGCCGATCTTGAATTCCGGATCCGTCTGCTGCTCCAGCCAATGCGACACCCAACCCGCCGTGCGCGCAATCGCGAACATCACGGTGAACATCTCGGTCGGAATGCCCAGCGCCTTGTAGATGATGCCCGAATAGAAATCGACGTTCGGATAGAGCTTGCGCTGCACGAAGTACTCGTCCTTCAGCGCCGCCTCTTCCAGCTTCACCGCCACGTCGAGCAGCGGATCGCTCACGCCCAGCTCGTCCAGCACCTTGTAGGTCATCTCGCGGATGATCTTCGCGCGCGGGTCGAAGTTCTTGTACACGCGATGGCCGAAGCCCATCAGGCGGAAGCCCGATTCCTTGTCCTTCGCCTTCGCGACGGCGGAACCGACGTTCTCCGGACGGCCGATTTCCTCGAGCATCTTGAGCACGGCTTCGTTCGCACCACCATGCGCGGGCCCCCACAGCGCGGCGACGCCGGCGGCGACGCACGCGTAGGGGTTGGCGCCGGTGGAACCGACGAGGCGGACGGTCGAGGTCGACGCGTTCTGTTCGTGGTCGGCGTGCAGGATGAAGAGCAGGTCCAGCGCCTTCGCGGCGGTCGGGCTGAGCTCCAGCGGCTCGCTCGGCACTTCCTTCATCATGTGCAGGAAGCGCGTCGTGTATTCGAGGTTGTTCTTCGGGTAGCGGATCGGCCAGCCGATCGAATAGCGGTAGCACGCGGCCGCGATCGTCGGCACCTTCGCGATCAGGCGGATCGCGGCGAGGCGGCGCTGTTCGGCGTCGTCCAGGTCGAGGGAGCCGTGGTAGAAGCTCGCCATCGAACCGAGCATGCCGACCATCATCGCCATCGGATGCGCGTCGTGGCGGAAGCCGTACAGGAAGGTGCGGAACGCCTCGTGCATCATCGTGTGATGCGTGACTTCGTGCTCGAACGAATCGAACTGCGTCTTCGACGGCAGCTCGCCGTTCATCAGCAGGTACGCGACTTCGAGGAAGCTCGAATGCTTCGCGAGCTGTTCGATCGGGTAGCCGCGGTACAGCAGCACGCCGGCATCGCCGTCGATATAGGTGATCGCCGACTTGCACGCGGCAGTGGCGGTGAAGCCCGGATCGTAGGTGAAGCAACCGGTTTCCTTCGGCAGCTTCGCGATGTCGATGCACGGCTGGCCGAGCACGGGATGCTGCACCGGAAGCGCGACGTTCTTGTCGCCAGCGGTCAGCGTCACCTGGTCGAGTTTGGACACAAGGCACTCCTTGGGAATTCTGTGCGCCCAGCGCGCGCGGGGCGGCGAACACAGCCGCGGGCGTGCCGCGGAGGGCCGGAATTATTGCATGGCCGGCGGTATGGAGCGCCCGGACTTTCGACCTATGGCCGAGGTGGGTGCGTTGTGCCGGAACTGAAGGAATGCACTAAAACTCTTCACTCGACAGCAACGAACGCGCAAACGAAAACGGCCACCGATGGGTGGCCGTCTCGTCATCGACATGCGTGCGAGGCACGCTGCCGGTGGAATGCTTACTTCTGCGCGCCGTAGCGCTTGCGGAACTTGTCCACGCGGCCGCTGGTGTCGATCACCTTGTTCTTGCCCGTGTAGAACGGGTGCGTCGCGGAGGAAATTTCGACCTTCACGAGCGGATACTCCTGCCCGTCTTCCCACTTCACGGTTTCCTTGGAGGAAAGCGTCGAGCGGGTGAGGATCTTGAAATCGGAGGTCACGTCGTGGAAGACGACGGGACGATATTCGGGATGGATGCCGGCCTTCATGGCTGCCACCAAATCTGTGCGAGGAAAGAGCGGCATTCTAGCCGGCCAGCTGAGTCCGGCGCAACCCTGCTGAGCCATCGCGTTTGGGAGGGTGTGGCCGCCAGGCACCGCCCGACCCGGGGACATCGGGCGATGGCGCGGGCCGGGGCCGATGGGAGGGCGAGACTCAGGCCTCGGGGGATCGGTCCGAGGCGAGCGCCGCTTCGATGAGGTGCTCGAAGGTCGGCTGGTGGTAGCGACGCAGGATGCGGACGTTGTCCGGGCGCCCTTCTTCGCGGCGCCAGTCGACGATGGTCGCGCCGCGCGCGTGCCGTCCTTCGAGTTCGACCACCAACGGGCGTTCGACCATTTCGATTGCGCCGGTCGGGTGCAGCGCGAGCGCCATCGCCAGCGCGTCGGCCGAGTGCCAGTGGTCGCCGCGCCGTTCCGACGCCCACTCGCGCGTGCGCCGCGAGATCGCGTCGTAGAAGCGCGCACGCCGCGACGGCGCCGCGAGCCAGCGCTCGAACTCCGCATGCGGGAACCCGTGCGCCATCACCACTTCCCAGTCCGCGAGTTCGGTGCAAGGGAAGGAAGAGAACACGATGTGCGCCGCTTCCGGATCGAAGGCGATGTTGAACTCCGCTGCCGCCGTGATATTGCCGTGCGCCGTCACGGCGCCGCCCATGACCACCAGCCGCGCGACGCGGCGCACCAGGGTCGGATCGAGCTTCAACGCGAGGGCGATGTTGGTCAGCGGCCCGAGCGCCACCACGACCAATTGCCCGGCGTGCGCGTGCGACAGGCGCAGGAGTGCGAGCGCGGCGTGCTCGCCTTCGGCCAGGCGCGCGGCGGTTTCGTATTCCGTGTCGCCGAATCCGTCGCGCCCGTGGACGTAGGCCGCATCACGCGCCGGATGCAGCAAGGGCGAATCCGCGCCGGCGAACACCGGCGCGTTGCTGCCCACCACGTCGCACAGCTTCAGTGCATTGCGCACCGTGTGCACCAGGCCCACGTTGCCCGCGGGGATCGTCAGTCCGACGACCTGGTGGTGCGGCGAATTGAAGGCCATCAGCAGCGCGAGGGCGTCGTCGACGCCGGGGTCGGTATCGATGAGCAGCGGAATGCGGTCCATGGGTATTCCCGGATTCGAATTGGGATCAGGCGGAAGCGTAACGCGCGGCGCCGCCGACCCAGCGCTGCACGACGCGATCGGCGAGCGCAGCATCGTCGGCCAGCAGGCGATCGGCGAGTGTGCGCACGCGCGGCAGCAGCGCGGCATCGCGGACCAGGTCCGCCACGCGGAAGGCCGCAAGCCCCGTCTGGCGCGTGCCGAGCAATTCGCCGGGTCCGCGCAATTGCAGGTCCTTCTCGGCGATGACGAACCCATCGTTCGTCTCGCGCATGGTTTCCAGGCGCTGCTTGGCCATCTGCGACAAGGGCGACTGGTAGAGCAGCACGCAACTGGAGGCGGCACTGCCCCGCCCCACGCGCCCGCGCAACTGGTGCAGCTGCGACAGGCCGAGGCGCTCGGCATTTTCCACGACCATGAGCGATGCGTTCGGAACATCGACGCCGACTTCGATCACGGTCGTGGCGACCAGCAAGCCCAGCGTGCCGTCCTTGAACGCGCGCATCGTCGCCTGCTTCTCCGCTGCCTTCATGCGCCCGTGCACGAGGCCCACCCGCACTTCCGGCAACGCGGCGGAGAGTGCATCGAACGTGCTCTGCGCGGCCTGCGCGACGACTTCGTCGCTGTCGTCGATGAGCGTGCAGACCCAATACGCCTGGCGACCCTCCGCACACGCCGCGCGAATGCGTTCGACCAATCCGGGCCGCTTGTCCGCGCTGATCGCCACCGTCTGCACCGGCGTGCGGCCCGGCGGCAGTTCGTCGATCGCCGAGACGTCCAGGTCCGCGTAGGCCGCCATCGCCAGCGTGCGTGGAATGGGCGTGGCGGTCATCACCAACTGGTGCGGCACGCGATCGCCACCCGCGCCCTTGTCGCGCAGGGCGAGGCGCTGGTGCACGCCGAAGCGATGCTGCTCGTCCACGATGGCCAGGGCGAGATCGTCGAACGCCACGTGTTCCTGCATCAGCGCGTGCGTACCGACCACCATCTGCGCTTCGCCCGAAGCGACGGCCGCCAGCACCTGCGTGCGCGCCCGACCCGTCACCTTGCCCGCGAGCCAGGCCACGCGCACGCCGAGCGGCTCGAGCCAGGCGCGCAGGTTGGCCAGGTGTTGTTCGGCGAGCAGTTCGGTCGGCGCCATGAGCGCCACCTGGCGACCGGACTCCACGGCCAGCATCGCCGCCATCGCCGCGACCACCGTCTTGCCGCTGCCCACGTCGCCCTGCACCAGGCGCAGCATCGGATGCGGCTGTGCGAGGTCGTGGCGGATCTGCGCATACACGCGTTCCTGCGCGCCGGTCAGCGCGAAGGGCAATTGCTTGCGCAAGCGTTGCGCCAACGCGCCCTTCCCCGCCAACGCCGGTGCGCGATGCGCCTGCAGGGCGATGCGCTGGCGACGCAGGCTCAGGTGGTGCGCGAGCAGTTCTTCCAGCGCCAGGCGCTGCTGGGCCGGATGCGTGCCGGCGAGCAACGCGGCGACGTCGGCATCGCGCGGCGGACGATGCATCGTCAGCAAGGCCTCGCGCAAGGACGGCAGTTGCAGTTCGTCGCGCATCGCTTCAGGCAACAACTCGAGCGCTTCGGCCTCCGGCAAGCGATCCAGGGCTTGCCCGATCATCTTGCGCAGCGCCGCGGGCCCGATGCCTTCGATGGCCGGATACACCGGATCGAGGCGTTCGTTGAGCGCTTCATCGCCCGCTTCGCCGACGACGCGATAACTCGGATGCACCATCTCCATGCCGCCCTTCCCGCCCATGCGCGGCATGCCGTAGCAACGCACGCGCGTGCCCGGCGAGAACTGCGCCGCCTGCTGCGCGCGGAAATGGAAGAAGCGCAGCACCAGCGTTCCCTGCGATTCGTCGCCGATGGCCACGCGCAAGGAAGGCCGGAAACGGAAGCCGCGATCGACGGCTTCGACAACACCTTCCACTTGCGCCGCAACGCCCGGCCGCAGGTCGCGGATGTGCGTGATCGACGTGCGGTCTTCGTATTGCCGCGGAAGGTGCAACCACAGGTCCTGCAGCGTGAGCAGCCCGCGTGTCGCGAGCTTTTCCGCCACGCGCGGACCGACGCCGGGCAACGACGACAACGGCGTGTCGCCGACGACGGCGAAGGCAGGCAGCGGACGTGCGACGCGAGCCAAGCGTCAGTCGAGCATCAAAATCGCGTCGACCTCGAACTGCGCGCCGCGCGGCAGCGACGCGACACCGATCGTCGAGCGCGCCGGGTACGGGGCTGCGAAGTATTCGGACATCACCTGGTTCACCTGCGCGAACTGGCCGAGGTCGGTGAGGTAGAGCCCGAGGCGGACCACGTCGTCGAGCGTGCCGCCCGCGGCTTCGCACACCGCGCGCAGGTTGTCGAAGGCGCGGCGCGCCTGCGCCTCGATGTCGCCTTCCACGATCAGCCCGGTCGCGGGGTCCAGGGGAATCTGCCCCGACAGGAACACCATGCCGTTGCGCTGCACGGCCTGCGAATACGGCCCGATGGCGGCGGGCGCACGATCGGTATGGACGGGTTGGCGCGGCATGGAAGGCTCCTTCGAAAGCGATGCCGCGAGTTTACGTCAGAGCCGCTCGACCCCGTGCACGACGCCCAGGCGGCGCACGCGGCGGATCACGTCCGCGAGATGCTTGCGGTCGTGCACGTCGATCGAGAAGCGGATGGCGCTGACGTTGCTGTCGCGCTCGACGTATTCCACGCGGTCGATGTTCGACTCGGCCTGCGCGATCGCCGCCGCCACCTGTGCCAGCACGCCCGGGCGGTTGTCGACTTCGATCTTGAGCGCGGCCTGGTAATCGCCGGTGACTTCGCGGTCCCAGTCCACCGGCACCCAGCGTTCCGGCGACTTGCGCAGCTCAGCGACGTTGGGACATTCCATGCGATGCACCACGATGCCGCGGCCGGCAGTGTGGTAGCCCATGATCTCGTCGCCGGGAATGGGCAGGCAGCAGTTGGCGAAGGTGATGACGCCTCGCTCGCTGCCGGTGATCAGGATCTTGTCGGTCGCCGGGCGCAGGCCCGAGGCATCGAGCAGGTCGTCGATGCCGGTATCGGCGACGTCCGGCGTGCGGCGCGCCAGCACCTTGGCCACGTGCGACGGCATGCGGTTGCCGAGCGCGATGTCGGCGAGCAGCGCTTCCAGGCGCGGATAGCGATGCTCGGCGAGGTAGCTGTCCAGGTGCTGTTGCGGCAAGCGATCCAGCGAAGTGCCCAGCCCTTCCAGCGCGCGATCCAGCATGCGATGGCCCAGCTGCACCGCATCCTCGTGTTCCAGGTGCTTGAGCTGGTGGCGGATCGCGGTGCGCGCCTTGCCGGAGACGACGAACTCCAGCCACTGCGGCTTCGGCGCCGAGGACTTCGCGGTGATGATCTCCACCGTCTGGCCGCTCACCAGCTTGGTGCGCAGCGGCACCAGCGTGCGATCCACGCGCGCGGCGACGGCCTTGTTGCCCACGTCGGTATGCACCGCATACGCGAAGTCGAGCACGGTGGCGTTGCGCGGCAGCGAGAGGATCGCGCCCTTCGGCGTGAACAGGTAGACCTCGTCCGGGAACAGGTCGACCTTGACGTTTTCGAGGAACTCCAGCGACGAGCCGGTGGCGCGCTGCGATTCGACGAGGTTGGCGATCCATTGGTGCGCGCGGCTCTGCGCGCTCGTCGGCGAATCGCCGCCATGCTTGTACGACCAGTGCGCCGCGATGCCGCGCTCGGCGACCAGGTCCATCTCTTCGGTGCGGATCTGCACTTCGATCGGCGAGCCGTAAGGACCGAACAACACCGTGTGCAGCGACTGGTAGCCGTTCGCTTTGGGGATCGCGACGAAATCGCGGAAGCGCCCGTCGAGCGGCTTGAACGCCGTGTGCACGACGCCGAGGGCGTGGTAACACTCGGGCACCGTCCGCACCACGATGCGGAAACCGAACACGTCCATCACCTGGTCGAGCGATTTCTGTTCCGCGCGCATCTTGCTGTAGATGCTCCACGGCGACTTGATCCGGCCCACGAGGCGATACGAGAAGCCTTCCTTCGTGAGTCGCTGCGCCAGGCGCGCTTCGATCTGCGTCAGCGCCTCGCGCCGCACGACCGGCTGCATGCGGATGCGCTTTTCGATCACCGCATGGCGCCACGGATGCAGGTTGCGGAAGCCCAGGTCCTGCAGCTCGGCCTTTATCAGGTTCATGCCGAGGCGCTGCGCAATCGGTGCGTAGATCTCCAGCGTTTCGGTCGCGATGCGGCGGCGTGCGTCCGGGCTCTGCGCGCCGAGCGTGCGCATGTTGTGCAGGCGGTCGGCGAGCTTGATCAGGATCACGCGCAGGTCGCGCGCCATCGCCAGCAACATCTTGCGGAAGCTTTCGGCGGCGGCTTCCTGTCGATCGCGGAAGTGCAGCTTGTCCAGCTTGGTGACGCCGTCGACCAGGTCGGCCACCGTTTCGCCGAATTCCTTGGCGATGGCCGCGCGGGTGAGCGGCGTGTCTTCGATGGTGTCGTGGAGGATGGCGGCGATCAGTGTTTCGACGTCCAGGCGTTCTTCGGCCAGGACCGTGGCCACCGCCACCGGGTGCGTGATGTACGGCTCGCCGGACTTGCGGGTCTGGCCCACGTGGGCGGCGGCCCCGACCATCCAGGCCCGGCGCAACAGGGCGTGCTGGTCCGCCGGCAGGTAGGCGGCGGCTTTTTCGAGCACGAGCACGTACTCGGGCACCACCGGGGTGACCGGCGGTTCGAGCAACGTATGCGCGGGCTCGGAGGGCGTCATGCGATCACCTTACGCGCGCGCGGGAACAGCGGCAAACATGGGGGATTCGGGCGTAGCCTGCGCCCATCGCCGCGATCGACCGGAGGTACGCAATGGCCATCGAACTGGACTACGCCTGCGCCTTGCTGCAGGTGTTCGACATGCCGGCGTCGGTCCGCTTCTACCGGGACGTCCTCGGGTTCGAGATCGTGAACGCCTCGTCGGATCGCGACGGCGATACCTTCGACTGGGGCTGGCTGCGGCTCGGCGGTGCGAACGTCATGCTCAACACGGCCTACGAGGCGGAACATCGCCCCGCCGCGCCGGATCCGGCACGCATGGCCGCACACGGGGACACCTGCATCTACTTCGGCTGCCCGGATGTCGACGGGACCTACGCCGCCCTTCGCGCCAAAGGCCTCACGCTCGACCCCCCGGAGGTCGCGCCCTACGGCATGAAGCAACTCACCCTGCACGACCCCGACGGCTACGCGTTGTGCTTCCAGTGGCCGGTGCAGTGAGCCGCCCGTAAAAAAGAAAGGCCCCGCGTGAGCGAGGCCTTTCGTATGCAGCGTGGGGACGAAGGATCAGTCGTCGCCCTTGGTCATGTCGTCGTCGGCGACCACTTCCGCGGCGGCCCATTCCAGCGCCTCGCGCTCCTTGCGCTCGCGCTCGGACTTGTCGACGGCATCGATGTATTCCGAATTGATCTGGCGTGCGGCGATTTCGCGCAGGGCCAGCACCGTCGGCTTGTCGTTGGCTTCGGAGTTGTCCAGGCGCGGCTCGACGCCGTTGGCGAGCTGGCGCGCGCGCTTGGCGGCCAACATCACGAGTTCGAAGCGGTTGTCGACCACTTCCAGGCAATCTTCAACGGTAATGCGGGCCATGGGGCTCCGGGCCTTTCGGCCGATCTGCGAAAACAAGGGGCGCGATTGTAGGCGGCCGTGGGTGCGCGGCGCAAGCCAAACCTTGTGAATCAATCGTTTAGCTTCGCCCGAGGGGCCCTATTCGGCCAGCAGGGCCCGGATGAGGCCGGCGTGGCGGACCTCCTGGGCGGCCCGCCGCAGGCGGCTGGCCGTGAAGATCGCGCACATCTCCCCGACCGCCGTGTCGAAGTGTTCGTTGACGATCACGTAGTCGAAGTCGGCGTAGTGCGACATCTCCTCGCGCGCGGCCGCGAGGCGACGGCGGATCGTCTCGTCGCTGTCCTGCGCGCGCTTCTGCATGCGGTGCTCGAGCGCTTCCTTCGAAGGCGGCAGGATGAAGACCGCCACCGCCTCCGGCACCTGGTCGCGCACCTGCAGCGCGCCCTGCCAGTCGATTTCCAGCAGCACGTCCTTGCCCTGCGCCAGTTGCGGCTCGACCGATTGCCTGGCCGTGCCCTTGAGGTCGCCGTGCACGAGCGCGTGTTCGAAGAAATCGCCGTTGGCGACCATGCGCTGGAATTCGTCGGCGGAGACGAAGTGGTAGTGCTCGGCGTGGCGTTCGCCCGGGCGCGGGGCGCGCGAGGTGAAGGAGATCGACAGCGCGATGTTCGGATCGCGTGCCAGGCACGCGTTCACGATGCTCGATTTGCCGGCGCCCGACGGGGCCGCGACGATGAAGAGCGTTCCGCGCATCGTGCTGGTCATGCGATGTCCCCGCTCATTCGATGTTGTTGATCTGTTCGCGGATCTGGTCGATGAGCACCTTCAGCTCGACGGACGCGGCCGACGTGCGCGCATCGACCGACTTGCTGCCCAGCGTGTTCGCTTCGCGGTTGAATTCCTGCAGCAGGAAATCGAGGCGCCGGCCGACCGGTTCGCGTTGCGTGAGTACGCGACGCACTTCGACGACGTGGCTGTCGAGGCGATCGAGTTCCTCGTCGACGTCGAGCTTCTGCAGGCCGATCACCAGTTCCTGTTCGAAGCGGCCCGGGTCCACGGGCTGCGCGAGGTCGGCCAGGCGGGCCTGGAGTTTCTGGCGCAGCGCCACGCGGATCTCCGGCACGAGCGTGCGTACTTCCGTGGCGATGCGCGCGATGCCATCGACACGTTCGCTGATGACGGCGGCGAGGTTCTTGCCTTCGCGTTCACGCGAGGCGACGAACTCGCCCAGCACCGCGTCCAGCAGCGACATCGCTTCGGCCTGCAGGGCCGCCGGATCGCCCGCGCGTGCGCCGAGCACGCCGGGGAAGCCCAGCAGGTCCGTGAAGCCGATCTGCATCGTCGGGAAGCGCGACTGCAACTCGCGCGCGATGCCGGCGAGCTGGTCGACCATCGCCGGATCCACGCGCAGCGCGTCGCCGCCTTCCGGCACACGCAGGCGCATGCCGAGTTCGAGCTTGCCGCGCGAGATGCGCGCGGACAGGCGCTCGCGCATGGCGGGCTCCAGCGCGCGCAACTCTTCGGGCAGGCGCGTGCCGATCTCGAGGAAACGATGGTTCACCGAGCGCAGCTCGCACGACAGCGTGCCCCAGGGCGTGGAGCGTTCGCCGGAGGCGAAGGCGGTCATGCTGCGGATCACGTCGGGTCCAGGGCGGGTCGAGGAAGGGCGGATGGTAATCTACGTGCCCCCGATTTTCCGGATCTCCCCATGAGCCTCGTGCGCCCCAGCGGCCGCATGCCCGATCAGCTGCGCGCGGTCGGCCTCCAGCGGAACTACACCCGCCACGCGGAGGGCTCGGTGCTCGTGTCCTTCGGCGACACGCGCGTGCTGTGCACCGCGAGCGTCGACAACAAGGTGCCTCCGTTCCTGCGCGGCAAGGGCGAGGGCTGGGTGACGGCCGAATACGGCATGCTCCCGCGCGCCACGCATTCGCGCAGCGACCGCGAGGCCGCGCGCGGCAAGCAAGGCGGCCGCACGCTCGAAATCCAACGCCTGATCGGCCGCGCGCTGCGCGCGTGCGTCAATCGTTCCGCACTGGGCGAACGCACCATCACGCTCGACTGCGATGTGCTGCAGGCCGACGGCGGCACGCGCACCGCCGCCATCACCGGTGCCTACGTTGCGCTGGTCGATGCCGTGCGCTGGCTGCAGGCGCGCAAGGAAATCACGCGCGATCCGATCCTCGGCGCCGTGGCCGCCGTGTCCGTCGGCATCTTCAAGGGCGTGCCGGTGCTCGACCTCGACTACGCCGAGGACAGCGGCTGCGATACCGACATGAACATCGTGATGAACGACGGCGGCGGCTTCATCGAGCTGCAGGGCACCGCCGAGGGCCATGCATTCCGTCGCGATGAGCTCGATGCGTTGCTCGGCCTCGCCGAGGGCGGCATCGTGCAACTGCTCGCTGCGCAGCGCGAGGCGTTGGCGGCGGGTTGATGGACAGGCGCCTGGTCCTGGCGAGCGGCAACGCCGGCAAGCTCGTCGAATTGCGCGAGCTGCTTGCCGATGCCGGTTATGCGCTGCACGCGCAATCGGAATTCGGCGTGCACGATATCGACGAGACCGGGCTGACCTTCGTCGAGAACGCATTGCTGAAGGCACGGCACGCGGCGCAGGCCACCGGCTTGCCCGCGCTGGGCGACGACTCTGGCCTGTGCGTCGACGCGCTCGGCGGTGCGCCCGGTTTGTATTCCGCGCGGTACGCGGGTGGCCATGGCGATGCGCAGGCCAACATCGCGAAGTTGCTGGACGCGCTGCGCGAAGTGCCCGACAACGCGCGCACCGCGCATTTCCATGCCGTCGTCGTGCTGTTGCGCACGCCGGACGACCCGCAGCCGATCATCGCCGAGGGCCGCTGGCCCGGCCGCATCCTTCATGCGCCGCGCGGCAACGGCGGTTTCGGCTACGACCCGGTCTTCCTCGACATGCAATTGAACCGCTCCGCCGCAGAATTGGATGCCGCAACCAAGCACGCGCGCAGCCACCGCGGCCTGGCGCTCGCCGCGCTGCGCGAACGCCTGCACGAACTCTGATCTTCCGATGTCCCTGGTCACGCCACCGTTGTCGCTGTACGTCCACCTGCCGTGGTGCGTGCGCAAATGCCCGTACTGCGATTTCAATTCGCATGAGCAGAAGGGCGCGCTGCCGTTCGCCGCGTATGTCGATGCGCTGATCGCCGACCTCGACCAGGACCTGCCGCTCGCCTGGGGGCGCGTGGTGCATTCGGTGTTCTTCGGTGGCGGCACGCCGTCGCTGTTCCCGGCCGACGCTATTGACGCGTTCCTGCAGCAGGCCAGCGCGCGGCTGCGTTTCGCGCCGGGGCTGGAGATCACGCTGGAAACCAATCCGGGCACCGCGGAACATGGGCGCTTCGAGGGCTATCGCGATGCAGGCGTGAATCGCCTGAGCTTCGGCATCCAGAGCTTCGACGACGATTGCCTCAAGCGCCTGGGCCGCATCCACGACAGCCGCGAAGCCGATGCCGCGGTGAAGCTCGCGCAGGACGCCGGCTTCGACAACATCAACCTCGACCTGATGTACGCCCTGCCCGGCCAGACGCTGGAGATGGCGGTGCGCGACGTCGAGCGCGCGATCGCCCTGCAGCCGGCGCACCTGTCGCATTACCAGCTCACGCTCGAACCCAACACGGTGTTCGCCGCGCGCCCGCCGCAGGGCATCCCGGACATCGACCAGAGCTGGGACATCCAGGAGGCCTGCCAGGCACGGATCGCCGAAGCGGGCTTCGGGCACTACGAAGTCTCGTCCTACGCAAAGCCGGGACGGCAGTGCGCGCACAACCTCAATTACTGGCGGTTCGGCGATTACCTGGGGATCGGGGCCGGCGCGCACGGCAAGCTGACGCAGGGGGCGTCGCAATCCATCCTGCGGCGCTGGAAGGTCAAGCACCCGGCCGAGTACCTGGTGAAGGCGGGCACGCCCGCGGCGATCGGCGGCGACGAAACGCTGGCGCCCGAACGCATCCCCTTCGATTACATGCTCAATCTGCTGCGACTGCACGAAGGCTTCGCGCTCGCGTCCTTCGAAGCCCGCACCGGACTGCCGCGCGCGGCCATCGCGCCCCAGCTGGATGCGGCAGTCGCGCGCGGCTGGATCGAGGTCGACGACGCCGGCCACGCAACGCCGACCGAACTCGGGCGACGCTTCACCAACGACGTGGTCGAACTGTTCCTGGCGGACTGAACGGGCCACCCGGCGCGGGTGCTTCGTCCACCGCTTGGCACCGCTCGGCCGGCCAAGCGGCCGCAGGGGTGGCCGCAATCCGTATGGCGTGATAAGAAGCACAAAACCACGTACGAGCGACCATGCCCGTCTCGTTCGATTTGCCCGGTACCCATACTCCCCCGCCCACGCTCGCATCCGCGAATTTGCCGCGGAGGGTTCGGCGCGTCCTCGAACACCTGCTCAGCCTGGTCTCCGACGAGATGGCGCGGCATCTCTCGCAGATGCTCAACGAGCTGGAACAACAGCTCTTCCGCCTCGCCGACCATGCGCGCAATCCGGGCCTGCAGGCCCAGCACATGGAAACGCTGCGCACGCTGCGCCTGAACCGCGCGGACCTGGTGCCCCGTTACCTGATCGGCCTGGAATCGGCGCTCGCGGTCGTCCGCGATCCCAGGACGCCGACCAAGCTGGGCGTGACCGGCACGCACACGCCATCTTTCCGCAACCTCAGCCTGGTCGACGACGAGTCGATGGACGAGGACTCGGTGCTGCGCGACATCGCGCTGCGCCACGAATCGCGCGCCAGCCTGGCGCTGCACCTGCTCGGCCAGCGCTTCGGCGTGCTCGCCGGGCAGCCGGCCTTCGATGCCGAGCGCCTGCCCGTGGGCCCGCAGATCCTCGGCCGGGTGCTGCGCGATGCGTGCAACTCGCTGCAGATCGGCCTGGAAGCGCGCCTGCTGCTGTTCCGCACCTTCGATCGCGTGGTGATGTCGCACTACACGCAGATGGCCGAGACGATGAACGCGCTGCTCGAGCGCGACGGCATCCTCCCGAGCCTGGCCTACGTGCCCATTCGCGTGCGCCCCGTGTTGCAGAACCCCAAGGCGCCGGCGGCCAAGCCGCAGCGCACCCGGGAGACGCGCGGCACGGCCCGCGCCGCCGATCCGGAAAGCTTCGGGCTTGCGGCGGGTGGCACGTCGCACCACGGCGCCGGCACGACCGGCCAAGGCGATGGCCATGCCGGCGGCGGTGCCGGGGGCGGCGGTGGCGGCGCAGGTGGCGGCGGCGGGAGTGGAAGTGGCGGCGGGAGTGGTGCTGCCACGGCACAAACCGACGAGGGCAGCAGCGGTCGCGGCCATGGTGGCGGCGGCAGGTCCCAGGCCGGTGGACGCCGGGCGGGCGACAACGCACCCAATGCCCCGCGCCCGCATACCGCATGGATGGGCGAATCCGATCTCGACGATGGCGGCTTCGACGAAGGCGCGGCGTTCGCCCTGCTGCAGCAATTGCTCTCCGGCCGACGCGACCTGATCGGCAAGCTCCGTCCCGGCCGGGAAGAGAAGCAACGCCAGGAACTCAGCACCACGGATCTGCTCGGTGCGCTCGATGGCATGCCGACCACGGCGGCCTCGCCCACCGGCAGCCAGCGCAGCCTGCTCGACATCAAGCAGACCCTGCTCGCCCAATCGCGGCAGTTGCACGGCAAGGCCGCGCAGTTGTCGCGCGAAGACAGCGATGCCTTCGAATTGCTGGGCATGCTGTACACCCAGATCGAGCGCGAAGTGCGGCGCGACACGCCCGCGGTCGGCCTGCTCGGCCGCCTGCAGGTGCCGCTGCTGCGCGTGGCCTTGCAGGACCGTGCGTTCTTCGTGCGCCAGCAACACCCGGCACGCCAGCTGCTCAATGCCGTCGCCGAATCGGGCGCGAACTGGCTGGGCGACGAGGACGTCGATCCGCAACTCGTGCATTCGCTGCGCAATGCGGTGGAACACGTCGTCCAGAATTTCAAGGAACACCCGACGGCGTTCGAGTCGGCCAACCAGGAGCTGCAGACGAGCCTGCAGCAGCTCGCGCGCAAGGCCGAAGTCGCCGAACGCCGGCATGTCGAGGCCGCGCGCGGCAAGGAAAAGCTGGAGCTGGCCAAGCGCCGCGCCGGCGAGGTGATCGAGCAGTCGGTGCGCGACCAGCGCCTGCCGAAGTTCGTGCGCGCGCTGCTCAACCAGGCCTGGGCCGACGTGCTCACGCTCACGCTGCTGCGCCACGGCGAGGACTCCGACGAGTGGCGAAGCCAGCTCGAAGCCACGCGCCACATCGTGGCGACGACGACCGGCAAGGGCGGCACGACGGCCACGGATCCGAAGCTCACCGAACAGATCGAAGGCTCGCTGGTCCAGGTCGGTTACCACATCGATGAAGCGGCGGCGATCGCGCGCCGCCTCACCACGGGCCTGGCCGAAGAAGAAGACGATCCGGCGTCGCGCACCGAACTTGCGATGAAGCTCAAGGCGCGCGGGCGCCTGGGCGAAGACACCGAATCGCCGCGCCCGAAGCTGGCGCCGCGCAACAAGGAAGAACAGGCCGCGTACGAACACCTGCGCACCCTGCCCTTCGGCACCTGGTTCGAATTCGTCAGCAACCAGCAGGGCGATCGCGTCCGCCGGCGCCTGTCGTGGTTCAGCCCCGTCACCGACAACGCCTTGTTCGTCAACCAGCGCGGCCAGCGCGTCGGCGAGCAATCGCTGGACAGCCTCGCGCGCATGATGGCGATCGGGCAGGCGCACGTGGTCACGGCCGACAAGGGCCGCCTGGTGGATCGCGCCTGGCACGGCGCCCTGAACGCGCTGCGCAGTTTCGCCGGCGGCGGCAACACCCCGCAGGAGGGCACGGCATGATCGACGAATTTCGCCGCGCGCGGCGGCGCAAGGTCGCCGACACGGTGATCGTGATCGACACGATGATCGACGGCGTCATCGGACGCCTGGGCAACCTGTCCGAAACGGGCATGCTGCTGATGGCCAACGTGCCGATGAACGAGGACGCGCTGTACCAGTTCCGCTTCAACCTCAACGACCCGCACGGGCGCGAAAACCCGATCGAAGTCGGCGCCCACCTGCTGTGGCAGGACGCGGCGCACGCCTCGGGCCAGCGCTGGACTGGGTTCCGCTTCATCACGGTGCCGGATGAGCAGATGCGGCAGCTCCGTGAATGGATCGACGGCCCCGGGGGCCAGTTCGAATAACCCCGTCGGCGGGTTTGGCACAATGCAGGGTCTCCGAGTACCACGAGCCCGCCCATGCCCGCCGACCTGTCCCAGCTCTACGCCGACCACCTCGCCACGCTGAAGCAGCGCGCGGACGAAGCGCTGTCGCGCGGGGGCTTCGATGCGCTCGTCGTTCCGAGCGGCCGCCTGCATTACCAGGTGTTCGACGACCGCGATTACCCCTACGCGGTGAATCCGCAGTTCAAGGCGTGGGTGCCGCTCACGCGCGTGCCCGACAGCTGGCTCGTGTACGTGCCCGGCGAGCGACCGAAGGTGGTCTACCTGCAGCCCTTCGACTACTGGCACGTGGTGCCGAAGGCGCCGTCGGGCGACTGGGTCGAGCACATGGACGTGGCGATCATCCGCACGCCGGAAGAAGCCCTGCAGCACCTGCCGAAGGATGCATCGAAGTGCGCGATCCTCGGCGAGCCGCAGAGTGCGCTCGGCGATTTCGTGCCGAACAATCCGCAGGCGGTGGTGGCGTACCTGGAATTCCAGCGCGCGTTCAAGACGCCCTACGAGATCGAGATGATGCGCGCCGCCAGCCGCATCGGCGTGCGCGCGCATCGCGCCGCCGAACGCGCCTTCCGCGCCGGCGCCAGCGAATTCGGCATCCACCTGGCCTATTGCCAAGCCGCGGGCCAGGACGCGAACGACCTGCCCTACAACAACATCGTCGCGCTCAACGAACACGGCGCGGTGCTGCACTACACCGATCGCGACCGCCTGCCGCCCAAGCCGGTGCGCAGCTTCCTGATCGACGCCGGCGCCAGCCATGTCGGTTACGCGTGCGACATCACGCGCACGTATTCGCAGGACACCGGCGATGAATTCCAGGCCCTGATCGACGCCGTCGACGCCGCGCAGCTGCGCATGTGCGACCAGGTGCGCAACGGCTTCGACTATCGCCAGCTGCACCTGGATGCGCATCTGTCGCTGTCGCGCATCCTCAAGGATTTCGGGCTGATCACCGTGTCGCCGGAAGTGGCGGTGGAAACGGGCGTGAGCTCGGCGTTCTTCCCGCACGGCATCGGCCACGGCATCGGCTTGCAGGTGCACGACGTCGCCGGCTTTGCCGAATCCGATCGCGGCGGCACGCTGCCCAAGCCCGAAGGCCATCCCTACCTGCGCCTGACGCGCACGCTCGCACCGGGCATGGCCGTGACCATCGAACCGGGCCTGTACTTCATCGACATGCTGCTGGAGCAGCTCAAGGACCGCGGGCTCGGCCCGAGCGTGGATTGGGCGCGCGTGGACGCATTCCGCCCGTTCGGCGGCATCCGCATCGAGGACGACGTGGTGTGCACCGACGATGCGCCCTTGAACCTGACGCGCGAGGCGTTCGCGGCGTAACGACGGGGCGCTATCGCCCCATGAAGTCTTCGATCGCGTCCGCGTCGCGCACCAGCGCGTCGGTCAGGACGCGATGTCCGTCGGCGGTGATCGCGACATCGTCTTCCGTGCGGATGCCGATGCCGCGCCACTTTGCCGCGACGGTCGTGTCGTCGGGCGCGACGTAAAGCCCGGGCTCGATGGTGAAGACCATGCCCGGCTCGAGCAGGCGCGATTCGCCATCGAGCCGGTACTCGCCCACGTCGTGCACGTCGAGCCCGATCCAGTGGCCGGTCTTGTGGCGATAGAAACGGCGATAGGCGCCGTCGGCGATCGCCTTTTCCAACTTGCCCTTCAACAGGCCCAGGCGCAGCAGGCCTTCGGTGAGCGTTTCCACCGCGGCCTGGTGTCCCGCGTCGTAGGGCACGCCGGGGCGCGCCTGCGCGAGCGCGGCGCGTTGCGCATCGCCGACCAGGTCGTGCAGCGCGCGTTGTTCCTTCGAAAAGCGCCCGTCCACCGGGAAGGTGCGCGTGATGTCGGAGGCGTAGTTGCGGTATTCGGCGCCCGAATCGATCAGCACGAGGTCGCCGGCGCGCGCGGTGGCGTTGTTCGCGCGGTAATGCAGCACGCAGGCGTTCGCGCCGGCGCCGACGATGCTGCCGTACGCGGCTTCGGCGTCGTTGGCGCGGAACACGCGTTCGAGTTCGGCCTGCAGTTCGTACTCGCGCACGCCCGCGCGCGATGCGCGCATCGCGGCCTGGTGCGCGTGCACGCTGATGTCGGCGGCGCGCTGCATCAGCTTGAGTTCGTCGGCCGATTTGAACAGCCGCATCTCGTCGAGCAAGTGCCCGAGTTCGAGGAATTCGTGCGGCGGCTGCGCGCCCATGCGCACCTGCGCACGCACGCGGTTGAGCCAGCCGATCAACTTGAGGTCGAATTCCGCGTCGCGCCCGAAGTGGTAGTACACCCGAGAGCGGCCTTCGAGCAGGCCCGGGAGGATGTCGTCGAGGTCGGCGATGGGGTACGCATCGTCCATGCCGAAGTCGGCGACGGCGCCGTCCTGGCCGGCGCGCGGGCCGTCCCAGGCTTCGCGGTCGGGGTCGCGCTCGCGGCAGAACAGGATCGCCTCGCCGTGCGCGCGGCCGGGCACGAGGACGAGCACGGCCTCGGGTTCCGGGAAACCGGTGAGGTACCAGAAGTCCGAATCCTGCCGGAACGGGTAATGCGTATCGCGGCTGCGGATGCGTTCGGGCGCGGCGGGCAGCACGAGGATCGCGTCCTCGCCGGCCATGCGCATCAGCTGCTTGCGCCGGCGGACGTATGCGGACGTCGGCAGCGAAAGGGGACGCGGCGCGGCGGGCATGTCAGTTGAACTGGCGGCGGTGGCCGGGCGCGAGCACGCAGTCGCCGTGCAGCAGCAGGACCGCGACGCGGACGAACTCTTCGATCTCCGCCAAAGCGTCTTCGTCTTCTTCGTCGCCATCGTCCTGGGCGGTGGCCGTCGCGAGCCCGGCCAGGTCGTGCAGGGCTTCGTTGCCCTCCTCCGACAACGGCGGGTTGGCACCGGCCGCGAGCCCGAACGCACCAAGGAAACCGCGGCACCAGTCGAACAGCGCGCCGCTGCGCTCGCCCAGGGAGGCATCGCCTTCGGGAAGCAGCAGCTCGAACGCGAAACCGCGATCCCCCAATTGCGCGAGGCTCGCCGCGCGCAAAGTATCCAACGGCGAGCCGGCCGGGATTTGCGGCAGTGCCGCATCGGCCATGACCTGGGCCAACCAGTCCGGGGTATCCGCACCGCCGCCGGCGAACCAGCCGCTCAGCGCACCATGCAATTCCGAGGGCGAAAGCGCGAGCGAGTGCCGGGCGATGGCATCTTCGACCGCGGACCAGCTGGGCAATTCGACATCCGGCACGACGGGGCTCCTCGGCGAACGGTCGAAGTGTAACCGGTGGCCGCCCCGGACTTTAGCTTGCGCCGTCGCGGCCGTGGCCTACACTGCGGTTACCGCCATGGGATGCGGAGCCCGTGCGTTCCGACCGCGATCCACGATCGGCCCACCGCGCTGGGGTGCGCGGTGCAGTCGCGACTTTCGCCCTGCTCCTGGCCTTCGTCTCGATGGCCACTTGCGCGTGGGCGGCGCAACGCGATTTCTATTTCCTTCCGCTGGGCGGCGACCGGGGCCTGGCGCAGAACACGGTGACGGCGTTCGCCGAAGACCCGCAAGGCTTCGTCTGGGTCGGCACGCAGGGCGGGCTGCATCGTTACGACGGGCAGCGCTACCACTTGTTCCGCCACGATCCCGGCGATCCGAACACGCTGCCCGACAGCTATGTCACCGCGTTGGCGGTCGAAGGCAAGGATGCGTTGTGGATCGGCACCTACGGCGAATTCATCGCCCGCCTGGACCTGCACGACGGCCGCATCCGTCGCTTCCCCGGCGCGGACGACGGCAGCACGTCGACGTCGCCGCGCAAGCAGGTCGCGGCCGTGTTGCCGGTCGATGGCAAGTTGTACGTCGGCACCTGGGGCGGCTTGCTGCGGTTCGATCCGCGCACCGGCCACAGCGAAGTGCTGCTGTCGATCGATCCGCGCCTGGTCGTGCCCTCGCCGCAGCAAACGCTGTTGCGCGATCGCGATAATGCAGTGTGGTACGCGAGTGCGGCGGGCTTGTATCGATTCGGCGCAGGCGGCGGCGCAGAGCGCATGTCGGACGGTCCGGTGCGCGCGCTCGCCTTCGATCGCAACGGCAAGTTGTGGGTCGGGCGCCCCGATGGCCTGTTCCGCCTGCGCGACGATGGTCGTGCATTGCTGCGTGCGTGGCCGGCGGACGGTGCGAGCGAACCGAGCACCGACGTGCGCGCCATCGCGCAGACGCCCGATCGCCGCCTGTGGTTCTCGGTCTATGGCGATGGCCTGCGGCGTTTCGATCCTGCGAACGGCGAGGCAGACGCGCTGCGCGAATCCGCGGTGAAGGGCGGCCTGGCGGAAAACTCGATCGGGGAATTGCTGGTCGACCGCAGCGGCGCGCTGTGGGTGGGCGGCTTGTTCCGCGGGCCGTCGATCGTCGATCCGATCGGCACGCGCTTCCATTACCTCACCGGCAACGCAACGCAACAAGCGCAGCGCCCCGACATCGGCGGCGAAAGCGTGCGCGCGCTGATGGAGGACGGCACGGGCCAGTGGTGGATCGGCACCGACGGAGGCGCGCTGTATCGCGCCGACGCGCAGGGCGACCACTGGAACGAAGTCGAAGGATTCCGCGAGGCATTGCCGCAAGGCGCGATCCTGTTGCGCGCGATGGCCTTCGCCCCCGCGGACGCCGGACATGCGTGGATCGCGACCACGCGCGGGCTGGCGTCGCTGGACCTGCAGGCAGGCACGGTCACGCCGGTGGCGGTGCCCGGATTCCCGGGCGTGTCCCTGCGCAGCATCGCGCGCGGTTCCGATGGCCGCCTATGGCTGGGCACGCAGGCGATGGGCATGGTGATGTTCGATCCGCGCACCAACCACGCACTCGCCATCGCGCCGCGCGACCCGGTGGCCGTGCACGCGATCACCGTCGATCGCCGCGGCCGCGTGTGGGCCGGCACGAGCGATGGATTGCAGCTCTACGAACCGGCGATCGGCCGCCTGCGCTTCCTCCGACACTCGGCCGACGATGCACATTCGATCGTCGGCAACCTCGTGCGCGCGATCCACGAAGCGGCGGATGGCACGTTGTGGATCGGCACGCACAGCGGCCTGAGCCGCGTGCGCGAATCCGGCGATGCGGTCCATTTCGATCACCCGCTCGCGAACGCGCTCGGCACGCGACCCGCGCCCGTGGTGTTCTCGATCGCCGAATCGCCGCCGGGCCTGCTCTGGCTGGGCACCGACGCGGGCGTGATGCGCTTCGATTCCATCCATGCGCAGGTCCGCATCTACGGCATGCGCGATGGCCTGCAGGATCCCGAATTTAACGGCGGCGCCGCGATGCGCCTGCGCGATGGGCGGCTGGCGCTCGGCGGCGTACGCGGCATCAATGTGTTCGACCCGCGCGACGTGCGCGACAGCCAGTACATGCCACCGGTGCGCCTGTTGTCCGCGCGCTCCGGCGCCACCGCCGCGAACGTGGATCGCGTGGCGTGGGAACCGGGACAAGTGGACGTGCCCGCCGACGCCGGCATGCTGCGCCTGCGCGTGGGCGCGCTGGATTTCGCCGACGTGGGCGACATCCGTTACCGCTATCGACTCGAGGGCTTCGATCCGGACTGGATCGACAATGGCACGCAATCGGAAGTGACCTACACGCGCCTGCCGCCGGGCCACTACACGTTCCGCGCGCAGGCCACGAATCGCGATGGCGTGTGGAATCCGGAAGAGCTGCGCGTCCCGGTGCACATCGCGGCGCCGCTGTGGCGGCATCCGCTCGCGATCGCAGGCTACGTGCTGGCGCTGCTGGCGCTCGCTTGTGCGCTGGCCTGGATGTTCGTGCAGCGCCGCCGGCGCGAACGCGATCATTTCGAGCAACTGCGCGAACGCGAAGAACGCCTCAAGCTCGCGCTGTGGGCATCCGGCGAGTTGTTCTGGGACTACGACCTGGCGCGTCGCGAATTGCGCAGCATGCGCACGCAGGAAGGCGACCAGGCGCGACCGGACATCGAGATCCGCAACGACGTCGAGGAAGCGCACGAGATCCACGAGGACGACCTGCCGCGCGTGCTCGAACGCCTGAAGGCGCACGTGCGTGGCGAGACGCCGCTGTTCCTCTCCGAGCATCGCGTGCGCGGGTTGCGCGGTGCGTGGACGTGGGTGCGCGCACGCGGGCGCGTGGTCGAGCGCAACACGGAAGGGCGGGCGATCCGAGTGGCCGGCACGGCGCGCGACATCTCCGGCAGCCGCACGGCAGAGCGCGAACGCCGCATCGCCAGCGAAGTGCTGCGCAGCATGGCCGAAGCCGTGGCGGTGCTCGATCGCGACTTCCGCTTCGTGTCCGTGAACCCGGCCTTCAGCCGCATCAGCGGATACGGCGACACCGAGGTCATCGGCAAGTCGGCGAGCCTGCTCGACAGCGCGCAGCACGATCCGGATTTCTATCGGCAGGTGCGCGCCGAACTGGAACGCAACGGGCGCTGGTCCGGCGAGATGTGGCAGCAGCGCAAGGATGGCGAAGAGTTCCTGTGCTGGATCGAGAGCAGCGCGGTGCTCGATGCGGTGGGGCAACGCAGCCACTACGTCGCGGTGTTCACCGACATCACCGACAAGAAGCGCGCCGAGCAGGAACTGCGTTACCTGGCCAACTACGACACGCTGACCAGCCTGCCCAACCGCGCGCTGCTGTCCGAGCGCCTGTCGCGCGCCATCGTGCGCGCGCGCCGGCAGGAGAGCCGCATCGGCGTGCTCTTCCTCGACCTGGACCGCTTCAAGGACATCAACGATTCGCTTGGCCACGCGGCGGGCGATCGCATCCTGCGCGCCACCGCGGCGCGCCTGCAGCAGACCGTGGGGCCGCAGCACACCGTGGCACGCCTGGGCGGCGACGAGTTCACCGTGGTGCTCGAGAACCTCGACACCGCGGACGAGGCGGAGAAGATCGCGCGCGAGATCATCACGGCATTCGAAGCGCCGTTGGACGTGGACGACCACCAGGATGTCGCGATCACGCCTTCGATCGGCATCAGCATCTACCCCGACAACGCGCAGGTGCCGACCGACCTGCTCAAGCACGCCGATACCGCGATGTACCAGGCCAAGGCCGCGGGCCGGCGCATCTACATGCGTTACACGGATGCGATGGAGGTGGCGATCCGCCGCCGCGCCACGATTTCCGCGGCGCTGCGCAAGGTGCTGGACCGCAACGAACTGCGCCTGGTGTTCCAGCCGAAACTGTCGCTGCCGCAGGCGCGCATCACGGGCGTGGAAGCCTTGCTGCGCTGGACGAGCCCGGAATACGGCGACATCCCGCCGACGCAGTTCATCCCGCTCGCCGAAGAAAGCGGCCTCATCCTCGAGATCGGCGATTGGGTGCTGCGCGAGGCGTGCCGCACCTTGCAGCGCTGGCGTGCGCACGGGCTGGATCGCCTGACGATGGCGGTGAATGTCTCGGCGCTGCAGCTGCTGCGCGGCGACCTGCCCGGCACCGTGGCGCGCGTGCTGGAGGAAACCGGCGTGCCGGCCGAATACCTGGAGCTGGAGCTGACCGAAAGCGTGGTCATGTCCAACGCCAGCCAGACCGCCGCGACGCTGCAGGCCTTCCGCGAATTGGGCGTGCAGCTGGCGATCGACGACTTCGGCACCGGCTACTCCTCGCTGGCCTACCTCAAGCGCCTGCCGATCACCACGCTGAAGATCGACAAGGAGTTCATCGGCGACCTCACGCGCGATGCGGACGACGAGGCCATCACCAGCACGGTGATCACGATGGCGCACTCCCTCGGCCTGAACGTGGTGGCCGAAGGCGTGGAGGAAGAGGCGCAGGTGCTGTTCCTGCGCGCGCACCGCTGCGATGAGATCCAGGGCTACTGGCTCTCGCCCCCGCTCGACGCACACCGCTGCCTTAGCCTGATCCGCACGTGGGCGCCGGACCTCGATGCGGCGGTCGTACCATGAACGCATGCCTTGACCGCCCCCCGGGCGGCTCCTAACCTCAGCGCATGGATCCGGCCGACTCCCTCGCCCAGCTGCAGGCCCTGGCCGCGCGAATCGACCAGCTCGCTGCGCTTGCGCAGCGCCTGACCGAAGAAAACCGCAGCCTGCGCCTGCAGCAGGAACAGCTGGCCGGCGAACGCGCGCAGTTGCTCGCCAAGAACGAACAGGCGCGCTCGCGCGTGGAAGCGATGATCACCCGGCTCAAGTCGCTGGAGCAGCACACGTGAGCAAGCCCGCCAGCGAACCGGTCAACATCCGCATCCTTGATCGCGAATACACCGTGGGTTGCGAGCCCGACGAACGCGACGGACTGATGGCGGCGGCGAAGCTGCTCGATTCGAAGATGCGTGAAGTGCGTGGCGGCAACCGCATGGCCGCGCTCGACCGCGTGGCCGTGCTGGCGGCGCTGAACCTCGCACATGAATTGCAGCAGGCGCGCACCGAAGGCGAACGCCGCGACCGCGAACTCGCGCGCACCGTCGGCGCCATGCAGCGCAAACTCGACGATCTTTTCGAAACGCCCCAGGCGTGACGCGGCACGAAAGCATTGCGCGATGCGCGTGCACGGAATGCATGCAGTGCTGAATCGGACCTGCGCCACGACCGACGAACGGACTATCGCTTTCGGAAGGCGGCGCTATACTTCGTCGGCGTCCTCTGCTGTGCCGACGGCGCGCGCAAACATTCGCCTTGTCCCTTACAGACGACCACGGGGATGCGACGGAAACCGGGTGTGCAGGTCCGCCATGAGCGGGAAGCCCGATGGTCACCAAGCATTCCCACTTGAACCCCGGGTTCAAGGTCGTTTCGCGCGCATCGTCACGGCGGAGGATGTTTTTTTTCGATGAATCCCTCCCCCGACTCGCACGCACGCGACACACTGCGACGCGAGCTCCGCGCGAAGCGTCGCGCCCTTCCCGCCGCCACCCGCATCGCCGCCGCCGAAGCGCTCGCTTCGCGCTTGCTGACGTTGCCGTTCGCGCCGGTGTCCGGGCCGGTCGCGGGCTATTGGGCGATGGATGGCGAGATGGCCTTGCATGTCTGGCAAATGCGCTTGCCCCGCGAATGCACGTATTGCCTGCCGGTGCTGCATGAAGACGGACGATTGCGTTTCGCGCCCTGGCGCGCGGGCGCAGCGTTGGCGACCAACCGTTTCGGCATTCCCGAACCCGACGTGCCTGCCTCTGCATTGCTGCCCGCGGAGGCGATGGCCTTCGTCGTTGCGCCGCTCGTCGCCTTCGATGCACGGGGGCATCGCCTCGGCATGGGGGGCGGCTGGTACGATCGCACCTTCGCATTCCGCCGCGACCGCGCGGCGCCGCCACAGCTCGTAGGCGCGGCCTTCGCGGCGCAGCAAGTCGAATCGGTGTTCCCCGAATCCTGGGACATGCCGCTCGACGCACTGTGCACCGAATCCGACACGCACCTGTTCGAAGCCACGCCATGAGCCCCCCGCGACGCTATTGGTTGATGAAGACCGAGCCGGATACGTTCTCGATCGACGATCTGGAGCGCGTCGGCACCGAACCCTGGAACGGCGTGCGCAACTACCAGGCGCGCAACCACATGCGCGCGATGCAGCCCGGCGACGGCGTGTTCCTCTATCACTCCAGCTGCCCGGTGCCCGGCATCGCGGGGCTGGCGACGGTGGCGAGCGAGGCGTATCCGGATCCGACGCAGTTCGATCGCAAGTCCGACTACTACGACGAGAAAAGCAATCGCGAGGATCCGCGCTGGTCGCTCGTCGACGTGAAGTTCGATCGCAAGCTCGCGGACGTGATCACGCTCGATGAGATCAAACAGCATGCCGACGCACTGGGCGAGGAATTCGCGCTCATCCGCCGCGGCAATCGGCTGTCCGTGCTGCCGGTGACCGCCGCGCAGTGGAAGACCCTCTTGAAGCTGGAAAAGAAGCGATGAGCGAAGCCAAGCGCCTGGCCGCGGAAAAGGCCATCGATTACGTCGAGGATGGAATGATCGTGGGCGTGGGCACGGGATCGACCGTCGCCTACTTCATCGATGCGCTCGCGCGCATCCGCGACCGCATCGCGGGCACGGTGTCCAGTTCGGAGCAGAGCTCGCAGCGCCTGCGCGCGCACGGCATCGAGGTGCTCGACCTCAATGCCACCGGTGCGTTGTCGTTGTACGTGGACGGCGCCGACGAATGCGATCCGCACAAGCGCCTGATCAAGGGCGGCGGCGGCGCGCTGACGCGCGAGAAGATCATCGCCGAGGCGAGCAAGCGCTTCATCTGCATCGTCGATCCGGCCAAGCGCGTGGACGTGCTGGGCAAGTTCCCGCTGCCGGTCGAAGTGATCCCGATGGCGCGCAGCCTGGTGGCGCGCGAGATCCTCGCGCGCACGGGCGGCCAGCCGGTGTGGCGCGATGGCGTGACCACCGACAACGGCAACTGGATCCTCGACGTGCACGGGTTGTCGATCGTCGATCCGGTGGGGCTGGAGCGGGAACTGGCACAGATCCCGGGCGTGGTGTGCGTGGGGCTGTTCGCACGTCGCGCGGCGGATGTGGTGATCGTCGGCGGCGAGCCGCCGTTGGTGCTCTGATCCGCGCAAGCGCTTGATTCAGTTGAGGGAACGGCTGAGCTAGCCCCCACTTCCGTCTCGCCGTCGCGGTGTTAGTATTGCTACTAACATGCGACGCTTCCCTTTCATTCCGGTCTTCCTTCCCTCGTTCGCAACGCGGGCTCGCGCATGAGCACGGTCGTCGCCCTCGACGGCCTGCTGGCGACGCGCCGACTGTGGCGCGGACAGCCTGCAAGGCAGGCGCCGTCCGATGCGATCGCCACCGGATGGGAAGCGCTCGATGCGGTGCTGCCCGGTGGCGGGTGGCCGCAGGGTGCGTTGAGCGAAATCCTGTTGCCGGCCGACGGTGTCGGCGAACTGCGCCTGGTGTGGCCTGCGCTCGCACGCCTGGCGCAGGGCGAGGGCGTGATCGCCGTGGTCGCGCCGCCTTATCGGCCTTATGCGCCGGCGTGGCTGGCCGCGGGCTTGCGCCATGCCGCGCTGCAGGTGATCGACGCCAATCCGCGCGATGCCTTGTGGGCCACCGAGCAATGCTTGCGCTCGGGTGCGTGCAGCGCGGTCTTGTGTTGGCCGCAGAAAGCGGACGATCGCGCGTTGCGTCGCCTGCAGGTCGCAGCGGAAACCGGGCGCACGCCGGGGTTCGCATTCCGTCCCGTGCAGGCGGCGACGAATCCTTCGCCAGCGCCTTTGCGCATCGCGATCGACACCGCGCCGCATCGCCTGCGCGTCCTGAAGTGTCGCGGCGCGTTGGTCCCGCCTGCGCCGCTGCCCTTCCCTGCCGTCGCGCAGCCCGGATGAGGCATTGCCATGCAGTGGGCTTGCGTGTTGTTGCCGCAGTTGGCGATGGATGGTGTCCTCCGTCGCCTGGAGACTTCGACCGATGCGGCGATCGCGTTGGTGGAAGGCCCGGTGCAACGTCGCGTGTTGCATGCGGTGACGCCCGCGGCGCGTGCGCTCGGGTTGCGTCCCGGTTTGTCGCTTGCGGCAGCGCAGGCGCTGAGTACGCGATTCAAGGCGGTCGAACTCGACCCGGCTGACGTCGAACGCTGGCGTGCATTGCTGGCCGCGTGGGCGTATCGCTTCAGCTCGCAGGTGAGCACCGACCTGCCGCATGCGTTGTCGCTCGAAGTCGGGCACAGCCTGCGTCTGTTCGGTCCGTGGCCGCGACTGGAAGCACGCATGCGCGAGGAGTTGCGCGCGCTCGGGTTCCGCCATCGCATCGTGGCCGCCCCCAATCCGCATGCGGCCCGCGTGCTCGCCAACGTGCACGACGGGTACGCCTACGATCACCACACCTTGGGCAATGCGCTCGGTCAATTGCCGCTGGAACGCGCGGGGTTGCCGCGCGAGGTCGCCTTCGCGCTCTCGCGCATGGGAGTGCGCAAGTTGCGGCAGGTGTTCGCGTTGCCGCGCGATGCGTTGACGCGCCGGTTTCCGCCGGCGGTGCTCGACCATCTGGATGCATTGCGCGGCGGATTGGTGCCGCCCCTGCGCTGCTATGTGCCGCCGGATCATTTCGAAGGGCGGATCGAGTTCGAAGGCGAGGTCGAATCCAGCCAGGCATTGCTGTTCCCTTTGCGTCGGCTTTCGCAGGATCTCGCGGCGTTCCTGGCGGGGCGCGATGGCGGCGTGCAGCGCTACACGCTCGTGCTCGAACACGAGCGCTGCGAGGACAGCGAGGTGCAAGTGGGCCTGCTCACGCCGCAACGCGACGCGAACATGTTGTTCGAACTGGGGCGCGGGCGTCTGGAGCAGGCGCGATTGCCAGCGCCGGTGCGCGGCTTCCGTTTGGTGGCGCGCGAGTTGCCGCCGTTCGTGCCGGCGGCGCGGGATCTGTTCGAAACACGCGCGCAGCAGGACGTGCCTTGGCCTCAATTGCGCGAGCGCCTGCGTGCGCGGTTGGGCGACGAGGCGGTGCATGGCATCGGACATGCGCCGGAACATCGGCCCGAACGCGTGGCAATGGCGGGCAAGCCGGTGCCGGAAGCGCGGCCGCGCCCGGGTTGGTTGTTGCCGCACGTGGTGCCGCTGCGCGATCACGCGATGCGCGTGCTCGCCGGACCCGAACGCATCGAAAGCGGATGGTGGGACGGCGGGGACGTGCGGCGCGATTACTACGTCGTCGAGACTTCGATGGGGCAACGGGCGTGGGCCTTCTGCCCCGCGGGCGAGCCGGTCGCGATGCAGGGGCCTTCGTATTTCATGTTGCATGGGTGGTTCGCATGAGCGGCCTGCCTGCCTACGCGGAACTGCACTGCCTGTCGAACTTCAGCTTCCAGCGCGGAGCCTCGAGCGCACAGGAGTTGTTCGAACGCGCGAAGCAGCAAGGCTATTCGGCACTCGCGATCACCGACGAGTGTTCCCTCGCCGGCATCGTGCGTGCGTTGGAAGCGTCGGAAGCCACGGGCGTGCCCTTGATCGTAGGCAGCGAGATCGCGCTCGAGGACGGGCCGAAGCTAGTGTTGCTGGTGGAGACGCAGGCGGGATATCGCGCGTTGTGCGAGCTGGTCACGACGGCACGGCGGCGCGCAGGCAAGGGGGCGTATCGCGCGTTGCGCGCGGATTTCGAACGCCCGCTCGATGGGCTGCTCGCATTGTGGATGCCGCGGGGCGATGCGGGACGCGATGAAGCCGAAGCTGCCTGGATCGGCGCGACGTTCCCGCAACGCGCCTGGGTGGCAGCGCACCTGCATCGCGGGCCGGACGATGCGGCGCGACGGGCGCAGTTGTCGGCGTTATCCGGGCGTTTCGGTTTTCCCGTCGTTGCGTGCGGCGATGTGCACATGCATGTGCGCAAGCGACGCGCGCTGCAGGACACGATGACGGCGATCCGATTGCATACCACGCTGTCGGAAGCGGGACGTGCGTTGTTCCCGAACGGCGAACGGCACCTGCGCACGCGCCAGGCCTTGCAGGCGATCCATCCGGCCGAATGGCTGGCCGAGTCGGTGCTGGTCGCGGCGCGTTGTCGATTCGGGTTGCGCCAGATCGCGTATGCCTATCCGCGCGAGCTCGTGCCGGACGGCATGACGTCGGCGCAATGGCTGCGCCAACTGGTGGAGGACGGCATCCACGCGCGCTGGGCGAAGGCGAAGTCGGGCGAGAAGGAACGTGCGAAGGCGCGCGAACTGATCGAGAAGGAACTGGCGATCATCGCGCGGCTGGGCTACGAGTCGTATTTCCTCACCGTGCACGACATCGTGCGCTTCGCGCGCAGCCAGGCAATCCTGTGCCAGGGGCGCGGTTCCGCCGCCAATTCGGCGGTGTGCTATGCGCTGGGCATCACCGAGCTGCAACCGGGCGAAATGGAGATGTTGTTCGAGCGTTTCGTGTCGGAGGAGCGCAACGAGCCGCCCGACATCGATGTCGACTTCGAACATGAGCGGCGCGAGGAAGTGCTGCAGTACGTGTTCGGGCGTTATGGACGCGAGCGGGCGGCACTGGCGGCGGTGGTGATCCGGTATCGCGGGCGCAGCGCGGTGCGCGACGTCGCGCGCGCATTGGGCCTGCCGCCGGACCAGGTGGATGAGCTCGCGAAGACCATGGACCGGTGGAGCAGCGATGTGCCGATGCCCGACCACCTGCGCGAGCATGGCTTCGATCCCGAATCGCCGCTGTTGCGGCGCGTGCTTGCGATCTCGGACGAATTGCTCGGGTTCCCGCGGCATTTGTCGCAGCATCCCGGCGGGTTTGTCATCTCCGAGCATCCCTTGTCGACGCTGGTGCCGGTGGAGAACGCGGCGATGGACGATCGCACCGTGATCCAGTGGGACAAGGACGACCTCGATGTCATGAAGCTGTTGAAGGTCGATTGCCTCGCGCTGGGCATGCTGACGTGTGTGCGCAAGACCTTCGACTTGCTGCGCACCAACGGGCGTCGCGACATCGGCCTCGACGATATTCCGCCCGGCGACGATGCGACCTACGCGATGATCCGCAAGGCGGATACGGTCGGCACGTTCCAGATTGAATCGCGTGCGCAGATGGCGATGCTGCCGCGATTGAAACCGCGGGTGTTCTACGACCTGGTCGTCCAGGTGGCGATCGTACGGCCCGGCCCGATCCAGGGCGACATGGTCCATCCCTACCTGCGCCGCCGGAATGGCGAAGAACCGGTGACGTATCCCTCGGATGCGTTGCGCGAGGTCTTCAAGCGCACGCTCGGCGTGCCTTTGTTCCAGGAGCAGGTGATGCAACTGGCGATCGTCGCGGCGGATTACACGCCGGGCGAGGCCGATCAGTTGCGGCGCTCGATGGCGGCATGGAAGCGCTATGGCGGCATGGAGCACCACCGCCAAAAGATCATCGCCGGCATGTTGCGCAATGGGTATACGACGGCATTCGCCGAGCAGATCTTCGAGCAGATCAAAGGATTCGGCAGTTACGGGTTCCCGGAGTCACATGCGGCGAGCTTTGCGTTGATCGCGTATTCGAGCAGTTGGCTGAAATGCCACGAGCCAGCGGCGTTCGCGGCGGCGTTGATCAACTCGCAGCCGATGGGCTTCTATGCGCCGAGCCAGATCGTGCAGGACGTGCGGCGCCATGGCGTGCTGGTGCGGCCCGTCGATGTGCGATTCAGCGATTGGGATTGCACGTTGGAATCGCTGGGTGCGGATCGTCAGCCTGCGTTGCGCATGGGACTGCGCTTGGTGGATGGATTCCGGCAGGGAGATGCGGAGCGGTTGTCGGCGGCGCGGGCGGCCCATGCGTTCGTCGATGTCACCGACGTTTGCGTTCGTGCGCAGCTCGATGCGCGTGCACGCGGGTTGCTCGCCGATGCCGGTGCGCTGCGTGGATTGGCGGGCCATCGACACAAGGCACGATGGGCGGCGGCAGGTGTCGAAGCGCAGCGACCGTTGTTCGATGCGGTGGGGGCGACGGTGGAAGACGCGGTGGCGTTGCCGCTGCCGACGGCGGAAGACGAAGTCCGCACGGATTACGCGACGACAGGGCTGACGCTCGGTCGACATCCTTTGCACTTGTTGCGATCGCGGCTCCGGGCGCGGCGGTTTCGCCGGTCTTCGGAATTGCGCGCGATGCCGCATGGGCGCGATGTCGCATTCGCAGGGCTCGTGACCTTGCGGCAGCGCCCGCAAACGGCAAGCGGTGTCACTTTCCTCACGCTCGAAGACGAGGACGGATTGGTCAACGTGGTCGTCTGGCGCCAGGTGGCCGACGAACAACGGCGCCCCCTGCTCGAGTCGCGATTGCTGGCCGTGGAAGGCCGGCTGGAATCGAAGGACGGCGTGCAACACCTGATCGCGCGACGCTTGTCGAACCTGTCGACGATGCTCGGGCCGCTGGTGGCGGAGTCGCGCGACTTTCGCTGACTAACCCATTCCATGGCGCAAAGAAAAACCCCGCCGGAAGTCCGGCGGGGTTTTGTTGTAAGGCCCTGGCGATGACCTACTCTCGCATGCGGATGCACACTACCATCGGCGCGGCTGCGTTTCACTTCCGAGTTCGGAATGGGATCGGGTGGTGCCACAGCGCTATTGTCACCAGGGAGAGGGTGGAGGGTCGCGGTCCAATCGATGGATTGGTCGCGCTCACGCTCTCAGAGGGTGGGAAGTAGCGAGTTGCTTCTTGCGAAGCTTGGGGCGAATGCCATCGACGTGTTGTCGAGGATAAGGCCACTTGAGGTGATATGGTCAAGCCACACGGATCATTAGTACACGTTAGCTCAACAGGTTGCCCTGCTTACACACCGTGCCTATCAACCACCTGGTCTTGATGGTTCCTTCAGGGGACTAAAGTCCCGGGAGATCTCATCTTGAGGCGCGCTTCCCGCTTAGATGCTTTCAGCGGTTATCGCTTCCGAACGTAGCTACCCGGCAATGCCACTGGCGTGACAACCGGAACACCAGGGGTTCGTCCACTCCGGTCCTCTCGTACTAGGAGCAGCCCCTCTCAAATCTCCAACGCCCACGACAGATAGGGACCGAACTGTCTCACGACGTTCTGAACCCAGCTCGCGTACCACTTTAAATGGCGAACAGCCATACCCTTGGGACCGACTACAGCCCCAGGATGTGATGAGCCGACATCGAGGTGCCAAACACCGCCGTCGATATGAACTCTTGGGCGGTATCAGCCTGTTATCCCCGGAGTACCTTTTATCCGTTGAGCGATGGCCCTTCCATACAGAACCACCGGATCACTAAGACCTACTTTCGTACCTGCTTGATCCGTCGATCTTGCAGTCAAGCACGCTTATGCCTTTGCACACAGTGCGCGATGTCCGACCGCGCTGAGCGTACCTTCGTGCTCCTCCGTTACACTTTGGGAGGAGACCGCCCCAGTCAAACTACCCACCATACACGGTCCCCGACCCGGATCACGGGCCCAGGTTAGAACGTCAAGCACATCAGGGTGGTATTTCAAGGTTGCCTCCACCGAAGCTAGCGCCTCGGTTTCACAGGCTCCCACCTATCCTACACAGACGAACTCAACGTTCAGTGTAAAGCTGTAGTAAAGGTTCACGGGGTCTTTCCGTCTTGCCGCGGGAACGCTGCATCTTCACAGCGATTTCAATTTCACTGAGTCTCGGGTGGAGACAGCGCCGCTGTCGTTACGCCATTCGTGCAGGTCGGAACTTACCCGACAAGGAATTTCGCTACCTTAGGACCGTTATAGTTACGGCCGCCGTTTACTGGGGCTTCGATCAAGAGCTTCGCCTTGCGGCTGACCCCATCAATTAACCTTCCAGCACCGGGCAGGCGTCACACCCTATACGTCCACTTTCGTGTTTGCAGAGTGCTGTGTTTTTGATAAACAGTCGCAGCGGCCTGGTTTCTGCGACCGCTCCCAGCTATAGCCCGCATGGGCCACCAGAAGCGGTGCACCTTCTCCCGAAGTTACGGTGCCATGTTGCCTAGTTCCTTCACCCGAGTTCTCTCAAGCGCCTGAGAATTCTCATCCTGCCCACCTGTGTCGGATTACGGTACGGTCTGCGTCAGCTGAAGCTTAGGGGCTTTTCCTGGAAGCGTGGGATTAGTGACTTCAGCCAAATGGCCTGGTCTCGCTGCTCGGTGTTGACCCTCCGGATTTGCCAAGAGGATCCACCTACCTGCTTTCCCCGGGACAACCAACGCCCGGTACACCTACCCTTCTCCGTCCCCCCATCGCACTGACGCGAGGTGCTGGAATATTAACCAGCTTCCCATCGACTACGCATTTCTGCCTCGCCTTAGGGGCCGACTCACCCTGCGCCGATGAACGTTGCGCAAGGAAACCTTGGGCTTTCGGCGTGGAGGCTTTTCACCCCCATTATCGTTACTCATGTCAGCATTCGCACTTCCGATACCTCCAGCGGACTTCTCAATCCACCTTCATCGGCTTACGGAACGCTCCTCTACCGCGCACATTGCTGTGCACCCCAAGCTTCGGTTCATCGCTTAGCCCCGTTAAATCTTCCGCGCAGACCGACTCGACCAGTGAGCTATTACGCTTTCTTTAAAGGGTGGCTGCTTCTAAGCCAACCTCCTGGCTGTCTGTGCCTTTCCACATCGTTCACCACTGAGCGATGAATTTGGGACCTTA